>NZ_CP019706.1:3028550-3634260 GCF_002101395.1 Pantoea alhagi | reverse complement strand
GCAATCTTTCAGCGGAGTGACATCTTCCATGGCGTCACGAAACAGATCTCTATCGTCAAGGTTCATGGGGCTTACCTCACGCCTGATATGTCGTGGCAATGCACGAAGAAGGAAATGACCGTGCGTCCCGGCAAGTTTAACCGATTGGCGAGGCGTTGCCAAAAGCCAAAGCTGCGCCTGAGCAGCGCATTAACCAGCGTTGATTTTTTGACCTTCCTGCAGGCTGTTTTTTGACAGGTTAGTTAAGTGTTAACAACAAGTTTCTGTTCGGCAACATTGAAAAAGTTGTTTTCCGTCATCGATTAACAAAATAACGCCTGAAATTTACCCTTATTATTACATTCAGGATATTAAACGATAACGTCCCTGCTTTTTATGCGGTTAAAAGTGCGCTTATGCATTCCATTTCGCTCATGAAGAATGTTAAAATTGACCTCAGTCAATTATTGTCGAGGATGTATCATGATCCCGGAAAAACGAAGCATTCGTCGCATCCAGTCTGGTGGATGCGCAATTCATTGCCAGGACTGTAGCATCAGTCAACTGTGTATTCCCTTCACGCTGAATGAGCACGAACTGGACCAGCTGGACAATATTATCGAACGTAAAAAGCCGATTCAGAAAGGCCAGGCATTGTTCAAGGCCGGTGATGAACTGCGTTCGTTGTATGCTATTCGCTCCGGAACCATAAAAAGCTACACCATTACCGAACAGGGTGATGAGCAAATCACCGGTTTTCACCTGGCGGGCGACCTGGTGGGTTTCGATGCCATTGGCTCCGGGCACCACCCCAGCTTTGCTCAGGCGCTGGAAACCTCAATGGTCTGCGAAATTCCTTTCGAAACGCTGGATGACCTTTCCGGCAAAATGCCCGCCCTGCGCCAGCAGATGATGCGTCTGATGAGCGGCGAGATCAAAGGCGATCAGGATATGATCCTGCTGCTGTCCAAGAAAAATGCCGAAGAGCGTCTGGCTGCCTTTATCTGGAATCTGGCGCGTCGTTTTGGCCAGCGTGGCTTCTCGCAGCGCGAGTTCCGTCTTACCATGACGCGTGGCGATATTGGTAACTATCTGGGCCTGACGGTAGAAACCATCAGCCGTCTGCTGGGTCGCTTCCAGAAAAGCGGGATGCTGGCGGTGAAAGGCAAATATATCACCATCGAAGACCATCCAATGCTGGCCGAGCTGGCTGGTCAAAGTCGCGGCGCTGCCTGATGAGTTTGCCGGATCACTAATTGTTATTTTATTGATCCGGTTAGAACTTTTCCTCTTTTGCCTGACCTGTTAATGGGCTATCTTTAGCTGACACGCTCTGGTGTTTGGAGAAGCCGTTATGGTTAAGTATCAAAATATTCTGGTGGCGATAGATCCTGAACAGGACGATCAGCCTGCATTGCGGCGGGCTGTTTATCTCAACCAGCGTATCGGCGGGAAAATTAAGGCTTTTTTGCCCATCTATGATTTTTCTTACGAGATGACCACCCTTCTTTCACCCGATGAACGCACCACCATGCGTCAGGGGGTGATTAGCCAGCGGACAGAATGGATTCGCGAGCAGGCACACGCTTATCTCGAAGCGGGCGTGGATATCGATATCAAGGTTGTATGGCATAATCGCCCTTTTGAAGCGATTATTGAGGAAGTCCTCACTGGCCAGCATGACCTGGTGTTAAAAATGGCCCACCAGCACGATCGGCTGGAGTCAGTTATTTTTACCCCTACCGACTGGCATCTGTTACGCAAATGCCCCTGCCCGGTCTGGATGGTGAAAGATCAGCCCTGGCCAGAACAGGGTAAAGCGGTGGTTGCCGTTAACCTCGCCAGTGAAGAACCTCATCATGACGGTCTTAATCAGAAGCTGATTCGTGAAACCACCGAACTGGCCGCTATGGTTAACCATACTGAGGTGCATCTGGTAGGTGCCTATCCGGTTACGCCAATCAATATTGCCATCGAACTGCCTGATTTTGATCCCAGCGTCTATAACGATGCCATTCGCGGCCAGCATCTGGTGGCGATGAAAGCGCTACGGCAAAAATTCTCTATTGATGAAAAGTTTACTCACGTGGCTAAAGGCTTGCCGGAGGAAGTGATTCCCGATTTGGCAGATCACCTTAACGCCGGCGTTGTGGTGTTAGGCACCATTGGCCGAACCGGGCTGTCGGCGGCATTTTTAGGTAACACCGCTGAACAGGTTATCGATCATTTACGCTGCGATCTGCTGGTAATTAAACCAGACAATTTTGCCTCGCCGTTTGAGCTGGATGATGACGAGGATGATTAAAACGCGCCGGTAAACATAGCGCAAACAAAAGCCGCTGTCGGCGCGATGCCAACAGCGGCTTTTACTTTTTAGGGGAAGGTGGCGAATCAGGATCGCGAGTAATGATCAGGTCCAGTCATTAGTCTCAGAAATGTTTACTGTCGCTGTACAGAGAGGGTAAAGTATTAATATAAATTAATAGTTTTTATCAGCTCGCTTCAGCTACTGGCCTTTTCACACAGATAAAAGAGGCCAGGCTAAATGTTATTGCTGCTTATAAACGTTGCAAAAAGGAAAGCAAAATGACGCTGCCAGGATTCGCAAAAAGTCCCCTCCCTGACTATAGCTTTACCCGTTTAACCCACAAAGGCACCTCTGATTTCGATTTTGCTGCTTTGGGCGCCGCTATGGATTGCACCCGCGATTTCAACCTGGCAGGCATTATTTATGCGGAAGGCGAGCAACGTTATCTGGTGCGTCCTGGTAAACGTCATCCTAATGGACAAAGTGGGATAATAACGCATGTTATTGTAACCAAAATGCCTGAGAAAAGTACTACCCATAGCGTTGGCAAATCCCTGACCGCGGCGGTTTCCTCATCATCATTAGGGCCCGAAATCGCCTCAACAGTGCTTTCATGCGGCGCAATGTTAATCACGGCGGGTGTTATGGCTATCTCTGCCGCTGCCACCCCGCTTACAGCAGGTGCCAGCGGTGCGCTGGTAGCTATTGGTTATGCAGGTGCTGCCGCCAGCGGCCTGCAATGCCTCAATGGCCTTTATCGTTTATATGATTTTGTTGAAAATGGCGGCGATACAGCGCAGTGGCTTGATTCACAGAATTGGTATGTCGCTACCTCTACTGCGCTCGATTTAATATCTTTAGCCAGCGCGGGCGGCGCACTTAAAGAAGCTCTGGCAACCTGGCGCGCCATGAAATCGGTCTCGTCGCTTAAAGCAATGGAATGGTTAAAAAATTATCCTCGTCAGGATCGTGCGCGCTTAACCGAACTGATTATTCGTCTGCAAAATCCCGGTATTAGTCATAAAGAGATTAAGGCAGCTATCCGCGCCGGACTTTATCCTAAACGCTTTCCGGTGCAGCCCATTCAGATTGAGCTCACACGTCAGTTAGCTAATGTAGTGAATAGCGCTGCCGCGCTGGCGGGCAGCGCGATAAGCGGTGTGATTGCCGCCCCCAACAATGTGCCGAAAACCGGGCGCTATATTATTGGCACCATTCAGTCGCTGGCGGTGCTGTAATGCAGTTGACACACTTTCTCTCGGGCCGATATTTCAGCGATTTGCTGCAGCATGGTCGTGAAGTGGACATAACGATCTCGCGTAAAGATGATAGCCTGCTACGGCATTCCACCATTGATATGGAACGCTGGTTCGCTAAGTCGAGCCATGAGATGCCAAAACAGAACGGCTTTCCCTTAGCTTTGGCGCTGCTGCTGTTTTTATTGGTTTTTGCGCTGGATATGTTAACTATGCTGGCAATGGTGCCATCGTTACCTTATCCCCTGCACGCGCTGTTATTTTTCGCTCCCTCAATACTGTTTATATTGAGCAATCTCACCGCGACCTACCTTATCGCGCGTGGGAAAACGGCAGGCTTGCTCTGGTATAGCGGCGTTTATCATAGCCTTGCCCTGGCATCGTTACTGTTACTCTTCTGTGCTCTGGTTACTGGCGATATGCAGAATTGCCTGCTGATGGTAATTGCACTGTTTTTATGGTTCGGATGCCGCTATCTGTTTAACAGCAGAGCATTTATTGCATTTGTCCTTTTTTGCCGGACTCAACGTATCGCTGCTCTGGCACGTGCTATGCGGCTGGCAAGAAATTAATGTTGAGTTAATTAGCCGAGCCTCCAGTGTCGATATACTGTGAGAGAAAATTTTCTCTTTGCAAGTTCGGGACTCGCAAACAAAAGCCGCTGTCGGCCCGATGCCAACAGCGGCTTTTTTATGGTTTTACGGCCTTACAGCGCCTTGAGGATCGCCTCTACGCTGACTTTCGCATCGCCAAACAGCATCTGCGTATTCTCTTTAAAGAACAGCGGATTCTGTACGCCTGCGTAGCCGGTGTTCATAGAGCGTTTAAACACCACTACGTTTTGCGCTTTCCAGACTTCCAGTACCGGCATACCGGCGATCGGGCTGCGGGGATCTTCCTGTGCAGCCGGGTTCACGGTATCGTTCGCGCCAATCACCAGCACCGTATCGGTACTGGCGAAGTCATCGTTGATTTCATCCATCTCCAGCACCACGTCATATGGCACTTTAGCTTCCGCCAGCAGAACGTTCATATGCCCCGGCAGACGACCGGCAACAGGATGAATACCAAACCGCACATTGATACCGCGCGCGCGCAGTTTCTCCGTGATCTCCGCTACCGGATACTGCGCCTGCGCTACCGCCATGCCGTAGCCCGGCGTGATGATCACCGTAGAGGAGTTTTTCAACAGCTCAGCCGTATCCTGCGCGCTGATCTCACGATACTCGCCGCTTTCTTCGCCCTCACCTGACGTCGCGCTACTGTCGGTGCCGAAGCCGCCGGCGATGACACTGATAAACGAACGGTTCATCGCCTTACACATAATGTAAGAGAGAATTGCCCCTGAAGATCCCACCAGCGCGCCGGTCACAATCAGCAAATCGTTGCTCAGCATAAAGCCTGCCGCCGCTGCAGCCCAGCCGGAATAGGAGTTCAGCATCGAAACTACCACTGGCATATCTGCGCCGCCGATCGAGGCGACCAGGTGCCAGCCAAAGGCCAGCGCAATTACCGTCATAATTAACAGCGCAAAGATTTGCAGCCCGGGGCTGTCGGTGCGAACAAATATCCACAGCAGCAGGAAAGAAACCACCAGCGCCAGCAGGTTAAGCTTGTGACGATGCGGCAGCATCAGCGGGCGCGATGAAATCTTTCCACGCAGCTTACCAAATGCCACCAGCGAACCGGTAAAGGTCACCGCGCCGATAAAGATGCCGAGGAAAATCTCCGTCAGGTGAATATTTTCCATCACCGGCTCCAGGCCAGGACCGTGATCGATATAGCTGTTGAGCCCTACCAGCACCGCCGCCAGACCAACGAAGCTGTGCAGGATCGCCACCAGCTCCGGCATTTCGGTCATTTCGACCTTTTTCGCCAGATGAATACCGATGGCGCCCCCGATAACCATCGCCAATAAAATCCAGGCGATATTGCCGGTATCCGGGCCAAAGATGGTGGCAAACAGCGCGATGCCCATGCCCGCCATGCCAAAAATGTTCCCCTGTTTCGAGGTTTCATGCTTCGAAAGCCCCGCCAGGCTACAAATAAACAGGATTGCGGCAACAATATATGCTGCAGTAACTAATCCGCCAGACATGTTGTTACCCCTTAGTTCTTACGAAACATTTTCAGCATGCGCTGAGTTACGGTAAAACCGCCAAAGATGTTGATGCTGGCAATCAAAACGGCAATAAAGGAGAGGAAAGTGACCCAGCCGCCATGACCCATTTGCAACAGCGCACCCACAACGATAATCCCGGAAATGGCATTGGTTACTGACATTAAAGGGGTATGCAGCGAGTGGCTGACATTCCATACCACGTAATATCCCACCACACACGAGAGCGCAAAAACGGTAAAGTGTGAAAGGAAAGCCGCCGGAGCCACGTTAGCAAGAGAGGCGAACAGCACAATCGCCAGCGCCAGCAGCAGATATTTACGCCACGGCGAGGCGGGCTTTGTCGGCACCGCCTGCGGCTCGGCTGCGGGTTGTGCCGCTTTCGGGGCGGCAGAAACCTGAATTGGCGGCGCAGGCCAGGTCACTTCGCCAGCGCGCACCGTGGTTACGCCACGGATCACCACATCGTCGAAGTTAATGTCGATTTCGCCGTTTTTCTCTTTGCACAATAGCTTTAACAGAT
Organism: Pantoea alhagi; assembly: GCF_002101395.1. NCBI lineage: Bacteria > Pseudomonadati > Pseudomonadota > Gammaproteobacteria > Enterobacterales > Erwiniaceae > Pantoea > Pantoea alhagi. The sequence goes on along the minus strand of NZ_CP019706.1, from coordinate 3,628,075 downwards.
TGACCAGATTAGTGCTGTAGAGTTGGGAAGACTGGGTGGGCAGACGGCTGGGCAAATCGGTGTAGCCAATGATTTTTACACCGTTGGCGGTGGTGGTAATGCTGTCCGCAACGGTGAGTTCGCAGTTACCGCCGGTTTGCGCCGCCAGATCCACCACCACGCTGCCGGGTTTCATGGCGGCAACCATATCGCGAGTAATCAGGCGCGGCGCGGGTTTACCGGGAATAAGCGCCGTGGTGATAATGATATCCACCTCTTTGGCCTGGGCGGCGAACAGCGCCATTTCCGCCTCAATAAAGGCCTCTGACATCACTTTGGCATAGCCGTCGCCGCTGCCCGCTTCCTCTTTAAAATCAAGCTCAAGGAATTCGGCGCCCATGCTTTTGACCTGCTCTTTGACTTCAGGACGGGTATCAAAAGCACGTACAATAGCGCCCAGGCTACGGGCGGCGCCGATAGCGGCCAGTCCCGCTACGCCTGCGCCGATGACCATAACTTTGGCCGGAGGTACCTTTCCTGCGGCAGTGATCTGCCCGGTAAAGAAGCGCCCAAACTCATGCGCCGCTTCCACGACTGCGCGGTAACCGGCGATATTCGCCATGGAACTCAGCGCATCCAAAGATTGCGCACGGGAGATTCGCGGTACCGCATCCATCGCCATCACGTTGATGTTGCGCGCGGCCAGCTTTTCCATCAGCTGCGGATTCTGCGCGGGCCAGATAAAGCTTATCAGGGTACTGCCCTCACGCAGCAGTGCGATCTCTTCGTCATCAGGTGCGTTAACTTTCAGCACAATATCGGCCTGCAAAGCCTGCTGGCGATCCACCAGCGTGGCGCCTGCCTGCTGATAAGCGCTATCGGCAAAGCTTGCCGCCATGCCCGCCTGCTGTTCAATTGCCACGCTAAAACCCAGCTTCAACAGCTGTTCCACCGTTTTCGGCGTTGCAGCCACGCGGGCTTCATTTGACAACCGCTCTTTGGGTACTCCAATTAACATAGTTTTCCCTTTCATCGGTTAGTGATGATATGGAAACGCAACGACAGCGCCGTTATGCGTCCCGGACTTTGTATCAAAGTGTTTATAACCTACTGAATATATGTCGCGTAATCTACCCGCTACAGGCTGCGTTAAAAGTTTTCATGCAAAAATCCCTTGCCGCTGCGCTCATCCACTATATTTGCCATGTTATCTGCGCCTAATAAGCCATAATGTGCTGCATGAGAGCCAATAAAAAAGCACATCGCCCGCCACATTATTGTTATTTAACAAGTAATTAACTAAATTAGTTGTATGATTAACCGCTTAAATCGATAACTGCCCCCCAATCCCGGGCAAATTGCGTTCATTGCAGGCGCACTTTTTAGTGATGAAATCTCAAAGCCTGAATGGCATAAATTGCCTGAGACAGCGGCCATTATTACATGCAATAATCTCCAGCTAATCTGTTACACATCAAGAGTCCAGCACGTTTTCGTACTCAATTTTTGCGTAAGGCGAAGGATTATTTTTATGAAGCTGAAGAACACTCTTCTGTTGACTGCTCTGCTGTCATCAATGGCGCTGACCGCCCAGGCGGCGCAGGAGCTTTCACCAGAAAAAGCGGCCGCGTTGAAACCATTCGAACGTATTAATATTAGCGGTCGTTTTAATTCTATTGGTGATGCCAGCGAGGCGGTTTCCCGTCGTGCGGATAGCAAGGGCGCAGCAGCCTTTTATATTCAGGGAATCAATGACGCAACAGGCAACAGCGGCAACTGGCGCGTTACGGCCGATCTCTATCACGCCGATGCCCCTGCCGCAGACAAAACGCCAGGCTATCGCTACTTTAGCGGCGTAAAAGAGCTGCCTAAAGCGGAAGCCTATACGCTGGAGCCTTTCGATACCGTTTCCGTCAGCGGCTTTTACCATAGCCAGCCGGAAGTGAATGAAGCGATTGGCAAAGCCGCTAAAGAAAAAGGCGCTGCCTCTTTCTTTATTGTACGTCAGATTGACGCCAACAGCGGCGGCAACCAGTATGTCACCGCGTATGTCTATAAAGCCGATGCGCCAAAACGTCAGGTGCAAAGCCCGAATGCTATCCCACGTAACTCGGAAGCGGGTAAAGCGGCGCTGGCCGCTGGCGGCGCTGCTGCGAAACAGGTAGAGCTGCCCGGCGTAGCCTCGTCAGAAACGCCAAGCAATAAAGTGGGTCGTTTCTTCGAAACCCAGAGCTCTTCCGGTGAGCGTTATACCGTGCGCCTGCCGAACGGCACAGAGATTCAGGAAGTGAACGCGATTACCGCTGCGCAGATGCAGCCGTTTGATACCGTTACCTTTACTGGCCACTTCGGTACGCCGACGGAGATCTCTGAAGCGGTCGCCAAGCGTGCTGCGGAGAAAGGCGCTAAGTTCTACCACGTGACGCGTCAGTGGCAGAACCAGAGCGGCGGCAACCTGACCGTTACTGCCGATCTGTTTAAATAACCTTCTTTCCGGAGCGGCGCTTCTGCCGCTCCGTCATATTCTGAATAATCTGTAGCGCTTTTTGCATAGACACGCATTGCGCGACGCCTTCGCACTCCGTAAAATCCCGGCCTTATTTCAGCGAAAAAGAGCGGTTCCATCTCTTTCAGCCTGATTAAACGTCAACCGCTACGCGGTTCCCTGGTTATTTATTCTGTTTCAGGACGGTTTCTTGGACAAAAAATTAGGCCTTAGCGCGCTGACCGCGCTGGTACTCAGCTCCATGCTGGGCGCAGGGGTTTTTAGCCTGCCGCAAAATATGGCTGCGGTAGCCAGCCCCGCCGCGCTTCTTATCGGTTGGGCCATTACCGGCGCGGGTATTCTGTTTCTTTCGCTGGCGCTGCTGCTGTTGACGCGCCTGAAGCCGGAGCTGGACGGCGGAATTTTTACCTATGCCCGCGATGGGTTCGGCGAACTGGTGGGCTTTAGCTCCGCCTGGGGTTACTGGCTGTGCGCCGTGATCGCCAATGTTTCTTATCTGGTTATCGTGTTCTCTGCCCTGAGCTTTTTTACCGACTCCCCGGGGCATGTGATTTTTGGCGATGGCAATACCTGGCAGGCGATGCTCGGCGCTTCGCTGCTGCTGTGGCTGGTCCACTGGCTGGTTTTACGCGGCGTGCAGACAGCGGCCAGTATTAATATGCTCGCCACATTGGGCAAACTGGTGCCGCTCGGCCTGTTCGTGGTGCTGGCGATAATTGCTTTTAACCTTGACCGGTTCCGCTTCGATTTTACCGGCGTTGAGCTGGGGCAGCCGGTTTGGGAGCAGGTCAAGCAAACCATGCTGATTACGCTGTGGGTATTTATCGGCGTAGAGGGCGCGGTGGTGGTTTCAGCACGGGCGCGTAATAAACGCGACGTCGGTAAAGCCACGCTGCTGGCGGTACTGGCGGCCCTTACCGTTTATCTGCTGGTTACTCTGCTCTCGCTGGGTATTGTGCCACGCGCTGAGCTGGCGGAGATGCGCAATCCCTCTATGGCCGGATTGATGACCAAACTGATTGGCTCATGGGGTAATGCAGTTATCGCGCTGGGGCTGGTGGTTTCCGTATGCGGTGCCTATCTGAGCTGGACGATTATGGCTGCCGAAGTGCCTTTAATCGCAGCACAGCAGGGGGCGTTTCCGCGTAGCCTTAGCAGGCAAAATCGTCATAACGCCCCTTCTGCCTCGCTGTGGTTAACCAACGGCAGCGTGCAGGTTTGCCTGATCTTAATCTGGTTAACCAATTCTGATTACAACACGCTGCTGACCATCGCGTCGGAAATGGTGCTGGTGCCCTATTTTCTGGTAGGCGCGTATTTGCTGAAGCTGGTGTGGAACAAAGGCGAGGCATGGATGACGGCGGTGGCGCTGGGCGCCTGCATATATGGCCTGTGGCTGCTTTATGCTTCCGGCCCGCTGCATCTGCTGCTGTCGGTGGTTCTCTACGCGCCGGGTATGCTGCTGTTTCTGTTTGCCCGCCGTGGCGGTCGGGCATTCAGTGCGCTGAGCATGGTCGAACGTGTTGCCATCGCTCTGCTGGTGGTGGGCGCCTTTCCGGCGACATGGATGTTAATGAAGTAACTAATGTGGGGCGGCTGGAAACTGAATGGTCAGCCGCTCCTCCTGCTGCGACAGCAACAATGGCTTGCGATATTCCTGATGAATAGCGTCAAGCTGATCGCTGGAGAGCGGATAAGGCAATAAAATATCAAACTGCGCGATATGCTGCTGTTCGGCTAAGGTAATCAGCCGGGCGATGTTGATCTCATCGCTTACCTGGGTCGAAATGATTTGCAGCGCTAATTCTTTTAACCGCTCGGAAGGCGGCCGTTGCGAATCCGCCGGATTACGCGTCACCATGCCGAAAATAGGCATTACGCCATAAATCGCATCGACAAAGCTCCAGCGCTTTTTACAGGATGCAGCAAGAAAATCGGTATAATTGAAGCAGATGCGGTCGCTTAGCCCCGCAGACGCCAGCGGTTTATCTGACACCCTCACTCTCCTCCTGGCCAGAAAAAAAGGGTTACAACCTACATTAACAACCCTGCAGATATAATGGCATAGTTTCCCCGGCTTGTAATAGACATCTTACGTCATTTAAGTGACGTTGATAGTTGTTATTAACTGAAAAGGTTATGCTGCTGTGCTCCGCAGCCTGAATTCCCGTATCATGAATAAAATAGTTTTCGTAGAAGATGATCCCGAGGTAGGTGAGCTGATCGCCGCCTGGCTAAGCCGTCACGGCCTTGAGGTGATTATTGAAAGCCGTGGCGATCGCGCTGAAGAGGTTATCGCCCGCGAACAGCCTGATCTGGTGATGCTGGATATTATGTTACCCGGGAAAGATGGCATGACATTGTGCCGCGATTTGCGCGCCAGCTGGCCAGGCCCGATCGTGCTGTTGACCTCGCTGGACAGCGATATGAATCATATTCTGTCGCTGGAGATGGGCGCGAATGACTATATCCTGAAAACCACGCCGCCGGCAGTGCTGCTGGCACGTCTGCGCCTGCATTTGCGTCAGGCGAGCGTGGCGCAGCATGATGAGATCGCCCCGGCGGTTAACAGCCAAAAAACGCTGCGCTTTGGCTCGCTCACCATCGATCCTCTTAATCGCCAGGTCACGCTGGGCGACGAGGTTATCGCCCTTTCCACTGCCGATTACGATCTGCTCTGGGAGCTGGCTATCCATGCCGGGCAAATCCTTAACCGCGATGCCCTGCTGAAAACCCTGCGTGGCGTTAGCTATGACGGCATGGATCGCAGTATCGATGTGGCTATTTCGCGCCTGCGGAAAAAGCTACAGGACAGCGCAACTGAACCTTATCGCATCAAAACCATTCGTAACAAAGGTTATCTGTTTGCGCCCCATGCCTGGGATACCCACGCGTAATGAGAAAACTTTTTATTCAGTTTTATCTGCTGCTGTTTGTCTGTTTCCTGGTGATGACCATGCTGGTGGGGCTGGTCTATAAGTTTACCGCTGAGCGCGCCGGGCGGCAGTCGATGGATGACCTAATGAAAAGCTCGCTCTATTTGATGCGCAGCGAGCTACGGGAAATTCCGCCGCGCGACTGGAACAAAACCATTAACAATCTCGACCTTAATCTCTCCTTTAAGCTGCATATCGAGCCGATCACCAAATATCAGCTTGATGCTGGCAGCATGCGCCGCCTGCGCGCTGGAGAAATTGTCGCGCTGGATGACGAGTACACTTTTTTACAGCATATTCCCCGCAGCCACTATGTGCTGGCGGTCGGGCCTATCCCCTATCTGTTCTTTCTGCATGAGATGCGGCTGCTGGATATTGCGCTACTGGCCTTTATCGGTATGTCGCTGGCGCTGCCGGTGTTTATCTGGATGCGTCCCTACTGGAAAGATATGCTGAAGCTGGAGTCGGCGGCGCAGCGCTTCGGTAAGGGCCATCTTGGTGAACGTATCCATTTTGATAACGCCTCGAGCCTGCTACGCCTGGGGGTGGCTTTTAACCAGATGGCGGACAATATCAATACGCTGGTGGCCAGTAAAAAACAGCTGATTGATAACATTGCCCACGAGCTGCGCACGCCGCTGGTGCGGCTGCGCTACCGACTGGAGATGAGTGATAACCTTAGCGCGGCAGAATCCACCGCGCTTAGGCGTGACATTGGACAGCTGGAGTCCCTGATCGAAGAGCTATTAACCTACGCGCGCCTCGATCGTCCACAGGTAGATCTGTTTCTTCAGCCGGTCAATCTTGCCAGCTGGCTCAACGAGCGTATTGCTGACATTCGTTCTGTTCACCCTGACTATGACATCGCCCTGGATCTGCCGCAGCGCGACAATTTTGGCGTCTCCGATACGCGACTCATGGAGCGCGTACTGGATAACCTGGTCAATAATGCGCTGCGCTATGCGCAGCAGCGATTGCGGGTTGGCCTGTGGTTCGACGGCAATCAGGCCTGTTTGCAGGTGGAAGACGATGGCCCGGGGATCCCGGCAGAGGAGCGGCAGCGCGTTCTTGAGCCGTTTGTCCGGCTCGATCCCAGCCGTGACCGGGCCACTGGCGGTTGCGGTCTGGGTTTAGCGATTGTGCAGTCCGTGGCGCTGGCGCTTGACGGTCACGTTACCATCGACAGCAGCCCGCTGGGCGGTGCCAGCGTTCGCTTTTGCTGGCCGGTTGATTTACCCTTGCGAGATACGGCGAACCGCCTTAACTGAGCAAGGAGATCTGCGTGACATCTGCTTATCAACAACTTACCCAAACCTTTCAGCGCCTGTCGCGCTTTGGACATCTTTCCGCCATTGCCGGCTGGGATATGCAAACCATGATGCCGCCCGCCGGCAGCCAGGTGCGCGGTGAAGCGCTGGCCGAGCTGAGCGTGTTGCAGCACCAGTTGCTCACCGACAGCCGGGTTAAAACCCTGCTGGAGGCGGCGCAACAAGAATCGTTGAATGATGTGGAGCAGGCCAACCTGCTGGAGATGCAACGTGCCTGGCAGCAGGCGGCGCTGCTTCCCGCTGCGCTGGTGGAAGCTAAATCGCTGGCGGGGTCACGCTGTGAGCATGCCTGGCGGCAACAGCGGCCCGCGAATGACTGGCAGGGTTTCGCCGCCAGTCTGAAAGAGGTGGTGCGCCTGAGTCGCGAAGAGGCAGAAATTCGCGCTCAGGCGGCGGGCTGTTCACGCTATGACGCGCTGCTGGACCTTTATGAGCCGGGTATGACCAGCGCTCAGCTTGACGTAACTTTTGGCGATCTTATCCAGTGGCTGCCGGACCTGCTCGCGCGCGTAGTGGAAAAACAGGCTGCCGAGCCGGTTGATACGCCCGTCGGCCCTTTTCCGATCGAGGCGCAGCGTCAGCTGGGTTTGCAGTTGATGAAACTGCTTGGATTCGATTTTAACGCCGGTCGCCTGGACGTCAGCGCGCATCCTTTCTGCGGTGGCGTCCCGGATGATGTGCGCATCACTACGCGCTATAACGAAAACGAATTCATCAGCGCCATGATGGGCGTGATCCATGAAACCGGACACGCCCGCTATGAGCAAAATCTGCCGAAAACCTGGCGTGGTCAGCCGGTAGCGCTGGCGCGATCCACTGCGGTTCATGAGTCGCAAAGTCTGTTCTTTGAAATGCAGCTGGCGCGCAGCGCACCGTTTCTGCAGCACATACTGCCGCAGGTTGTTGCGCAGATGGGCGAACAGCCCGCTTTGACGCCCGCTAATTTTGTGCGGCTTAACCAGCGTGTGAAGCGCGGTTTTATTCGTGTTGATGCCGATGAAGTCAGCTATCCGCTACATGTTATCCTGCGTTATGAAATCGAACGCGCCCTGATTGCCGGTGATATTGAGGTGGACGACATTCCGGCGCTGTGGGATGAGAAGATGCAGCGCTATCTGGGTCTGGATACCAAAGGCAACTACCGTGATGGCTGTATGCAGGATATTCACTGGACCGACGGCGCATTCGGCTATTTCCCAACCTATACGCTGGGCGCAATGTATGCGGCGCAGCTGTTTCAGGCGCTGAAGCGCGCGCTGCCGCAGCTGGAAGCGCAGATCGCCGCCGGTGAGCTGCAGCCGATTTTTAACTGGCTTTCGCAGAATATCTGGCAGCACGGCAGCCGATTCCCTACCGCCCAGTTGATCACTCAGGCGAGCGGTGAAGATCTCAACCCGCTGCATTTCCGTCGCCATCTGGAACAGCGTTATCTGGCCTCTGCATAGCCTTCCGCCGTTAACTGGCCTGCTGATCAGCAGGCCAGATTTCTTCCGCGCTGTACATTCGGTTACACGCCGATACCAATCACTCACGGAAAGCCCAACTGCGTTTCTCTATAGTCTCTTCACCGGCCCCGCAGTGGGCTAATGATAAAGAAATAGAGGGTCTTGCAATGAAAAAATTATTTGCTCTGGTTGTAGCCGCTGCTATGGGTATCTCTTCCGTGGCTTTCGCAGCGGATACTGCTGCCGCTCTGGCTGCCACCGCGACGACGACCACTGCTGCTCCGGCGAAAGCCTCACACAAAGTGGTCCATCACAAACATAAAAAAGCCGCCGCGCAAAAAGCGCAGGCCGCGAAAAAGCACCATAAAAAGGCGGCTAAACCGGCAGAGCAGAAAGCACAGGCGGCGAAAAAGCATCACAAACATGCCGCTAAGCCAGCAGCGCAGAAAGCACAGGCGGCGAAAAAACATCACAAACATGCCGCTAAGCCGGTAGCGCAGAAAGCGCAGGCGGCAAAAAAGCATCATAAAAAAGTGGTTAAGCCTGCCGCAAAATAAGCATCAAAGCTCCCCGCGATAACCGCCTGACGACGCCCGGGCTACCGGGCGTGATAAGCGGCGATGCTTAAAATCGCCTGAGGCGCAGGTGCCTGGTTATCTATCTCAGACACCCGGTTTGCCGGGTGTTTTATCCTGGAGTAGCAGAAGTGATACGTCGCTATCGTTTCGAAATTATTCTCTTCGTCATGATCCTCTGCGGTGTCATTGCGGCCTGCTTCTACGTTTGATGCACGTAGCGTACTGATATTCCGAATTAAACTCCCTTTTTTGCTTCTCACCGTCTATAGTTACGCATGACGCGTGTTAATCCTTTTTTTCTTATAATTCTCCCCTTCTTTGAGTGAGATATGCGCATAACGGCTGTGTTAGTAGTGGGTTTACTCTGTTTTTCCAGCTTTTCTCATGCGGATGATGAGAGCGATGATGCCCCAGGTCCTGAAGAGCTCAAGACACTGTTCTTTGATCATGACGATCGTCAGCCCATTACGCATCCCGCCAGCGTGCCCTGGGAAGCGATTGGGCAACTGGAAACCGCCAGCGGTAACCTCTGCAGCGCAACGCTTATTTCAACACATCTGGCGCTGACCGCCGGGCATTGTCTGGTTACACCACCAGGCAAGCTTGATAAGCCGGTTGCGCTGCGCTTTATTGCCAGCGATAACGGCTGGCGCTATGAGATTCATGATATTGAAGGACGCGTGGATCCAGGCCTGGGGAAAAAACTCAAGGCGGATGGCGATGGCTGGATTGTGCCGGCGGCAGCCGCTCCGTATGACTACGGTCTGATTGTACTGCGCAACCCACCTTCCGGTATCACGCCAGTGCCACTGTTTAGCGGCTCGCGCAGCGATCTGACCGCCGCGTTAAAAACCACTGGCCGTAAAGTCACTCAGGCGGGTTACCCGGAAGATCATCTTGATGCGCTCTGGTCACACAGCGACTGTTTGATTACTGGCTGGGCGCAGCGTTCGGTACTGTCACATCAGTGCGATACCCTGCCTGGCGACAGCGGATCGCCTTTACTGCTGCAAACTGCCGAAGGCTGGCGGCTTATTGCAGTACAAAGCTCGGCACCGGCGGCGGCAGATCGCTACCGCGCCGATAACCGGGCGATAGCCGTGACCGCGTTTCATGACGAGCTGGAAGCGCTGGCCGCTGAATAACCCAACGGCCAGCGTGCATCAGGCAGCAATCTGCTCCATTGCCTGCAGGATGCGTTTATCAGAGACAGGATAAGGCGTGCCAAGCTGCTGAGCGAAATAGCTGACACGTAGCTCTTCGATCATCCAGCGGATCTCCTGCACATCCTCATCATCGCGACGGGCAGGCGGCAGCTTATTCAGCCAACTCTGCCAGGCCTGCTGCACCTGCTCCACTTTCAACATACGCGCCCGATCGCTGTGCGGATCAACCGGCAATTTCTCCAGCCGCCGCTCAATCGCCCGCAGGTAACGCAGCGTATCGGGCAGACGTTTCCAGCCGTTCTGGGTCACAAAACCACGGTAAACCAGGCCGCTCATCTGTGCTTTAATATCTGACAGCCCCAGCGCCATGGTCATATCCACGCGCCCTTTCAGCCGTTTGTTGATATTAAATACCGCTGTCAGGATCTGCTCGACCAGTTTGGCGATCTCCACCACCGTGTCGTTCAGCCCGGCACGTACTTTCTCATGCAGCTGTTGATATTCCTCTTCTTTCCAGGCTGGCCCGCCATTTTCTGCCATCAGCTTATCTATACCGCAGGTAATACAGTCATCGATCAGCTCCAGCACCTTGCCGTAGGGATTAAAGTAAAGCCCCAGCTTGGCTTTGTTTGGCAGTTTCTCATGCAGGTATTTTATCGGCGAAGGAATGTTCAACAGCAGCAGACGGCGCTGACCGCGCCACATCATTTTTTGCTGCTCATGCTGGCTGTCAAACAGGCGAATCGCCACGCTATCTTTTTCATCCACCAGCGCCGGCCAGGCCTTTACGCTGTAGCTGCCGCGCTTCTGCTCAAACTGGCTGGGCAGATCGCCAAAGCTCCAGATATGCAAGCCGCTCTGCTCCAGCCCATCGTCGGCCACTTTCGACAGCGTTTCCTGAACCTTGCTTTTCAGCGCCGTCTTCAGGGCCGTCAGATCCTTCCCTTCTTTCAGCTTGCGGTTATGCTCATCCAGCACGCGGAACGTTATTTTCAGGTGATCGGGCACCAGATCCCATTGCCAGGCCTCGCGGTCAATAGTCACGCCGGTCATGCGGCGGAACTCGCGCTCCAGCGCATCCAGTAACGGCATTTCAGTGCTGGTCACGCGCCCCAAAAATGCCTCGGCGTAGTTGGGCGCAGGCACGAAATTACGCCGAACCGGCTTCGGCAGCGATTTAATCAGCGCCACAATCAGCTCGCGGCGCAGACCGGGAATTTGCCATTCAAAGCCGCTCTCTTCGACCTGATTTAACAGCGGCAGCGGAATATGCACGGTTACGCCATCGGCATCAGCGCCGGGCTCAAACTGATAGCTCAGGCGTAGCCTGAGATTCCCCTGTTGCCAGAAATTGGGATAATCCAGTTTGCTGACCTTATCCGCACCCTGCTTAATCAACATCTCTTTATCGAAACTGAGCAGATCGGGCGTTTGCTGACTGGCCTTTTTCCACCAGCTGTCAAAGTGACGAGCGGAAACCACTTCATGCGCCACGCGGCTGTCATAAAAGGCAAACAGTGTTTCATCGTCCACCAGAATGTCGCGGCGGCGCGATTTATGCTCCAGATCTTCTACTTCGCTGCGCAGCTTCTGGTTGGCCTTAAAGAAGGCGTGGCGCGTTTGCCAGTCGCCCTCGACCAGCGCATGACGAATAAACAGTTCACGCGACAGCTGCGGATCGATTTTGCCGTAGTTGACCTTGCGCGCGTTCACGATAGGCAGGCCGTACAGCGTCACTTTTTCCATCGCCATCACCGCGCCCTGCGCTTTCTCCCAGTGCGGTTCGCTGTAGCTGCGTTTTAGCAGATGCTGGGCAATCGGCTCGATCCATTCGGGATCGATCCGCGCGGCAATACGTCCCCATAGTCGGCTGGTTTCCACCAGCTCCGCGACCATGGCCCATTTTGGCGGCTTTTTAAACAGCGACGAGCCGGGGAAGATGGAGAAACGGGCGTTACGCGCGCCGCTGAACTCCTGCTTTTCGGCATCCTTCATGCCAATATGCGACAGCAAACCGGTCAGCAGTGCGGTGTGAATTTCACGGTACGGCGCCGGTTCGCTATTTACCGGCATGCCCAGTTCACGTACGACCTGGCGCAGCTGGGTATAAATATCCTGCCATTCGCGCACGCGCAGATAGTTGAGATAGTCTGTTTTACACTGGCGACGAAAAGCGTTGCCGGACAGCGCTTTCTGCTGCTCCTGGAGATAGTTCCACAGGTTAACGAAGGCGATAAAGTCAGATTCTTTATCGGCGAAGCGCCGATGTTTCTCATCAGCGGCCTGCTGCTTTTCTACCGGTCGCTCACGCGGGTCCTGAATTGAGAGCGCTGCGACGATAATCATCACTTCGCGCACGCAGCCATATTTCTGCGCTTCCAGCACCATCCGCGCCAGCCGCGGATCCACCGGCAACTGCGCCAGCTGGCGGCCCGACGGCGTCAGGCGATAGCGGCCATTTTCCTCTTCGGTAATCGCGCCCAACTCTTCCAGCAGGCGCACGCCATCCTGAATATTGCGCTTATCGGGTGCTTCAACAAACGGGAAGGCGCTGATATCGCCCAGCCCCAGCGCGGTCATCTGCAAAATAACCGATGCCAGGTTGGTACGCAGAATCTCCGGGTCGGTAAATTCCGGGCGGCTTAAAAAATCTTCCTCGGAATAGAGACGGATACAGATCCCTTCAGAGACGCGGCCACAGCGCCCCTTGCGCTGATTAGCCGATGCCTGCGATACCGGCTCGATCGGCAGGCGTTGCACTTTGGTACGGTAGCTGTAGCGGCTGATGCGTGCAGTGCCGGGGTCGATAACATATTTGATGCCGGGCACCGTAAGCGAAGTTTCCGCGACGTTGGTGGCCAGCACGATGCGACGTCCGCTGTGTGACTGAAACACCCGGTTCTGCTCGGCGTTGGACAGGCGCGCATAAAGCGGCAGAATTTCCGTATGCGGCAGGTCGCGCTTGCTTAGCGCATCGGCGGTATCACGGATTTCACGCTCGCCGCTCATAAAGATCAGGATATCGCCGCTGCTCTCCTGTGCCAGCTCATCGACCGCATCAAAAATTGCCTGCAGCTGATCGCGATCGCTGTCATCCACATCGTTAACCACCGGACGATAGCGCACCTCGACCGGATACGTGCGCCCGGAAACTTCCACCACCGGCGCATTATTGAAATGGCGTGAAAAGCGCTGCGGATCGATGGTCGCCGAGGTAATAATCACTTTTAGATCGGGACGGCGCGGCAACAGCTCACGCAGATAGCCCAGCAGAAAATCGATATTCAGGCTACGTTCATGCGCTTCATCAATAATGATGGTGTCGTACTGCATTAACAGCCGGTCCTGCTGGATTTCTGCCAGCAGAATACCGTCCGTCATCAGTTTGATCTGCGTATTGTCGCTGACCTGATCGTTAAAGCGCACTTTATAGCCGACGCAGCCGCCCAGTGAGGTTTCCAGCTCATCGGCAATACGGTTGGCTACCGTGCGCGCCGCCAGACGACGCGGCTGCGTGTGGCCGATCAATCCTTTGACGCCGCGCCCCAGCGTCAGACAAATTTTCGGCAGCTGGGTGGTTTTACCGGAGCCGGTTTCACCCGCCACGATAATCACCTGATGATCGCGAATGGCGTCAGCAATCTCCTGCTGTTTCTGGCTAACCGGCAGATTCTCCGGGAAGCGAATAACCGGCGTCGCCGCCTGGCGCTGCTGCAAACGCTGTTCGGCCAGCGCAAACTCTTTCTCCAGCTCCTCGGCGATACTCTGCCAGGCCGTTGGGTTTTTTACCTTTTTAGCACCGTGCAGGCGACGTTGCAGGCGCTGGCGATCCCGCAGCGTCACGCTATCCAGCCGCGCCCAGAAAGGGGCCAGCGGCGATGTGTTTGATTCGACAGACATAGTTATTACCTTATTAACACAGCGGCTTCTGATTGCTGTTATGGCCGCCGCGTGGTCGGCACTGGCCGACATTACGTTCATTTATTGCGGCGTATGGTAACACAGGCCGCGTATTGACAAAGATTGCCTCTGGGCTTGTTCAGGAATTTTGAACATAGGACTCGAAATATTGCGCTTTCACTGCTGAGTTAAACTCCCTACAGTGTAAACCATTGAGCAGACAGACTTCCCTAATCAGCAGACAGGAAAACAGCATGAGCAAAGTATTAGTTTTAAAATCCAGTATTCTTGCCGGTTACTCTCAGTCAGGCCAGCTGGCCGATTTTTATGCCGCCGAGGCCAGTGCGAACGGCGATCAGGTAACGGTACGCGATCTGGCTGCAACCCCGATCCCGGTACTGGATGGCGAACTGGTCGGCGCACTGCGTCCTTCCGATGCCGAACTGACCCCGCGTCAGCAAGAAGCGCTGGCGCTCTCTGATGAGCTGATCGCTGAACTGAACGCGCACGATGTGATTGTTATTGCGGCGCCGATGTACAATTTCAATATCCCTACTCAGCTGAAAAACTATTTCGATTTGATCGCCCGCGCTGGCGTCACTTTCCGCTATACCGAAGCGGGCCCGGAAGGCCTGGTTAAAGGGAAACGCGCGGTAGTGATTTCCAGCCGTGGCGGCATTCATAAAGATACGCCTACCGATCTGCTGACCCCTTACGTGCAGCTGTTCCTCGGCTTTATCGGCATTACCGACGTGAGCTTCGTTTTTGCTGAAGGTATCGCTTACGGCCCGGAAGTGGCCACCAAAGCCACCGCTGAAGCAAAAGAAGTTTTGCAGCAGCTGGCAACCGCCTGATGCCTGCGCTGGCCGCTGCAGCAGCGGCCAGCATGTTATTCTTACGCCTGTGCTTTATCCCCGGCTCTCCGCCGCGTTACTGTTTTCTTACCCACCTGCCGTTAATCCCCTGTACATACTCCCCGGCGGCGGCGCGCTGCACCAGCTTTTCTCCGGCAATACGCGCAACTTCAGCGGTAGAAAGTTGGTTACGCTGCGCAACTTCCCGATAACGCTGTTCACGTTGCTGATTGATGTGCGTGATTAGCGCCTCTGTCTCTGCGTCATGCTGACGTGCTGCCAGATAGCCGCTCAGGGTTTCGCCAACGCGCCCCTGTTGACGCGCCTCATCCAGCGTCAGCGCCTGCGCCGGTGTTGCCGTCAACATGCAGAGCAGAAAGAGTACGCTCCAGCCTTTCATCATGCTGCTCCTTAAAAAAGATTCTGATCTTTCAGCAGCGCTTCCACATCTTTATCTACCCGGATATGGATTTCATGCTCGATTTTCACATTCATATTGATGGTAATCGGTTCCTTTGGCGCCGCGACCTCAATACGCGGTACGCAGCCCCCTAACCCAAAACAACAGGCCAGCAGCAGCATCCGATTAATTCTCATGCTTTGAGTCCTTCTGTGAAGGCAGAGCCGCGTTTTGCTCTACCCAGGATTGCAAATTATCGCCAAAACGCAGGCTACGCCACAGCTGAAACAGGTTCTCCTGATGGCGATAGTTCAGATTGACATGCTGATCGCGATTGCTGAAACGACTGGTGCCGTTAACTTCCGCCTGCAGGGTGAGATCGCCGATGGTATTGAGATTGAGCCTGGCCCAGCTACGGGAGATTTCCATATAACGCAGCCAGTCCAGTGCGGCACCGGCGGCAATATTATTCTGCGTTATGGTATCAGCCATCTGTTTATCCAGCCGCAGCGTCAGGTTGCCGCTGTTAGCGATCCAGCCATCCTTAACCAGCCAGGGGGAATTATCCAGCCACAGCGGCAGCTCGCCGTTGATGCGCCCGGACATGGCGATCTGCTTTGGCTTAAGGGCGGTGATCAGCTCGCTCAGGCTAATTTCGCGCAGACGAATAACCGCGGGCTGATGCTGCGGCAGACGCAACTGCTGCAGGCTCAGCGTGCCGCCCAGCAGCGCCAGACTGACGTTGCTCAGCGTAAGCGGTTCGCTCTCCTGCCACGGCCAGCTGCCCTGTAGCTGGGCGGTAACATCATGGATCAGAAACTGGTTATTGATGTTTTTGATGCGCAGCGATACGGGCCCATGCGTGCCCAGTGACCAGCGGCTCTGATGCAGACGAAACGGCAGTGAGAAATCAACCCCTTCAATGCTGTTATCCGGCATCCATAACGCGCCGTTTTGCACCACCCAGTGCCCACCTGCGGTAAAGCCCTGCTGTTCAGCGGCGGAGAAGGCCACCTGCGCCCGTAGCGTGCCGCCGGTAATTTTCATTTTCAAATCAGGACTAAGCAGCGGCTGGAAAACCGTCAGGGATTGCGCCGGCCACCAGGCCTGTCCGCGCAAACGCTCGCTGTCCCAGCGACCATTCACGCGAATCGGGCCGATCGATTGCGCCTGCAGGCTGCCGTTAAATAAAAAATGCGCCGGATCGCTGCCTTTTAGCGTGAGTTCCAGCCGCGACGGCGGCAGATAACCGCCACGTTCAAAGCGGGTCGCTGCGGCATCAAGCGTGATTTTACCGTGAAACGCGGCCTGCCCGGCATCGCGCTGCCAGACCAGCGGCTGCGCCAGCCGCAGCCGGGGCTGATTCACCGTGGTCATGTCGTAGCTGAGCCGGTCAAATCCGGTAGAGAGCGTCGTTAACGAAATAGCGCTATCGTGCCAGTTGCCGGTGCCCTGCACATCCCATTTGGCATCCAGCGGCGCCAGATAGCCGTTGCCCCAGTAGCGCCATGCCCAACGCCCACTATCGGGCCAAAACTCGCTGGCGCGACCATCCAGATGCAGCGTAAAGCGCCCTTTTTGGGTATCGTGTGCGCGCAAAATCGCCTGCAAACGACCATTAATGCCGGAGGCGGAAAGGCTTACCCCAGCCAGCGGCCAGCGCGCCTCGTCAACGTCCAGCGTGGAAAGCAGGCGTCCGCGCATACGCAGCAGCGCGCCCGGCGCGACAGATAACTGCGGATCCAGCAGGGAACCTTGCAGCGTGCCGGGTAGCGAGGCATAAAACTGCAGCGCCGCCAGCTTGCTTTCTCCGGTAAGGCGCAGCGGTAGCTGGCTGTCGGTAAGGGATAAATGCCCTGGCCCCAGCGTCAACACAATGTTGCCTTTGCCGCCACGGCCCTGCGTCAGCATATTCAGCCGTCCGCTAATTTCAGTGGCTTCCAGCCCCTGCTGCCAGTGAGAGAAGGCCAGCGCGACGCCACCCGCCAGCGGCTGCGCTGCCCACGGCCAACGCCAGCGTCCGCTTTCAATGCGGATCTGCTCCGGCGTTACCTGCCAGGGAAGATCCACCAGCGGCTCGGCATCCTGCGGCGTTTGCAGTACCAGGCGGCCCTGCTGCTGCTGCCATGTCAGCGTAAAACGCAACGGATGCGGTACTTGCGTCAGGGTAAAGTTGCCGCCAAGCTCGCCGCTTTCCGGCACGCCGTTGGCAAATTCTGTCAGCATCAGCGAACCGTGCAGACTAACCGGTTCGCTAAGCGTGGGCGCCTGTAGCGTTAGCTGGCGCAGCGAGAGACGCTGCCCCTGCAAATCGGCCAGCAGACGCAGTTTATCGCCCTGATAGTCGAGCCGTTGCGCATCTGCATCCAGCGTCAGCCGCAGCGCGCCAGACCAGTTCTGATAAGGATTAATGATGAGACGATCGATAGCAACATCAGCAGATGGCAGCATCGCCTGCCACTGCGCCAGCGAGCGCGGCGCACTGGCAGAGTGACTGTCGGCGGGTAAACGGCTCAGGCAGGCAGTGTCCAGCACCAGGCGTTGCGCACGGGCCTGCCAGCGCGAGCCCTGAAACCCCAGAGAGAGATGCTGCAGCTCAGCCAGTTGGCAATCAGCAACCAGATAGCGCACCGCCGGAAAACGCAGCGCTCCCTGTTGCCAGCGCGGTGAAGCATCCAGCGCAATACTTGTGCCCACAGGCAACCAGATTCCCGCCAGGCGCGGCAGCCAGTACGTCACGCTACCCAATAGCGCCAGCACCAGCAGAACCAGCGCCAGCAGCGAGGCCAGAGCAAAAGATAAGCGCCATCGCATTGCTATAACGGTCCTGTTCGGTAAAAAATCCTGCGGCTATGATGGCATGTTCATTACCCAGGGTGAAGGTTTCGCTACGCTTTTCTGTATTGCGCAGCGCCGGATGCGCGGGCAGCAGATTAAAAGTTACGGCGCAGGCCTGCCAGTCTAAAATGGATCAAGAGACAATAATAAGGAGTCGACAATGAAGCTTGCGGTCTACAGCACCAAACAGTACGACAAAAAATATCTGGATAACGTTAACCAGCGCTTTGGTTTCGATATCGAATACTTTGATTTTTTGCTTACCGAACGTACTGCGATAAACGCCGTCAATTGTGAAGCCGTCTGTATTTTTGTTAATGATGACGCCAGCCGCCCGGTGCTGGAAATCCTTAGCGCCCAGGGTGTAAAAATCATCGCATTACGCTGCGCCGGTTTTAATAATGTTGATTTAGCGGCGGCCGCCGAGCTGGGCCTGAAAGTGGTACGCGTACCGGCCTACTCGCCGGAAGCGGTGGCGGAACATGCAGTAGGCATGATGATGACGCTTAACCGTCGTATTCATCGCGCCTATCAGCGCACCCGCGACGCCAACTTCTCCCTGGAGGGATTAATCGGTTTTAATATGCATGGTCGTACCGCTGGCGTGGTGGGCACCGGTAAAATCGGTATCGCGACGCTGCGGATTTTAAAGGGTTTTGGCATGCGCCTGCTGGCATTCGATCCTTACCCAAACCCACAGGCGTTGGATCTGGGCGCAGAATATGTCGATATTAAAAGCCTGTTTAAAGAATCCGATGTGATTACCCTGCACTGTCCGCTGACGGCGGATAACCATCATTTACTGGATGCCGCCGCATTCAGCCAGATGAAGGACGGGGTAATGATCATCAATACCAGCCGTGGCGGACTGGTGGATTCTCAGGCCGCGATCGAGGCATTGAAACAGCAGAAAATTGGTTCGCTTGGCATGGACGTCTATGAAAATGAGCGCGATCTGTTCTTTGAGGACAAATCCAATGACGTGATTCAGGACGATGTGTTCCGTCGCCTTTCGGCCTGCCATAACGTTCTGTTTACCGGTCATCAGGCTTTCTTAACCGCTGAAGCGCTTACCGCCATTTCAGAAACCACGCTCTCTAACCTGCAACAGCTGGCAAAAGGCGAGGCCTGCCCGAATGAGGTCAGCGTTTAGTCACTCTTTCTGGTGCGCCCTGTGCGCACCAGAATGTTAAAAGCGCGCGCAGCTTCCGCTTTCCAGCGCGCTTTCACTACAGCGACGCCCATTGGCTAACTGACACATTCCCGTGCTACTGCCGTCCAGCTGACGAGAAAATGCCAGGGTTCCGCCCGCGAGGGCGCAGTTGCTTTCCGCCAGAGAGGACATACTGACTCTGGGCTGAACATGCGCGGCGGTGGCCTGCTGTGGCGGCTCATTGTCACTGCTGCTACATGCGCTGAGCAACAGCGCAGCGCCAGCAAGCAGAAAAGTGGCTGCTTTCATTGGTCGGGCTCCGGGAATGATAGGGGTCAAGGCTTTGCCAGCATAAGCGACGTTAATGCAGGCGTCGAGACAGGAAACATCTTTTTACGTTATTTTCCTGTCAGAAAGTCACCAGGAATATTCTCGTTTCGCTTATGGAATTCGCTGAAATTATAACGTCCTGAGCAGCCAGACACCTATCTGGTAAACGGGATTTACCTGAAAAAACGCGCATTTTCTTTAAAAAAACCTTTAGCAGAGCAGAAAAACATAAATTTATGACATCCCGGGTTTAACTATTTCATACTGATTGTTACATTTAGCGCAGTTTCAATCGCGTCAAAGGTAAACAATGAATCAAAATGAACCCGTACTTAAAGCTAAACGCAGCCAAATCAATCCGCCGGTTTTTTATACTTCCGCAGTTTTAATCTTCCTGCTGGTCGCCTTCTCGGCGATGTTTCCTGAACAGGCTGAACGCCAGTTAGGCGCGTTGCAAAGCGCCCTGTTTACCAATGCGAGCTGGTTTTACATTCTGGCTGTCGCCCTGATCTTACTGACCGTGACCTACCTGGGGATGTCGCGTTATGGCGATATTAAGCTGGGCCCCGATCATGCCGAACCCGATTTTAGCTATATCTCCTGGTTCGCGATGCTCTTTTCTGCCGGAATGGGTATCGGGCTAATGTTCTTTGGGGTGGCTGAGCCTGTAATGCACTATATGGCCCCGCCTACCGGCACACCGGAAACCATTCAGGCCGCGAAAGAGGCGCTACGTATCACCTTTTTCCACTGGGGGCTTCATGCCTGGGCAATTTATGCGATTGTTGCCCTGATACTGGCCTTTTTCAGCTACCGTCATGGCTTGCCGCTGACGTTGCGCTCGGCGCTCTACCCGATTATTGGCGACCGTATTTATGGCTGGATGGGACACGCCGTCGATATTTTTGCCGTTATCGGTACGGTGTTAGGTGTCGCAACATCGCTGGGGTATGGTGTTTTGCAGGTTAACGCCGGACTGAACCATCTTTTCGGCCTGCCGGTTAATGAAACCGTACAGGTTATTTTAATTGTGGTGATAACCGCGCTGGCAACGCTTTCAGTGGTATCGGGGCTCGATAAGGGGATCCGTATTCTGTCTGAAATCAACCTGAGCCTGGCCGTATTACTGCTGATTATGGTGGGTATTCTTGGTCCAACCGTCCTGCTGCTTAAATCTTTTGTAGAAAATACCGGCGGCTACCTTTCTGAGATCGTAACCAAGACATTCAACCTTTATGCCTATGAGCCTAAGTCCAGCAAATGGCTGGGCGGCTGGACGCTGTTTTACTGGGGCTGGTGGCTGGCATGGTCGCCGTTTGTCGGCATGTTTATCGCTCGTGTCTCACGTGGCCGAACCATCCGGGAGTTTGTTTCCGGCGTTCTTTTTGTTCCTGCGGGCTTCACCCTGCTGTGGATGACCTTTTTCGGCAACAGCGCTATCTGGCTAATTATGCAAAAAGGCGCGCGCGACCTGGCCGAAACCGTTCAGGCCGATCAGACGCTGGCGCTGTTTAATTTTCTGGAGCACTTCCCCTTTAGCTCCGTGCTCTCTTTTATCGCGATGGCGATGGTTGTAGTCTTTTTTGTTACTTCGGCTGACTCGGGTGCGATGGTCGTGGATACGCTTGCTTCCGGTGGGACAGATAAAACACCGATCTGGCAGCGTATCTTTTGGGCCGGATTGATGGGTGTGGTTGCCATCACGCTACTGCTGGCTGGCGGCATGAAAGCCCTGCAAACCGTGACTATCGCCAGTGCACTGCCCTTCGCTATCATCCTGCTGATATCGATGTATGGACTTTTAAAAGCGCTGCGTCTGGATGCATGGAAACGCGACAGTAAACAGATAGCGACTATCGCGCCGACTGCGGCACGCAATCCTATCTCCTGGCAACGCAGGCTGCGTAATATCGCCTATTTCCCGAAACGTTCGCAAGTCAGACGTTTCATGAATGAAGTGATCACACCGGCGATGAAGATGGTGGAAGCGGAGCTGGCCAGGCAGAATACCCCTTCGCGTACCGAGGATGGTGATGATCGCATTCATTTCGAAGTTGATCTGGGCAACGAGCTGAACTTTGTTTATGAAGTCCGGCTACGCTCCTATTTGCAGCCAACTTTTGCTCTGGCGGGAATAGGCGACAGCGAAAAGGATGATGAACAAAAGTATTATCGGGCGGAAGTTTACCTGAAAGAAGGTGGCCAGGATTATGATGTGATGGGCTGGACGCAGGAGCAGATCCTTCACGATATTCTTGATCAATATGAAAAACACCTGCACTTTTTACATGTGGTCCGTTAATCACGTTTTTTGATAAGAAAGCGCGTGCCGACAACCTTCGCTGTCGGCACGCAACTGCTTATTTGGCATTCTGGCTTGCCTGCCTGGTTATCTCACCCCGTTGTTTCTCCGCCGTCCCATAAAGCCTAAAATTCTTTTGATTGCGTTTACTCCCGGCCCTTAACCTTTTTCGGCTATATCGCCAAAAAAGCACACTAAAGTGAAATTCATCAAGTAAATCGATAACCCACCGGTTGTAGAATAGCCGTTTAACTTACGCTGTTTGTTGTTTTTAATGGCTCTGACAAAAGGAACTTGATTTTGAAAAATGAAAGTTACATGGCATTCACCGACACAGGTAAAGGCTTTCCGGTTTTACTGGGTCACAGTTATCTTTTCGATAATAAGATGTGGACGCCGCAGATTAGCGCGCTGACAACAAAATACCGCGTTATTGCCCCCGATTTATGGGGGCATGGCGCTTCTCCGTCCCTGCCGTCCCGGGTAGAGTCCCTGTCAGACCTGGCCGCAGATCATTTGAATTTGATGACGTATTTGGGCATTACAGAGTTTGCCGTGGTGGGCCTGTCGGTTGGCGGCATGTGGGGAGCCGAGCTCGCCGCTCTTGCACCAGACCGCGTCAGGGCATTGATGCTTTTTGATACGTTTCTGGGCAGTGAAACAACCGAGGCACAGGCGCAATATTTTCATATGCTTAATGCCGTAGAGAAGGCGGGTGCCATTACATCCCCCCTGTTAGACTATATCGTATCGCAGTTTTACTCTGCCTCTGCTTCAGCAGACCAGGTCACCGCTTTAACCTCTTATCTTTCATCCCTTGGCGCTCAACAGCTGCGCGACAGCATTGTGCCGGTAGGAAAAATGATTTTTGGACGGGCGGATCGAATGCATATCCTTGACAGCATTCAGTGTCCCACTCATGTCGCTACAGGGGAACGGGACCTGCCCCGTCCGCTATCCGAGGGAAAAGCCATGGCCGAAAGGCTCGCATGTGAATTCACCACAATCCCTCAGGCCGGTCATATCAGTAACCGTGAAAATCCCGCATTCGTCACGACATTAATTCTGGATTTCCTGAGCAGCGCGATCGCAGATTAACAGAGCCATCACCTTTCCTTCTCTGAATCCTGAACCTGATAGTATGCCCGGCAATCACTGCCGGGCAATGATGATGCAAGTACCCCACTAAATCGAACCATCTATTTTTAGAGATCTGCCGGCACAGCAAAACCGGATCGCTGCAAAAGATCGCTGCGCGAAGAGCCTGTAAGTCTCCCGGCGTTCGGATATGCATACAGTTCTTGAGATGTCAGACAATCCTCTGAAATTCATCGTCATTACCCATCTTCAGGCTCTTTTATCTGTTGCCAGTGGCGGGCGATATCTTCCGCACTGTCACATTTAACGCGCGCCAGGTTCGTGGGGTAGATCACGCCAGGGGCGACCCACTCCGGTTTAAGGTTCGCTGGCGGTTGCGTGCTCAGCCTATTGCTCTACTTCCAGCCACTGATACAACGCAGAATAGGGTAGCCTGGAGACCACAGGGCTAACTCTCTCCGCATTGATAAATATCTTCAGGATCCACTACTATCACTCTCAGGCCCTGGGGCAAGATAAATGCTGCCGTAAAACGTGCTGGAATTCGGCGGCATAATCCGTACCATACGCGCCATACTTCCGCATGTTGGCTGATATCTGCCGGCGCTAATCCGTCATTTATTGCTGACCAGATGGGGCATGAGAACGCGCAAACGGTCCAGGAAATATTATCTCCCTGGTTAACATCCGGCTGCCGCTGTAAAAAATGTTGCCCCTTCTATGCCCCTTTGGCTGTCGAGACACTATAAAATGCAACAAGATCAAACCGTTAATAAGAAAGAGCAATACAACCTGAACAAGCTGCAAAAGCGCCTGCGTCGTAACGTGGGTGAAGCGATTGCCGATTTCAATATGATCGAAGAAGGCGATCGCATCATGGTTTGCCTGTCCGGCGGTAAAGATAGCTACACCATGCTGGAAATTTTGCGTAACCTGCAGCAAAGCGCGCCGGTCAATTTTTCGCTGATTGCGGTTAACCTTGATCAGAAACAGCCAGGCTTCCCGGAGCATGTGCTGCCGCAGTATCTGGACTCTCTTGGCGTTGAATATAAAATCGTCGAAGAGAACACCTACGGCATCGTTAAAGATAAAATCCCCGAAGGGAAAACCACCTGCTCACTCTGCTCACGCCTGCGTCGTGGCATTCTTTACCGTACCGCTACGGAACTGGGCTGCACCAAAATCGCCCTGGGACATCACCGTGACGATATTCTGCAAACCCTGTTTTTGAATATGTTTTACGGCGGGAAAATGAAAGGTATGCCGCCGAAGCTGATGAGTGACGACGGTAAGCATATCGTCATCCGCCCGCTGGCTTATTGTCGTGAAAAAGATATTGAGCGCTTTGCCATTGCACGTCAGTATCCGATTATTCCGTGCAACCTGTGCGGCTCTCAGCCTAATCTACAGCGTCAGGTGATTGCAGATATGCTGCGCGACTGGGATAAACGCTATCCGGGTCGCATTGAAACCATGTTCAGCGCCATGCAAAACGTGGTTCCGTCGCATCTGGCCGATACCTCGCTGTTTGATTTTAAATCGATTCAACATGGCAGCGCCGTGGTGGATGGTGGCGATCTGGCTTTCGATCGTGAGTCTCTGCCGCTCCAGCCGGTTGGCTGGCAGCCGGATGAAGAAGAAGATGCGCCTGCGAGTCAGCGCCTGGATATTCTGGAAATCAAATAAGCACGCTGGCACCATACCGGTAACAGGCAGTATGGTGCCAGGATTGCGATAAATTATTTCATATGCGGCGGCGGATCGAGAATCGGCTCGGGATCCGGCATTGGGTCGGGTGTCGGCTGTGGCTGCGGGATCGGATCAGGAACCGGAACGGGATCGGTGGGTATCGGGTCGGAAGCGGAAAGCGGGTTGGTCATCCACAAAATCGGCATAGTTTCTTCCTCAGGTTGCTCGGTTTCTTAAGCGTAGAAGAAATTGCACAGGGATGGCGAAGCGGCAAAAAAAAGCCGGCTTTAAGGCCGGCGTCGTACGAATCAATTGTGCTATGCAGTAATTCAAAAAAAGGAAGTAAGACAATATGGAGCGCAACGCCCATCGCTTGACGTTGCATTCACCTGCGGAAGAGAGTTTGCCCCAGCCCTGCCTACAGTTTATTGACGTCGATCAGCTTTTCTCCCCTTTTCTGGTTACCCATTTGCTTTTGCTATAGCCACTTACGTTTATGTAACCACAGGGCAACGCCAGCCACCAGCAACACTAACATCAGGCAGAAAATCGCAAAGCCATAGCGGCTTTCCGCTCCCGGGATACCGCCCAGGTTGACGCCAAACAGGCCGGTAAGAAAGGTTGTCGGCAGAAAGAGCATCGCCAGCAGCGACATGGTGTAGGTTCGCCGGTTCATCGCCTCCTGCATTATCGATGCGATCTCATCCGCCAGCACCGCCGTGCGCGCCACGCTGGCGGCTAAGTCATCCAGCCCACGGCCAAGCCGGTCAGCAATTTCCTGCATGCGGCGACGTTCATTGTCATCCATCCAGCCCAGCTTTTCGCTGGCCAGACGCGCATAGACATCACGCTGTGGCGTCATATAACGGCGCATCACTATCAGCTGCTTACGCAGCAGCGCCAATTCGCCACGAGCCGGTACGCGCTGATCCATTAACGCATCTTCCAGCTCAATAATTTTATCCTGCAGATCTTCGATAAATTCACTGGTGTGATCGGTCAGCACATCGCAAAGCTCTACCAGCCAGCTTCCGCCATCCACCGGACCATTGCCGTTTTGCAGCTCGGACAGCACTTCATCGATAGCGTTAACCTTACGCCGTCGCGTGGAAACAATCAGCTTATCGTTAATAAAAACGCGAATAGCCACCAGCTGTTCAGGTCGTGAATCGCTGTTGCGGTTCACGCTGCGTAGCGTAATCATAAAACCATCGCCCAGACGGCTAACGCGTGGGCGCAGGCTGTCTCCGGCCAGCGCATCGCGTACCGCGTCCGGGATGAGCGGCGTGGAAGAGAGCCACTCGGCGCTTTCGCGGTGGGTATAATTGAGATGAAGCCAGCAGGGGCGCTCGCAATGAATCACATCTTTATCTTCAATCGGGATCAGGCCGCCCTGCCCGTCAAGCTGGCAGGCGATAATTGCACCTGAAACCTGTAGCGCTTTTCCTTCAATGACGTTCACGTCATGCCTCATAATCAGCTGAATTCAAACGCTACAGTCTAGCCTGACGCCAGGCAGAATCAATCTTTCGGCGTCGCGGACATGTTCAATAAATAGCGTCGCGGTCTGTGCGAAAAAAGAAAAGCAGCGGCGAGACGGTCATGGCGCATAAACAACGCGCTATGACCGCCCTGTATGCTTAATGTTTGAGGATATAGAGCTGGCGGCTGTAGGCAACGTCTTCAGGGTTGTTAATGGGATAGCCTTTCACCCAGGGCTTGATTAAGCGCCCGTTGGTATATTGATAAACTGGCGCGATCGGCGCCTGCTCATCAAGGATCTGCTCTGCGCGGTTGTAATCCTCGTTACGCGCCTGCGCGTTGTTTTCCCGGCTCGCCTTCGCCAGCACCGCATCGTAATCCGCATTATGGAACTTAGCAATATTACCGCTGTGGCTGGACGTCAGCAGGCTAAGAAAGGTGGAAGGCTCATTATAATCCCCAATCCAGGAAGCACGGATCACGTCGAAATTGCCGCTGTTGCGGCTGTCGATATAGGTTTTCCACTCCTGATTTTGCAGTTTCACCTCTACGCCGAGGTTTTTCTTCCACATCGAGGCCACCGCAATAGCGATCTTTTGATGGTTTTCTGATGTGTTATACAGCAGCGACAACCGCAGCGGCCGGTTTGGCCCATAGCCAGCCGCAGCCAGCAGCGCCTTCGCCTGCATATTCAGTTCGGCCTGGGTGTGCTGCTGCAAAATGGAGGGTTTGGGCGTAAAACCGCTTACCACTTCCGGGGTGAGATGCCAGGCAGGTTTTTCGCCGGTGCCCAACACTTTTTCGGCGATAATGCGACGGTCAATGCTCCAGGAGAGTGCCCGACGCACGCGCGCATCGGCAGTCGGCCCGCGCTGCGTATTAAACGCATAATAATAGGTTCCCAGCTGATCGGGCGTATAGACCTCATTCGGAATGTTTTTCTTTAGCATGCCGTAGAGGTTTTTCGGGAAGGATTCGGTAATATCGATATCCCCTGCGCGATAGCGCTTGGTGGCGCTGGACTCTTCGTTAATCGGCAAGAACGTGACCTGATTCAGTACTGAATGTGCGTTATCCCAATAGTTCTGATTACGCACCAGCACAATTTTTTCATTTACTACCCGTTCCTTTAGCTGATAAGCGCCGTTGCCGATCAGATTACCCGGCCTGGTCCAGGCATCGCCCCACGCCTCAATCACCTTTTGTGGTACCGGATAGAGGCTGACATGCGCGGTGAGGCTGGGAAACCAGGCGACAGGTCGATCGAGCGTTACCTTAAGATGGGTTTTATCCAGCGCGGTGACGCCAAGGCTCTCGGGCGGCAGTTTACCCTGCGTTATCGCCCCGGCGTTATGAATCGCCGCCAGCCCGGCAAACCAGGCGTAAGACGAGGCATTTTTACTGTCAACCAGACGCCGCCAGCTGTAGACAAAATCCTGGGCCGTTACCGGCTTGCCGTCTGACCAGCGCGCATCCTCCCGCAGCGTGAAGATCCAGCTCTGGTTATCATTGCTCTGCCAGCTTTGCGCCACGCCCGGCACAACGTTTCCCTGCGCATCCTGGTTGGTTAACCCTTCGAACAGATCGCGCATCACCTGGATTTCAGGGAGTCCCACAGCCTTTTGCGGATCGAGCGACGCCGGTTCATCTTTGATATGGCGCACGATATCCTGCCGTTCCGCCAGCTGGTCGCCAGGGGCCACCTGTGCAGCCTGCGCCGTGGTTAACAGCGAGGCGGTTAAAAAGGTACGCAGCGCAATGCGAAATGATTTCATCTTGTCCTACCCTTAAAGCTGCCGGTTTGGCAAAACATATTGGTGGCTTATGCTAACCGGCACTTTAGCGCAAATAATTGATCCTGAACCAGCTGTTTTGCTTATTGCAGTGGCCGCGCCGCCGGTTCTGCGACTTTTTTCACAGGAGCAAATGATGACAATGCAACAGCCGCGTTCACAACGCGGCGCACTGACGGCGGAGATGACGCGTTACGGCACGTCGGTGTTGGGGGCGCCGCTGCTCTGGTTCCCGGCGCCGCTGGCGGCACGCGATAGCGGGCTAATTCTGGCAGGCACGCACGGTGACGAAGGCGCAGCTGTGGTAACCCTTTCCTGCGCGCTGCGCACACTGCCTGCCCGTCTGCGACGGCATCATCTGGTACTGGCGGTTAATCCCGACGGCTGCCAGCTGGGTTTGCGCGCCAATGCCAACGGCGTAGACCTTAACCGTAACTTTCCGGCGGCGAACTGGCAGGCTGGCGAAACGGTATATCGCTGGAACAGTAGCGCTGAACAACGTGACGTAAAGCTTTCTACCGGCGCGCGTGCCGCGTCAGAGCCGGAAACCGCAGCGCTCTGTCAGCTGATTCATACGCTGCGGCCTGCCTGGGTGGTCTCCCTGCATGAACCGTTGGCCTGCATTGAGGATCCGCAGCATAGCCAGCTCGGCGGCTGGTTAGCTGAACAGACAGGGCTGCCGCTGGTCTCCAGCGTTGGCTACAGCACCCCCGGTTCGTTCGGAAGCTGGTGCGCCGATATTGGTCTCCCCTGCATTACCGCCGAGCTGCCGCCGGTTTCTGCCGATGAGGCGACGGAACGTTATCTGCCAGCCTTAACCGGACTGCTTTACTGGCAGCCCGAAACACAGAAGAGGCGTTAATCCGTAGAGGTAAGGTCAATCTCTCCACTGCCAAAGCGCAGGCCAGGATCCACATCCACCGCCAGCCATGTCGGGCCATCAAGATCGATCAGGCGCGCGCGCGGCACCAGCGGCAGCGCGGCGCTGACGGCGCGTGAGGTGCAAAGCATACAGCCCAGCATAAGCGTAAAGCCCGCCTCTTCCGCTGCGCTGGCCAGCGCCAGCGCTTCGGTAAGGCCACCGGTTTTATCCAGCTTGATATTGATCATTTCATAGCGCTGACGCAATGCCGGCAGACTGCTGCGCGTATGGCAGCTTTCGTCGGCGCAGACCGGTAATGGATGAATAAAATTTGCCAGCGCCTCATCCTCGCTTGCCGGTAGCGGCTGCTCCAGCATTTCAACCCCCAGATCGGCCAATAGCTGGCAGCGCGCCGCCAGCCCTTCGCTATGCCAGGATTCATTGGCATCCACAATCAGCCGCGCCTGCGGAACCGCGCTGCGAATCGCCATCAGCCGCTCAGTAATCAGATGGTTATCCAGCTTGATTTTTAACAGCCTGGCCCCGTTTTCCCAGAGCGCCAGCGCGCTGCTTGCCATTGATTCCGGCGTATCCAGCGTAACGGTTTGCGCCATAGTCACCCGGCCGGGCAGCGTAACACCAAGCAACTGACACAGCGTCTGCTGCTGCTGGCGACAGGCGAGATCCCACAGTGCAGAGTCAATGGCGTTGCGCGCCGCGCCTGCCGGCAGTGCCTCCTGCAGCGCTTCGCGTGTCATGCCCATTTCCAGCTGCGGCAGCAGCAAGCTAATTTGCGCCAGCACCGAAGCCTCGCTTTCGCCATAGCGCCGGTAAGGCGTGCATTCCCCTACACCTTTGACGCCATTTTCTTCCAGCTCCACCACCACTACACCCGCCTGCTCACGGCTGCCGCGCGAAATAACAAACGGCTTATTAAGCGGCCAGGCCTCGGGATAAACTTTAACCGTCCTCATATTTTTTCTCTCGTTAGTCAGAAGAGGCGTTCAGCGCAGTTGCGCTATAAGCAACAAACAGGAGCTTGTCGACGCGTGCCATAACCGGCGTTGTCTGCTGTATAATTTCACTGTCTCACCTTTGCTCGTTCCTTTACACTGTGAATCTTGTTAAGCAAAAGTAAAAGGATAGATTATGTCTCAGACCGTTCATTTTCAGGGTAATCCGGTTAGCGTAGCAGGCCAACTGCCGCAGGCTGGCGAAAAAGCGAAACCCTTTACGCTGGTTGCTAAAAACCTGGCTGACGTTTCCCTTTCTGAGTACGCCGGCAAACGTAAAGTGCTGAACATTTTCCCCAGTATCGATACCGGCGTTTGTGCCGCATCGGTGCGTAAGTTTAATCAGCTGGCGGGCGACATGGAGAATGCCGTTGTTCTCTGTATTTCTGCCGATCTGCCTTTTGCCCAGTCACGCTTCTGCGGCTCCGATGGCCTGTCAAACGTGGTAACCCTCTCCACCCTGCGCGGCGGTAACTTTAAAGATGACTACGGCGTAGCGATTGCTGATGGTCCGCTGCAGGGCCTGACGGCGCGTGCGGTTGTGGTATTAGATGAGAACGATACGGTGCTTTACAGCCAGCTGGTAAATGAAATTACCACCGAGCCAGATTATGATGCTGCGCTGGCCGCGCTGAAATAAGTAACAGATAACGTTATCGCCCCCCCGGGGGCGATAATTTAATAGCGCCACGCACCTTACCTTTATCAGCCCGTATTTATTCTTCGCCTCATTTAATTAACGCATCGCGTTATCGTAGCTTCTATTTAATAATAAATTATACGCTCGCCAGCAAAAACGACGATTTACAACCAGCCGGTACCCGCTTATTATTCCAGCCTGACGCGCAACATGGATGATAAAAAAGGATGGAATCTTAATGGAGGCATTAACCTTTCCCTGCAGTCTGTTTAAAACCCAAAAAAAAATGGATGACTATGACGCCAGCGATATGCGCTGCGGTGATTTAACGGAAACGCAATTAAAAAGAGAATTCCAGCTGGTAGATGTTTCTACCCGGGTGGATCCTTATACGCTGACAACGCTTAGCCCTTTCAGTTTGCCGCAGTCAATGTTTCAAGGTTCCCACCGGCCGGGACAAAAAATCATGCCGCAGGCGTGTGCCCGCATCCTGTTTGCTGAGTTCCGCCATCTTGCGCAGGCCTTTGCGCTTTTCGGCCCCTACAGACGGGTGATCGATGAGATGATAACGCATATGGAGGGTAACAGCGGTTTTCCATTCGAAAGCGTTTATCTTAACTGCGCGTTAAAACAGCATATTGTGAATGATAATGATATTGAAAACAGTACCTTTTTAAAAATACAGGATGCCCTGTCTAAACATATTGACTGGGAAAACGGCTGCTTTCCCTCGGAACTTAAATACAAACTTGAAGAGAGCATTCAGAGAGGGCGCCTGCCTAAGTTTGACAGATTACAGGACAGCTTCAACGGGCTGGGCATTGCCGTTCATGACACCTGGGCCACCCATATCACGCTAACATCCTTACATATTGGGGAAAAGAGCTACCGTGCGAGGGTGCATTATCGGGTGCAAGATCACTTTGGCCTGGACTGTGAGGATATACAAAATATTCTGTTTAGCAATTTCCGACTGTTCCGCATCTGGTTTGTGCTGCAGCGCTATCATCGTTTTGGCTTTAAACCCTTTATAACTAATATTAACGCCGACATTGAAATTACCGGAGAGCGTAATGACAATAAATAATAAAAAGCGCGCTGTTCTGCTGCTGGCCGGCGCCGCGCTGCTGGTTTACCTGCTCTGGCTCTTTTTGCGTCCGGTAGAAATTGTCGCGGCTCATCATAAAAACGGTTTCACCGATCTTTTAGTTAAAAACTTCCCTTTTACCGATAGGGGGAAAATCAACTGGTGGCTGGAAAATCGCGCTATGCTAAAAGAGAAATATAACACCCCCTATCTCGATGAGGATGGCACTTTTTGGGTCACCATTTTTCTGTTTGGCGATGGTTATCAAAAAGATATCATTGACGAGCGGCTCTGCTTTGATGAAATCAAAAGCGAGCTGCGCTGCATCGATAAGAATGCCGTAATGACCGTTTTCAGCGACCGTTACAATCAGGTTTTTTTCAGTTTAGGTAAGGAAAGATATATATTAAGAAATAACGGAAAACTTGATAGATCCGAGTCATTTAAGGTCACGAACCTTGATAAAAAAATATGCATTTCCGATGTTGAAATTACCGGAGGGCCCAATGCAGATAAATAAAAAGCGCGCTGCTCTGTTGCTGGCCGGCGCCGCGCTGCTTGTTTACCTGCCCTGGCTCTTTTTGCGTCCGGTAGAAATTGTCGCGGCTCATCATAAAAACGGTTTCACCGATCTTTTAGTTAAAAACTTCCCTTTTACCGATAGGGGGAAAATCAACTGGTGGCTGGAAAATCACGCTATGCTAAAAGAGAAATATAACGCCCCCTATCTCGATGAGGATGGCACTTTTTGGGCCACCATTTTTCTGTTTGGCGATGGTTATCAAAAAGATATCATTGACGAGCGGCTCTGCTTTGATGAAATCAAAAGCGAGCTGCGCTGCATCGATAAGAATGCCGTAATGACCGTTTTCAGCAACCGTTACAATCAGGTTTTTTTCAGAGTAAGTAAGGGGAAATATATATTAAGGAAAAATGGGGAAATTGATAAAGTCGAATAAATGTTTTCCATCCATTTTTGCATAGCCCTAGCAAGCATCACGATATTGCCAGCGGGCGCCGGAAGCGCCCGTGACTCATCAGACAACGCCGCTTTTAGCTTTCCGGCTCGCCCTTTTTCTGACTCAGCCCATATTCGCGCAGCTTATTAGCGATAGCGGTATGGGAAACCCCCAACCGTTTCGCCAGCTTGCGCGTGCTGGGATAAGAGAGATAGAGGCGCGTCAGCACTGAACGTTCGAAGCGGCTGGTGATCTCGTCCAGCGAGCCTTCCATCGCCTGCTCATCCAGCGCCAGCTGTTCAGTGAACTCCGGCAGCATGATGTCCTGCGGACGCAGTTCATAACCTTCCAGCTGCGCCAGCGCGCGGTAAAGCGCATTTTTCAGCTGGCGCACGTTGCCCGGCCAGTTATAACGCGCCAGAAAGGCGTTTAGCTGCGGTGACAGACGGGGACGTGCGACACCCTGCTCATCGGCAAAGCGCGCCACGAACAGTTCGGTTAACGGCAAAATATCCTGCGGTCGGTCACGCAGCGGCGGCAGATTTAGCGTCAGAACGTTCAGGCGATAGAACAGATCTTCACGAAACTCGCCGCGTTGCACCAGCTCGGTGAGGTTACGCTGCGTGGCGCAGATCACCCGTACGTCTACATGCACCTCATGCTCTTCCCCGACGCGACGGAAAGTGCCATCGTTCAGGAAACGCAGCAGTTTTGTCTGCATGCGCGGCGACATTTCCCCAATTTCATCCAGCAGTACCGAACCGCCATTGGCCTGCTCAAAGAATCCTTTTTTCCCCTCCAGCGCGTTGGGGTAAGCGCCCGGCGCATGGCCAAACAGCTCACTCTCCGCCACGTCATCCGGCAGCGAGGCGCAGTTCAGCGCCAGAAAAGGCTTTTTCCCGCGCGCGCTGCGCAGATGACAGGCGCGCGCCAGCATATCTTTTCCGGTCCCTGTATCGCCGACAATCAACAGCGGCGCATCCAGCATCGCCAGCTTACGCGCCTGCTCGATAACCTGACGCATCTTCGGACTGACCGCCACAATATGCTGGAATTCAGTGTCATCGTTGACCGCAAGCGTTTGCAACTGGCGTCCCATGCGCGCGGTGGATTTCAGCATCACCATCGCACCAACCGGCAGCGTAGCGCCCTCTTCTTCGGCGGTATAAACCGGGCGAGCCTCCAGCAGAAAATCACGCCCCTGGATCACTACGCGCTGCGTCTGGGCCTCTACGCGTTCGCTCTCCAGCCAACGGGTAAAGTTAAAACCGGTAACCAGAGAGGTAATCGTGTGATTGCGTATTTTATGCTCATCCAGATCGAACAGGCTTTGCGCTGCCGGGTTTGCCAGCTCAACTTTGCCTTTCATATCAATGGAAAATACCGGTTCCGGCATGGCGGTCAGCAGCGCGCTCAGCGCCCGATGCTCACGCTCAGACGGCATATAGGAGATGGTGCGTACGTCCGTCACCCCCGGGATGCGGCGAATTTCCGCCATCAGCTGGCTGAACTGCTCAAAGGCGATAGCGGAAAAGCTAAGATAAATGCGGCCAATCGGCGCAATTTCGATACCCCGTAAATCAATGCTGCGTTCAACCAGCAGATCGAGCAGTTCACGGGCGAGACCAATTCGGTCCTGACAAAAGACTTCCAAACGCATTCGGTGGCCTTATTGGGTTTGGTAACAGCGAATTATGAAATAATACGCCAACTTGCGATGAGCCAGAAGCACTCTGTCAGGATAAGTTGACAGAGTGCGGCAATGGCGAAAAGGAGTGTAGCGGAAGTGTTAGCGATAATCATGCGCTTACACCATTTTTTAGAGGTTTATAACAAATCTGCTGCATCCTGCAGAACAGTGCCATATAAAATGCACTTTTTATCTTTATTTATGCCGCTGAAGGGGCAGCGGCATAGCGCTCTGCGTTTTGTCGTCGCGCCCGCGATCAGGGCTTTTTGAACTGATTGAGCAGCTCACGGCGAAAATCGCCAAGTTTGGGACGGTCGTCGATCCACGGCAGCGGACGGCACAGCTCCATTGCCTTGATCCCCAGACGAGCGGTCAGCAGCCCGGCGCCAATCCCCTGCGCGGCGCGCGCGGATAGCCTGGCGGCCAGATCCTGTGACAGCCAGTCCATACCTACTTCGCGCACCAGCTCTGAAGCCCCGGCAAAAGCGATATTCAGCAGCACCAGGCGAAACAGACGAATACGGCTGAAATAACCAAGATGGATACCGTAAACCGCCGCAATGCGGTTAATCATACGTAGGTTACGCCAGGCGATAAACGCCATATCCACCAGCGCCAGCGGGCTAACGGCAATCATTAGCGTCGCTTCTGCGGCATTACGTCCAATTTCAGCGCGCGCCTGGCGATCGAGAACCGGCTGCACCAGCTGAGCATAGAGCGCCACGACTTCGCGATCGTTATGCGTTTCATGCAGCGACGCCTGCCAGCGCTGCAACGCAGGATGTCCCTGATCCAGTCCGGCCTGCTGCGCCAGCTTTTCGCAGAACGCGCGCCCGCGCCCCATTCCATGACTGTGTAACAGCTCGCGCCCCACTTCACGCTCTTCAGCGCGCTGGCGTAGCTGATAAAGATGCCGCCATTCCGTCACCAGCGCGCCCACGCCCGCCAGAATAATCAGCAAACCGGCCGCGCCCGCGCCCAGCGCAAACCAGGCCTGACTGTGCCAGGCATCCAGCATCCACTGCACGCCCTGGGCCACCGTGCTGGCGACAAACAGCCCGACGCCAGCCATAGCGATGCGCCGCCAGATGCTACGCTTTGGCCGTAACGCGGCCTCGACCACCTGCTCGCCGCTCTGCTCCTCCAGCAACGGATCCTCCTCTTGCTGGAGGGTAAACTGTAAATTATCCGCAGCGTCAAAATGCTGTGCAGGCTTCAGAACGCTTTCTTTTTCGCTTTCCAGCGGTTGCGCAAAATCGATGCGCGATTTCAACGGTGGTTGACTCATCGCAGCTTATCTCCCAGTAAAAATTCCAGCGCAGCATCCATGCGGATATGCGGCAGCGGTCGATCAACATTAAGCGGCTGCGGCCGGAACTGTTCAAAATGAAACCCCTGCTCCTGCCAGAAGCTGTGCCCGGGCAGACGTGACGGCACCTCGCCAGGAAATACCGTCAGCGGTGCGCCGTCGCTAAGACGATCTCCGCGCAACGCG
Source organism: Pantoea alhagi (assembly GCF_002101395.1). Classification (NCBI taxonomy): domain Bacteria; kingdom Pseudomonadati; phylum Pseudomonadota; class Gammaproteobacteria; order Enterobacterales; family Erwiniaceae; genus Pantoea; species Pantoea alhagi. The sequence continues at coordinate 3,592,552 of NZ_CP019706.1, read as the reverse complement.
GGAATTTTTTCGCCCTGATGATCCACTATGCCGCTTTGCGTCGCCTGCACGGAGGCCAGGCCTATACAGTCCATATTGATGCCTTCGAAAGCCGCATTTTGCCAGGCGTCCTGAACCAGTTGCTGTAGCAGGGAGACCAGCCCCGCATGCTGATCGGCGGTGATATGGTCCGCTTTGGTGGCCGCAAACAGCAGCTTATCGATAACTGGTGAGAACAGACGGCGAAACAGCGTGCGCTGGCCGTAATGAAAGCTTTGCATCAACTGCGTCAGGGCAAGGCGCATATCGTTAAACGCCTGTGGCCCGCTGTTTAGCGGCTGCAGGCAGTCCACCAGCACGATCTGGCGATCAAAGCGCAGAAAGTGATTCTTATAAAAGCCCTTTACCACATGCTGACAGTAATAATCATAACGGGCGCGCAGCATGGCAAGATTGCTGCCTTTTTCTGCCTGCGCAAACCGCGCCTCATCGATATCGTTCAGCTGTGGCCACGGGAAAAACTGTAGCGCAGGCGCGCCAGCCATCTCCCCCGGCAGGACAAAACGGCCCGGCTGAATAAAATGCAGTCCCTCTTGCTTGCAGCGCAGCAGATAAGCGGTCCAGGCGGCAGCAATAGCCGCCAGCTGATTTTCATCCGCCGGTGCCAGCGGATCGAGATTAGCACACAGCCGTTTCCACTCTGCGGCCCACTCCGCCCGATCGCCCTGCAATAAACTGTTCATCTGACGTGACCAGCTTAAATAGTCCTGCGCCAGCATGGGCAGATCGAGCAGCCACTCGCCGGGATAGTCAACGATCTCCAGATAGAGGGTGGCTGTTTGTTTGAAGTGTCGCAGCAGAGAGTCCTGCGATCGGAAGCGCAGCGCCAGCTGCATCTCACTGACGCCGCGCGTCGGCGTCGGCCAGGCAGGTGGGCTGCCGTAAAGCTGGGCCAGCCCTTCATCGTAGGTAAAACGCTGAATGCCCATGTCGCGCTGCGGCACGCGCTTTACACCCAGCAGGCGATCTTCGCGCACCACGGAAAATAACGGCAGACGTGCGCCGCCATGCGTATTCAGCAACTGATTAACCAGCGACGTAATAAACGCCGTTTTCCCGCTGCGGCTCAGGCCGGTTACCGCCAGTCGTAAATGACGATCGACGCCGCGATTTACCCATGCCGCCAGTTCATTTTGAATTCGTTTCATCGGGCTCATCCCTGCTGCATCAATAATAAGCCGGGATAGCGTCAGGCATCCCGGCGGGTTGACCATCAGTGTAATGCATTACTAAAAAGAACGGATAATGTGAGATGCGCTGGTAATTCAGCGCGTGCCGGATCAGCACAGGCGAGAGGCAAGACGGTTAGCGACTTTTTTCAGCAGCGGCTCAAGCGCAAAGGCGATCAGCAAACGTAGCGGCCTGCGCGCTACGGCTTTTACCGCCCAGCCGCTGATGCCGACTGGAGCCAGCATCAGGCCATGAATCAGAAGCTGTTTGCCCGCGCGTTTCAGCACAGGCGTGGCGCGTATTGCGCGCTGACGAAAATTCGACATACCTCTCCTTATATTGATAACAGGCTGGTCGGACAGTGGCCGACGCAGCCCGGGATTAAAGCTGACGAAAACGGCTGCGTACGCTAAAAGTTTCTGACGTAACGTAGCGTTCAAGCTGGCGCAGCTTATGTTCATTTTGCGCCATTTCATCGCTAAGCGCGTCCAGCAGCTCATCAGCCCGCAGCGGCGCCGCTTGCTGTTCAGCATGCGCCGGCATCGGCTCCAGCACGTAGCTGAGAACCACATAGGCGATCAGCGTAAACATAAACAGCCCAAACACCATCGACAGCACCACAATTACCCTGACGAGGGTAACCGGGATATGCAGATAGTGGGCGATCCCGGCGCAAACGCCTTTGACCTTGCCCTGCTGCGGGATACGCCACAGTTTTTTTCCACTGAATCGGCTTTTATTCATGGCTGTCTCCACTCCGGATGTTCTGCGTCGAGGATCTCCTCCAGCGTTTGAATGCGTTCACGCATGCGACGCGCATCCTGCGTCAGCTGTTGCAGACGCTGCATATCGCCTGAGGAAAGGCTGGCCCCGCTCTGACGATTGCTGTAATGCAGCCACAGCCAGACCGGTGCAACAAACAGCACAAAAATAGTCAGGGGTATGGCAAGAAATAGTGAGCTCATTCTCTCTCCTTGATGGTGTCGCCCCGGAGGGCAAAACGGCTAAAACAGTCAACAACGCCCTGCACTTTACAGGGCGGACCGCCCACCTTTATTCGCTGCGGTTCATTTTTGCCTTCAGCGCCGCCAGTTGCTCTCCGATGGCGTCGTCCGCTTTCAGCTCGGCAAATTCCTGATCCAGGGTTTTGCTTTTGCCAAAGCGATGGCTTTCCGCTTCCGCTTCCATATGATCGATACGACGCTCAAAAGATTCAAAGCGCGCCATCGCATCATCGAGTTTGCCACTGTCCAGTTGACGACGAACATCGCGTGAGGAAGAAGCCGCCTGATGACGCAGCGTCAGCGCCTGCTGGCGTGCGCGGGTTTCACTCAGCTTTTTCTCCAGCTCGGCAACTTCGCCTTTCATTCGCGCCAGCGTTTCATCAATCTGAGTCACTTCCTGCTGCAGCGAGGCCACTAAATCGGTAAGCTTCTGCTTTTCAATCAGCGCGGAACGTGCTAAATCGTCTTTGTCTCTGCGCAGCGCCAGCTCTGCTTTTTCCTGCCATTCGTTCTGCTGGATTTGCGCCTGTTCAATACGACGCAGCAGCTGTTTACGTTCAGCCAGGCCGCGTGCAGAAGTGGAACGAACCTCAACCAGCGTGTCTTCCATCTCCTGAATCATCAGGCGCACCATTTTTTGTGGATCTTCCGCTTTATCCAGCAGCGTGTTGATGTTGGCGTTTACGATGTCGGCGAAACGAGAAAAAATACCCATAATTTACTCCTCCAGTTTTTAGCGCTTAATGACGCTTACCTGTTCTCTTTATCAAGTTCCGTGCCAACTTTTAATTGTTTGATATTTAATAATTTTTAATTTTGACCCAGGCAAAGATAGTTTTTATAGTGGTCAATAAAACCAACTTTCGGTGAAATTAACCATGAGCGAAGCGAACGAAAACCTGCTGGGCGAAGCCAATAACTTTCTGGAGATGCTGGAACAGGTTTCGCGCCTGGCTCCGCTCAATAAACCGGTGCTGGTTATTGGCGAACGCGGCACCGGTAAAGAGCTGATTGCCAGCCGCCTGCATTATCTTTCCGAGCGCTGGCAGGGCCCGTTTATTTCACTTAACTGCGCCGCGCTGAATGAGAACCTGCTCGATTCTGAACTATTCGGCCATGAAGCGGGCGCCTTTACCGGTGCGCGGCAGCGCCATTTAGGGCGTTTTGAACGCGCCGATGGCGGCACCCTGTTCCTGGATGAGCTGGCAACGGCGCCAATGCTGGTGCAGGAAAAGCTGCTGCGGGTGATTGAGTATGGCCAGCTGGAGCGCGTCGGCGGCAATCAGTCGCTGCAGGTGAATGTGCGGCTGGTGTGCGCAACGCACGCTAACCTGCCTGAGCTGGCGCAACAGGGCCAGTTTCGCGCCGACCTGCTGGATCGGCTGGCGTTTGATGTGGTACAGCTGCCGCCGCTGCGCGAGCGCCGTAGCGATATCCTGCTGCTGGCCCGTCACTTTGCCATTCAGATGTGTCGTGAACTGGGGCTGCCGCTGTTTCCTGGATTTTCCCATCGTGCGCAGCAGGCGCTGCTTGATTACCACTGGCCAGGCAACATTCGAGAGTTAAAAAATGTGGTTGAACGCTCTGTCTACCGTCACGCCTCCGTAGATGAAGAGCTGGATGAGATTATTATTAACCCCTTTGCGCCGCGCCAGCCTGTTCAGGCACAGGCTGATGAACCTGCGCCTGTTGCTTATCAGCACATGGCGGAGCGCGCTTCGCAGCCGCTTTCTGCTCTGCAGAGCGCAGAGGCTCTGCCTGCGCTTCCGCTCGATCTCAGACAATGGCAGCTACAGCAGGAGCTTGCACTGATGGAAAAAAGTTTGCAGCAGGCCAAATTTAACCAGCGCCGGGCGGCAGAGCTGTTAGGCGTTACCTATCATCAGTGGCGCGCTATGGTGAAAAAACATGAAATGTCGCCGCGCCCGGCATGATCGCCACCTGCCTTAGCCAGTAAGCGGGCTCGCCGCTGCGGTCATGTTTTTCTGTTTAAAAAAGGCGTTTACAGGCTGCTCGATAAAAAGCCATGCCGCAATGCCAGCCAGAACGGCGACAAAAAGCGGCAGCGACACAAACAGCATCTGGTTTTGCACCAGCTGAAATTTGTGCAGGATCAGCGCACAGGGAGAAAGCGTAAAAGGATGGATCAGATAGAGTGAATAGGATGCATTCCCCAACAATATCGCGCTTTTCTTGCCAGGAAAGGCGATTTTGCTTATTACGGGTTCAAGTCCCACGATGCCGGTAAAAAGTAGCAGCATCGGCACGCCACCGCTTAATACCCTGCCAGCCGCAGAGGCATAGATCCCGTAGTGATTTTGCAGAAGCAACAACGCCATGCCCGCGGTCAGCAACAAAAAAGAAGTTGTTGATGACAACGACACACGCTGTAAAAACAAGTATGCCAGCATGCCTGAAATAAATTCTGCGAAAAGTTTATCTGTAAGGAACTTCAGCGTTGGCTGCTGCGGCTGGAAATAGAGTCCCACCAGCACCATTGCCATCAGCACGATGGAAGAGAAAATAATCTGTTTTTTCAACGAGCCAACCACCAAAAAGCCTGCAAAAATCAGGTAAAACAGAAATTCATAGCTAAGCGTCCAGCCGTTCTGCACTAACAATTTTTTCCCTGTTGGTATCAGCGTCCAGGAAGAAAAAATGCTGGTTTCGCCGCCAGAGCTGTTAACCATTGAAGGTGCAACGAGATAAACCATCAGCGCAGCGGCGGTAACGATCCAGTAAAGAGGGATGATTCTTTTAATACGATTGGCGATAAAGCGCCTGACGCTCAGCCTCTTCTGGCTTGTGGCATGACACATGATGTAGCCGGAAATGATAAAAAAGAGATCGACGCCAAAATAGCCGATATGGTAATCACTAAGCGCATCGCTATGATACTGTTCCGCCTTATCAGCGATATGCTGCATGACCACCATCAGCGCCGCCAGCGCCCGTAATATTTGTACAGAAATAATCATAATTTATCCCACGTAATCCACTATCCCCGGGCAGCCTCGTCTCAGAGCGCTGACGCAACGATGCCTTGTCAGCTCGCCAATAGCGACGCTGCTCTTACGTGCCAACATAAATTAAAAGAATTTATCTATTTTGATGGTCATCAACAAAAACAGACGATTAGGAAAAGCCTTACTGTACAGTCAGTAAAGCAGAATATGTTTTGATGAAAGGATTTTTGGGAATTTTTCTGACGGGAAAAATCAATAGATCGAGGGTAACACGCATCAGCGCCACCGCGAGTGGCGCTAAGACAGTGGCGTGTCAGCTGCCGCGATAGGTGGAAAAACCGTACTGGCTCAGCAGCAGTGGAATATGGTAATGCTCCTGCGTATTGGTGACCTGAAAATTCACCGGCACCTCCGGAAAAAAGGTCGCCTGATGATGCTGCTGGAAATAGTCGCCGGTGTGAAAAGTTACGCGATACTCTCCGGCGCTAAAATTTTTACCTTCCGGATAAAAAGCGGCGATGCGGCCATCGGTATCGGTGGTTTTACTGGCCAGCGTGACCCACTTACCGCTCTGCTGCTGCTCCAGATCTACTTTTACTCCGGAGGAAGGTTTCCCGGTCTGGGTATTCAGCACATGAACGCTAATCGGGTTACGCGGCGCGTCAGCCAGCGCGTTGCCCATCATACCCAGCCCTGCCAGCAGTAAAACTGATTTAATTTTCATTTGATGCTCCTTGTTAGTTTCACCGCTGAGCCTACACGCTGTGGTCAGGAAGAGTGGAAAAAAGGGTTCAGATCAGAAATTTCCTGGAAGAGAGGCAAAAAAAAGCCCGCACTGGCGGGCAAGTAATACTGGAAGCAATGTGAGCAATGTCGTGCACTTCCCCGGTAGAGCCACCGCTGAAGCACAGATGAATAGTAATCATTCTCAATATCATTTGCAAAGTCATTTGTTGAGAATTTTTCTCATTACCACACAAATTCTGGGCTTACTTTGCGGCGTCCTGCCCAGAATGGTGGAAAAAACAGCGGCCGTCCCCGCAAACTTTGGGACAACTTGCAGAGTGCGATACACTCAGCGTGTCACCCATTGAATGTTAACTTCCTATGTTGAAATTACTCTCCAGGCTGTTGTCAGGGCTAATGCTGCTGAGCGCGGCCAGCCACGCCGCGACGCCGGAAGATATTCGTAACAGCGGTTTCGTCTACTGCGTTAATGGCATCATGAATACCTTTAATCCACAGCTGGTCAGCAGCGGGCTGGTGGTAGATACGCTTTCCGCGCAGCTTTATGACCGCCTGCTGGATGTCGATCCCTACACCTATCGTCTGATCCCTGAACTGGCAGAGCGCTGGGAAACCCTGGATAACGGTGCCACCTACCGCTTTCATTTACGTCGCCATGTCTCCTTTCAAAAAACCGCCTGGTTTACCCCTGGCCGCACCATGAATGCTGATGATGTGGTGTTCAGCTTTGCACGCATTTTCGATCGTCATCATCCCTGGCATAACATTAACGGCGGCGACTATCCCTACTTCGATAGCCTGCAATATGCTGATGCGGTGAAAAGCGTTAAAAAAATCGACAAGGATACGGTAGAGATCCGTCTGAAAAGTCCGGACGCCTCTTTTCTGTGGCATCTGGCTACCCACTACGCGCCGGTATTGTCGGCAGAATATGCTCAGCAGTTGACGGCGCGCGATCGCCAGGAAGAGATGGATCGCCAGCCGGTCGGCACCGGCCCCTTTATGCTGAATGAATACCGTGCCGGGCAGTATGTGCGCCTGGAGCGTAACCCGCATTACTGGAAAGGCCTGCCGCGTATGCCGCAGGTGGTGATTGATATGGGCGCGGGCGGTACCGGCAGGCTGTCGAAACTGCTTACCGGCGAATGCGACGTGCTGGCCTATCCTGCCGCCAGCCAACTCACCATTCTGCGTGACGATCCGCGTCTGCGACTAACGTTGCGGCCAGGCATGAATATCGCCTATCTGGCGTTTAATACCCGCAAGCCGCCGCTGGATCGCGTTGAAGTACGTCATGCGTTGGCGCTGGCGATCAATAACGAACGTTTGATGGAATCGATCTATTACGGTACGGCGGAAACGGCGGCTTCCGTGCTGCCGCGGGCCTCGTGGGCCTATGATAGCGAAGCGCGCATCACGGAATATAATCCCGATAAAGCGCGGGCGTTACTGAAAAAACTGGGGCTGGAAAACCTGGAATTGACGCTGTGGGTGCCTTCCGCTTCACAGTCCTGGAATCCCAGTCCGCTGAAAACCGCTGAACTGCTTCAGGCCGACCTGGCGCAGATTGGCGTAAGCGTAACCATTGTGGCGGTCGAGGGACGTTTTCAGGAAGCGCGTCTGATGCAAATGAATCACGATTTAACCCTGACCGGCTGGGCGACCGACAGTAACGACCCGGACAGCTTTTTCCGTCCGCTGCTCAGCTGCGCGGCAATTAATTCTCAGACGAACTATGCCCACTGGTGCAATACTGAATTTGATGGCGAACTTCAGCAGGCGCTGCTCTCGCAACAGCTGGCGTCGCGCATAGAGCACTACGATCGGGCTCAGCAGGTGCTGGCGCGCGAGCTACCAGTGTTACCGCTCGCCTCTTCTTTACGCCTGCAAGCCTACCGACACGATATACAGGGACTGGTGCTAAGCCCGTTTGGCAATGCTTCTTTTGCGGGCGTCCACCGCGATAATGGCGAGGAGTCGAAACCGTGATTATCTATACGCTGCGCCGTCTGGTGCTGCTGGTGGTGACGCTGTTTATGCTGACGCTGGTGGCCTTCAGTCTGAGCTATTTTACACCGCACGCGCCGCTACAGGGCGCTTCTCTGCTGGACGCCTGGTGGTTCTGGTTTACCGGCGTGTTGCAGCTCGATTTTGGCGTATCCAGCATTAACGGACAGTCGATCAATCTACAGCTGCGAGAGGTCTTTCCCGCTACGCTGGAGCTCTGTCTGCTCGCTTTTAGCGTGGCACTGCTGTTGGGCATCCCGCTGGGCATTATTGCTGGCGTGATGCGTAATAAATGGCAGGATCGGGTGATAAGCGCGTTTTCCCTGCTCGGTTTTTCCATGCCGGTATTCTGGCTGGCGCTGCTGCTGACGCTGTTTTTCTCACTGAACCTCGGCTGGCTGCCGGTGAGCGGCCGTATCGATCTGCTGTATCAAATGAAAACGGTCACCGGCTTTGTCCTGGTTGATGCTTTTATCAGCGACTCGCCGTGGCGTCGTGAAATGCTGACCAACGTGGCCCTGCATATGGTGCTGCCGGTTACCACGCTGGCAATTGCCCCTACCACGGAAGTTATCCGTCTGCTGCGCAACAGTACCAGCGAGGTTATTGACGCCAACTATATCAAAGCGGCTGCCACCCGTGGGCTGTCACGCTTTACGGTTATCCGGCGTCATGTGCTGCATAATGCGCTGCCGCCGGTGATCCCACGTCTGGGCTTACAGTTTGCCACCATGCTGACGCTGGCCATGATCACCGAAATGGTTTTCAGCTGGCCCGGCCTGGGCCGCTGGCTGATTAATGCGATTCGCCAGCAGGATTATGCCGCTATTTCTGCTGGCGTAATGGTGGTTGGCGGCCTGGTGATTCTGGTGAATGTGTTATCCGATATCCTGGGCGCGATGACGACCCCGCTGAAGCATAAGGAATGGTATGCCCGTTGATAATATTTACGCCGAGAAACGGCCTCCCAGCCCGTTTCGCTATACGTGGCGGCTTTTCTACCACGATACCAGCGCGATGGTGGGTTTTTACGGCTTTATCGCCCTGCTGCTGCTTTGCCTGTTTGGCGGCTGGCTGGCGCCGTATGGCCTTGATCAACAGTTTCTTGGCTATCAGCTGCTGCCGCCCTCCTGGTCACGCTATGGCGATGTCTCGTTTTTCCTCGGCACCGATGATTTAGGCCGCGATGTGCTGAGCCGTCTGCTGAGCGGTGCGGCACCGACCGTTGGCTCAGCGCTGCTGGTAACGCTGGCGGCGGCGCTCTGCGCGGTGGTGCTGGGCGTGCTGGCAGGAATAACGCACGGGTTGCGCTCGGCGGTGATGAATCACATTCTGGATACCCTGCTGTCGATCCCTTCCCTGCTGCTGGCGATTGTTGTGGTCGCCTTTATCGGGCCGGGGCTGGGACATGTGATGCTGGCGGTCTGGCTGGCGCTGTTGCCGCGACTGGTGCGGGCAATTTACACCGCCGTACATGACGAACTGGAAAAAGATTATATCGTGGCTGCGCGTCTGGACGGGGCCAGCAACAAGAATATTCTCTGGCATGCCATTCTGCCCAATATTCTGCCGCTGCTGGTGAGTGAATTCACCCGCGCGCTCTCTATGGCTATTCTGGATATTGCGGCGCTCGGCTTTCTCGATCTCGGCGCGCAACTGCCTTCGCCGGAATGGGGCTCAATGCTGGGTGACGCGCTGGAGCTGATCTACGTTGCGCCCTGGACGGTCATGCTGCCTGGCGCCGCGATTATGCTGAGCGTGTTGATCATCAATCTGTTGGGCGACGGGATTCGCCGCGCCATTGTGGCGGGAGTGGAATAATGCCGTTACTTGATATCCGTAACCTGACCATTGAGTTTATGACTGCCGACGGGCCGGTCAAAGCGGTCGATCGCGTTAATTTGACCCTGAACGAAGGGGAGATCCGTGGGCTGGTGGGGGAATCGGGCTCCGGAAAAAGCCTGATTGCGAAAGCCATTTGCGGCGTGACCAAAGATAACTGGCGCATCAGCGCCGACCGCATGCGCTTTGATGATATCGACCTGCTGCGCCTGTCGCCGCGCGAGCGTCGCCGCATTGTCGGTCATAACGTCTCGATGATTTTTCAGGAGCCTCAGTCCTGTCTTGATCCCTCTGCCCGCGTGGGTCGCCAGCTGATGCAGGCGATCCCCGGCTGGACCTGGAAAGGCCGCTGGTATCAGCGCTTTCGCTGGCGTCACGCGCGCGCGATTGAGCTGCTGCATCGCGTCGGCATCAAAGATCATAAAGATATCATGCGCAGCTACCCTTATGAGTTAACCGAAGGGGAGTGCCAGAAGGTGATGATCGCCATTGCGCTGGCAAACCAGCCACGTTTGCTGATCGCCGATGAGCCGACCAACGCTATGGAGCCCACCACTCAGGCGCAAATTTTCCGTTTGCTCAGCCGTCTTAACCAGAACAACAACACCACCATTTTACTGATCAGCCACGATTTGCGCACCATGAGCCAGTGGGCAAACCGGATTAATGTTCTTTACTGCGGGCAAACAGTAGAAACCGCCGCCAGTCAGGATCTGATCGCCACGCCGCATCATCCATATACACAGGCGCTGATCCGCGCGATGCCTGACTTCGGCAGCGCGCTGCCGCATAAAAGCCGGCTGAATACCCTGCCGGGGGCGATTCCGTCGCTGGAACATTTGCCCATTGGCTGCCGACTTGGCCCGCGCTGCCCCTACGCACAGAAAAAATGTATCGAAACGCCGCGCCTGGCAGGAGCAAAAAACCATCTGTTCGCCTGCCACTTTCCGCTGAATATGGAGAAACCCTGATGGTTGAAACGCTGCTGGAAGTGCGAAACCTCAGCAAAACCTACCGCTATCGCACCGGCCTGTTTCGTCGTCAGCACGTTGAGGCAGTGAAAGATGTCAGCTTTACCCTGCGCGAACGGCAGACGCTGGCGATTATTGGTGAAAACGGCTCGGGAAAATCGACGCTGGCAAAAATGCTGAGCGGCATGGTCGAGCCCAGCGCCGGGGAAATGGTCATTAACGATCATCCGCTGCGCTACGGCGATTATGGTTTTCGCAGTCGGCTGATCCGCATGATATTTCAGGATCCCTCTACCGCCCTTAATCCTCGCCAGCGCATCGGTCATATTCTTGATTTCCCGCTGCGTCTGAACAGCGATCTTGATGCCTCCGCCCGGGAAAAACGCATCAATCTTACGCTGCGTCAGGTAGGTCTGCTGCCCGATCACGCCGCCTACTATCCGCATATGCTGGCGCCGGGCCAAAAACAGCGCGTCGGCCTGGCGCGCGCGCTGATCCTGCAACCCAAAGTGATTATCGCCGATGAGGCGATGGCTTCGCTGGACATGTCGATGCGCTCACAGCTGGTTAACCTGCTGCTGGAGCTGCAGGAAAAACATGGGCTTTCTTATATTTTCGTTACCCAGCATATCGGCATGATGAAACATATCAGCGATCAGGTGCTGGTGATGCATCAGGGTGAAGTAGTCGAGCGCGGCGGCACCGCCGATGTGCTGGCCGCGCCGCTACATGATTTAACGCGTCGCATGATTGCCAGCCACTTTGGCGAGGCGCTGACGGCAGATGCATGGCGGCGCGATCCGCCCGTTTAGGCACCGCTATCCCTGTCAGCTGCGGTGCTTTTCGCCAACTGACAGGTCGGATTAACGCTATCGACAGACTCGTGCTAGAATCGCCGGGTCGATTAACGCGGCTGCACATTTTTTGAGCTAGGCAGCCGCCAACAACAATGACCATAAGGATTACAGCTATGGGTTTTCTTTCCGGTAAGCGCATTCTGATTACTGGCGTTGCCAGTAAACTCTCCATCGCCTACGGTATTGCACAGGCGATGCACAAACAGGGCGCAGAACTGGCTTTCACCTATCAGAACGATAAACTGAAAGGCCGTGTTGAAGAGTTCGCTAAAGATCTCGGCTCCGAAATTGTTCTGCCCTGTGACGTTGCTGAAGATGAGAGCATCACAGCGCTGTTTACTGAACTGGCAAAAACCTGGCCTAAATTTGACGGTTTCGTTCACTCTATCGGCTTCGCCCCGGGCGATCAGCTGGATGGCGACTATGTGAACGCCGTTACCCGTGAAGGTTTCAAAATTGCACACGACATCAGCGCTTACAGCTTTGTTGCGATGGCGAAAGAGTGCCGTGCGATGCTGAACCCAAATTCAGCCCTGCTGACGCTTTCCTACCTGGGCGCAGAGCGCGCTATCCCGAACTATAACGTTATGGGTCTGGCGAAAGCTTCTCTGGAAGCAAACGTACGCTACATGGCTAACGCTATGGGGCCGGAAGGCGTGCGTGTTAACGCCGTTTCTGCGGGTCCGATTCGTACGCTGGCCGCGTCCGGCATTAAAGATTTCCGTAAAATGCTGGCTCACTGCGAAGCGGTTACGCCGATTCGCCGTACCGTGACCATTGAAGATGTGGGTAATTCTGCAGCCTTCCTTTGCTCCGATCTGGCGGGCGGCATCACCGGCGAAATCGTTCACGTTGACGGCGGCTTCAGCATCGCTGCCATGAACGAGCTGGAACTGAAATAATTTTTTTGGGCGAGGCGCCTGTCTCGCCCTTCTCTTTTCATACTCCCTTTCTGATTAACCTTATAGCTTTCCGCTATTTGTTATCACCGAACATTCTTTGCCGCTGCGCAGCCCTTGTTGCAGGATAGCCATGCCGTTCCGACCCGGTTTTACAGTATTTTATGCCGCCGGGTTGGCTAACTTGTGAAAGGAATGATCATGGAACCACGCCGTTATTCCGGCAACAGCCACTGGTATCATGAAACGCAGGCCAGCGCACGCGCTGAGCAAACGCCCCCGCTTTATCCTGAAGCCGCAGATATTGAGGATCGTTTCCTGCTGGGACTCCAGCAACATGCATCGATCCTGACGCCGCTCTTTCATACTTTTCGTCCGGTGCTGCAAGCGGGACAGGCGCTCAGCCACCTGCTGTTTCCGGACGATATCACGCCGACACTCACGCATACGCTCACGCTGTACGACCGACTGGCGATCGCGTTGACCGCAGCCCAGGTTACCGGCATTCAGCGCTTGTGCAACCATTATGCGGCGCGCCTCAATCCGCTGCCCGGCCCCGACTCTTCACGGGAAAGCAACAATCGTCTGACCCAGCTGACGCAGTACGCGCGCCAGCTGGCCAGCCAGCCGGCAGTCATTGACACCGCTGCGCTGCAACGGCTGGATGAGGTTGGTTTAAGCACGCCGGATATTATCAGCCTGAGCCAGACTGTGGGGTTCGTTAGCTATCAGGCACGCGTGGTAGCAGGATTACAGGCGCTACTCGGCATGCCGGTGTGCTGGCTGCCCGGCCTAAATGAATGCGTTGATGCCGCATGGCACGACTTTTCATCGCCAAAGGAATACCGTCTTCGCCTGCCGCCGCTGGAGCGGCGCTATGCCAGCGAGCAGCAGCTGGCGGCGATTGAGGCGGCCCTGGCGTTGCCTGAATTAACCCACGTGGTTTGGCTGGCGGCACATGATGCTGGTACGCTGCACGCCTGGAGCAGCCTGCAAAGCACACTGCCTTCGGCAACTCAGGAAGAAGCGCTGGCGCAGGCGGTAGCCGCACGTATTAACGGCAGTGCCTTATGTTTTGAAAGGTATCAGGGCCGCTTTTTATCTGAACTGCAATGCGGGGTTGATGATGCGCTGACCGCCAGCCGCCGCGAGCCGTTACCTCATGCCGTGATCCAGTTGGCCGCACAGCTGACGCGCGCGCCGGATCGCCTTAGCGCCGCGCATTTGCAGCCGCTGCTGGCCCAGGGAATCACGCATCAGCAGCTGTTTTGTCTGGTGCAGCGGGTTGCGCTGGCAAACTGGAATAACCGGCTACTGCAGGCGCTGGGCGAATATTAGCCTGCGCTCAGGATACGCCGCACTTCATCGAAAAAGTGCTGCGCCAGCGGTGTGGCACGCCCGGGCTCTGCAACCACCACCGCAGCATGGCGCGCCATGGGCGCAATGGCCAGCGGACGACTGTGCAGATCCGGATTCATATCAGGTAACAAATGTCCTACCGGTGAAATCAGGCAGCCTAACCCCACCTGCACACCCTGCAGCAGCTGAAAAATTGAGGTGCTTTCCAGGATCACGCGTTGGGTTAAGCCAGCCTCGCGAAAGCTGGCGTCCAGGTAGCGCCGGAAATAGCGCGTAGGCTCTGCCAGGCAGAGCGGCAGAGCGGCAATATCTTCCAGGCGCAGGCTGTGATAATTGTCCAGCTGCGGAAAATGCGCCGGATGATACACCAGTTCTACGCCGTTATCCGTTAAGGATTCCGCCTGGAAATGCAGTTCACGCAGCGTTGCCAGCTCAAAAAAACCGATACCCACATCTACAGTGTGACTGTTCAGCGCCTCAAGCAGCTGATCGGCGCTGAGCACCGCGACGCGATAATCAAGTTGCGGATAGCGATCGCTAACCATTTTTAGCAGCAGCGGCAGCGACACGCTGCACTGAGGCACCACGCCGATGCGCAATGTGCCATTGACGCCATGCTTAAGCGATTCTACTTCCAGTTTAAGTCCCTGATAAACCGACACGATTTCCCGCGCCCAGGCCAGCACCCTTTCACCTTCTGCGGTAAACCCATCGAAGTTATTGCTGCGGTTGATCAACGACAAGCCCAGCTCACGCTCCAGGTTTTTTAGCCGCATCGACAGCGTTGGCTGGCTAACAAAGCTGGCCTCCGCCGCACGCCCAAAATGGCGCTCACGCTCCAGATTGCAAAGATAAATGAGTTGCTTGATATCCATAGTTATTATAATTCAACCAGTTAGAATAGATAAAATCATGCTGCGTGAAACATGTGCCCAGGCAGGTCTACTCATTTAAAATTTACCTGGCCGGGTTCCTGATGAATAAAGAGTGGCTCGCTGTTATTTTATCTGGCTACAGGCTCGCTTATCGCCAAAGCATGAGGGATTAATCAGGCCTGATTGAGGAAATAAAATGTTAACACAGCGGTACAACGCATTTTATCTTAACGGGCTGTTATATTGACCTTTAGTGCAAAACCCCGGGATGGTCAGGGCTGCCGGGTAGAGTGAACAACACGGCAGCGCGGTTATCTTAGCCAGCTACTTTGTCCAGCGCCGCCTGAATCGCCTCGGAAAGCTCGTTGATTTCAAATTTAGCCACATAGCCATCGGCTCCGACTTTACGCACATGTTCTTCATTGGCGCTGCCTGAGAGCGAAGAATGGATCACTACCGGAATTTTTTTCAGGGTCTCGTCGCGTTTGATATTACGCGTCAAAGTAAAACCATCCATCTCCGGCATCTCCAGATCGGTCAGCACCATCGCGATGCGCTCGCTGATATGCTGCCCTGCCGCCTGCGCTTCACGCGCAATCATCTTGATTTTCTCCCAGGCTTCCAGACCGGTGTTGTGCATAATCGCCGGAATGCCCATGGTTTGCAGCCCGTGTTCCAGCATGGTACGCGCCACTTTTGAATCTTCCGCGACGATAACTACCGCGCCCGGCTTGAATTTGAAGGTGCGCTGGGTGATTTCTTTCGGCGCGGCGTCGCGTACTGAAGGCACGATGTCATAAAGGATCTGTTCAACGTCCAGCACCATGGCGAGGCTGGTAGTCTGATCGTCATTATCCAGACAGGCGATACTGGTGATATTGCGGCTGCTCACGCCAGACTCAGCGGTGTGCACCTGGCTCCAGTCGAGACGCACGATATTATCAACCGACTCGACGGCAAAAGCCTGCGTACTGCGGGCATATTCCGTTACCAGCAGCAGATTAAGCCCGGTCGCCGGTTTACAGCCCGCAACGGCCGCCAGATCGATGACGGGAATGATTTGCTCGCGGATATTGGCCATGCCCAGCAGAGGAGATTGCATGCCTGCCGCTTTGGTAATGGTAGGCATCGGGACGATTTCACGCAGCTTAAATACGTTAATGCCAAACAGCTCAGCTTTTTCGCCTTCCAGAGAAGACCCCAGCCGAAATAATAACAGTTCAAATTTATTAGATAAGGCGAGATTCGCTCTCTCATCAATATCTTTCTGGAAATTATCCATTTTTACCTCTGGTTATTATTGTGGCTGGCGTAAGCTCACAATGCGATATTTATCAGGCGTCACGAGGGCACGGCTACACCCGGCAACGTTAACGCTTATGCGTTTGCTCTAATGAGTTATCGGCAGATAAAAATAAAAATACAGAGTGAATCGCTTTTCTGTGGCGTGACTAACGGTTTAAGTTACTAAAAAACCTGTCAGCAGGAGGAAATGACTGGGCGGGACAAAAAAGAAAACCCTGACACACAGGATGCCAGGGTTAGGATGCGTTACTCAGACAGCGTTAATGTTTGCCATCAGTATCGTAAGGATCTTCTGTATCATCGGTACTGTCATCGCGTTTACGCGGGATCTCACCCTGCTCGTCCGGCGCGCCGCTAGCGCCAAGATCGTCTTCTTCATAGGGATTAGGCGCATGAGGAGCATCTTCAGGTAAGCCATGATGTTCGTGCTCGTCCGGGTAAGGCTTGTTATGATCGGGGCGTTCTGACATTGGTTCCTCCATTAACATTCACGCGGATACGTTAACTGAGTATAGGCGAGGATGTGACTCACTGCCTTGTTGTGCCGGACCTGCCTCCTCCTGACCGTTACGCGACAAAAATAAAAGGCCGCCCACAGGCAGCCTTTCGCTTACTATTAATTTTATTTATATAATTACTGAAGCGCTTAAGGCTTGCAGTGGGGTGTTTCCCTGGTGTGACAGTATTGCTATGGCTGCCTACCCGCTTACGGACGCATATTTAGAGCTGCAAGCAGTATTTGGTTGGTTTTAAAAAAAACCGGGCGAACCGTTCTCGAGTAGACGCTGCCATTATTTATAAAATTACCTTATGATTCTACTCCCCTAAAGTACAGGTTATGCCTGACAGCTTCCTGAAATCGCTTATTCAGGCTACGCCTAATGCGGTTTTCACTTCGTTAGCAATTTTTTCTACCTGCGGGCCATAAATTACCTGCACGTCATGATCGCTGACCCGGTTAACGCCGTTGGCACCGGTGGTCATCAGGGTTTGATCGACCACCTCTTTCATATTTTTCACCCGCACGCGCAGACGGGTAAAACAGCAGTCAACCTCTTCAATATTTCCTTCACCGCCCAGCCCGCTGATGATTGTTTTGGTCCGCTCGTTGGCGCTAACGACCTGTGCTGGCGCTTCCTGCTCTTCTGATTCACGCCCAGGGGTTTCCACATTCATGCGTTTGATGACAAATTTGAATCCATAGTAATAAAGCGGCGCATAAATTGCCCCCAGCACCAGCGTCCACCACCAATGAGTTTTTCCACCGCCGAGAATACCAAATACCACCAAATCAATAGCCCCGCCCTGCACGTTGCCAATCATCAGATGCAGCATCGACATCAACATAAACGAGAGGCCGGTTAACAGCGCATGCATGATATAAAGCACCGGCGAAACAAAGATAAAACAGAACTCCAGCGGTTCGGTAATACCGGTGGTAAAGGAGGTCAATGCCCCGGCCAGCACCAGCGCCTTAACGCGCTGTTTATGTTCCGGTCGTGCGGTATGGTATATCGCCAGCGCCGCCGCCGGCAGGCCAAACATCATTACCGGGATCTTGCCCTGCGCCAGGAACTGCGTCGCCTCACGCACGGTCTCGTCAGGAATGGTGCCCGGATGAGTTAGCGAGGTGTTGAAAATGTTCAGTGCGCCGACAATGGTCTGATTATCTACGGTAGCGATACCGCCAATCGGCGTAAAGCGCACGGTTTCATTGAGGATATGATGCAGTCCGGTTGGGATCAGCAGCCGTTCACAGGTGCCCAGCAGAAACGCGCCATACTGACCGCTCTTGCCAATAAATTCACCCACCCAGGCGATGCCTGCGCCGATGCCAGGCCAGATCATCGCCAGCAGCACGCCCACCAGCGGCAATACCACTACTGTCACAATCGGAACAAAGCGTCGTCCGCCAAAAAAGCTGATCGCCGTCGGCAGTTGCTGGGTATAAAAACGATTATGCAACATAACCGTCAGCAGACCGGCAATGACGCCGCCCAGCACGCTCATGTTAAAGGTAAAGATGCCCAGCATTTCGATATATTCCGCTGAGGTCATCATGGCTGTGGTTTGATCCATTCCGGCCTGCTGCAGCGCTTCCGGCGTGGTGGTTTGCGCCGTCAGCCCTCTGGCTGCCAGCGTGGCACTGATCCCCACATGCATAGCGATAAATCCAATCACCGCTGCGAAAGCCGCCGTGGGCTTTTCTGCTTTTGCCAGGCCAATGGCGCTGGCAACGGCGAAAAATACCGGCAGATTGGCAAACAGCGCGCCCGCGACTTTGCGAATAAAACCGATAATAAGTTGAGGCGTGTGCATATTGGCGAAAGCATCGCCGGTGATAGCAGGATTTTGCATTGCCGCAGCAACGCCAAGAAAAATACCGGCTGCGGCTATTACTGAAATAGGCATCATCAATGCTTTGCCGAACGCATGAACCTTACTGGTAAAATCTTTCATAAACCGCCTCTGTTGCAGGTCAGAAAGTTTCAGTATTAGTCAGTCAGGCGATAAGCACCGCACCGGCGACGGCAGGTGGCGGGTAAATTTTGAGCAAACTCACATTTTTGTGCGGCACGATAAATGAAAACTATCACACCATTAAGTCAATCAATTAGACAAAATATTTAACCCGCAGCAGACTTCCTGGCAAAAGAAGCAATAAATGCTTAACAATTCATAAACACAATAAGCCTGCATGAATCATGAAATTTAAATCACAAATTAAGCCATACCAGGCCGCGGCGGGCGGCTGGGGCTCACTTGAAGCCACCACCCGTTTCGTTATTGACAGCAAACAAGCACTGAAAAACATGCGCAACCTGATGCGCATGAACAAAGCCAAAGGTTTTGACTGCCCGGGCTGTGCCTGGGGCGACGATAACAAAAGCACCTTCAGTTTCTGTGAGAACGGCGCGAAAGCGGTGACGTGGGAAGCTACGCGCCGCTTTGTCGACGCTGAGTTTTTTGCCACGCACAGCGTCAGCACGCTTTACCAGCAGAGCGACTATTTCCTGGAGTATCAGGGACGTCTGACCGAGCCGCTGCGCTATAACCGCCTGACCGATCACTATGAACCGATCAGTTGGGAAAATGCGTTCTCGCTGATTGCTCAGCATATTCACGCCATGGACAATCCCAATCAGATGGAGCTTTACACCTCAGGCCGCGCCAGCAATGAAGCCTCATGGCTTTATCAGCTGTTTGGTCGCATGGTGGGCACCAATAACTTCCCTGATTGCTCCAATATGTGTCATGAAGCGAGCGGCAGCGGCCTGAAGCGCAGCATTGGCGTGGGTAAAGGCACTATTCGCCTGGATGATTTCGATCATGCGGACGCTATTTTTGTCTTTGGCCAGAACCCGGGCACCAACCATCCGCGTATGCTGCACAGCCTGCGTCATGCCGCCGATCGCGGGGCCAAAATCGTGACCTTTAATACCCTGCGCGAGCGTGGTCTTGAGCGTTTTGCCGATCCGCAGAAGCCGCTGGAAGTGGTGACATCAAAAGCGGGTACCATCAGCTCCACCTATTATCAGCCAAATCTTGGCGGTGATATGGCTGCGGTACGCGGTATGGTTAAAGCGCTGGCGGAAACTCACCGTGCCCGTATCGCCGCAGGTGAAAAAGGCCTGTTTGACGAAGCCTTTATCAATGCGGCTACGCAGGGCGTGGAAGATTACCTGGCAGCGGTAGATGCCACCAGCTGGGAAAAGATTGAGCAGCAGTCCGGCCTGAGCGAGCAGCAGCTGCGTGAAGCAGCAGCGATTTACCAGAGCGCCGACCGCGTTATCTGTACCTGGGCGATGGGCATCACCCAACATAAGCACTCTGTGGATACGGTACGTGAAATCGTTAACCTGCAGCTGCTGTTTGGCCAACTGGGCAAGAAAGGTGCCGGTCTCTGTCCAGTGCGCGGTCACAGCAATGTGCAGGGCAACCGCACCATGGGTATTGATGAGAAACCGACGCAGGCCTTCCTGGATGCGATGGCGCAGCATTTTGGTTTTGAGCCGCCGCGCGAGCCTGGTCATAACACAGTACAGGCGCTGGAAGCGATGCTGCGCGATGAGATCAAAGTGCTGATCGCGCTGGGTGGCAACCTTGCCGCTGCCGCACCGGATAGCCCGCGTACGGAAGAAGCGATGCAGCGCTGCGGTCTGACGGTACATATCAGTACCAAACTGAACCGTAGCCATCTGGTGCCGGGTCAGGAGAGCCTGATTCTGCCAACGCTGGGTCGTACTGAGCAGGATATGCAGGCCACCGGCTCACAGTTTATTACCGTGGAAGATTCATTCAGTATGGTGCACGCGTCTGAAGGCGTGGGTAAACCGCTGGCTGAGACGCAGCGTTCAGAAACCGCCATCGTCGCGGGCATTGCAAATGCAGTGCTTGGCAACGCCAGGGTTGACTGGCTGGCGCTGGCGGCAGATTACAATAAAATCCGCGATCATATTGCTGCCACTATTCCCGGTTTTGCCGACTTTAATCAGAAGTGCGAGCAGCCTGGCGGCTTCTATTTAGGCAACGCCGCAGCCGAGCTGCGTTTTAATACGCCTGGCGGTAAAGCACACTTTAGCGCGGCAGCCTTGCCCACCTCGCTGTTCCCACAGCTGGGCGATGTGAAAGTGCCGTTTACGCTTCAGTCCCTGCGATCACACGATCAGTACAACACCACCATTTATGGTCTTGATGACCGTTATCGTGGCGTTTATGGTCAGCGTGAAGTGCTGTTCATTAACCCGGAAGATATGCGCGAACTGGGTTATGAAGCCGGGCAAAACGTGGATATCGAAACCCTGTGGAACGACGGAATTACCCGCCGGGTCAGCGGCTTTAAGCTGGTGCCTTACAATATTCCACGTGGAAACCTTGCCGCCTATTACCCGGAAACCAACCCGCTGGTGCCCCTCTCCAGTTTTGGTGACGGCAGCGGCACGCCGACGTCAAAATCGGTACCGGTAAAAATTTCTTTGTCAGCCGACGTGGTCACGCAGCGTATTGCCTGATAGCCTGTAAGCCTGTGTAAAAAGCCGGATCCTTCCGGCTTTTTACGTTTATTACACCTTGCCGGGCGCCAGCGAATCGCGTAAAACTGTCTGCCGCTCTTAGGCCACGAAACTGAATTCAACTATGTTCCAGGATAATCCGCTGCTTGCGCAGCTTAAAGAGAAGCTCCACGCCCAGACACCGCGTGTGGAAGGGGTGGTAAAAGGCACCGAGAAAGGTTTCGGTTTCTTAGAAGTAGACGCGCAGAAAAGCTACTTTATTCCGCCGCCGCAGATGAAAAAAGTGATGGCCGGTGACCGCGTCATCGCTGCGGTACAAACCGATAAAGATCGTGAAATTGCCGAACCGGAAACGCTGGTTGAGCCGTTCCTGACGCGCTTTGTTGGCCGGGTGCAGAAAAAAGATGACCGCCTTTCTATTGTTCCCGATCATCCTCTGATTAAAGATGCCATTCCCTGCCGTCCGGTACGCAGCCTGCAACATGACTTTCAGGCCGGTGACTGGGCCGTGGCGGAAATGCGCCGCCATCCGCTGAAAGGCGACCGTGGCTTTTATGCTGAACTCACTGAATTTATCACCACCGGCGACGACCATCTGGCACCGTGGTGGGTGACACTGTCACGCCACAATCTTGAGCGTGAAGCCCCGGCGGAAACGTTCAGCGACATGCTGGATGAAAAGCTGGAGCGTGAAGATTTGACTGCGCTGAATTTCGTGACGATTGACAGCGCCAGCACCGAAGATATGGATGATGCGTTGTATGTTGAAGAGCTGGCGGATAATGCGCTGCGCCTGACCATCGCCATCGCCGATCCCACCGCTTATGTGCCTGCCGGCAGCAAGCTGGATGCTATCGCCGCCGAGCGCGCTTTTACTAACTATCTGCCGGGCTTCAATATCCCGATGCTGCCGCGCGAGCTCTCCGATAATGTCTGCTCGCTGCGCCCGAATGAGCGTCGTCCGGCGCTGGCCTGCCGCGTTACCGTTGGCCAGGACGGCTCGCTCTCTGACATCGTCTTCTTTGCCGCCTGGGTCGAATCTAAAGCCAAGCTGGTGTATGACGAGGTCTCCGACTGGCTGGAAAACAAAGGCGAATGGCAGCCTGGCAACGAAGCGATTGCTCAGCAGATTCGTTTACTGCATCGTGTTTGCCTCTCCCGTGTGGAATGGCGTCAGCAACATGCGCTGGTGTTTAAAGATCGCCCTGATTACCGCTTCCTGCTGGGCGAGAAAGGCGAAGTGCTGGACATTATTGCCGAACCGCGCCGTATCGCTAACCGCATTGTTGAAGAGGCGATGATCGCCGCTAATATCTGTGCGGCCATGGTGCTGCGCGATAAGCTTGGCTTTGGCATCTATAACGTGCATCTGGGCTTTGATGTTACTAATGCCGAGCAGGCC
Source organism: Pantoea alhagi (assembly GCF_002101395.1). Classification (NCBI taxonomy): domain Bacteria; kingdom Pseudomonadati; phylum Pseudomonadota; class Gammaproteobacteria; order Enterobacterales; family Erwiniaceae; genus Pantoea; species Pantoea alhagi. Next base: position 3,570,097 of record NZ_CP019706.1, on the reverse strand, counting down.
GCTGCCGTGCTGGCTAATCACGGCGTGACCGCTGATGCTGCTGCGATGGCGACGCTGGAAGGATTTATTCAGCTGCGACGCGAGCTGGATGCGCAGCCAACTCAGTTCCTTGATAGTCGTATCCGTCGTTTTCAGTCCTTTGCCGAAATCAGCACCGAGCCAGGCCCACACTTTGGTCTTGGCCTGGAAGCGTATGCCACCTGGACCTCCCCGATTCGTAAGTATGGCGATATGGTTAACCATCGTCTGCTGAAAGCGATCGTGCGTGGTGAAAGCGCCTCACGCCCGAATGATGACGTGACGCTGAAAATGGGCGAGCGTCGTCGTCTGAACCGCATGGCGGAACGCGATGTGGGCGACTGGCTGTATGCCCGCTTCCTGAACAAAGCGGCCGGTACCGATACCCGCTTCAGCGCAGAAATCATTGATGTTTCTCGTGGCGGTATGCGCGTACGCCTGCTGGATAACGGCGCCGTGGCCTTTATCCCGGCACCTTTTATCCATGCGGTGCGTGATGAACTGGTGTGCAGCCAGGAAAACGGCACGGTACAGATCAAAGGCGAAGTGGTCTATCGCGTTACCGATGTGATTGAAGTAACCATTGCTGAAGTTCGCATGGAAACACGCAATATCGTGGCGCGTCCTGCTGCCTGATAGTGCCATTAACGGGGCGGTATTATGCCGCCCCGTTTTATTAACTGCCTCTGATATTAATAATCTGACCGATCGCTTTTCACAACTAAAACGCCTTCCGCCTCACACTTCTCTTAAATTTTCCTTTCTCTAACAAAACTTTAAATTATTTTTACCTTGCTTACCTATTTTCCTTCCCTCTGGATTCAGCAAGGAGTTAGTCATGAGAAACGTCAAAACCGGTTTGATCTGGTTAGCCGTGGCGTTGATTGGTGCGTTTGCCTTCGCCATGCTGGCGATTAACCGCGGCGAGCCGGTTAACGCCGTCTGGCTGGTGGTGGCTGCCGTGGCCTGCTACAGCATTGCCTATCGCTTTTACAGCCTGTTTATCGCCAGAAATATCTTTGAACTTAATGATAGCCGCATCACGCCCGCCGAACGCTACAACGACGGTCTTGACTATGTGCCCACCAATAAATGGGTGCTGTTCGGTCACCACTTTGCTGCTATTGCCGGCGCGGGTCCGTTGGTTGGCCCGATCCTGGCAGCGCAAATGGGTTTCCTGCCCGGCACCATCTGGATCCTGGTTGGCGTGATGCTGGCGGGCGCGGTGCAGGATTTCCTGGTGCTATTTATCTCTACGCGACGCGATGGCCGTTCGTTGGGTGAAATGGCGCGTCAGGAACTGGGCGCGTTTGCCGGCGTGATTACCATGCTCGGCGCGCTGGGAGTAATGATTATTATCCTGTCGGCGCTGGCGCTGGTGGTGGTAAAAGCGCTGGCTGACAGCCCGTGGGGCCTGTTTACCATCGCCGCGACCATTCCTATCGCCCTGCTGATGGGGATCTGGATGCGCTTTCTGCGCCCGGGCAAAATCGCTGAAGTGTCGCTTATCGGTTTTGTGCTGATGATGGCAGCAATTATTTACGGGGGCGATATTGCGCAGCATCCTTACTGGGGACCCTTCTTTACCCTGAAAGGTACTACGCTGACCTGGGTGCTGGTGGGGTATGGTTTTATCGCCTCGGTACTGCCGGTATGGCTGCTGCTGGCTCCGCGTGACTACCTCTCAACTTTTTTGAAAATTGGCGTTATTGTCGGGCTGGCCGTGGGAATTTTGTTCGCCATGCCTGAAATGAAAATGCCGGCTATTTCGCGCTTTATTGACGGCAGCGGCCCGGTTTTCTCCGGCGCGCTGTTTCCTTTCCTGTTTATTACTATCGCCTGCGGCGCAATTTCCGGCTTCCATGCGCTGGTTTCCAGCGGTACTACGCCGAAGCTGGTCGAGCGTGAAAGTCATATCCGCTTTATCGGCTACGGCGCAATGCTGATGGAATCATTCGTGGCGATCATGGCGCTGATCTGCGCCTCGGTGATTGATCCGGGCGTCTATTTCGCGATGAACTCTCCGGCGGCGCTGATCGGCACCACGGTAGAGAGCGCTTCGCAGGTCATTAACGGCTGGGGGTTTGTGGTAACGCCAGAAATGCTGACCACCATCGCCCGTGACGTAGGCGAGACTTCAGTGCTGTCGCGGGCTGGCGGCGCGCCAACTTTTGCTGTCGGCATGGCGCATATTATTACCGACGTCTTTAACAGTCGCGCCATGATGGCGTTCTGGTATCACTTCGCCATTCTGTTTGAAGCGCTGTTTATCCTTACTGCGGTCGATGCCGGGACGCGCGCCTGTCGCTTTATGGTGCAGGACCTGGCAGGTACGCTGATCCCGGGCTTAGCCAATAACCGCTCCTGGCTGGGCAATATGGCGGGCACCACGGTCGCGGTCGCAGGCTGGGGCTTCTTTGTGTATCAGGGCGTGGTCGATCCGTTAGGCGGTATCAACACTCTGTGGCCGTTGTTTGGCATCGGCAACCAGATGCTGGCCTCAATGGCGCTGATCCTCGGCACCGTGGTACTGTTTAAAATGAAAAAGCAGCGCTATGCCTGGGTTACAATTTTGCCAACCATCTGGCTATTTATTACCTCGATGACGGCGGGCTGGCAAAAGATTTTCCATGAAAAACCTGCCATCGGTTTTCTGGCGCAGGCGAAAAAATTCAGTACGGCTATTGATAACGGCACCGTTATCGCCCCGGCAAAAAGCGTGGCGGATATGCAAACCATTGTGCTCAGCAATCAGATCAACGCCGCCCTGTGCGCCTTCTTTATGCTGGTTGCGGTAACCATGCTGATTTCCGCCTTTTTCGTGATCCGCCGCGCGTTGAAAAGCGAGCGTCCTACCACGCATGAAACTGAGCCGATGCTGCGTAAGGAGGTTCGTCATGTCTGAGTTGCTTCGCGCTGCTCCCGCGCTACGTCAAATGGCGAAAATTCAACGCTGCCGTCCGCTGGCTCCCTCAGATGCGCCGCCGCCTCAGGGCTGGCGGCTGTTCTGGCTGCGGCTGTCGCAAAGTTTTCGTTTGATGGTTGGCGTGCAGGATTATCAGAATTATTTGCGCCATATGCGACAGCGGCATCCTTCCGCCGTGCCGATGACGGAAAAAGAGTTTCACCGGTATTGCCTGGAGGCGCGTTTCCCGGCTAAAGGTGGAAAAATGGGAAAATGTCCTTGTTAAACTGTCAGCAACTATTACGGTTTCCCGTTGACTGATAGTATCAACATACAAAGCAAACGTTCAGGCGCCCATACCCGGGCGCCTGTTTAACGATCATTCGCGGAAGATGTTAATTTTTTACGGAAAAAAATCGCTTTTTGCATGCATAATGCTTATGTATTCAGTCATAAAGTATTACTAAACTTATGATAGTCACGCGATCTGCTTAACAGGATGGTTTGTATGCTTGAAGATCAGGGTCAAACATTGCTCTATACATTGTTTGGCACCCGCAGCCCTTACTGGCAGCTTACCTCCGACAGTGATGCCCTAAAACTTTCCCGGGAAGAACTGGCGGAAACGAGCCTGGCTGTTCCGCTTACAGCGTCACAGGCGCAGCTGCTGCGCGCCATGACGGTAGTGACAACCAGCGTAAACATGGTAGTAAATTTGCGTGGCGAAGAATTGCCGATGCATTTTGTCGGACGCAAAATCAATCAGGGAGAATGGGCTGGCACCGCATCGGCATGGGGCGATACCTCCTCCGTGGCGCGTGATTTGACCCAGGGACTTTCTTTTGCAGAGCAGGTAGTCTCAGAAGCCAACTCGGTGATTGTTATCCTTGATCAGAACGGCAATATTCAGCGCTTTAACCGTCTCAGTGAAGAATACACCGGCCTGAAAGAGCAGGAAGTCATTGGCCGTAATGTTTTTCAGTTGTTTATGACTCGCCAGGAGGCGGTGGCCTCTCGCCGCAATATTACCGGCTTTTTCCGCGACGGCAGCTCATATGAAGTAGAGCGCTGGGTAAAAACACGTAAGGGCCAGCGCCTGTTTCTGTTTCGCAATAAATTCGTTCACAGCGGCAGCGGCAAAAACGAAATATTCCTGATCTGTTCCGGCACCGATATCACTGAAGAACGTCGGGCGCAGGAGCGTCTGCGTATCCTGGCGAACACCGATACCGTTACCGGCCTGCCTAATCGTAACGCCATCCATCAACGCATCAGCGAAGTGCTGGAAAAACGCGAACAGCAGCAGATCGGCGTGGTTTATCTGGACCTGGATAATTTTAAAAAGGTTAATGACGCCTACGGCCATATGTTTGGCGATCAGCTGCTACAGGCGGTAGCGCTGGCGGTGCTCACCTGCCTGGAGCCACAGCAAACGCTGGGTCGTCTCGGCGGCGATGAGTTTATCGTACTGGCGGAAAACAGCTCCCAGACCGCGCTTGAAGCGATGGCGTTACGCATTCTCACGCGCCTGCGTCAGCCTTTCCGCATCGGCCTGATCGAAGTGTATACCAGCTGTTCGCTGGGCATCGCGCTGTCGCCGCAGCATGGTGAAGATCGTGAAAGCCTGATACGCAATGCCGATACGGCGATGTATCACGCCAAAGAGTGCGGACGCGGGCAGGCATGCGTTTTTTCCGCTGAGATGAATCAGCGCGTCTTTGAATATGTCTGGCTGGATACTAATCTGCGTAAGGCGCTGGAGCAGCAGCAGCTGATTGTTCACTACCAGCCAAAAATCAGCGCAGGCAATGCGGTAACGAGCGCTGAAGCGCTGGTGCGCTGGCTTTCACCGGAGCGCGGCCTGATCCCCCCCAATGAATTTATTTCTTATGCCGAGGAGTCTGGCCTGATTGTGCCGCTTGGCCGCTGGGTGATGCTGACGGTGCTACAGCAGATTGTGACCTGGCGTCGTCAGGGGATCTATCTGCGCGTGGCGGTCAACGTCTCGGCGCGTCAGCTGATCGACCAGAGCATCTACAACGATCTGAAACAGGCTCTGCAGCTTAACGGCATGAACTCCAGCCCGATCGATATTGAGCTGACGGAAAGTTGTCTGATTGAAAATGAACAGCAGACGCTGGCCTTGATGCATAAGTTCCGCGAGCTGGGCGCAGAGGTGCATCTGGACGATTTCGGCACCGGTTATTCGTCACTGTCGCAGCTGGCGCGCGTGCCGATCGATGCCATCAAACTGGATCAAAGCTTCGTTCGTGATGTGCATAAACAGCCCATTGGCCAATCACTGGTGCGGGCAATCGTTGCCGTCGCTAAGGCGCTGAATCTGCGCGTAATCGCTGAAGGTATTGAAAACCAACAGGAAGAAGAGTTTCTGTTGAATAACGAGGTGGAAGAACGCCAGGGCTACTATTATGCGAAGCCAATGCCCGCAGATAAACTGGAGCATTGGCTTGCTCAGCGTCCTGCCAAGCCCTGAATCCTGTTAGCTTACTTTACGCAGCTGCGAACTGAGGCGGTTTTGCAGCTGAACCAGGCGCTCCATATAAGCCAGATCTTTTTCCTCAATGGTGAAGGCGTAATCCACCCAATCTTCTGTGATATCCATCAGCTCTCCGCGTGAGAGCTGAAGCACGCGCTGACGCGCTTTGAGCATCGCTTTGACGCCGTTGAGCTTGGGGCGCAGCGTATCGATAAAGGTACGCGTGGCTCGATAGGCCTCCCCCTGCTGAAACAGGCGATCAACCAGACCGCGCGTTTCAAACCACTCGGCAGTATGACTCTCTCCTTCACAAATCAGCTCCTCAGCCAGTTTCATACCGGCGCGGCGCGCCACCAGCGAATAGCCGCCCATGCCGGGAAACAGGTTAAAGGCAATTTCCGGAAAGCCCATACGCGCATTATTTTGCGCCAGCAAAAAGTGATGGGCTAACGCCGCCTCGAAACCGCCGCCCAGGGCGCTGCCCTCGACCATAGCGATAGTCACCGCGCCGACATCAAATCCCTGTGCTGCCGCATGAATGCAATCAACACAGGCGCGCGCATAAGCACGCAGCGCCTCGCGTCTGTTATTTTTTATGCACTCCACAAAAAACTGCAGGTCACCGCCAGCGTTAAACATCGCCGGAACCAGCGATCCTGTTACCCAAAAATCAATAGGTAAACCGGAGCGTTGAGCGGCATAACGGAGATTCATGATCTCTTCAATAAGCGCATGATTAAAGGAAGGCCGCGGTTCCGCACGTAGCATCATCCACATCGTGCGCCGCTCTTCTTCATACCAGGCATCCAGCTGAGTGGTCTGTCCAGATTCAGTAAATAGTCGGCAGGTAGGTTGGTTTAGTAATGACATAGTCTCATCCTCGGTATAGTTGATGCGTTAAACGCAACACCAGCCTAATGCAGAGTGAGACAACACTGAATGAGCGACTGATTTTTAAGATAAAATACAAAAAAAACCCCGCCGTGGCGGGGTTGATTTTTAGCCGATAAATTACTTAACTGCTGCGCGTTGTCCTGCGGCTGCGCGATACCGTTTTATCTGTTTTGAATAAATCGCAGTAATGATTGGCACTAACAGAGAGGTCACAATAACCGAGGTGGCGACCAGCGCCGTCGCTGCGGGCGCTACCGGTTTAAACTGCGGCACCATCTCAGCAATCAATACTGGCGTGGCTACCGCCGCGCCTGCCGAACTGGAGGCAGCCAGCCCGGCCGTACCGTCTCCGCCGCCGATCAGACGATCGGCGATAATCAATGGGATGCCGGTAACGATAATAACCGCGACGCCCAGCATGATGCCCAGCAGGCCGGTTTGCGCGATAACCGCCAGATTGATGGTGTTGCCCAGCGCAAAGGCAAAGAAAGGAATCAGCGTCTGTACCGCCTTGCCGAAAAATTCGCGCAGTTCAGGATCCAGGTTCCCTAAGGCAAAACCAACCAGGAATGGCAGCACGGCACCGACAAAAACATGTGGCTCAAACGAGGCGATCCCGGCAGTGCCTAAAATCACCATCGTCATTAACGGGCCCGATTCCAGTGACATCAGTACAAAGGCGCCCGCCTCTTCTTTAGTACCATACTGCTGCATTAAAGAAGCGTAGAGACCGCCGTTAGTCATATCCATTGCCGCTACCAGTGCCAGCGTTGACAATCCGGCCAGCATTCCTACTTCAAAACCATTTTCTGGTATCAGGCGGGAGGCGATAGCCGCCACAACCCAGGCCACGGCAATTTTCGTTATCACCAGCGTGCCCGACTTACGCAGCACGGTGCCGGTAGCGCTTAATTTTATTGATGCGCCCATACAGAAGAACCAGACGGCCAGAATTGGCACGGTTCCGCTCATCAATCCATTAGTAAAAGATCCAAAGTACTTACCTGAATCAGGCGCAAATGTATGGCAAAGCGCCCCTAAGAACAGGGGCACCAGCATCATCCCACCCGGTATTTTATCGATAGCTCTTTTGATATGCATGTTGCGTTCCACCCTTGTTGAGCAAGATGTCAGAACCATCCTGCAACGCCCATCGGGGCAATGGACAGCAACATACCGTGATTATTCAGCGGAAAAAGTGATCCTCTCGATATTTCTGAAACTATGTTTCATTTTTATAGAAAGGTTATTTTGTATTTGCGCGAGCATCAACCTTTTTGCCCGTAATAGGCATTGGCGCCATGTTTGCGCAGCCAGTGTTTATCCAGCAATGTCTGCTGCATTGCCGGTAAGTCTGGGGTAAGTTGTTGACTGAACAACGCCATGTAGGCGACTTCCTCCAGCACCACTGCACTGTGAACCGCATCTTTGGCGCTTTTGCCCCAGGCGAAAGGCCCGTGGGAATGAACCAGCGCAGCAGGAACGGCCAGCGGAGCGATATCCCGCTCACGCAGCGTTTCGATAATCACCTGCCCGGTTTCCCATTCGTAGCGGTGCGCAATTTCTTCATCGGTCATCATACGCGTACAGGGAATCGGGCCATAAAAATCGTCGGCGTGTGTGGTGCCCCAGGCGGGAATATCGCGTCCAGCCTGCGCCCAGATGGTCGCGTGGCGCGAATGCGTATGCACGATGCCGCCAACATCTGGCCAGGCCAGGTAGAGTGCCCGATGCGTATCGGTATCGGATGAGGGACGCTTATCGCCTTCGACAATTTCTCCGGTTTCCAGCGCCACAACCACCATATCGTCGCGCTTCATGGCATCGTAACTCACGCCGGAGGGTTTGATAACCAGCAACCCGCGCTCGCGATCGATAGCGCTGACGTTGCCCCAGGTAAAGGTCACCAGATTGTGTTCAGGCAGCGCCAGATTGGCTTCAAGTACCTGCTCTTTGAGTTCTTCCAGCATAATCTTTCCATCCACCCTTTTGTAAATGCACTATTGTTATTGGGCTGGCGCGGTAAAGGTATGGAAGCGCTGGCTGATTAGATAGCGCGATCTGGCTGATAAGCTGGTTTTGTGTAGTGAATTAGGAGTTTTTAACCTGTTGTAACTTTTGGTAGTGCCTATAATTAATCAAGGCAATTGAACCTTGGGTGATTATTAGCGCCCTTATTTTTAATAAGTACAATTGCTGTTCCTGACGTAAACAGACGATTGGAAATCAACCAGATTCTGCCGCAACAACGGCAAAACAGGGATGTGTTCCGATCTAAAATAAACGGTCAGCGAACCTGAGACGCGGAGCAACCCGACTATACTTAAAGGGTTTCCTCTGTGAGCAACAATTAAGGAGAAGTAATTATGACTAACAATGCAAAACACATTTCCGCTACCGTGCTGGCTGTTGTCGTTGCCCTGTCTTTAACCGGCTGCAGCAACTGGTCTAAACGCGACCGTAACACAGCAATCGGTGCTGGCGCTGGCGCTATTGGCGGCTCGGTTCTGACTAACGGCAGTGGCCTGGGTACTATCGGCGGCGCGGCTGTCGGCGGGATTATTGGTCACCAGATCGACTAAACTTTAATATAATTATAATTCAAGGCTACGCAGCGCATCTACCCATACGACAAGGCCGTTCACTGAACGGCCTTGTTTTTTTCATCCGCCAGCCAGTTTGACCTTAAATCCTTTCGCTTCCAGCAGGCTTTTTAATTCATCGCGTTTGTCGCCCTGAATCTCAATAAGGCCCTCTTTTGCTGCCCCGCCGCAGCCGCACTTTTTCTTTAGCTCAGCCGCCAGCTTATTAAGCCCGTCATCATCCAGATCCAGGCCGGAGATAATGCAAACTCCTTTGCCTTTACGTCCGCTGGTTTGGCGCTGAATACGCACAATACCGTCGCCTTTAGGGCGTGGGGCTTTGATTTCCGGCTGAGTAATGCGGCCGCTGTCAGTGGAATAAACCAGCGGGTTATCTTTACTCATGCTTCCTCCTGCAGTGAAATCAGAATAGCCTGTAGCGTGGCGGCCGGATCGGCTGACTGGGTGATCGGGCGTCCAATAACCATATAGTCAACGCCTGCCTGCTGTGCCTGAAGCGGCGTCATAATACGCCTCTGATCGCCCGCCTCGCTGCCGGCAGGACGTATGCCTGGCGTAACCAGTTTAAACTCCTGGCCAAACTGCTGCTTAAAGGCAGAGGCCTCATGTGCCGAACAGACCACGCCATCCAGCCCGCACTGTTGCGTCAGACGCGCCAGGCGCGCGGCATATTCTGCCGGCGTTGCCGTGATGCCCAGATCCTGCAGATCGGCGGCTTCCATACTGGTCAGCACCGTTACCGCAATCAGCAGCGGCGCATCCTTACCAAAAGCGGTCAATGCTTCACGGGCGGCATTCATCATACGCGCCCCGCCGCTGGCGTGTACGTTAACCATCCACACCCCCAGATCGGCGGCGGCGGCCACCGCATGCGCAGTGGTATTGGGAATATCATGGAATTTCAGATCGAGGAAAACCTCAAAACCACGCTGATGCAGATCGCGGACAAACTGAGGTCCGAAAAGCGTGAACATCTCTTTGCCCACTTTTAAACGGCAGCTGGCAGGATCGATACCATCCACGAAGGCCAGCGCACGGTTACGGTCAGCGTAATCAAGCGCGACCAGAACAGGCGAGTCAATACGGTTTTGAGGTTGAGACATGTCTATTCCTTCAACAATGAGGCACCGCACGGCGCAGGAGAAAACGGCAAGCATTCTACCTGCCACTGGCGGCGGAAAACAGCTTTAAGCTGCAGCAAACAGGGCCAGAATCGACCTGACAGGCAAATTATCCGCGCTGTAAAGGGAGTCTGCTGCTATTGAGCTTTAAGTATGTTGTAACTAATAACAGCAAGATAACCCGCTGTAAAACAGGTTACCGCAATGGTGGTTTGATTATTGGCCATCCAGCCCGCGTATGGGTTTAACCGTTGACCAGGCCCGACAGGAAGGACAGTGCCAGTAGAGCGCGTGTGCCGTAAAGCCACATTTTTGACAGCGATAGCGTGGCTTGGTGCGGATCTGCTCGCCTACCATATCACGCAGCACCATCAGGCTCTCTTTGGCTCGGCCATCTTCCGCCTCATGCAGATGGAAATCCATCAGGCGATGGAAAACGCGCATGGTAGGATGCCGCTGCAGCTGGCGGTTAATATAAACCTGCGCCACATCTGCACCCTCTTCGCGCTCCAGAATATCTGCCAGATAAAGCTCAGCCAGCGCGCCGGTGTTTTCTTCCACGCAGCGGCGCAGATAATCAGCCCAGGCGTGCGGCTGCCCCAACTGTTGATAACAGCTCTCCAGCATATCGAGCGTTTCGCTGACCAGCTCTTTATCCTGTTCAATCACGCGTTGCAGATGACCCGCGGCTCGGGCGTAATCACCCTTCGCCATAAAAATACGCCCCATCATGATGGAAACGCGCGCGCTCTGACGGTCGGCCGCCTCCCCTTTTTTCAGCAGGCTAAGCGCCCGGTCAAGGTCGTCGCTGCCCATCGCCAGTAATGCCAGCTCGCAGTAGAAGTGCGCAATTTCTATCTGATGATGACTTTTACCGAGCTTAACCAGCCTTTCAGCAACGTCTATCGCTTTTTGCCATTCGCTGGTGGCCTGATAGATAACCAGCAGCTGCTGGAGCGCGCTGAGACGAAAATCGGTTTCGTCAGTGAGCTGTTCGAACATCTCTTCAGCCCGGTCATACAGCCCTGCCGCCATATAGTCGCGGCCCAGCTGCTGTACCGCCAGCAGACGTTGTTCGTAGCTCAGGGAGGCGCTCTCCATCAGGGACTGATGGATGCGTATCGCGCGATCCACTTCACCGCGCGAGCGGAAAAGATTGCCCAGCGTCAGGTGCGCTTCCACCGTGCCGCTGTCCTCTTTCAGCATATCGAGGAAAAGATCGACCGCTTTATCCTGCTGGTTTGACAGCAGAAAGTTTACGCCGGTCACATAATCGCGTGACAGACGATTAGCCTCTTGCTGCTTATCCTGCTGCGCACTTCTGCGCCCCATGTACCAGCCATAGGCAGCGGCCACGGGCAGTAACAGAAACAGCAGTTCCAACATCGGGAGTTATTCCTTGACCACAGGCGGATGTGACGGAGTCACGTTGTCGGTCTGAACGGTTTGCTGCTGCAGACGCTTGAGTTTACGCTGTGCATTCGCCAGTGACACGCGCACCCGCAGCCAGAAAAGACCACAGATTGCCCAGCCCAGTACAAACCCTGCACCGAACAGCGAGGCCAGTAAGGTAGAGATACGGTATTCGCCCTGGGCAATCAAAAAGTTGAATGAGACAACCTGGTCATTATGCGCGCCAAGCGTCACGGAGATGATGAATATCACCAGAACCAGTAAAAAGATCAGTAAATATTTCACATTTCGTCCTGTAATTCGGTGTAAGCCAAAGGATTATGCCAAAAATGTTATAAGGATGCTTGCTGAGATAGTGGCTTTACTCGCTATCTCAGCAAAAATCTGTTTTCTTACTGAGGTTATGGGGCCGAAAAGGCGCATTGCAATCATGATTCTTTATCCTGCTCGCGCCGGGCAATCTCCTGATGCTCATCAGGGGGAATGGTCAACGGGCCACACAGGCGCTGCGCCAGCCAGCAAGCCAGTGTCACCAGCAGCCAGCTAATCCAGGTAGCGACCAGCAGATCGCGCGGCCAGTGCATCCCCAACAGCACCCGACTTCCCATAACGGCAACGGCCCAAATCATCAGGATTGTCACGGTCTTGCGGTGGCGGCGCGGCCAAAGCAGCCCCACGCCCAGCAGCGCCCAGCTGGCAGCAAACATGGTATGCCCCGACGGAAAGGCAAACCCTGTTTCAAATGCCCAGTGACGCTTCAGCCACTGCGGAATATGGTTATCATTCGCCACTAAACGCGTCACCATCTGGCCGCGCGCCTGGCGATCCAACTGATAAAACTCATCGCCGGGAATGCCATGCGTTTTTTCCAGCCACACCACATAGGGACGTGGCTCCTGTACCCGCGCCTTAATAAAAGATTTCGTATATTGCCCGGCCAGAATCGCGGCGATCATAATCACCAGCAGAAACAGCGCGGGTTTTAAACGAAAGCGCAGACACCATAAAAACCAGGCGCACAGTATCGCGCTGGTGAGGATCCCCCATGGCCGCGTCACGGTTTCCGTCATCCAGAACAGCAAACGTAAACCTAATCCGCTGGCGCCTGGCTGCCACTGCCAGTGGGAAAGCCACATCAATAGCGGCATTATCGACAGTAACAGAGCGCCAAAGGCCGTGCGTTTTGCTATTTCCAGCATGCTGCTTCCTTGTCGTTAATAAATATTCAAGCGAATAGCCTTTAATAATAGCTTACAAATGAAGAACATAACCATGAATACTTAGATAATCGTGCGTTATCACATTAATCGTCGTGACGTATTACCCGTACGCAGACGGGTTATGGCAAAATAGACGCCATGTTTTCGGTCAGCCTGACCAACAGGCGCTACCTTGATGATAGCGCAACCTAATATGGTTCTGGAGAGTCACATGCAGCTTAAACGGGTGGCAGAAGCTAAACTGCCCACGCCCTGGGGCGATTTCCTCATGGTGGGATTCGAAGAATTGGCTACCGGCCACGACCACGTCGCGCTGGTATTTGGTGATGTTAATAACAATGAAGCCGTACTGGCGCGTGTGCATTCTGAATGCCTGACCGGCGATGCGCTGTTCAGCCTGCGCTGCGACTGCGGTTTCCAGCTGGAAGCTGCCCTGAACGCCATTGCTGAAGAAGGCCGTGGCGTTCTGCTTTATCATCGTCAGGAAGGCCGTAATATTGGCCTGTTGAATAAGATCCGCGCTTATGCGCTGCAGGATAAAGGCTACGATACCGTTGAAGCGAATCACCAGCTGGGATTTGCCGCCGATGAGCGTGATTTTACCCTGTGCGCCGATATGTTTAAGCTTCTGGGCATTGATGAAGTGCGGTTATTAACCAACAATCCACGCAAGGTGGAGATTCTGAGCGAAGCCGGGATCAATATTGTTGAGCGGGTGCCGTTGATTGTGGGGCGTAATCCCAAAAATGCGCACTATCTGGACACTAAAGCAGAGAAAATGGGCCATCTGCTGCCCAAATCCTGATAAGTCCGCCGGGCATTCCGTCACATCATGTGTGTATCGATGAATGCCCGGCGTCTGGTTAATTCAGCATATTACGAATCACATAATGCAATATGCCGTCGTTCTGGTAATAGGTCAGTTCATTGCCGGTATCGATACGGCAGCGCGTATCCAGCTCTTCCCTGCTGCCGTCCGGGCGCGTAATGGTCACTTTCACCGTACCGCCGGGCTGTAAGTCACGCAGATTTTCAATATCAATCAGCTCTTCACCACTCAGGTTTAACGTTTTTCGTGTTACGCCCTGCGGAAACTCCAGCGGTAAAATGCCCATACCGATCAGGTTGGAACGGTGAATACGTTCAAAGGATTCACAGATAACCACCCGAACGCCAAGCAGACGCGGTCCTTTCGCTGCCCAGTCGCGGCTGGAGCCGGAGCCATACTCTTTACCTGCAATCACCGCCAGCGGCACGCCCTGCTGCTGATAAACCATCGCAGCGTCATAAATCGACATCTGCTCGCCATTCGGCACTACACGCGTGATCCCGCCTTCCACTCCCGGCACCATTTCATTGCGAATACGAATATTGGCAAATGTACCGCGCATCATAACCTCATGGTTACCACGCCGTGAGCCATAAGAGTTAAAGTCACCACGCTCCACGCCTCGCTCAAGCAAATAGCGACCCGCGGGACTTTCCGCCTTGATGCTGCCTGCCGGAGAGATGTGGTCGGTTGTCACCGAGTCGCCCAGCATTGCCAGAATGCGCGCGCCTTTAATGTCCTGCACCGGCTTCGGCGTTTTTTCCATATCATCAAAGAAAGGCGACAGGCGGATGTAGGTTGAGCCTTCATCCCAGTCGTAGGTGGCTGCCTCACTGACTTTGATCTGCTGCCATTCCGGCGTGCCATCAAAAACTTCGGAATATTCCTTCAGGAACATATCGCTGGAAACCTGCTGTACCGCCGCGGTGATTTCATCAGGCGTTGGCCAGATATCACGCAAATATACCGGCTTGCCGGTTTTATCCTCTCCCAGCGGCTCGCTCTGAAGGTTGATATTCATATTACCCGCCAGCGCATAGGCAACAACCAGCGGCGGTGAAGCCAGCCAGTTGGTTTTGATCAGCGGATGAATTCGGCCTTCAAAGTTACGGTTGCCCGAAAGCACGGCACCGACCGTCAAATCGCCCTGTTTGATTGCGCTTTCAATATTCTCCGGCAGCGGTCCTGAGTTACCAATACAGGTAGCGCAGCCGTAGCCCACCAGATTAAAGCCAAGCTTATCGAGATAAGGGGTCAAACGCGCGGTAGCCAGATAATCGGATACCACTTTGGAACCGGGCGCCAGAGAGGCTTTCACCCAGGGCTTGCGCTGCAGACCGAGCGAGACCGCTTTTTTTGCCAGCAGGCCGGCAGCCATCAACACGCTTGGGTTGGAGGTATTGGTACAGGAGGTAATGGCAGCGATAGCCACTGCGCCGTCGGTTAAATCATATTCCTGCTCACCGTCACGGTAAGTAACCGCATGATGGGCTTTTTGCGCACGATTCACTTCCAGCTCGTAACTTTGCTGGAAAGCCTGCGGCACGTCGCCCAGGGAAACGCGATCCTGCGGACGCTTTGGACCAGCAAGGCTGGCTTCCACTTCATTCATGTCCAGGGCCAGGGTACTGGTAAAGATCGGCTCCTCACCCGGTTCGCGCCATAATCCCTGCGCCTTAGCATAGGCTTCTACCAAAGCAGCCTGTTCGCTGCTGCGGCCGGTAAGTTTCATATAGCCGATGGTGACATGATCAATAGGGAAAAAACCACAGGTAGCGCCATACTCGGGTGCCATATTAGCGATGGTGGCGCGATCCGCCAGCGGCAAATCATCCAGCCCGTCGCCATAAAACTCTACAAACTTGCCGACAACACCATGTTTACGCAGCATTTGCGTTACGGTCAGCACCAGGTCAGTGGCGGTAATGCCTGCACGTAATTTTCCCGTCAGCTTAAATCCCACTACGTCCGGGATTAGCATCGATACCGGCTGACCCAACATCGCCGCTTCCGCCTCAATACCGCCAACGCCCCACCCTAACACGCCAAGGCCGTTGATCATGGTGGTATGAGAATCGGTGCCGACTAAGGTATCGGGATAAGCGACACGCTTGCCATCCTGCTCTTCATGCCACACAGCCTGGCCTAAATATTCCAGGTTAACCTGATGACAAATGCCGGTGCCGGGCGGCACAACGCGGAATTTATCGAAAGCCTTTTGCCCCCAGCGCAGAAAGACGTAGCGCTCGTGGTTACGCTCCATTTCCAGTCGGACATTTTCTTCAAAGGCATTATCATCCCCGAAGCGGTCAACGGTCACGGAGTGGTCGATAACCAGATCAACTGGCGAAAGCGGATTTACTTTCGCTACATCGCCACCCAGACGCTTAACCGCTTCGCGCATGGCCGCCAAATCAACCACAGCGGGGACGCCGGTAAAATCCTGCATCAGTACACGTGCAGGGCGATAAGCGATTTCACGATCGGCATGGGCGCTTTTTTGCCAGTCGGCAAGCGCCTGAATATCATCAGCGGTAACGGAACTCTCATCCTGCCAGCGTAGCAGGTTTTCCAATAATACTTTCAGTGATTTGGGTAAACGGGAGAGATCGCCCAGCTGCTGAGCGGCACGTGGAAGACTATAAAAATGGTAGCGTTGCCCATCTACATCCAGCGTGTCCTGACTTTTATCGCGCAGGGATAACGACATAGCTCCTCCTTTTTATAATGCGCTTAATAACCCGATGCTTAACAAGGTCTGTGTTAAACATAGTACAAACTGTGATTAACGTTTTTATAACAACACGAATCGACACATTGACAGGAAAAAACAGGAAACAGCAAGGCGGAAAATGGAAACGTACAGTGGGAAAAGAAAAGCAAAACGCCCCGCAGTAAACAGACGGGGCGTTTAGACGGAAAGCCAGAGAGAGAAATAACTTATTGCATTAAAAGCCAGGCAGCGGCCATCCAGACTAATAAAGAATAGACGGAAGCGCTAAACAACGGAAAAAAGGTAATATTCATTAGGCACCCTCTCAGGTCGATTTCCGACCAATAAGTCACTGAACACGGAATCTATTTAAAAACATTAATAGATTCTACCGAATGCTGTAATTGGTTAATTTTATCGGGCGAAGTACAGTGCCCCGATCGGTTTGCCGATCAACAGAAAGGTCGAAATGAATAATTATTTTATTATTTTAGATAAATACGAATAGTTATGGTTTATTTATTGTTGTTATCTAGCATCAATTCAATAAAACTGCGCTGCGCGTCATTGAGATTCCATGATTCCGGAATCGTCGCTTTATCCTGTACTTTGGATTTACAGCTGGCGGTTTTTAATTTGCGAACCGGCTGCGTTTTAAGCGGCAATGCTTGTTCCCACATAATTAACTCCAGATTTGCCAAACCATTAAGGCAACAACAGTCCAGAACAGGCCACACGCTGCAAATACTGCCAACCAGGCTTTGCGACGGATGCTGCTGCCACTTTTTGCCACCTTAGTGGCATTACCCTGTACGCCAGGTTGTATTGAAATTCTCATAGCCATAGTTTTTGATAATCACTCTCATTAAAACGATTGGTAACTTCAATTAGCTTTTAGGAGAAATCCTAAACATTTTAAGACCAAAAATCCAGCTATTTTTGTTGAGTTAAACGATAAGTACAATTTATCGTTCATTAAATTTCGTATTAGCAAAGCTTAACTTCACCCCCCTTTTTTAATCTTCCTTTAACTCAAATTGCAGTAAGAAAATAATTTAACGATCCAGTTAATACTTGAGAAAACTTTTCTGAATCCCCTACTGGCTGCTGTTACGCGTTTGATTTAACTTGAGTATGAGAATTGTCCTGGCGGTGCACAAAATTCCCCGCATGAAAATGTGTACTGTTTCTCATTTAATTAATAACAATTGAAAAACATGTGATGAATGTTTCATTTACAGAAAAATGATCCTAAAGATTCCAAAATTTGTGCAATTAGCTGGTATTAAAGACAAAAGGCCGCAGCAGCGGCCTCAATTCCATCTAATTAATAAGGTTATTCTATTTAAAAGGCAGGCGGATATCTTTAAACATGGCTTCAATATCTTCATTTGAGCGTAGCGCCACTGCTGTATCAACCACGTCTCGCGTCAAATGCGGCGCAAAACGTTGAATGAAATCATACATATAGCTACGCAGGAAGGTACTGCGACGAAACCCAATTTTGGTGGTGCTGTTTGTGAAAATATCTGCGGCTTCAATACGAACCAGATCGGGATCGGCTACCGGGTCAACCGCCATACTGGCGATAACACCCACGCCCAGCCCAAGCCGCACATAGGTTTTAATCACATCTGCATCGGTAGCCGTAAAGACAATACGCGGCGTCAGGCCGGCACGATTGAACGCCGTATCCAGTTCTGAGCGACCGGTAAAGCCAAAGGTGTAGGTTACCAGCGGATATTCCGCCAGCTCTTCAATGGTGACATCGCTTTTTCCCGCCAGCGGATGATCGGGCGTGACCACAATGGCGCGATTCCAGTGGTAGCAAGGCAGCATGATAAGATCGTCATACAGATGCAGTGCTTCAGTAGCGATAGCGAAATCCGCGTTCCCTTTGGATACCGCTTCGGCAATCTGGGTTGGCGACCCCTGATGCATATGCAGCGAAACGCGCGGGTAACGCTCGATAAAGCCTTTGATTACGCCAGGAAGCGCATAGCGCGCCTGCGTATGCGTGGTGGCGACATACAGCGAGCCTTTATCGGGCCAGGTGTGTTCACCGGCCACTGATTTGATGGCGTCGACCTTAGAGAGTACTTCACGCGCAATGCGGATAATCTCTTCGCCAGCAGGCGTGACCTGGGTCAGATGTTTACCGCTGCGCGCAAATATCTGAATGCCCAGCTCATCCTCCAGCATACGCACCTGCTTACTGATACCTGGCTGCGAGGTATAAAGCCCTTCCGCAGTCGATGAGACATTCAGATTATGATTAACTACTTCCACGATGTAACGCAGCTGTTGCAATTTCATAGTTGTTTATCCCGGATAAAGTACGCACTAAACCCGCGCGCGACCCGGGAAAATTCTCAGGAAAAGGCGCCTGGCGGGCGAGTTATTGCGACAGGAAATATCAGAATTACTGCTATAACAACTATAACATTTTTGTGTTTGATGTATAGCTTTTAGCTATAAGCAAAACAAAAAGAAAAGGCCAGTCAAAGACTGGCCCTGAGGCGGTAGCACAAATTTAACTGTAGCTTCGCGTTTCTTTTCTATTAGCGCTGAGTAACAGTAAAAAAAATGCGGCTTATTTTTCTGTTACGCGCCATGCGCCGTCAACGTAAAAAGCTGACCAGCCGGTGGCTTTGCCCTCTTTTTCGGAGCTGACATACTGCTGCCTGGTTTTACGGCTAAAGCGTACCAGCGTTTTGTTTCCTTTATCATCCGTAGCGGGCGCATCGGCAAGATAACGCAGCTTTTCCGGTAACCGATCGCGGAAGCGTTGCAGTTCTTCCACCAGCGGCGCACGGGTTTCACGTGATTTCGGGAAAGTATTGGCTGCCAGGAACACGCCTGCCGCACCGTCGCGCAGCACAAAATAGGCGTCCGATTTCTCACAGGGCAGTTCCGGTAGCGGCACCGGATCTTCTTTTGGCGGCGCAACTTCGCCATTACGCAGAATTTTACGGGTGTTCTTACACTCGTCATTGGTGCAGGCCATGTATTTACCAAAGCGCCCCATTTTCAGGTGCATTTCGGAACCACACTTTTCGCACTCAACAATCGGCCCGTCATAGCCCTTGATACGGAACTCGCCCTGTTCAATCTCATAACCATCGCAGCTGGGGTTATTACCACATACGTGCAGCTTGCGATGATTATCAATCAGGTAGCTATCCATCGCGGTACCGCACTTCTGACAGCGACGACGCGCACGCAGCGCGTTGGTTTCCGCATCATCCCCTTCCAGAATATTCAGAACTTCATTTTCCGGGATCAGGTTAATGGTTTGCTTACAGCGCTCTTTCGGCGGTAAAGCATAGCCGGAACAGCCAAGGAAGACGCCGGTGCTGGCGGTACGAATACCCATTTCACGACCACAGGTCGGGCAGTCGATGGACGTCAACACCATCGGGTTGGGCTGCATGCCGCCCTCTTCCGGATCTTTTTCCGCCTGGTCCAGCTGTTTGCTGAAATCAGCGAAGAAATGATCCAGTACCGCTTTCCATTCGGCCTGAGCGTTGGCGACCTGATCAAGGTTATCTTCCATATGCGCGGTAAAATCATAGCTCATCAGATCGCGGAAATTCTCTTCCAGCCGATCGGTAACAATTTCACCCATTTTTTCCGCATAGAAGCGGCGGCTTTCCACGCGTACGTAGCCACGGTCCTGAATGGTCGAAATAATCGATGCATAGGTAGAAGGACGACCGATACCGCGTTTTTCCAGCTCACGTACCAGCGAGGCTTCGCTGAAGCGCGCTGGCGGCTTAGTAAAGTGCTGGCTTGGATTCAGCTGCTGCAGGCTCAGCTCATCGCCAATCTCAATGGCTGGCAGAATGCGATCTTCATCGCCTTTGCGCAGCGCAGGCATCACTTTTGTCCAGCCGTCAAAGCGCAGGATGCGCCCTTTGGCTTTCAGTTTAAAATCGCCAGCCGCTACCGTCAGCGTGGTGGAATCATACTGCGCCGGCACCATCTGGCAGGCAACAAACTGGCGCCAGATAAGCTGATAAAGCTTCTGGGCATCCGCTTCCATATCCTTCAGCTGTTCGGCCTGAATGGACACGTCAGAGGGGCGTATCGCTTCGTGCGCTTCCTGAGAGTTCTCTTTGCTGGCGTAGGCGTTGGCCGTTTTCGGCAGATATTTATCGCCAAAATTTGATTCGATATAGCCGCGTGCCATCGCAACGGCATCCTGGCTCAGGTTAGTAGAGTCGGTACGCATATAGGTAATATGGCCCGCTTCGTACAAACGCTGCGCCAGCGCCATGGTTCTTTTAACGCCAAAGCCCAGGCGGGTGCTGGCTGCCTGTTGCAGCGTAGAGGTAATAAAAGGCGCGCCCGGCTTGCTACTGGTTGGCCGGTCTTCGCGATCTTCTACGCGAAAACGCGCTTTTTCCAGCAGGCTAACCGCCGCCTGCGTCTGTTCTTTATTAACCGGTCGGAATGGTTTCTCACCCTGATGAGTCACCTGCATCGGCAAGTCACTGCCCTTCGGCGTAGTGAGATCAGCGCTTAACTCCCAATATTCTTCCGGTACGAATGCTTTGATTTCACGCTCGCGTTCCACCACCAGCCGTACGGCAACGGACTGAACACGACCAGCGGACAACCCACGGGCGATCTTTTTCCACAGCAGCGGGGAAACCATGTAACCCACCACGCGATCCATAAAACGGCGGGCCTGTTGAGCATTCACGCGCTCAATATTGAGCTCGCCTGGCTTATCAAAAGCCTGACGAATCGCATTTTTGGTGATTTCGTTAAACACCACGCGACTGAAGCGTTTGTCGTCGCCGCCGATCACTTCCCGCAGGTGCCAGGCGATGGCTTCCCCTTCGCGGTCAAGGTCGGTTGCGAGATAGATATGATCGGCTTCCTGCGCCAGCGCTTTCAGTTCAGCAACAACTTTTTCTTTACCGGGCAAAATTTGATAGTCAGCTTTCCAGCCGTGCCACGGATCGACGCCCATACGGTTAACCAGCGCCGTCTTTTCGTCTTTCTTCGCTTTTTTGGCTGGCTTAGCGTCAGCGCTCTTTTTCACCGTCGAGCCACTAGTCGGCAAATCACGTATATGACCCACGCTGGACTTAACCACGTAGTCTTTACCGAGATATTTATTAATCGTTTTGGCCTTTGCCGGGGACTCGACTATTACGAGAGCTTTACCCATATTTACCTTTACCTGATGAATACGTCCGAATGTAATGATGGCGTTTTCCAGCGTTGCCAGTCAGCGTGTCAACCTATATGAGCGAATCAGAAAGAATTCAACCTGGCCTGATTTGAAGCAAGCAACCTAATATACGACAGCTTATGGTACTGATTAGCAGGCGATTTTAGCCGGAACCCGACGCTCATTGCTACCTGCGTAAAGCCATTTTTACGCCCGGACACTGAAACGCCCACACTGTACCTGATAAAATCGGATACGCAACTTAATTAGCATCTCGCCTGGTTTTACGCCACTTTTGGCGATTTTTCCCGCCGCCAGAATAACCATACTTAATTTGCGGATAGCGACGTCAGGCCAGTAATATAGAAGAGAATTATAATCTGTCAAAATGGGGTTAAATAATGAACGCAAAAACGGTCGCACTATCTCGCAGAGAAATACTCGAAAAAGCCAATGCGCTGATCCGTGAACATGACGATTATTTTGCCGGTATCGAAGCCACCGAAGTGGAACAAAATGGTCAGCTGTTGATTTTTCGCGGCGACTATTTTTTGGATGAAAACGGGCTGCCCACCGCTAAAAGCACGGCGGTATTTAACATATTCAAAGCGCTGACGGTGGGACTTTCAGAGAAATACCATCTGGCCGATTAACGCCCGGTCCAGCCGGGCGTGAGGGCGTTACAGCAGCGGCTTGTCGCCACGCTGCCACAGTTTCAGCAGCTGATGAGCGGCACTGTCGGCGGCGCTTTGCGTAAAGCGATCCATCAGCTTTTTACGGCGTATGTAACGCACGCTGACTACGCTGAAATGCTCCATGCGTTCGATAATAAGATCGTCGCTGGTTCCCAGCCCATCAATCAGCTGTTTTTCCAGCGCCTGACTGCCATACCAATGTTCACCGGTCGCCACCCGATCGATATCTAATACCGGGCGCATTTGCTGAACAAACTGTTTAAACAGCAGATGCGTTTCATTGAGATCTTCGCGAAACTTATTACGTCCCTGCTCGGTATTTTCGCCAAATAAGGTCAGCGTACGCTTATATTCTCCGGCGGTGTGCAGTTCCACATCAATATTGTTGCGCTTCAGCAAACGATTGAAGTTTGGCACCTGTGCCACCACGCCAATCGATCCAATAATGGCAAAAGGTGCGGCAATAATGCGATCGGCGACGCAGGCCATCATATAGCCGCCGCTGGCAGCGACTTTATCTACCGCTACCGTTAAGCGAATATTTTTTTCCCGCAGGCGCTGCAACTGCGAAGCCGCCAGCCCGTAGCCATGCACCACACCCCCCGGGCTTTCCAGCCGCAGCAGCACTTCATCCTGCTCACGCGCCACCGCCAGCACTGCAGAAATCTCTTCCCGCAGCGAGGTGACCTCACCGGCATCCATGCTGCCCCTGAAGTCCAGAACATACAGCACAGGTTTATGCTCTGCGTCGGGCAGTCCCTGCTTCGCCCGCTGCTTAGCCGTTTTCGCTTCCTGCTTCTGCTTTTTCTTTTCCGCTTTCTGACGCAGCTTTTGCTCCTGCGGCGGCAGTAACGCCAGCAGCATCGCTTTTTTCATTTCACGGTAGCGCTCGTTAAGCTGAGTGACCTGCAGCTGCCCGCTTTGCCCGCGCTTACGTTGCGTAACGTTAACCAGTATCAGGGCAATCGCTGCCACAGCAACCACAACGGTAACGATTTTTGCTAAAAATAGTGCATAGGAGAACAGTAAATCCATTCGATCCGCCTTTGTTGATGTCCTTTTGAAACCAGAGCGTAGTGTAGCCGAGTCGGCCTGCTTCGTCGCCTGTAAAGCGGCTCGCCGGGGGGAAATGGGCGCTGCGACATTGAACTGGCGATATTTTTCAGGCATAACTCCTGCTTAGATCTTCTCAGCCCCGTGCTGAACCCTTACTCGCCGAGGAAGACGTTTTGCATTATCAACCGAAAAGCGATCTGCTTGATCAACGAATTATCCTTGTTACCGGTGCCAGCGACGGTATTGGACGTGAAGCGGCGCTCACCTACGCGCGCTATGGCGCGCAGGTTATCCTGCTGGGGCGCAATGCAGAAAAATTGCAGCGCGTCTGTGATGAAATCAGCGCACTGGGCAAAGCGACGCCGCTGATACGTGTTCTCGATCTGGCTACGGTGACGTCGGAGAGCTGCCATCAGTTCGCCAGTGAGCTGGCGCAGCAGGTACCGCGCCTGGATGGTGTGCTCCATAATGCCGGTCTGCTGGGCGAAATCGTGCCGCTTGCCGATCTTGCGCCAGAGATATGGCAACAGGTGATGCGCGTCAATGTCGATGCCACTTTTTTCCTGACCCAGGCGCTACTGCCGCTGCTGCTGAACGCAGAGTCGGGTTCGCTGGTTTTCACCAGTTCCAGCGTTGGCCGTGTGGGTCGCTCTGGCTGGGGCGCTTACGCTGTATCAAAGTTTGCTACCGAAGGCATGATGCAGGTGCTGGCGGAAGAGTATAAAAATCGTAATCTGCGGGTTAACTGCATCAATCCTGGCGGTACCCGCACCAAAATGCGCGCCAGCGCCTTCCCGGAAGAGGATGCGGACAAGCTGAAAACGCCAGCGGAAATCATGCCTATCTATCTTTATCTGATGGGCGACGACAGCCGCCGCAAAACCGGTATCAGCTTTGATGCACAGCCGGGACGCAAACCAGGACCGGCAGAATAATGGCCGCGCAGGATCGTCACCAGCAGCGGCAGCAGCGCCTGAAAGAACAGGTTGACGCCCGCATCGCCGCCGCCAGCGAAACCCGTGGCATTCTGATGGTGTTTACCGGCAACGGCAAAGGGAAAACTACCGCCGCCTTTGGTACCGCAACGCGGGCGGCAGGACATCAGAAAAAGGTTGGCGTGATTCAGTTTATCAAAGGCGAGTGGCCCAACGGTGAGCGTAACCTGCTGGAAGCACACGGTGTTGAGTTCCAGGTTATGGCAACCGGGTTTACCTGGGAAACGCAGGATCGCGCGGCGGATACCGAGGCCTGCCTTGCCGTCTGGCAGCATGCGCTACGTATGCTGCAGGATCCCATGCTCGATTTGGTCATTCTGGATGAAATAACTTACATGCTCAGCTTCGATTACCTTCCGCTGGCAGAGGTTATCGCTGCGCTCCAGCAGCGCCCCGCTCATCAAAGCGTGATTATTACCGGGCGCGGTTGCCACCGCGATATTCTGGCGCTGGCGGATACGGTCAGCGAGATGCGGCCGGTTAAACATGCCTTTGATGCCGGTATCCAGGCGCAACAGGGCATCGACTGGTAGAAAAAGAAAAGGCATCCCAAGGGATGCCTTTTCATACGCTTTCCGCGTTAACGCTTAACCGCGTTTAGGGCTTTCGCCGCGCTTTGCCGGACGACGATTGCCGCTTACCTGCGTATGGCGCTTCACTGCGCGACGGATCTGGTTCGCCTTGGTACGACGACGATCTTTTTCTACCGGCACCTTGCTGATGGTTTCCGGCGGCAATTCTACCAGCTCACGCAGATAGTTAACCGGCTGCAGATCCAGCTCGGTCCAGCCGCCGCGCGGTAACCCCTTGGGTAACGTGATATCGCCGTAACGTACGCGAATCAGACGGCTTACCTGAACGCCAACGGCTTCCCACAGACGACGAACCTCACGGTTGCGCCCTTCGGTCAGGGTAACGTTGTACCACTGGTTGATCCCTTCACCGCCGCTGAACTTAATGGTACGGAACGAGGCCGGACCATCTTCCAGCTGTACGCCCAGGCTCAGCTGACGGATTTTTGCATCATCAACCTGCCCGAATACGCGTACCGCATATTCACGTTCAACTTCACGGCTGGGGTGCATCAAACGGTTAGCCAGTTCGCCATCGGTGGTAAACAGCAACAGACCGCAGGTGTTGACATCCAGACGCCCTACGGCAATCCAGCGCGCACCGCGCAGGCGTGGCAAACGATCGAATACCGTCGGACGCCCTTCGGGATCGTTGCGGGTACAGAGCTCGCCTTCCGGCTTGTAGTAAGCCAGTACGCGGCAAACCTGCTGGTTGGATTCACTAACGGAGACGACATGTCCATCAATACGGATTTTTACCGTGGCGTTGGGTTCGATACGATCGCCTAGCGTCGCCAGTTTGCCGTCTACGCTAATGCGCCCGGCAGAAATCATGGTTTCTATTTCACGACGAGAGCCATGCCCGGCCCGCGCCAATACTTTTTGTAACTTTTCGCTCATTGAGCTGCCTCACTGTCGCCTTCACAGGCGTCGTTTATTGCTTCTGTCACGGCGTGGCGAGCCATAACCTGAAAGGAGGGATTGCGCTGAGTCCGCCTTTTTATGCGACCCCGTGCAATGTGGCCGCACAGTATACATGAAGTTTACCGACTTGCCCGTGTTTCCTGTACGCGCACTTTCAGAGCGGATTTATAGCGCTGCTGATGGCTTTCCATCCGCAGCCCTCTTCTCCCGCTGCATTGACCGGCGCTTAACGCCGGTCAGGGTTTAGCGGAAAGGGCGGATGTCGCCGACCCCTTCCCGAATGACCTCTGGCGTATCGCTGGTTAAGTCAATCACCGTGGTCGGCTGCTGTCCCAGCGTGCCGCCGTCAATAATCAGATCCACCAGCTTGCCGATACGATCTTCAATCTCTTCCGGGTCAGACTCGGTAAAGTCATTGCCGGGCAGCATCAACGAGGTTGACATCATGGGCTCATTCAGCGCCTCCAGCAGCGCCAGCGCCACCGGATTAGAGGGCACGCGCAGGCCAATGGTTTTACGCTTGTCATTCATCAAACGACGCGGTACCTCTTTGGTCCCTTTCAGGATAAACGTGTAGTTGCCCGGCGTGTTGTTTTTAATCAGCCGAAACGCGCTGTTATCCACATGCGCATAGGTTGACAGCTCAGAAAGATCGCGGCAAACCAGGGTAAAATTATGATTGCCATCCAGCTGACGAATACGGCAGATACGCTCCATGGCGTTTTTATCTTCCAGCCGACAGCCCAGCGCATAGCCTGAATCGGTAGGATAAACAATCACACCGCCTTTATTCAGCGTATCAACGGCCTGGCCAATCAGGCGCGGCTGTGGATTGTCGGGATGAATATGAAACATCTGACTCATAGCTAACCTCTTATCACCTTTCCGTGGAGGGCATTAATACCGGAAAGCGGGACCATACGGCTTCCACGCCGCCCGGCAGCCACAGCTTTTTACCCAGCTCAATCCACGGACAGGGTTGATGAAAATCAGAGCCCTGCGACGCTGCCAGCTGATATTCCTGTGCATAGCGTCCCAGTTGGCTGCGTTCGTTTGGCGGTTGCTGGCACTGCGCCACCTCCATAGCGTCGCCCCCAATTTCGGCGAAATGGGCGATCAGGCGTTTCAGCCATTTGGCTGATAAACCATAACGCCCCGGGTGCGCCAATACCGCATAACCACCGGAATGATGAATAGCATCAACGGCTTGTTTAATTGTACACCATTGTGGCGGCACGTAGCCGGTTTTGCCGCGCGCCAGATAATGTTTGAATACCTGGGCCATATTGTCGGCTTTACCCTGGGCAATTAGCCAGCGGGCAAAGTGGCCGCGCGTGATCGCCCCGCCTGCTGCTAACGTCAGCGCGCCTTCAAGCGCGCCTGGGATCCGCGCCTTTTCCAGCCGCTCGGCCATAAGCCTGGCGCGCGCCATGCGACATTCACTCTGCCCGGCCAGAAATTCGGTGATGACCGGGTGCGCGGGATCGATCCCTAATCCTACAATATGAATTTCATGGTTCTCCCACAGTGTGGAAGCCTCTACGCCATCAATCAAATGCAGTGGCAGCGCCTGCTGATTAATCGCTTCTCTGGCGGCGGCTAAGCCGGCCACGCTATCGTGATCGGTAATCGCCAGTACGCCAACGCGCATTTCAACGGCGCGCAACACCAGTTCCTGAGGGGATAACAGACCATCCGATGCGCGGGTATGGCTGTGTAGATCGTAAATGGGAAAGGCGCTTATTGGCGTGGTTGCGGTCAAAATAACTCCTGAAAAACATAAAACGTCGACGCATCATAACGGATTAACCGCTATATAAAAAAGTATTGACAATTAACCCCTGAACCCGTTAACTAGTACACAAGTTCACGCGGGGGTATCCATGATGATGTTTAAGCATAAATTGATGATGGGATGGTGGCGCGCTTCTGCTGAAGGGCGACGATGTCACGCATCTGTAATGATCACATGCTGATACCTGAGCCCGCCGATGCGGGCTTTTTTTTGAGCGATTTTAGAGAACCGATTATGTTGAATGCAAAACCTGGATTGAAAGTGATTACCGGCTCGGCCCCCTACCGTGAAGATCCCGCTGCGGTTTTCCATCAGCTGTGCGGCGCCCGTCCGGCTACGCTGCTGCTGGAATCGGCGGATATTGACAGTAAACGTAACCTGAAAAGCCTGCTAATTGTTGACAGCGCGCTGCGCATTACCGCCCTCGGCAACCGCGTTACCGTACAGGCGCTTTCGGAAAATGGCCGTCAATTGCTGCCGCTGCTGGATGCGGCGTTGCCCGTTGAGGTAAGCAATCAGCACCGTCCCGATGGTCGCGAGCTGCTGTTTCCTGAAACAGGCGGCACTCAGGACGAGGATTCCCGGCTGAAATCCCTGTCGGTTTTTGATGCGCTGCGCCTGATTGTCCAGCTGGTGGACGCGCCGCAGGATGAGCGCGAGTCGATGCTGCTCGGCGGACTGTTCGCCTACGATTTAGTAGCCGGCTTCGAGCCGCTGCCCGCCTTACGAAATGAGCAGCGCTGTCCGGATTATTGCTTCTATCTGGCCGAGACGCTGCTGGTGCTGGATCATCAGCATCAGAGCGCACGTCTGCAGGCCAGCCTGTTTGCTCCCTCTACCGATGAATTCCAGCGCCTGCAGCGCCGCATTCATCAACTGCATGAACAGATGTTACAGCCTCCCCAGCCGCTGCCGGTACAGCGCGTTGAGCAGATGACGCTGAGCTGTAGCCAGAGCGATGAAGAGTATTGCGAGGTGGTACGCAATATGCAGCAGGCGATCCGTGTCGGCGAAATTTTTCAGGTGGTGCCGTCACGCCGCTTCTCTCTGCCCTGCCCGTCGCCGCTGGCGGCTTACGAAACGCTGAAAAACAATAATCCCAGCCCCTATATGTTTTTTATGCAGGATCGCGATTTCACGCTGTTTGGCGCTTCTCCGGAAAGCTCGTTGAAATATGACGCCGCCTCACGCCAGATTGAAATCTATCCAATTGCCGGTTCGCGTCCGCGTGGTCGCCATGCCGATGGCTCGCTGGATCGCGATTTAGACAGCCGCATTGAGCTGGAGATGCGAACCGACCATAAAGAGCTGGCAGAACATCTGATGCTGGTTGATTTAGCGCGTAACGATCTGGCGCGCATCTGCGAGCCCGGCAGCCGCTACGTCGCCGATCTGACCAAGGTGGACCGCTATACCTTTATTATGCATTTGGTTTCACGCGTAGTGGGCACGCTGCGCCAGGATCTGGATGTGCTGCATGCCTATCGTGCCTGTATGAATATGGGCACCCTGAGCGGCGCGCCGAAAGTACGCGCCATGCAATTGATTGCCGGTGCGGAAGGCACGCGGCGCGGCGTATACGGTGGCGCCGTCGGCTATTTCACCGCCAGCGGCGACCTGGATACCTGCATTGTGATCCGTTCGGCTTATGTTGAAGATGGCATCGCTACCGTTCAGGCGGGGGCTGGCGTGGTGCTGGACTCACAGCCGCAGGCCGAAGCGGATGAAAGCCGCAATAAAGCGCGCGCCGTTTTGCGCGCCATCGCCACCGCTCATCATTGCCAGGAGACGTTCTAATGGCTGATATTCTGCTGCTCGATAATATCGACTCTTTTACCTACAACCTGGTCGATCAGCTACGTACCTTTGGTCACCGCGTGGTGATTTACCGCAACACTGTGCCGGCCGATACCCTGATTGAGCGCCTGCAACAGATGGAAAACCCGGTGCTGATGCTATCGCCTGGCCCTGGCGCACCGGCTGAGGCGGGCTGTATGCCTGAGCTGTTACAGCGTCTGCGCGGTCGCCTGCCGATTATCGGTATCTGCCTGGGCCATCAGGCGATTATTGAAGCTTACGGCGGTCACGTTGGTCAGGCCGGTGAAATTCTGCACGGTAAAGCCTCCGCTGTTACCCATGATAACCAGGCGATGTTTGCCGGACTGAGTAATCCGCTGCCGGTCGCGCGTTATCACTCGCTGGTAGGCAGCAATACGCCTGACGAACTGACTATCAACGCCACGTTTAACGAGATGGTGATGGCCGTGCGCCACGATGCTGACCGGGTATGCGGCTTTCAGTTTCATCCGGAATCAATTCTGACCACGCAGGGCGCGCGCCTGCTGGAACAAACTCTGGCCTGGGCGCTGGCATAAGCTAAGGAGAAAAGGATGCAACATATTCTGGAGAAACTTTATCAGGGGCTGACGCTGACCCGGGCAGAAAGCCACCAGCTGTTCAGCGCTATTATCACCGGCCAACTGGAACCAACGCAGCTGGCGGCAGCGCTGATAGCGATGAAAGTACGCGGCGAACGTCCGGAGGAGATCGCCGGTGCCGCATCGGCTCTGCTGGCGGACGCACGTCCCTTTCCGCGCCCCGACTACGCCTTTGCCGATATTGTCGGCACCGGCGGCGACGGCAGCAACAGCATTAATATCTCTACCGCCAGCGCTTTTGTCGCAGCAACCTGCGGTTTGAAGGTGGCCAAGCACGGTAACCGTAGCGTCTCCAGCAAGTCCGGCTCATCCGATCTGCTGGCGGCGTTCGGCATCAGCCTGGATTTACCGGCTGAACAGGCGCGTCAGGCACTGGACGATCTTAACGTCTGTTTTCTGTTCGCTCCGCAGTATCACACCGGTTTTCGCCATGCGATGCCGGTACGCCAGCAGTTAAAAAGCCGGACGTTGTTTAACGTGCTGGGACCGCTAATCAATCCAGCGCGCCCGCCGCTGGCGGTGATTGGCGTTTACAGCCCGGAACTGGTGTTGCCGATTGCGGAAACGCTGCGTGTGCTGGGCTATCAGCGTGCGGCGGTGGTTCACGGCGGCGGTATGGACGAGGTGGCCATTCACAGCGCCACGCAGGTTGCGGAACTGCGCGACGGCGATATCACCAGCTATCAGCTGACGCCAGATGATTTCGGCCTGCCGTATCATACTAAAGAGTCGCTGGCAGGCGGATCGCCGGAAGAAAACCGTGACATTCTGACGCAATTGCTCCAGGGTAAAGGCGAGCAGGCGCACCAGCACGCCGTGGCGGTTAACGTTGCTATGTTATTGAAAATTTTTGGCAATGAAGATTTACGTGATAATGCCCGGCGCGCGCTGAAAGCGATTGCGAGCGGTCAGGCTTACGAGCGCGTTGTCGCGCTGGCAGCAAGAGGCTAGAGATGCAAACCGTACTGAATGAGATCATCCGGGATAAAAGGCTATGGGTGGAAAATCGCAAGACGCTCCAGCCGCTGGCCTCTTTTCAGCAGCAACTGGTGCCCTCCACCCGCAGTTTTTATCATGCGCTACAGGGCGCCCGCACCGCTTTTATTCTTGAGTGTAAAAAAGCATCGCCCTCCAAAGGGGTGATCCGTGCCGATTTCGATCCGGTAGCCATAGCTGAAGTCTATAAAGATTATGCGTCAGCAATTTCCGTGCTCACCGACGAGACGTGGTTTCAGGGCAGTTTCGACTACCTGTCGCTGGTGAGCGCAGCGGTTAGCCAGCCAGTGCTGTGCAAAGATTTTATTATCGATCCCTGGCAGATTTACCTGGCGCGCTTTTATCAGGCCGATGCGGTATTGCTGATGCTTTCCGTGCTGGATGATGAACAGTATCGTCAGCTGGCGGCGGTGGCGCACAGCCTGGAAATGGGAATTCTGACCGAAGTCAGTAACGAAGCCGAACTGGAGCGCGCGCTGGCGCTGAACGCCAGAGTTGTGGGTATCAATAACCGCGACCTGCGCGACCTGTCGGTTAATCTGGACCGTACCCGCCAGCTGGCGCCACGGACGGGTCACGGCGTCACGGTAATCAGTGAATCTGGCATCGGCAGCTATGCGCAGGTTCGTGAACTGAGCCGTTTTGCCAGCGGTTTTTTAATCGGCTCCGCCCTGATGAGCGAAGCGGATCTTCACCTGGCGGTACGGCGCGTGCTGCTGGGAGATAACAAAGTTTGCGGCCTGACCCGACCAGAAGATGCCTTTGCGGCCTGGCAGGCAGGCGCCATTTATGGCGGTTTGATTTTCGCCGAAGGATCGCCGCGTAAAGTTGATATTGCCCAGGCACGACAGGTTATTGCAGCGGCCCCTTTGGGCTACGTGGGCGTGTTCCGCAATGCGGCAATCGGTGACGTTGTCACAACCAGCCGTGCGCTGTCTCTGAGCGCCGTTCAGCTGCACGGCAATGAAGATCAGGATTATATTGATACGCTGCGCGCTGAACTGCCGCCAGAAATCGCGATCTGGAAAGCGCTTAGCGTGAGCGATCGGCTTCCGACGCGCAATCTCGCCCATGTCGATCGCTATGTTTTTGATAATGGCGCTGGCGGCAGCGGCCAGCGTTTCGACTGGTCATTACTCACCGGCCAGCAGCTGGATAATGTGCTGCTGGCGGGCGGTCTCGGTGCAGATAATTGCGTATCGGCAGCGCAGCTGGGCTGCGTCGGGCTCGATTTTAATTCCGGTGTTGAAAGCGCGCCGGGCATCAAGGATGCCGAAAAGATCGCCGCAGTTTTTCAAACGCTGCGCGCCTACTGACAGCATACGTCCGCACCGCGGGCGGTGATAAGGAAAATAACGCACATGACATTACTGAACCCCTACTTTGGCGAATTTGGCGGCATGTATGTTCCGCAAATTCTGATGCCTGCGCTGCGCCAGCTGGAAGAAGCCTTTGTTAGCGCCCAACGCGACGCCGACTTTCAGGCGGAGTTTAACGATCTGCTGAAGAATTATGCCGGACGTCCCACTGCGCTGACGCTTTGTCAGAACCTGACCAAAGGCAGCAAAACGCGTCTCTATTTGAAGCGTGAAGATTTGCTACACGGCGGCGCGCATAAAACCAATCAGGTTCTGGGCCAGGCACTGCTGGCGAAACGGATGGGCAAAACGGAAATCATTGCCGAAACCGGCGCGGGTCAGCATGGCGTCGCCTCGGCCCTTGCCAGCGCCCTGCTGGGCCTGAAATGCCGTATTTATATGGGCGCAAAAGATGTAGAACGTCAGTCGCCCAATGTTTTCCGCATGCGTTTGATGGGCGCCGAAGTGATCCCGGTTCACAGTGGCTCCGCGACGCTGAAGGATGCCTGTAATGAGGCGCTGCGCGACTGGTCCGGCAGCTATGAGACCGCGCACTATATGCTGGGCACCGCCGCAGGGCCGCATCCTTATCCTACTATCGTGCGTGAGTTTCAGCGGATGATTGGCGAAGAGACCAAAGCGCAGATCATGCAGGCGGAAGGACGTTTGCCGGATGCGGTGATCGCCTGCGTGGGCGGCGGCTCAAACGCTATCGGTATGTTTGCCGACTTTATTGATGAGAAAGATGTCGGTCTGATTGGCGTTGAGCCTGCCGGGCACGGTATTGAAACCGGCGAGCATGGCGCACCGCTGAAGCATGGACGGGTTGGCATCTATTTCGGTATGAAGGCGCCGATGATGCAGACCGAGGATGGTCAGATTGAAGAGTCCTATTCCATTTCCGCCGGGCTGGATTTCCCGTCGGTGGGGCCGCAGCATGCACATCTGAACAGCATTGGCCGCGCGGAATATGTATCCATTACCGATAACGAAGCGCTGGCGGCTTTTAAACAGCTTTGCCGGGCGGAAGGTATTATCCCGGCTCTGGAATCAGCGCATGCGCTGGCCTGGGCCCTGAAGATGATTCAGCAAGATCCTGAAAAAGAGCAGCTGCTGGTGGTCAACCTTTCCGGCCGTGGCGACAAAGATATTTTTACCGTTCACGATATTCTGAAAGCGCAGGGAGAGATCTAATGGAACGTTATGAACAGCTGTTTAAACGTCTGCAGGCCAGCAAAGAAGGCGCTTTTGTTCCTTTTGTTACGCTGGGCGATCCCTCGCCGGAGCTCTCTTTGCAGATTATCGATACGCTGGTGGCCGCTGGTGCCGATGCCCTTGAGTTAGGTATTCCCTTCTCCGATCCGCTGGCGGATGGGCCGACTATTCAGAACGCCACGCTGCGCGCCTTTGCTGCCGGAACCACGCCGGCGCAATGTTTTGAGATGCTGACGACCATACGTCATAAATATCCCGATTTACCGATTGGGCTGCTGATGTACGCAAACCTGGTGTTTACTAACGGCGTCGATGAATTTTATGCCCGCTGCGAGCAGGCTGGCGTCGATTCGGTGCTGGTTGCCGACGTGCCGGTCGAAGAGTCAGGTCCTTTCCGTCAGGCAGCGATGCGTCATAATATCGCGCCGATATTTATCTGCCCGCCTAATGCCGATGATGATTTGCTGCGCGCGGTCGCTTCTTACGGACGTGGTTATATCTATCTTTTGTCGCGTGCCGGCGTTACCGGAGCGGAGAAGCGCGCCAGCCTGCCGTTAAAGCATTTAATCGACACGCTGCGTGAGTACCATGCCGCGCCTACGCTGCAAGGTTTCGGCATTTCAGAACCTTCGCAGGTAAAAGAGGCGATTGCGGCTGGCGCAGACGGTGCAATTTCCGGCTCTGCCATTGTAAAAATCATAGAAAAACACCACGCCGAACCTGACGTGATGCTTGCCGAGCTGAAACGTTTTGTCAGCGAGCTGAAAGCGGCTACCCGCTAAATCCTCTGTGCCTTGCCTCTGGTAAGGCACTCTTTATCCGCGCCTTTTCCCCTGCCCGTTTGTATTTCCCACTATTGTCTACCACACTTAATGTGCCGCTAATCGAAGCGGCAACCGCCTTTTTCATGACAGGGAGTAGCGATATGAAAGCTGTTAAATTGTTTACCGGAACAGTGGCTGCTGCGGCGGTAGCCATGATGCTGAGCGCCTGCGCCCCGACTTCCACCCAGGAAGGAACCGGGGGATATATTGATGACACGGTGATCACTACCAGGGTGAAATCCCAGTTCCTGGGCGACGAATCACTGAAAGCACGTGAAATAAATGTGGAGACCTTTAAAGGTCGGGTACAGCTCAGCGGCTTTGTTTCTTCGCCGCAGATGGCTAACCATGCGGTAGAAGTGACGCGCCGCGTGCCGGGCGTGAAATCGGTAGTCAATAATATGCAGATTAAATAATTTTCCGCTCAGGCCGCTATGCCAGCGGCCTTATGCGTTTTAGCAGCGCAATCAGAAGCGGTAACCCACGCCAAAGAAGAATACCCAGGGATCAATACGCGTATCGATATTCTGCTGCTGACCGCCCGCTTTGAATTTGACTTCGGTATCAATATCCATATACCAGACCGACATATTCAGCATCCAGTCTTGATCGATTTCATAATCCAGCCCCACCTGACCGGCCATCCCCCATGAATTTTTTACACTGAGATCGCTCAGGCCCGCGTCGCGTCCGGTCTGGTTAAAATCGGTATCGTAAAAGGTGGTGTAGTTAATCCCGGCCCCGACATAAGGACGCAGCTTACTGTTGCTGTCAAAAAAGTAATATTGCGCCATTAGCGTTGGCGGAAGCTGACGTACGGTTGCCAGCGTACCCGTCGCAGCGAGGCCGACTTTATGGCGAAACGGTGTTGCAGCCAGCAGCTCTACGCCAATATTATCGGTGGCCATCCAGGTGAACGTCAGACCGAGCTGCGTATTGTTATCAACGTCAAAAGACCCCATCCCCAGCACGTTATCCGATCCTTCAGAGGGACGAACCGTCGCGCTACCCGCACGTATAAAAAAGTCGCCCGCCTGATGGGCGCTGGCAATAACCGGAAATGCCGAGAGGAACGCCAACGCTAATGCAGCTCGTTTCATAACTACTCCTTGTGTAATTAAAAGGGATTAACCCCTACCCACTTATAAGTAAGAAAAAAGTGTCAGAAGCACCTTTTACAACGAAACGGCTGAAAAATCATGTAGATCAAATTTTCCATAGCACTTAAAAAAGGCAACATTGATTTAGATCAATAAACAAAGCGGTAACACCTGTGAAATTCCCGTTGCAGGACGTTACATGAAAGATTATTTTGCTGATCTTCCAGTGTGATTTTGGTTCGATGCCTCGGAGGGGCGGGCGATCAAATGAGCGATAATTTTAATCCTTGTGTTTCCTGTGGTGCCTGCTGCGCCCATTTCCGTGTTTCCTTCTACTGGGCTGAGGCAGATGATGCCGGTGGAGGCGTACCCGCCGATCTCACCGAACCGCTTAATTTGCTGATGCGCAACATGCGTGGCACAAATGCCCGTACGCCGCGCTGTGTTGCTTTGCAGGGCGAAGTGGGTCAGTGCGTCTCCTGTGGTATTTACGAACAGCGTCCAACGCCCTGCCGTGAATTTGCTATGTCCGGTGAAAATGGTGTCGGGAATGAAGCCTGTGACCGTGCCCGGGCAAAATATGGTCTGCCACCGCTGTTTTTTTCATCAAACCCGCCACTTACTGAAAGTTATGTAAGTCTGGGTGCCAGTCCCGCGTCAGACCATGTACAATCGCCGGATCTGTAAACCGGTAATTACCAAAGGAGTGTACATGTCCATCACGGCGGGCTCGCTATACCGTGACACGGGAAATTTTTTGCGTCATCAGCTGGCCACTATTGTGCTGATAGCATTACTGACATCACTGATTACAGTGATGATTGGTCATGTGTTAACACCGGACGCAGAACAGCTCTCGATACTGAGCGAAGGCGATAACGGCGGCGCCACTTCGTTAATTGAGGTGATCCAAAACTTGTCGCCGGAACAGCAGCAGGTTCTGCTACGCGCTTCAGCAGCCGGTACGTTTGCCTCTCTGGTCGGTAATACATTGCTGCTCGGCGCCATGCTTTGCCTGATCCCTCTGGTGTCGGCGGGTCAACGAACCAGCGCGCTGCGGGCGATTGGCGCTTCTGCTCCTTTGCTGCCGCGTCTGCTGCTGCTGACCTTTCTGATTACGCTGGTGGTACAGCTTGGCTTTATGGTGCTGGTTATTCCCGGCGTGATTCTGGGTATCCTGCTTTCTCTGGCGCCGGTGATTCTGGCGATTGAGAAAACCGGTATTCTTGCCGCGCTGCGCACCAGTTCCCGTCTCGCCTGGGCACATATGCGTCTGATCGCACCAGCGGTCATCGTCTGGTTGCTGGCTAAAATGGCCTTATTGCTGCTGGCCTCTTCCTTTACCGTCCTGCCGGCTAATGTCGCCTCTGTGTTGCTTAATGCGTTAAGCAACCTGGTTTCGGCAATATTGGTTATTTATCTGTTCCGTCTTTATATGCTGCTGCGTTAAGTTCTGACGGCATACTTTGTATGCCGTTGTTCTTTTCTACCGGGCTCGATCTGGAATTCATTATGAAGCAACTACTCGATTTTCTTCCGCTGGTGGTCTTTTTCGTCTTTTATAAGCTGTACGATATTTATGTCGCCTCCGGCGCGCTGATAGCCGCAACCGGGCTGGCGCTGGTCGCCAGTTGGATCCTCTATCGTAAACTGGAAAAGATGACCATCTTTACCTTTGTGCTGGTCGCGGTATTCGGCACGCTGACGCTGGTTTTCCATAACGATGAGTTTATCAAATGGAAAGTCACGGTTATTTATACGCTGTTCGCTCTGGCATTATTGTTCAGCCAGCTTTTCATGGAAAAACCATTAATTCAGAGCATGCTGGGGAAAGAGCTGCAGCTGCCGCAATACGCCTGGCGTAAACTGAATATTGCCTGGGCGCTGTTCTTTCTGGCGTGTGGTCTGGCGAATATCTATGTTGCCTTTTGGATGCCGCAGGCGTTTTGGGTTAATTTTAAAGTCTTCGGCCTGACGGGCCTGACGCTGCTGTTTACCTTGCTCAGCGGCGTTTATATTTACCGTCTGATGCCTCAGCAGGAAAAATAGTTCTGCTCTGCCCGGCCCCAATGCACCGGGCTTTTATTTTGCTAACTAAAGAATTGAGTAATGGATAATAATCGTAAGCCGCAAGGCGAAATGGTGTTACGTACGCTGGCGATGCCGGCGGATACCAACGCTAACGGCGATATTTTCGGCGGCTGGCTGATGTCGCAGATGGATATTGGCGGCGCTATTCTGGCCAAGGAGCTGGCCGAGGGACGCGTTGTGACGGTACGCGTTGATGGAATGACGTTCCTTAAGCCGGTGGCGGTAGGAGACGTTGTCAGCTGCTATGCCCGCTGTATTCGCACCGGCAGCAGTTCGATGACCATCAATGTGGAAGTCTGGATCAAGAAAGTCTCTTCTGAGCCGCTGGGCCAGTTCTACTGTACTACCGAAGCGATTTTTATCTATGTCGCGGTAGATGAACAGGGGAAATCTCGTCCGCTACCAGCCGGGAAGAGTCATTATCTTGCGCAGGAGAGTACGGAATAAAGCGCCGCGTCTGTAATTCATGAAAAAGGTGCCGCGCAGGCGCGGCACCTTTTTCAGGCGATCGCCGTGCTATTCAATGCTGGTGCCGCCATTAATGCGAAACACGATAGTCATCGTCAGGTTATTGCCTGGCTTACCGCTCTCATAGCGCCACTTCCTCATAGCCTGCTTCACATCACGCTCAAACATATTACGCGGCTGCGCTGACAGAATACGAATGTTATCAACACGTCCGCTGCTGTCTACGTCATACTGCACACGCACACGCCCTTCAATACGCAGGGCAAAAGCGCGCGCGGGATAGCCCGGCTTGCCGACGCTTAACGCTCGCGGTCCGTCAGAAACGGTGCGCGATGGCGCTGGCGAAGTTTTCGGCGCGGTGGAGGGTTTCGCCGCCGTGGTTTTAGCGCTATTTTCCTGGAAAGGCGATGCCTGCCGCGGCTGCGTCTGTGGTTTGATCTCTTTAGGCGGCTTCACCACCTCTTTTTTAACCGGTTTCGGTTTGGGCTTCGGCCTGGGTTTTGGCTCAGGTTTGGGGATCGTTACCGGCTCCGCCTTCGGCGGCTCAGGCATCGGCTCCGGCTGGGGTTCCGGTTCTGGTTCCGGCATGGGCGCAGGCTCCGGTGTAGGCTGTGCCTGCGGCTGAACCTCCGGAGCCACCAGCGAGACGCTAATGGGCTGCGACATCTTAGGCGCTTCAACGCTCCGGTTAAACGAAGCATACAACAAAGCGGCAATCACGCTGCCGTGCAGCGCCACTGAAAGCAACATGGATACTGATAAGCGGCGAGGTAAAGGAGTCGTCAGCGTTGTCATAACTATTCGCATGGTCAAGTGAGGTCGCAATTTTAAATGCAAATAGCAATCAGTTTCAACAACTCACCCACTACAGCAGCCAGAAAAAAGCATAAAACCCGCCTTCATTGCTACAGGTCAACACGGCGTTATCTTTTCATTTGCACAAAACTTTACGATAAATTAACGTAACTGCCAAACTGACCCGCCCCAACAGGAGTAATTATCGTGCTGTATGTTATTTATGCTGAAGACAATGCCGATTCGCTGGAAAAGCGCGGCGCCGTTCGCCCGGCCCACCTTGCTCGTCTACAGCTACTGCGGGACGAAGGTCGTTTAATTGTGGCAGGCCCGATGCCTGCCGTTGACAGTAACGAACCGGGAGCGGCGGGTTTTACCGGCTCAACGGTGATCGCTGAGTTCCCCTCGCTGGAAGCCGCGCAGTCCTGGGCTGAGGACGATCCCTATATCGCCGCTGGCGTCTATAAACAGGTCGCAGTAAAGCCGTTTAAGCGGGTATTTTGAGCGTAAACATCTTGCTGGCGGGTAAATAAGCAGGGGCAAAAAGCCTCAGAGAAACATTAAGGGAGCCACAAAGCTCCCTTTTTTCTTACCAGAAATAGTTGATAAACAGCACTGAACGGCGTTGCTGCTGCGCCAGCTGATGGCGAATAGCATGAATACGTCGATAACGTCGCGACTGCCCTTCCAGCCAGCGCGCCTTTTTACGCTGAGCCTGACGCAACATACGCCAGCGAGCGACTTCATTCCTGCTTCGCTTCATAATATTTATCCGATTGCCAAACAACGCGGCGCATTATAGATCTTTTCCTCTGCTGGCAACATCCTTCTCTGTTGCTGATTAATGGCAAAGGGTTTCGCAGGTGGCTATCTCCACGTACACTCCCTGCATCAAAGCGCGAACCGGACTTCCACTTTATGACCACGTTCTACACTCTGATTAGTTGGCTTTTATTTTTCGGCTACTGGTTACTGATCGCTGGCGTGACGCTGCGTATTCTGATGAAACGCCGGGCAGTAACGTCAGCGATGGCCTGGCTGTTGATTATCTATATTCTGCCGCTGGTGGGCATCATCGCTTATCTTTCCTTTGGCGAGCTCTATCTGGGCAAACGGCGTGCTGAGCGCGCGCGCACCATGTGGCCCTCTACGGCCCGCTGGCTGCATGACTTAAAAAGCTGTCACTCTATTTTCGCCACAGAACACAGCGATGTGGCACGCTCGCTGTTTCAGCTGTGTGAAAATCGTCAGGGCATTGCCGGTGTGAAAGGCAACCAGCTGCAGCTGCTGACCAGTACTGACGATACGATGAAAGCCCTGATCCGTGATATTCAGCTGGCGCGCCATAATATCGAGATGGTGTTTTATATCTGGCATCCCGGCGGCCTGGCAGACGACGTTGCCGAGTCGCTGATGGCGGCAGCGCGACGCGGCGTGCACTGTCGCCTGATGCTGGATTCAGCCGGCAGCGTCACCTTTTTCCGCAGCCAGTGGCCCGCGATGATGCGCAATGCCGGGGTTGACGTTGTGGAGGCGTTGCAGGTCAGCCTGCTGCGCGTTTTTCTGCGCCGTATGGATTTACGTCAGCACCGTAAAGTGGTGCTGATCGATAACTATATTGCCTATACCGGCAGCATGAATATGGTAGACCCGCGCTATTTCAAACAGGATGCGGGCGTGGGTCAGTGGATCGATTTAATGGCGCGTATGGTGGGCCCGGTAGCCACCACCATGGGCATCATCTACTCCTGTGACTGGGAGATTGAAACGGGCAAACGCATTTTGCCGCCGCCGCCGGATACTA
This sequence comes from Pantoea alhagi, assembly GCF_002101395.1. Classification (NCBI taxonomy): domain Bacteria; kingdom Pseudomonadati; phylum Pseudomonadota; class Gammaproteobacteria; order Enterobacterales; family Erwiniaceae; genus Pantoea; species Pantoea alhagi. The sequence goes on along the minus strand of NZ_CP019706.1, from coordinate 3,529,573 downwards.
ACGTGATGCCCTTCGAACAGGAGAGCGGGCATATTATACAGGTGATCGCCTCTGGTCCCGGTTTCCCGGAGGATATGATCCATCAGGCGCTGTTGACAGCGGTCTATTCGGCGCGCGAACAACTGATTATGACCACGCCCTACTTTGTTCCCAGCGACGATTTATTACATGCTATCTGTACGGCGGCGCTGCGCGGCGTTGATGTCAGTATCATTGTGCCGCGTCATAATGACTCGTTGCTGGTTGGCTGGGCCAGTCGCGCTTTCTTTACTGAACTGCTGGAAGCCGGGGTAAAAATTTATCAGTTCGAAGGCGGCCTGCTGCATACCAAAAGCGTGCTGGTGGATGGGCAGCTTAGCCTGATTGGCACCGTTAACCTGGATATGCGCAGCCTGTGGCTGAATTTTGAAATTACGCTGGTGATTGACGACGACGGTTTTGGCAGCGATTTGGCGCACGTGCAGGATGATTATATCGCCCGCTCCCGTCTGGTGGATGCCAAACGCTGGGTGCGTCGCCCCTGGTGGCAGCGGATCGTTGAACGACTGTTTTACTTCTTTAGTCCGTTGCTGTAAAAGATGCGGAAAATGCTATTACGCCTGCGGGCATACGGGATCAATCATGGACTTAAATAACCGTCTTACTGAAGATGAAACGCTGGAACAGGCTTACGATATTTTTCTTGAGCTGGCGGGTGATAACCTCGATCCGGCGGATATCATTCTGTTTAACTTGCAGTTTGAAGAGCGCGGCGGCGCGGAGCTGTTTGATCCCTCGGAAGACTGGCGCGAGCATGTCGATTACGATCTGAATCCCGACTTTTTCGCCGAGGTGGTGATTGGTCTTGGCGAAGCGGAAGGCGAACCGGTAACCGACGTCTTTGCCCGCGTTCTGTTGTGCCGTGAGAAAGATCATAAGCTGTGCCATATTTTATGGCGTGAATAACGTGCGTCCCATGACCAAAAAGGCTGCCTCCGGCAGCCTTTTTGGTATCAGCACGCTATAGCGGATCAACCTTCAGGCAGGAAACCGCATGGCGAAAACTCCCCTCCAGCAGCGGGCGGGTTTTCGCGCATTCGGGTCCGGCAATCGGGCAACGGGTACGGAACACGCAGCCCGATGGCGGATTAATCGGCGATGGCAGATCGCCCTCCAGCAGCTGAATAGTTTTATTTCTCTCCCGATCGGGATCGGGGATCGGTACGGCAGACATCAGCGCGCGGGTATAAGGATGCTGCGGATTGTTATAGACCTCGCTCCAGGTTCCCAGCTCTACCGCATGTCCCAGATACATCACCAGCACGCGATCGGAAATATGTTTTACCACCGCCAGATCGTGAGCGATAAAGATTAGTGAAAGCCCCATTTCACGCTGTAACTGCTGTAACAGATTAACTACCTGCGCCTGAATCGAAACATCCAGCGCCGATACTGGCTCATCGCAAATGATCAGTTTCGGCTCCAGAATCAGCGCGCGGGCAATACCGATACGCTGACACTGACCGCCGGAAAACTCATGCGGATAACGGTTAATCAGGTTCGGCAGCAGCCCGACTTTCATCATCATCGCCTTCACACGATCTTTTATTTCCTGACGCGGCATATTGGGATGATAGGTTCGCAGCGGCTCAGCGATAATATCGCCGATATTCATGCGTGGGTTCAGCGAGGCCAGCGGATCCTGAAAAATCATCTGAATATCGCTGCGCGCCTTGCGCCACTCTTCGTCGCTTTGACCAATCAGATCGCGGCCCAGCCAGGCGACGCGGCCCTCAGTCGCCTTGACCAGGCCGATAATGGCGCGCGCCAGCGTTGATTTGCCGCAGCCTGATTCGCCAACCACGCCCAGCGTCTCTCCCTCATACAGACGCAGGCTGACGCCATCTACCGCCTTCAGGGTTTTCGACGGCTGCCAGAACCACTGTTTGCCATCTTTTATATCGAAATGCACTTTAAGGTCGGCGATTTCAAGCAGGACTTTTTTCTCAGCTACGGCATTCATACTAATTCCTCCACCGGCTTAAAGCAGGCGCGCAAACGTCCCTCGCCAAAGGCTTCCAGCGGCGGCGCGGCGGCGCAGATTTCCATCGCATAGGGGCAACGGGGCTGAAACGGACACCCTTTCGGCAGACGCAGCAGATTCGGCGGATTGCCCGGTATGGTCAGCAGCGATTCCCCTTCCGTATCCAGACGCGGCACCGCGTTCAGCAGCCCCAGCGCGTAAGGATGCGCCGGATGATAAAAGACGTCGCGCGCGCTGCCATATTCCATGGTGCGTCCGGCGTACATCACCAGGACCTTATTACAGATACCCGCCACGACTCCCAGGTCGTGCGTGATCATAATGATGGCGGTATTGAATTCGCGCTTCAGCTCATTCAGCAGCGTCATGATTTGCGCCTGCACCGTCACATCAAGCGCGGTGGTCGGCTCATCGGCAATCAGCAGTTTGGGCCGGCAAAGCAGCGCCATGGCAATCATTACGCGCTGGCGCATGCCGCCAGAAAACTCATGCGGGTACATTTTCATGCGCTTGCGCGCTTCCGGCATTTTTACCGCATCCAGCATCCGTACCGACTCTTCAAACGCCTGCGCTTTGCTCATTCCTTTATGCAGCTGTAATACTTCCATCAGCTGATCGCCGACGCGCAGATAGGGATTCAGCGAGGTCATCGGATCCTGGAAAATCATCGCCACCTGCTCCGCCCGCAGCGCGTTAAGCTGCTTCTCCGGCAGGTTAAGGATTTCACGACCGTTAAAACGCGCGGAGCCTTCGATGCGTCCGTTACTGGCCAGCAGGCCCATCAGGGCAAAAGCGGTTTGTGATTTACCGGAGCCGGATTCGCCGACAATCCCTAACGTTTCACCGGCCCGCAGGCTGAAGTTAAGATCATTCACCGCCGTGACATCGCCGTCCGGGGTAGAAAAGGTGACGCGTAAATCCTTCACGTCGAGCAGTAAGTCGCTTCCCGCGTTTTTCGCCATCGCTGGCTGAACCTCAATAGTACTCATCGGGAAACTCCTTAACGATCTTTCGGGTCGAGGGCATCACGCAGGCCATCGCCGATAAAGTTAAAACAAAACAGCGTAATCACCAGAAACCCCGCCGGATAAAGCAGCAGCCAGGGCGACACTTCCATTGAGTTGGCACCGTCGCTCAGTAAGGCACCCCAGCTGCTGAGCGGCTCCTGCGTACCCAGTCCCAGAAAGCTAAGGAATGACTCAAACAGGATCATGCCCGGCACCAGTAAGGAGGCGTAGACCACCACCACGCCCAGCACGTTCGGCACGATATGGCGCAGCACAATCTTGATTGTCGAGACGCCGCCAACCTGGGCTGCTTCAATATATTCCTTTCGCTTCAGGCTTAACGTCTGGCCGCGCACAATACGCGCCATATCCAGCCAGGAGACCATGCCGATGGCGACAAAGATCAGCAGGATGTTTTGCCCGAAAAAGGTCACCAGCAGGATCACAAAGAACATAAAGGGAAAGGAGTTAAGGATTTCCAGCAGGCGCATCATAACGGAATCGGTTTTTCCGCCCAGATAGCCCGCCAGCGTGCCGTACAGGGTGCCAACCACTACCGCCACCAGCGCGGCGGCAATGCCAACCATCAGCGAGATGCGCCCGCCAATCGCCACGCGCACCAGCAGATCGCGTCCGGAAGAGTCAGTGCCGAAATAGTGGCCCGATTCCATATCTGGCGCGGCAGACATCATCGCCCAGTCGGTATCATCATAGGCAAAGGGCGAGACCCAGGGGGCAATAATCACAAAAAGCGCGATCAGCAGTAAAATAAACAGGCTGGCCAACGCCGCACGGTTATGTATAAAACGACGACGCGCGTCCTGCCACAAACTGCGCCCTTCCACTTCCAGCTTTTCACTGAACGTATCAAGAGCTTCGCTATTTTTCTTACTTAAAATCATGGCGAGCCCCGGTATTAATAACGAATTTTTGGATCGATAACGGCATACAGCACGTCAACGATGGCGTTAAAAACAATGGTCAGCGTGCCGACTAAAATCGTCAGGCTCAGTACCAGTGAATAGTCACGGTTCAGCGCGCCATTAACAAACAGCTGACCAATTCCCGGTAGCCCGTAAATAGTTTCAATAACCATCGAGCCGGTAATAATGCCAACAAAAGCGGGGCCAAGATAAGAAAGCACCGGCAACAGCGCAGGCTTTAAGGCGTGACGTAACACAATACGCCGCGTCGGTAATCCTTTCGCACGCGCGGTACGAATAAAGTTAGAGTGCATGACCTCGATCATTGAGCCACGGGTAATACGCGCAATGCTGGCGATATAGGCCAGTGACAGCGCCACCATCGGCAGGATCATAAATTTCAGCGCCCCGCCGTTCCAGCCACCGCCGGGCAACCATTTCAGAGTAATAGAAAAGATTAATACCAGCAGCGGCGCGACAACAAAACTGGGAATAACTATGCCGGTCATCGCCACCCCCATGACGACATAATCCCATTTACTGTTTTGATTTAACGCAGCGATAACGCCTGCCGTTACCCCCAGCAGCACGGCAAAAATAAAGGCCGCTGCGCCGAGCTTCGCGGAAACCGGGAACGAGCCGGCCACTAAATCGTTAACGGTATAATCCTTATATTTAAACGAGGGACCGAAATCGCCGTGCGCCAGTTGGTTAAGGTAATCGACGTACTGCTTCCACATCGGATCGTTTAAATGATATTTCGCTTCGATATTCGCCATTACTTCCGGCGTTAAGGCACGTTCACCGGTAAAGGGACTACCGGGCGCCAGGCGCATCATAAAGAAAGAGATAGTAACCAGAATAAATAGCGTCGGAATTGCTTCAAGGCAGCGACGCAGGATGAACTTTAACATTGCCCGTACCTGATAAACCTGGCTTCAGCCGGATAGCCGAAGCCATATTGCCTGAAATGGGCGGCCTGCGACCGCCCGGAAACCTGCATTAATGTTTGATGATATAGAGATCTTTATCGTGCGAGTTATCCAGCGGATCTTTGCCGGTATAGCCGCCGACGTACGGTTTCACCAGACGCAGGTTTTTGTAGTAGTAGATCGGCACAATAACGGAATCTTTATCCAGCACCTTCTCCGCTTCGGCGTAAATCTGGCTCCGCGTAGCCTCATCCTTCGCGCTCAGCGCCTGCGCCAGCAGCTTATCGAACTCAGCGCTTTTATAGTGCGAGGTATTATTGCTGCTGTTTGAGAGCATGGTATTCAGAAAGCTGGTGGGTTCGTTGTAATCGGCACACCAGGCGGCGCGCGCGACATCAAAGTTGCCCTGGTGACGCGTATCAAGGAAGGTCTTCCACTCCTGGTTTTGCAGCTTCACATCAACGCCCAGGTTTTTCTTCCAGATCGAGGCGGCGGCAATGGCCAGCTTTTTATGCAGATCGGAAGTGTTATACAGCAGGCTGAACGACAGCGGTTTATCGGCGGTATAGCCCGCTTCGGCCAGCAGCTTTTTCGCTTCTTCATTGCGTTTCTGCTGGGTCCAGCTCATCCATTCCGGTTTGGTCAGAGTGATGCCGTCAGTAAATGGCGGCGTATAGCTCCAGGCGGGGTCTTCGCCCTGCGCTTTTACTTTATTCACGATGATATCGCGATCGATACCCAGCTTCAGCGCGGTACGCACGCGCGGATCGTTAAACGGCGGTTTCTGGTTATTAATTTCATAATAATAGGTGCAGAGATACGGGTCGGCATGGATCTCCTGCGGGATCTCTTTTTTCAGCTTCTGATACAGCTCAATCGGCAGATAGTTATAGGTCATATCGCTGCCGCCGCTGCGATAGCGGTTTGTATCGGTCACTTCTGAAGAAATGGGCAGGAAGGTGACTTTATTCAGTACGGTATGGGCGTTATCCCAGTATTGCGGGTTACGCTCTACAACCAGGCGTTCGTTAATCACCCACTCTTTAACCTTAAACGCGCCGTTGCCGACGAAGTTTTCCGGCTGCGTCCACTTATCGCCAAATTTTTCGATAACGGGTTTATACACCGGCGACATTGAATGATGAATAATCAGCTTGTAAAAATAAGGCACCGCTTCGCTCAGCGTAACCTCCAGCGTATGGTCATCAACCGCTTTAATCCCAAGGGTATCCGGCGCTTTTTTACCTGCAATAATATCATCTACGTTTAGCAGGTGGCCGTACTGCAGATAGCTGGCATAGGGCGAGGCGGTTTTCGGATCGGCCAGACGACGCCAGCTATAAACAAAATCATTGGCGGTTAGCGGCTCGCCGTTGGACCATTTCACATTTTTACGCAGATGGAAGATCCAGACCTTACCGCCCTCTTTGCTTTCCCAGCTTTCCGCCACGCCAGGTTGAATTTTGCCGTCGGCGTCGTTAATCGCCAGCCCTTCATACAGATCGCGGCTCACATAGGCTTCCGGCGTGCCTTCGACTTTGTGGGGATCGAGCGACTGCAGCTCGGCGCCGTTGCCTCTGATCAGCTCCTGTTTCTCCGCCAGCTGCACCCCTGCCGGCACATTGGCTGCCAGCGCGCTGTTCACGGTTAATGCGCCCAGCGCTGCCATAACGCCCAGTGCCGCCAGGCTTTTTTTTGTGATGTTGGTCATGTTTACTCCAGTTTTTTTATAATTACCGCAGTATTTACCTGCGGCTTTCCCCCGCTGTACGGGTTACCTGCCACGCGCTCCGGAACCTGAAGCCGGACAGGGTTTGCTTCCTGTTTTCTTAGGGCTGCCATCATCTACCGCCCGTTATCAATTACCCGGGCAGCGAATTAATGTTTGGTGATGTAGTAATTCTTAATGTTCTGTCGGTCCTGCGTATCTTTGCCGGTAAAGCCGCCTACCCAGGGCTTCACCAGTCGCACGCTGACGCGGTAATAGACCGGCACCAGCGCTGAATCTTTATCCAGCTGCGCTTCCGCCTGTTGATATAACACGGCGCGCTGCGCATCGTCGGCCACCAGCGATTTCGCCATCAATGCATCAAATGCCGGGCTACGATAAAAACCGGTATTATTCGAAGAGTCGCTCAGCAGCATATTCAGAAAAGAGGAAGGCTCGTTATAGTCGGAACACCAGGTGGCGCGCGCTACGTCATAATTTCCCTCATGCCGCGTATTCAGCATGGTTTTCCATTCCTGATTTTGCAGCGTGACGTTAGCGCCAAGATTTTTTTTCCACATTGAGGCGGCAGCGATAGCCTGCTTTTTATTTTGATCGGAGGTGTTATAGAGCAGCGTAAAGGTCAGCGGCTTTTGCGCGCCGTAGCCCGCCGCAGCCAGCAGCTGTTTTGCTGTGGCGTTGCGTTCTGCCTGCGTCTGAGTAAACCAGGCCGGCGCGGTAAATTTAGCCCCGTTAATATAGGGCGGCGTAAAGCCAAAGGCGGGAATTTGCCCTTGCCCCATGATTTTTTCAGCGATGATTTGGCGATCCAGGGTTAATTTCACCGCCGTACGCACCCGCGCATCATTAAACGGCGGACGCTGGTTATTCAACTCATAATAAAAAGTGCAGAGATAAGGGCTGACATGCACCTGAGCGCCCAGTTCTTTCTTGAGCAAAGGAAAAAGTTCGGGAGGGATCGCGCTGTTGGTAATATCGATACCGCCGCTACGATAGCGGTTGACGTCGCTGGTTTCCGAGCTGATCGGCAAGAAAATCGCTGTTTCAATAATCGTATGCGCATTATCCCAATAATGTGGGTTGCGCTTCAGCGTAATTTTCTCGTTAACCACCCAGCTGTTCAGCGTATAGGCGCCGTTGCCGACATAATGCTCCGGACGGGTCCATTTGTCCCCCCACTGCTCAATGGTCTGGCGATGAACCGGTTTTAACGCGGTATGTTCCAGCATCGCCGTAAAGTAAGGCACCGGCTGACTTAGCGTAACCTCCAGGTGATGATCGTCCAGCGCTTTTACGCCCAGCGCCGAGGGAGGTTGCCTGCCTGCAATAATGTCATCGACGTTCAGAATATGTGCGTACTGCAAAAAACTGGCGTAGGGAGAAGCCGTTTTGGGATCCACCAGCCGTTGCCAGCTGTAGACAAAATCGGCGGCCGTTACCGGGTCGCCATTGCTCCAGCGGGCATCCGGCCTCAGGGTGAAGGTCCAGACATTATTTTGCTGCTGCCATTGCTGCGCAACACCAGGCAGCAGACGACCGGCATTATCAGTTGCAATCAATCCTTCCAGCAAATTAGTTATGACATCGCTTTCCGGCACACCTTCGGTTTTATGCGGGTCCAGCGAGGCGACTTCGGTACCGTTATTAATAACAATGGTTTGATCCTGAGCTAACTCTACAGTAGGCGGCACGCTGGCTGCCCGGGCATTAACAGACAAAGCCAGGAGAACAATGAGTGCCGCTTTGCCAAAATAATCAGGATTTGCTGAATTCATAAAACCTTTTGCTCTTAGAAGTAACCTGCAGGCTGTAAAGCAAAATCCGTTCTCACTTTGCCCGGATCAAAAAACTTTAATCGGAAGTTAACAGATGATTTTTTTTGTGCCAAAAACAAATAGTAAAAATGTTATCTATTTCTCTTTTATCATGATCGCTCTTTACACGGAAGCGTTATTTTTACAGTTGAATTATCATTTATTTCTTTGATATCAAAAGAAAAAATAGCCACAAGTCTGATTTAGAGGACCACTTATTATGAAAAGCGCCTGAAAAAGCGGCAAAAAATCATAACAAATGCTTCACATAGAATGATCATCTATCAATAAAGCAAAACAGCTGATAAAAATCTGTCAGATGAAAAGTATTACGCAGTAACTGATGTGAAAATAATCACATTTCTGGGCAGACAAACCAAAGTCACAGAAAAATCAGCAATTAAACTAATAATTAGCATCTGTTATTAAGAGTTATGAATAACAGCACCAAAAGAGTGCAGAAAAGTGCACAATTGCACTTTTTAAGGGCAAAGAAATGGTTCAAAGGGAAAATTAAGTTGTTCAGCGCGGAAGAGTAAAGCTCATAACCGATGTCACGCAGACATCGGTTATGAAAGGTTAATTAAGCAAGCCAGGGAAGCTTGCTCTAAGGCCAGTAACAATAAATTCTATGCCCAATGCCATAAGTAATAACCCCATGATACGGGTAATAACGTTGATGCCGGTTTGGCCCAGCACGCGCACCATAACCGGCGCGGCGCGAAACAAAAGCCAACAGCAAAAGGCAAATAGCGCAATGGCGATGCTAAAGGCCAGCAGGTTTACCCAACTGTGATAACGCGTGCTCCAGACGATAGTTGAGCTAATGGCCCCCGGGCCAGCCATTAATGGCAATGCCAGCGGCACAACGCCAATGCTTTCGCGTACCGCCGTTTCTGATTTCTCCTGTTTATTTTGCTTATCTTCGCCCAGCTTACCGCTAATCATCGACATGGCAATGGTCACCACCAGGATGCCGCCTGCAATACGGAAAGAGTCGATAGAGATACCAAAGATATGCAGAATGGCATCACCCAGAAACAGCGATGTCCAGAGGATAATCGCCACAGCAAGGTTCGCCGTCAGGTTGGTTCTGTTTCTTTCGGCCACCGGCTGGTAGCTGGTCATGCTAATAAAAACAGGAATAATCCCGATGGGGTTCACCAGCGCAAACAGGCCAACAAAAAATTTAATATAGCCGGACAGATCCAGTGCAAGGGTATTCACAAACTACTCCGCAAATGCGCCAATAATAACCGCCTTAATTTAAAGTAAATATCATCCGCTTGCCAGCGGACAACCCCAGTCTAAAAAGCTGTAATTACCCCTCAACGCAGGAAAAAAATCCATTGTTAAAAGATTGTTTAGCTAATGATGCGAAAAAAATTGTTGTTACGGTAGATTAGTCAAAATCTGATTTTGGTCAAAAAATAATCATGCTGAAAGGTGTCAGCTTCAAGGAATCTTGATCTAAATCAACAAGCATCTACCCCGATCCAGGTAAGCTGGCCTCATCAAAAGGAATTGATAACGAGGCGCGCTGTCATTTACCAACGCCTTCGCCATAGAAACTCTTTCAGTAAACAGCACGGAGTAAGTAAAGCGCAAAATGCGTTATTTGCCCGCTCCAAAGCGTAATGCCGCATTCAGCCTGGCCTGTTTACTAAAAGAGTTTAACTTCCATCAGGAGAGCATTATGGCCGTTACCAATGTCGCTGAACTTAACGCACTTGTTGAACGTGTAAAACAAGCGCAGCGCGAATACGCCAATTTCACTCAAGAGCAGGTTGATAAAATTTTCCGCGCCGCCGCGCTGGCTGCTGCCGACGCGCGTATTCCGCTGGCAAAAATGGCGGTAGCAGAATCTGGAATGGGTATTGTGGAAGATAAAGTGATTAAAAACCACTTCGCTTCAGAATATATTTACAATGCCTATAAAGATGAAAAAACCTGCGGTATTCTGGAAACTGACGAGACTTTCGGCACCATTACCATTGCTGAACCCACCGGCCTAATTTGCGGTATCGTCCCTACTACTAACCCAACCTCCACCGCTATCTTTAAGGCGCTGATCAGCCTTAAAACCCGTAACGGTATTATCTTCTCTCCACATCCGCGAGCGAAAGACGCTACCAATAAAGCAGCGGATATCGTGCTGCAGGCTGCCATCGCCGCTGGTGCGCCAAAAGATATTATCGGCTGGATTGACCAGCCTTCCGTAGAGCTTTCTAACCAACTGATGCATCATCCGGACATTAACCTGATTCTGGCAACCGGTGGCCCGGGGATGGTAAAAGCAGCTTACAGCTCTGGTAAACCCGCTATCGGCGTCGGCGCGGGGAATACCCCGGTCGTTATTGACGAAACCGCAGATATCAAGCGTGCCGTGGCCTCTATTTTGATGTCCAAGACTTTCGATAACGGCGTCATTTGCGCTTCAGAGCAGTCCGTTATCGTGGTAGACGCCGTATATGATGCAGTACGTGAGCGTTTCGCCAGCCACGGCGGTTACCTGTTACAGGGCACAGAGCTGAAAGCCGTACAGGATATCATCCTGAAAAACGGCGGGCTGAATGCAGCCATCGTGGGTCAGCCGGCAGTGAAAATTGCCGAAATGGCAGGCATCCATGTACCGGCAAGCACCAAAATTCTGATTGGCGAAGTGCAGTTGGTGGACGAATCTGAACCTTTCGCCCACGAAAAACTTTCGCCTACGCTGGCAATGTACCGCGCAGATAACTTTGAACAGGCTGTGGCAAAAGCAGAGAAACTGGTGGCGATGGGCGGTATCGGTCATACCTCTTGTCTGTATACCGACCAGGACAACCAGCATGAACGCGTAAATTATTTTGGCGACAAAATGAAAACCGCGCGCATCCTGATCAATACGCCAGCTTCACAGGGCGGTATCGGCGACCTGTATAACTTTAAACTGGCGCCTTCTCTGACGCTGGGCTGTGGTTCATGGGGCGGCAACTCAATTTCTGAAAACGTCGGTCCTAAGCATCTTATCAATAAGAAAACCGTGGCCAAGCGAGCTGAAAATATGTTGTGGCACAAACTTCCAAAATCTATTTATTTCCGTCGTGGCTCTCTGCCTATCGCCCTGGAAGAGGTAGCTTCTGACGGAGCAAAACGCGCCTTTATCGTGACCGACCGCTTCCTGTTCAATAACGGTTATGCCGATCAGATTACCTCTGTACTGAAATCTCACGGCGTCGAAACCGAAATTTTCTTTGAAGTGGAAGCCGACCCAACGCTGAGCATCGTGCGCAAAGGCGCTGAACAGATGCACTCCTTTAAACCGGATGTGATCATTGCCCTTGGCGGCGGCTCTCCAATGGACGCAGCCAAAATCATGTGGGTCATGTACGAGCATCCTGAAACCCATTTCGAAGAGCTGGCTCTGCGCTTTATGGATATCCGTAAACGTATCTATAAGTTCCCGAAAATGGGCGTGAAGGCGAAGATGATTGCGGTGACCACCACTTCAGGCACCGGTTCAGAAGTTACGCCGTTTGCGGTGGTGACCGATGATGCCACCGGCCAGAAATATCCGCTGGCTGATTACGCGCTGACGCCGGATATGGCTATCGTAGATGCCAACCTCGTGATGAATATGCCGAAATCGCTGGCCGCTTTTGGTGGTCTTGATGCGGTAACCCACGCGCTGGAAGCCTATGTTTCCGTGTTGGCCAATGAGTACTCTGATGGTCAGGCGCTGCAGGCCCTTAAGCTGCTGAAAGACAATCTGGCAGACAGCTATCGCGATGGTGCGAAAAATCCAGTAGCGCGTGAACGCGTTCATAACGCCGCAACCATTGCCGGTATCGCTTTTGCGAATGCTTTCCTTGGGGTGTGTCACTCAATGGCGCATAAACTGGGGTCTGAATTCCATATCCCGCACGGCCTGGCTAATGCCCTGCTGATCTCGAATGTTATTCGCTATAACGCTAATGACAATCCGACCAAACAGACAGCGTTCAGCCAGTACGATCGTCCGCAGGCTCGCCGTCGTTATGCCGAAATCGCCGACCACCTTGGTCTGAGCGCTGCCGGCGACCGCACGGCGCAGAAAATCGAGAAACTGCTGGCGTGGCTGGAAGAGATGAAAGCCCAGTTGGGTATTCCGAAATCGATTCGCGAGGCAGGCGTTCAGGAAGCTGATTTTCTGGCGAAAGTCGATAAGCTGGCTGATGACGCGTTTGATGATCAGTGTACCGGCGCTAACCCGCGTTACCCGCTGATTGCTGAGCTGAAACAGATCATGCTTGATACCTTCTACGGTCGCGAATATGCAGAACCCTTTGAATCTGTCTCTGAAGCGATCATTGCTCAGCCGGTCAAAGAGGCTAAAGTAGAGAAGAAAGCTAAAAAAGTTTGATTCTCAGACCATAAAAAAACCCGCTTTGGCGGGTTTTTTTTATCTCTGTCGTCTGGACGCATCCCCGGTGTTCTGTACTGATTTCCCGACGCTTCACTTCCTGCATAAAACGCCCTGTAAGCCTCTGTAACGCGTCTGGCGCTGCAGCCTACCCCTCTCCTTTCAGGAAGGCTCTGCGGGCTGTAAAACGCCTTTTACCAGCGCATCCTTATAATGCTTGCGACACACAGAAACATAGCGCTCGTTACCGCCGATAACCACCTGCTCGCCTTCGGCATAGGGCTTACCCTCACTGTCAAGACGTAGCACCATCCCGGCTTTACGGCCGCAATGGCAAATGGTTTTTAATTCGATAAGTTTATCAGCCCAGGCTAATAAATACTGGCTTCCGCTAAATAATTCACCACGGAAATCAGTGCGCAAGCCATAACACAATACGGGTATATCCAGATAATCGACGACATCAGAAAGTTCTCGAACTTGTTCGCGCGTCAAAAATTGGCATTCATCAACAAGTATGCAATGTATCGGCTTTTTTTCATATTCTTCAGTAATTTCATGCATCAGCAAAGTCTGATTGTTAAACAATTTAGCCGGTGACGAAAGGCCAATGCGTGAGCTGACTTTACCACTACCGAAGCGATCGTCTATCTCCGCAGTCCAGACCAAAGTCCGCATGCCCCTTTCCTGATAATTATAAGAAGATTGCAACAATGCGGTGGATTTCCCGGCATTCATTGCCGAGTAATAGAAATAAAGCTGAGCCATAGGGCTGAACTCCGCCAAAAGGGTTAAACAAAAACGCCGACGATTGTATCATAGCCTCAGTAGTGCCGGCTGGATAACCTGCAATATGATTATGTTGTTTAACCGCGGCGCTTGTTTAACATCATCCGCAGTAACGCATAATCTCTGTCCGCGGCATTAAATGATAAAACCTCAATCCCTGTTCTTATTATGGCCTTTTTTTAGCCGCTCTGAACCTTTGCACTTTAAGCTTAATGAGGCTAACGCTTTAGGTTATACGACGATTTTAAGCACCAGGATGAACAGATAATCCCTTGTAAGCCCAAGGCCGTTTAATGATAGCTTTTAATGGGACTGGCTTATTTTCGCCTGAGACAACTATAACTTTCCCCCAATTGCGTTATGCAAATCTCACTTTAATAAGACTTTGTGAATTTCTTACAAAATTAACTATTGCAGTTCCTTTTTTCCACCTCTATTATTATCAGGCAGAACATTTCTCCCACCCAATATATTTTGAGATTAGGACAATGAGCGAAGCACTTAAAATTCTGAACAACATCCGTACACTGCGCGCCCAGGCCAGAGAATGTACTCTGGAAACTCTGGAAGAAATGCTGGAAAAACTGGAAGTGGTCGTTAATGAGCGCCGCGAAGAAGAAAGTCAGGCGCAGGCTGAAATTGAAGAGCGTACGCGTAAACTTCAGCAGTACCGCGAAATGCTGATTGCCGACGGCATTGATCCGAATGAACTGCTGCAAACTATGGCAGCAACTAAAACAAGTGGCAAAGCCAAGCGTGCTGCACGTCCGGCTAAATATAAATACGTTGATGAAAATGGCGAAAGCAAAACCTGGACAGGCCAGGGCCGTACTCCTGCGGTAATCAAGAAAGCCATTGAAGAGGAAGGCAAGCAGCTGGATGATTTTCTGCTGTAATTCCTGTTCAGGGTGCTTCTCTTAACCCCATTTTGTTATGGGGTTTTTTATTGGTCTTTTTATCGTATTTGTCATGCCAGGCCACACCCAAAAAAAGGAAGCCCCAGGCTTCCTTTTTTTAATTACTTAACTCAGACCTTATAAAAAGCCCGGTACCACTCCACAAAGCGTTTGATGCCCTCTTCCACGCCCGTTTGCGGTTTAAATCCGATCACCTCGTACAGCGCCTGCGTATCCGCACTGGTTTCCAGCACATCGCCCGGCTGCATCGGCAGCATATTTTTCTGCGCCTCTGTACCCAGCGCTTTCTCCAGGGCTTCTATATAAGCCATTAGCGTTACAGGCTGACTGTTACCAATATTATAAACACGATAAGGCGCAGAGCTGGTGGCAGGCGAGCCTGTTTCAACTGTCCAGTCGGGATCTTTTTGCGGTATCACATCCTGCAGGCGGAAAATCGACTCGGTGATATCGTCAATATAAGTAAAATCGCGGCGCATTTGACCATTGTTATAAACGTCGATCCTTTCGCCCGCGATAATAGCTCGGGTGAATTTAAACAGGGCCATATCCGGACGTCCCCACGGTCCGTAGACGGTAAAGAAGCGCAAACCGGTCGTTGGGATACCGTAAAGATGTGAATAAGTATGCGACATCAGTTCATTAGCTTTTTTCGTTGCCGCATAAAGCGAAACCGGATGGTCTACGCTATCGTCGGTGGAAAATGGCATTTTACGGTTCAGACCGTAAACAGAACTGGAAGAGGCGTACAGCAAATGCTCGATTTTATGATGACGACAGCCCTCAAGAATATTAAGGTGCCCCGTCAGATTAGCGTCTGCATATGCATGTGGATTATCAATAGAATAACGAACACCTGCCTGCGCCCCCAGATGAATAACACGCTGGAAACGATGCTGTGCAAACAGCGAGGCTATTGCATCCCTGTCAGATAAATCGCCTTCGATAAAAGTAAAGTCGGAAGAAGTGATTTGATTAAGGCGGGCACGTTTGAGATTTACATCATAATAATCATTCAGGTTGTCGAGACCGACAACCTGGTGACCGGCCGACAGAAGGCGTTGGGTAACGTGAAAACCAATAAACCCTGCCGCGCCGGTAACCAGATAGTTCATATTTACCTCATTAATTATGCAATTTGAATAGACGCTCCGCGGCCAATTGCATAATAAACAAAACCGCGTTTGCTAATTCTTTCTGGATCATACAGGTTACGACCATCAAAAATCACGGGTTGTTTTAAGGCATTTTTAATGACGTCGAAGTCCGGCGCACGGAAGTTCTGCCATTCGGTACAAATAACCAGCGCGTCTGCACCCTGCAGAGCGGCTTCTTTTGTTCCCATCAGCTTCAGGTCCGCACGATGACCATAGATACGCTGAGCTTCATCCATCGCTTCCGGATCGAACGCCTGTACCGTTGCGCCTGCAGCCCACAGCGTTTCCATCAGCACGCGGCTGGACGCTTCACGCATATCGTCGGTATTGGGTTTAAATGACAGTCCCCACAGCGCAAAGGTTTTACCCTTAAGATCGTCACCGAAATGGCGCTTGATAAAGGTCGGCAGCTTGAGTTTCTGATCGTCATTGACAGCTTCCACCGCCTGCAGCAGACGAGGTTTATAGCCAATGGTTTCCGCCGTACGGATCAGCGCCTGTACATCTTTCGGGAAGCAGGAACCGCCGTAGCCGCAGCCCGGGTAAATGAAGTGATAGCCGATACGGGAATCTGAACCAATACCCTGACGCACTTTCTCAATATCTGCGCCCAGACGTTCCGCCAGGTTGGAGATTTCGTTCATGAAGCTGATTTTGGTCGCCAGCATGCAGTTTGCCGCATACTTGGTTAACTCAGCGCTACGGATATCCATCAGAATCAGACGATCGTGATTGCGGTTAAACGGCTCATACAGCTCGCGCAGCAGCTCAACGACTTCATCGTTATCCGTTCCGACTACGATACGCTCAGGACGCATGCAGTCGCTTACTGCGGCACCTTCTTTCAGGAACTCAGGGTTAGAGACCACATCAAAGGTCAAATCCAGCCCACGCGCCTTAAGGGTTTCCTGCATGACGTTACGCACGCGGTCAGCTGTTCCGACCGGTACAGTAGACTTGTCCAGCACCACTTTATGCTCATCCATATATTGAGCAATGGTACGCGCTACCGCAGTAACATATTTCAGATCGGCAGAGCCATCCTCATCCGGCGGCGTACCCACGGCGATAAACTGCATAACGCCATGTTTAACGCCTTCTTCGGCATTGGTAGTAAAATTCAGTCGACCCGCTTCATAGTTTTGCTTAACCAGCGGCGTCAGACCTGGCTCATAAATGGGAATGATCCCTTTCTTCAGATTTTCGACTTTGTTTTCGTCGACATCAATACAAAGAACGTCATGTCCGACTTCGGCCAATACCGCAGCCTGAACCAGACCCACATAGCCGATACCAAATACGGTGACTTTCATTGCGTTATCCTGTTGCTGTGTGAATTACTTTTTATTTTCAACTGTATCGTTCAGCCACTGTTTGAAATCGCTGCCCAGTGACGGATGACGCAGACCATACTCAACGAAAGCCTGCATATAACCCAGCTTGTTGCCGCAGTCATGGCTAACGCCTTTCAGGTGATAAGCTTCTACGGTCTCTTTTTCCATCAGCATGGCAATAGAGTCGGTCAGCTGAACTTCACCGCCTGCGCCCGGAGGCGTTTTAGCCAGCAGCGGCCAAATATCGGCAGAAAGTACATAACGACCAACAACGGCCAGATTAGACGGTGCTTCGTTGGCTTTCGGTTTTTCTACCACGCCAACCATCGGCGCGCTGTCGCCCGGCTGCAGTTCGGCACCCTGGCAATCAACAACGCCGTAAGCCGTAACGTCTGCTACCGGCTCTACCATGATCTGGCTACGGCCACTTTCGTCGAAACGGTTCAGCATTTCAGCCAGGTTATCTTTGGTGGAGTTAGACTCATACTCATCGATAATGACGTCTGGCAGAATCACCGCAACTGGCTCATCGCCCACCAGCGGATGCGCGCACATGACTGCGTGACCCAGGCCTTTTGCAATGCCCTGACGCACCTGCATGATGGTAACGTGCGGCGGACAAATAGACTGAATTTCATCCAGCAGCTGACGCTTAACGCGTTTTTCCAGCATCGCCTCCAGTTCAAAACTGGTATCAAAATGGTTCTCAATGGAGTTCTTTGACGAGTGCGTAACCAGCACAATCTCATTGATCCCGGCAGCGATACATTCGTTAACGACATACTGAATTAACGGCTTATCAACCAGCGGCAACATTTCCTTTGGAATGGCTTTGGTTGCGGGCAGCATGCGCGTCCCTAAACCGGCAACGGGGATTACCGCTTTTTTTACTTTTGACTTATAGGCAGACATTAAGATACCTCTCTTATAGGCCGTTCAAGTTAATACTTGATATGTCGATTTAAAAAACGAAACGAGTATATCAGTTAAGGGGCGCCGGATTTATCCTGGATAACTTCTTCCCGGCTAAATTAAGATTATTACCCAAGTGTAAAACTTATACTAAGGTCTGTCTGGGCGGCGCAAAAATAAAAAGCATTCGCTTGTTATTCAGGCGACAACATCAGACGCAGCCGCCCTCCATTCCCCCAGACCTGACATTGCCATGCATCGCCCTGCTGGTTAATTTGATTGAGATGTGTACTACCCATTGTGCCCAAAGGCACACCATTTCTGAGTTGTATTTCTTGTCCGCTAATGTTCAGCGTTGCGTTTAAACCAGCAGAGACCAAAATCAGGTTTTTATAGGTTTGATGATAATACCCGACTAATAATGGAAACTGCCCCTTAAGATTTGCCTGACGCAATAACAAATTAACCTGTTTAAGCACGCTGCTTAATTCAGGTAAACGCTGCTTCTGCCCGGAAAGCTGCTCCTGCAGCAGCCCGTTGAATAACGCGCGTAACAGCAGCGCAGCCAGCACGCCATTATCACCGGCACGCGTCACGTCCAGGCAGTAAAAGGCCAGATCTTTGTCAGATAAAGCCGCGATATCCAGGACCAGTCCAGGCTGTTCCGCCATCGTAAGCTGCCGATAGTTCATCCGGCAGTTAGCGATAACCTGCTGAACCGGCGGCTGTAGCTGTTTAAGTAGCTTGGCGGCCGCAGTGGGATCGCTGACTAACGCATCCCAGTCCTGAAACAACTGCTCTTCTTCTTCAACCTGAGAAGTAAACATTGATGGATAGAGGCACTCGTAGACCGCCTCACGCAGGCGCTCCATATCTTTGATCGGTTTAAGCAGCACATCCTGTACGCCAAGACGCAGAACGTGTGCAATATCGGACATCTGCTCAGTAGCAGAAATGACCAAAATGGGAACCTGGTTGCCGTTGGTGCGTAAGTGTTCCACTAACTTGATGCCATTCATACGAGGCATTTCTAAGTCGCAAATCAGCATATCGGGCTGATGAAAGCGCAACGTTTCGATAGCATCAAGACCATCGCTGGCTACCAATAGTGTAGCGCCAAGCGAGTACAAGAAATTTTCCAGCAGGGAGCGAAAAACAGCCTCATCTTCCACGATCAAGATCTGTTTTCCATTTAATGGTTTTTCCATTGTTTTCCCCCGTAAGCCAGATAACTCAATAGTGGTTCAAAAAACGCACTTGTGCCTGTCAGAATTGCCTGAAGTAACATGTGTGATTGACCCATTCTCATTACCGGCTTTGTACTAACGGTAATAATTCATCCATTTTTTTCTCAACTGCGGCTCTTCCGGCTGCAATCGCTTCCTCTGCACGATGAAAATCAAGCGTACTAATCTGGGGACAATAAGGCTGTATTAATACATCCGGCGGGTCCCCTGCCATGCGGTGACGCTTGAGGCGATTTTCAAGTACCTGAATTGAGGTTGTCATAATCTCCATCGCACCCGGCGAAAGAGATGTTCGTCGCTGTGTTAAATGTTGTGCCAAACGTTGGCGCAGCCTGCCGCGCCAGGATACAGATTCCTCCGGCATGTTTTGCATGGGTGTGGCAGAGAAGAGATCCTGCTGCATGAGATGCGCATCGTGCTGTAAATCAACAGCAATAACAATATCTGCTCCCAACGCTCTGGTCAGAGAGATCGGAACGGGATTCACCACCGCGCCATCCACCAGCCAATAGCCATTATGTCTGACCGGCGGCAACAGTCCCGGCATACTGCATGAGGCACGTACCGCCTGATGCAAATCGCCTTCGGTTAGCCATAGCTCTCGCCCGGTGCTCAGGTTGGTGGCTACCGCGCCAAAACGAATATGACACTGTTCGATAGACTCATCAGGCATTAAACGACGAATGTGGTTAAATACGCGATTACCTCGCAGTAAACCGCCCCGCTGCCATGAAAAATCCATCAACCGAATCACATCCCAGTAACCAAAGGATCTTACCCACTTTTCTAACAACGGCAATCGTTCGGTCGCGCAGGCTGCGCCAACCAATGCGCCAACAGAGCAGCCAGCAATAACATCAATACGGATCCCTGCACTCAACAACGCATCAATTACGCCAATATGTGCCCATCCTTTGGCGGCACCTGAGCCCAGCGCCAGTCCTATTTTTACCTGTCTCATTGCATTCCTGTTTTCACCCCTTTTCATTGAATAGCGTTATACGTTCGGGTCAGATAACATAACGTAAAATAACGTCTTTTGCCCTGTTGTTGCAAAATCTGGAGTTCACGTGTCTGAAAATTGCCCATGCTGCAGCGGATTGCAGTATAGCCTATGTTGCGGTCCCTATCTAAGTGGCGAGCATATCCCTCCCAGCCCGGAAGCGCTAATGCGTTCCCGCTATACAGCCTATGCCCGACATGACGTTGATTATTTACTGGCGACCTGGCACAGCACGCATCGTACTTCACAACTGCGCCAGGCCTTATCTGAAAGTTTTCCACAAACCGTTTGGCAAGGGCTGACCATCGTCGCCCGCGAGGCGGGAAGTCATGATAATGAAGCTTATGTGACATTTTTTGCGCGTTATAGTGAAAATGGCCGCACAGGGGCGGTTTATGAACGCTCGCGCTTTGTCCGTGAGGATCAACGCTGGTACTATATTGATGGAACCGCACCCCAGGTGGGTCGTAATGACCGCTGTCCCTGTGGCTCCGAAAAAAAATACAAAAAGTGTTGCGGCCAGTAATGCTGGTGCCGTTCAGATTCACTGCTATCCCGCTTCGACAGGATTGATAACTCATGCAAGCGCAGAACTTACAACGTAAAGTACTTCGAACTATTTGCCCTGACGCCAAGGGCCTTATCGCCAAGATCACTAACATTTGCTACAAGCACGAGCTTAACATCGTGCAAAACAATGAGTTTGTCGATCATCGCACCGGGCGCTTTTTTATGCGCACTGAACTGGAAGGCATTTTTAACGATACGACGCTGTTGGCGGATCTGGACAGCGCGCTCCCGCAGGGTTCGGTTCGTGAACTGCAATGTGCCGGACGTCGTCGCGTGGTGATTCTGGTTACCAAAGAGGCACACTGCCTGGGCGACCTACTGATGAAAAGCGCTTTCGGCGGGCTGGATATGGAAATCGCCGCCGTTATCGGCAACCACGATACGCTGCGTTCGCTGGTGGAGCGCTTCGATATTCCTTTTGTTCTGGTGAGCCATGAAGGGCTGACGCGAGAAGAGCACGATAACCAGATGGCGGAGCAGATCGATCGCTATCAGCCTGATTACGTGGTACTGGCAAAATATATGCGCGTTCTGACGCCCGCTTTTGTGCAACGTTACCCGAATCAGATCATTAATATTCACCACTCGTTCCTGCCGGCGTTTATCGGTGCGCGCCCTTATCACCAGGCGTACGAACGCGGGGTAAAAATTATCGGTGCCACCGCGCACTACGTAAATGACAACCTGGATGAAGGCCCAATCATCATGCAGGACGTGATTAACGTTGACCACAGCTATACGGCAGAAGAGATGATGCGTGCGGGACGCGACGTCGAAAAAAATGTGTTAAGCCGTGCGCTATATAAAGTGCTGGGACAGCGCGTTTTTGTCTACGGCAACCGCACGATTATTCTTTAAGTTAAGCTTTACCGACGCCGGCTGTTCAACAAAGCGGCGGCGTGGGTAAAAAAACGGCGAACAGACCGCTTTTTTTCGTGGGGCGCTTTACAGCATCGTTTCATTTGTTATGATGCGCCCCGCTTTCAGGCAATATTGTCCTGATTCGTGGTGGGATTCCCGAGCGGCCAAAGGGAGCAGACTGTAAATCTGCCGTCACAGACTTCGAAGGTTCGAATCCTTCTCCCACCACCACTCTTCTGTTTCAGCGCAGAGGAGTAAAATCCGTCGGGCATGCTGGCGAGTTTTACGGGCAAATCTGGCATCAATCATTTTGATGACTGATGAAGCTGAAAGCGACAATAAGAGCAAACCTGTTTTATCTGGTGGGATTCCCGAGCGGCCAAAGGGAGCAGACTGTAAATCTGCCGTCACAGACTTCGAAGGTTCGAATCCTTCTCCCACCACCATCTTTGCATACTCCCCTTTAGTAAATTCAACTGTAAAGCCACATCTTCCCCATCGGGAGAAGGTGAGAAGCTTCGACAAGGTTCGAGTCGAGCAGCGCGAGACAACGTGCGCAGCACGGCCCGCAGGGTGAGGAGCGCAGCGACGAGTCATCCTTCTCCCACCACCATCTTTGCATGCTCCCCTTTAGTAAATTCAACTGTAAAGCCACATCTTCCCCATCGGGAGAAGGTGAGAAGCTTCGACAAGGTTCGAGTCGAGCAGCGCGAGACAACGTGCGCAGCACGGCCCGCAGGGTGAGGAGCGCAGCGACGAGTCATCCTTCTCCCACCACCATCTTTGTATACTCTCTCTGTTTTCCAACTCAGCGCTAATGCAGCATCTTCCCCATCGGGAGAAGGTGAGAAGCTTCGACAAGGTTCGAGTCGAGCAGCGCGAGACAACGTGCGCAATCCGGTTTACATACTGTCATCAGCAAAACATCTCTGTTAACATCCTGCCATCTTTTTACTGTGCAGTTATCGCAATATGAAATTCATCTCTTTCAATATCAACGGGCTACGCGCTCGCCCCCATCAGCTGGAAGCGCTGATTCAGCAGCATAATCCTGACGTTATCGGCCTGCAGGAAACCAAGGTTCATGATGATATGTTCCCGCTGGAGGATGTCAGCAAGCTGGGTTATCACGTCTTTTATCATGGACAGAAAAGCCATTATGGCGTAGCCCTGTTGACCCGTGAAATGCCGCTTATGGTACAGCGCGGTTTTCCTGAGGATGATGAAGAGGCGCAGCGCCGTCTGATTATTGCGCAAATCCCCGCACCATCCGGGAATATTACCGTGATTAACGGCTATTTTCCGCAGGGCGAAAGCCGTGACCATCCGACAAAATTTCCGGCAAAGGAAAAATTTTACCGCGATCTGCAAAACTATCTGGAAACCCACCTGACGGCGGACGATCGGGTTTTAGTGATGGGCGATATGAATATCAGCAGCAGCGATCTGGACATTGGTATCGGTGAAGATAGTCGTAAGCGATGGCTGCGTACCGGTAAATGTTCTTTCCTGCCGGAAGAACGGGAGTGGATGGACCGCTTGCTTAACTGGGGTCTGGTCGATACCTGGCGAGCCGCGAACCCCGCGTGCGCCGATCGCTTTTCCTGGTTTGATTATCGTTCAAGAGGTTTTGATGATAACCGTGGCCTGCGTATCGATCTGCTGCTGGCCACGCGTGCGCTGGCAGAGCGCTGCATTGATACCGGCATTGACTATCAGATCCGCGCGATGGAAAAACCGTCCGACCATGCGCCGATTTGGGCTGAGTTCCAGCTTTAAACAGCAGGCGTTGCGAGGCTTGTCGCAACGCCTGCTGTTATTTCACGATACGCCAGATCAGATTATTAGTGCCTAACGATTTCTCATCGCGTACGCACTGCAGTAGCACCCCTTCCGCTTTAACCACCGCGCCTTCGGTATAGCTACGATTTTCATAGATACAGCAACGCAAACAGGGCGGATTCTGCGAACGATTTTGCCCCTGCGTCCAGACTTCCGGTGGCATATCCACTATCACATCGCTGTTTATATCGCTCTGCTGATTGCCGCCGCTATGATAATCATGGCGTTGCGCCTGCGCTGCCGTGCTTAACAGCAGTGCCAGCATAATGCCCCATGCCAGTTTCATTATTCCGTCTCCTTTGCTTTCGCCTTTTTACTACGACGTTTCTGGTTCCCGGCGGGTGCCGCTACGCCCCGAAAGGCGCGCGCCGAGCTTTGCTGACGCGCCAGCGCAATAAGGTCATGCAGCGTTGCGACCAAAGGCTGCATAAAATCCTGATAGCGACAGGCCTTTTCACTGATTTTCGTCAGCGTTGATTCCCACTGAGCCGTCATATCGGGACGCGCAGCCATTTCCGGCAGAGAGTGGATTAACGCTCTGCCCGCTTCGGTCGCATGGATATAACGGCCCTTTTTGGTCAGGAAGGCACGCCGGAACAGCAGTTCGATAATGCCGGCCCGGGTTGCTTCCGTTCCTAAACCATCGGTCGCACGCAGGATTTTCTTTAGATCTTTATCCTGCACAAAGCGGGCAATGCCGGTCATGGCAGATAACAGCGTCGCATCGGTAAAGGGCCGTGGCGGCTGCGTTTGTTTCGCAGCGATCTCCCCTTTTTCACACAACAGCTCATCGCCCTTCGCTACCACCGGCAATGGCGTACCGTCATTTTCCTCATCCCGCTCTTTACTACCCAGCAATGCTCGCCAGCCCGCCCCGGCAAGAAAGCGCGCTTTGGCGATAAATTTGCCACCAGCAATATCCAGCTCAATAACACACTTACGGTAAACCGCATCCGGGCAAAACTGCATCAGATACTGACGCGCAATCAGCCCATAGATATTGGCCTCATTATCGCTCAGACGCACGGCGCTGCTGCGCGCGGTAGGAATAATGGCGTGGTGAGCATCCACCTTTTTATCATCCCAGCAGCGGTTTTTACGGTTGGTATCGAAATCGGCCGGGGTTTTCATATCAGGCTGATGCGCGCTAATGGCGTTTAATACCGCATGACGCCCGGCAAAATGCTCATCCGGCAAGTAACGGCTGTCGGAGCGTGGGTAAGTAATCAGCTTATGGGTTTCATACAGCCGCTGGCAGGTATCCAGTACCGTCTGGGCACTCAGGCCAAAGCGTCTGGCCGCTTCAATCTGCAGACTGGAAAGTGAGAAAGGCAGCGGCGCTGTATCGTTTTCCCGCTTGTCCTGATAACCGGTAACATGCGCAGGCTGACCGCCAATGCGCGCCAGCACATGTTCCGCCAGCGGACGATGCAACAACCTTCCCTCTTCATCCTGCCAGGGTTCACAGGCGTCGCTGGGCTGCCAGAGCGCCACAAAACGCTCCTCTTTGGGCGTGACGATATGCGCTTTTACTTCAAAATAATCTTTCGGTATAAAGTTTTCGATCTCTTCATCGCGCCGCACCACCAGCCCCAATACCGGCGTCTGCACGCGCCCCACCGACAGCACGCCGTCGTAACCAGCATTGCGCCCCAACAGGGTCCAGGCGCGGGTCATATTTATGCCATACAGCCAGTCAGCCCGGGCGCGAGCCAGCGCCGATACACATAACGGAATAAACTCTTTGTTTTGTCGCAGACGGTTAATGGCACGCTCCACGGCCTGCGGATTGAGATCGTTAATCAGGCAGCGCTGGACGTTATCACGTTTAGCCGCGGGCAGCGCCAGATAGTCCAGCACCTCATCCACCAGCAGTTGTCCTTCGCGATCGGGGTCGCCGGCGTGGATCACTTCATCCGCCTGCTCCAGCAGTTTTTTGATCACATTCAACTGTTTCGCCACGGAAGGACGCGGCTGCAAACGCCACTTTTCCGGCACGATAGGTAAATCCGCTAACGACCAGCGCGCATAGCGGCTGTCATAGCTGTCAGGCTGGGCCTGTTCTAACAGGTGCCCCACGCACCAGGTAACCATCTGATCGTTTCCACAGGCAATGTAACCATCGCCACGACGATGTGGTTTCGGCAGCACATCGGCAATGGCGCGGGCCAGGCTTGGCTTTTCAGCAATAAACAGGCGCATGAATGGGGCAAAGCTCTCTTAAGACAAGATAATAAGGAACACCGGCTTTAATCGGCATCAGACCGCTCGTGATGAGAGCGGCCATCTATGTTAACGCGTTCGCTCTGGCGTGATAAGCCATCCCTGCGGCGGAGTAGATAAAAAGCAGGATAATCAACTTATCCTGCCAAAACGACGGCGCGCGATCTGTCAGAAATAACTGACGAAGGGGGCGGTATCAGGAGGTAAAACGGTGGTGGATGATTTTAACTGCGGCGTTCCCAGGTAAAGGAAGCCGACAATCGCATCCTGCTCGCGACAGTTAAATGCCGCTCTTACCGCGTCGTTATCTGTCCAAGCGCCGCTGCGCCAGATACCGTTAAACCCCTGTGCGGCGGCGGCCATTTGCATTGCCATGACCGCACAGCCTGCTGATAACAACTGCTCCCAGCGCGGCACTTTATGATGCTCGACGCAGTGCGCAACCACGGTGATAATCATCGGCGCCCGGAACGGGGACTGCTTCGCCTTTTCAATGGCTTTATCATCCATGTTTCCGTCACGCGCAGCCTGCTCCAGCAGGGCGCTAAAGCGCTCTAATCCCTGCTTTTCAATAATATGAAAGCGCCATGGCTGTAGCGTGCCGTGATCCGGCGCACGCATACCGGCGCGTATAATATTGTCCAGCGCTTCGCCCTGTGGCGCAGGCTCGGCTAAGCGCGATGCGGAACGACGGTTAACCAGTAAATCCAGTGCATCCATTTATGCCTCCTGATAATGATTAGCATTCACTGCAAACTAGCACAGGCTGACGTTTTGTTACAGCCGCGTGCGATTTCCTGCTGACATTTGCCCAACTGCTCTTTAGGATGTGGATGAAATTCTGGCAGAAAAGCTGCTTTTCTGCGCTCTGTCTGGTGATTATGGAGAAAACATGCGCACGTTGTGGCGAATCATAACCGGCTTATTTAAATGGACATGGCGGGTGCTGAACTTTGTTCGTGAATGCATCCTCAACTTATTTTTTATCTTTTTGCTGTTGATTGGCGTAGGGATCTGGCTACAGATTAAAAGCGTCAGCACACCGGCAGAGGTGCCGCGTGGCGCGCTGAAAGTCGATCTCTCCGGCGTGGTGGTCGATAAACCTTCGGTCAGCAACAAGCTCAGCAAAATTGGTCGTCAGCTGTTGGGTGCCAGCAGCGATCGTTTGAAAGAGAATTCGCTTTTTGATGTGGTGGCAGCGATCCGTCAGGCCAAAGAGGATGAGAAAATCACCGGAATTGTGCTGGACCTGCGTAACTTTGCCGGGGCCGACCAGCCTTCTCTGCAGTATATC
Organism: Pantoea alhagi; assembly: GCF_002101395.1. NCBI lineage: Bacteria > Pseudomonadati > Pseudomonadota > Gammaproteobacteria > Enterobacterales > Erwiniaceae > Pantoea > Pantoea alhagi. The sequence goes on along the minus strand of NZ_CP019706.1, from coordinate 3,502,612 downwards.
GGCAAGGCGCTGCGTGAGTTCCGCGACAGCGGCAAGCCGGTTTATGCCAGCGGCGACAGCTATAGTCAGGCGCAATACTACCTTGCCAGCTATGCCAATAAAATTTACCTTTCGCCGCAGGGCACCGTCGATCTGCACGGCTTTGCCACCAACACGCTTTACTACAAAAGCCTGCTCGACACGCTGAAAGTGACCTCACACGTTTTTCGCGTCGGCACCTATAAATCTGCGGTAGAGCCTTTCCTGCGTGATGATATGTCGCCGGCAGCGCGCGAGGCCGACAGCCGTTGGGTGGGTGAACTGTGGCAAAACTATCTGAATACCGTTGCCGCTAACCGTCAGATTAGCCCACAACAGCTTTTCCCTGGCGCGCAGGGCCTGCTGAGCGGTTTGCAAAAAACCGGCGGCGATACGGCACTCTATGCGAAAGAAAACAAGCTGGTGGATCAGCTGGCGACCCGTGCCGAAACCGAGCAGCTGTTTACCAAACAGTTTGGCTGGGACAAGCAGGATCAGGATTACAACGCTATCAGCATTTATGACTATCCGGTGAAGGATACCAGCTCGCAGAATGGCAATATCGCCGTGATCCTTGCGAATGGCGCAATTATGGATGGCGAAGAGACGCCGGGATCCGTCGGCGGCGATACCACCGCGGCGCAGATCCGCGAAGCGCGGCTCGACCCGGCAATCAAGGCGATTGTACTGCGTGTAAACAGCCCGGGCGGCAGCGTAACCGCATCGGAAGTGGTGCGTCAGGAGCTGGCAGCAGCACGTACAGCAGGCAAACCGGTGGTGGTTTCCATGGGCGGCATGGCGGCCTCTGGCGGTTACTGGATTTCAACGCCTGCTAACTACATTATTGCCAGCCCGGCGACATTGACCGGTTCCATCGGCATTTTCGGCGTAATCAATACGGTGGAAAATTCGCTGGATGCTATCGGCGTGCATACTGATGGCGTAGCGACCTCGCCGCTGGCGGACGTTGCCACCACTAAGGCGCTGCCGCCTGAAGTACAGCAAATGATGCAGCTCAGCATTGAAAACGGCTATCGCAACTTTATCGGCCTGGTGGCGAAAGCACGGCAGAAAACGCCTGAGCAGATCGATCAGATTGCCCAGGGCCACGTCTGGACCGGTGAAGATGCCAAAGCAAATGGCCTGGTCGATGCACTGGGTGATTTTGATGATGCTATTACTAAGGCGGCAGAGCTGGCGAAGGTGAAGAATATACAACTGAACTGGTTTGCCGACGAGCCCGCCTTCATTGACATGGTACTGGGACAGATGGATGCTTCAGCACAGGCACTGCTGCCCGCTACGCTGAAAGCCTGGCTACCGGCCCCCATGGCGGATGTGGTAAGCGCCATGAAACAGCAGCCCGGGCTTCCGGGAACCCTGAACGATCCGCAAAACCGTTACGCTCTCTGCCTGACCTGCGGCGACGTACGATAACTTTCAGCCCGACCGGTATTGCCGCTGGTCGGGCTGCTCTTCCTGAGACTTTACCTTATACTGCGGTTTTACCGCCAAGCTGAGTCGCTTTTCATGCAAAAAAAATCCATTTACGTTGCCTATACCGGCGGAACCATCGGTATGCAGCGTTCAGAACAAGGTTATATTCCGGTTTCCGGTCACCTTCAGCAGCAGCTGTCGGCAATGCCGGAGTTTCATCGCCCGGAGATGCCTGACTTTACCATTCATGAATACCAGCCGCTGATCGACTCTTCGGATATGACGCCACAAGACTGGCAGGCGATTGCAGACGATATTCAGCAAAATTATGCGTTGTACGATGGTTTTGTGATTTTGCACGGCACCGATACCATGGCGTTTACCGCCTCGGCGCTCTCTTTTATGCTGGAGAATCTGGCCAAGCCGGTGATTGTGACAGGGTCACAAATCCCGCTGGCGGAACTGCGCTCTGACGGCCAGCAAAACTTGTTGAACGCACTCTTCGTTGCGGCTAACTACCCGATCAAAGAAGTGTCGTTATTTTTTAACAATACCCTTTACCGGGGTAATCGCACCACCAAAGCCCATGCGGATGGCTTTAATGCCTTTGCCTCGCCCAATTTGCCGCCGCTGCTGGAAGCGGGTATTCATATCCGACGACTGAATACGCCCGCTTCCCCACAAGGCGAAGGCGAACTGATTGTTCACCCTATTACGCCTCAGCCAATCGGGGTAGTGACCATCTATCCAGGCATTTCCGCTGAGGTGGTACGCAACTTTCTGCGCCAGCCGGTAAAAGCGTTGATTTTACGTTCTTACGGCGTGGGTAATGCGCCGCAAAACGCCGAGTTTCTTGCTGAGCTGCAGGCAGCTTCTGAACGCGGTATTGTGGTGGTTAACCTTACCCAATGTATGTCGGGCAAGGTGAATATGGGGGGCTACGCTACCGGCAACGCCCTCGCCCATGCAGGCGTGATCGGCGGCTTCGATATGACGGTAGAGGCTACTCTGACCAAACTGCACTATTTACTCAGTCAGCCGTTAAGCTGCGATGAAGTGCGGCAGCTAATGCAGGTCAATCTGCGTGGCGAGCTAACCTCTGATAACTAATAGCGGATTCTGTTATGACCCAGGCGTTGATCCTTATCGATTTGCAGAATGATTTTTGTCCGGGCGGCGCACTGGCGGTGGCCGACGGCGACGCGACCATTGCCGTCGCTAATCAATTGGCCGAAGCGTTTCATCGACGTGGCGAACCGGTGATTGCCACGCAGGACTGGCATCCGGCAAACCATGGCAGTTTTGCTTCGGTTTCCGGTAAGGCCGTCAATACGCTGGGCGAGCTGAATGGCCTGCCGCAGATTTGGTGGCCCGATCATGCTGTTCAACATACGCAGGGTGCAGATTTTCATCCGGCGCTCAGGCGCACGTTAATCGATAAAATATTTCATAAGGGTGAGCAGCCTGATATTGACAGTTACAGCGCCTTTTTTGATAACGGTCATCGCCGCCAGACCGGGCTCGATGCCTGGTTACGTCAGCAGGGCATCAGACGTCTGGTCATGATGGGTCTGGCGACAGACTACTGCGTGAAATTTAGCGTGCTGGATGCGCTGCGGTTAGGGTATGAGGTAGAAGTGATTGCTGAAGGTTGCCGCGGCGTTAACTTACAGCCGCAGGACAGCCATCAGGCCTTAGCGGATATGGCGGCAAACGGCGCACTGATCCGCCAGTAAGGCCATTATCCCGCCGTGCTGGCGGGATAATTATTGCAGTGTGATACGTGTGACGCTGTCACTGATACCAAACTCTTCTTTCAGCTCGCGTTTCGAACGGGTCACCAGCTCTCCGCCTGCACCGATGCTCATATGCTGCGGCTGATGATTGTGCTGCGCCTGCCACAGCATAACCAGTTGCATACAGTGCTCTTTTTGCTCTTCCGTAAGCGCCACGCCATCTGGCCATTTTCCGATTTCTACTGCCGTTGCCAGACGCTGATAAATCTCAGGGGTCATTGCGTCGACTATCGCCTTGAGTTCAGATTTCATCGTATTAACCTTTAATCTGATTACCGTCATTATCGCTAAAGCTCAGCGAGGCTGAATTTACGCAGTAGCGTTCGCCGCTCGGCTGGGGACCATCGGGAAAGACGTGGCCAAGATGAGCGTCACAGCTGCCACAACGAATTTCAATCCGCTGCATGCCATGTGAATTATCTTCCAGATAGTGGATCGCATCATCGCTGTAAGGCTGATAAAAGCTGGGCCAGCCGCAACCAGAATCGTATTTGGTTTCCGATAAAAACAACGGTGCGTTACATACCAGACAGTGATAAATACCTTCCGATTTATTATGCAGCAGCGCGCCGCTGAACGGCGGCTCAGTGCCCCGCTGTTGGGTAACATAACGTTGCATTTCACTAAGCTGGTTATCAGGCGTACGATCGTTCAATTCTTTAGCCATTTTCATCATCTCTGGCAGTGTTATTCTGGAAAAATCGGCTAGTATTCTAACAAACAGTTAACAAGAACAGCTTAATATTTTGTGCCTGGCGAATTTTCACCGCCGCTTAACTGTTAAACTGTGATGAAGATCACTTTCCAGTCAGGGCAGGCCTTTATATTCGGTAATTGAGGCGTAAAACTCCTGCGGGAGAATAGACGCGGAAGCGCATTTTTACCTGCAAATTCACCATCACAGGTTTGATTTGTCGCAATAATTGACACGATTCCGCTTGACGCCTGGTAAGGATTTTGTAATTTTACAGGCAACCTTTTATTCACTAACAAATAGCTGGTGGAATATATGACTATCAAAGTAGGTATTAACGGTTTTGGTCGTATCGGTCGCATCGTTTTCCGTGCTGCGCAGCAACGTTCTGACGTTGAAATCGTTGCAATCAACGATCTGCTGGACGCGGAATACATGGCGTACATGCTGAAATATGACTCAACGCACGGCCGCTTCGAAGGCACCGTTGAAGTACAGGACGGCGCGCTGATCGTAAACGGCAAAAAAATCCGTGTTACCTCTGAAAAAGACCCGGCTAACCTGAAGTGGGACGAAGTCGGTGTTGACGTAGTAGCAGAAGCAACCGGTATCTTCCTGACCGACGAAACTGCACGCAAACACATCGCTGCTGGCGCCAAAAAAGTGGTAATGACCGGCCCGTCTAAAGATGACACCCCGATGTTTGTTCGTGGCGCTAACTTTGACAAATATGCTGGCCAGGACATCGTTTCCAACGCATCCTGTACCACCAACTGCCTGGCACCGCTGGCTAAAGTTATCAACGACAAATTCGGTATCGTTGAAGGCCTGATGACCACCGTTCACGCAACTACCGCAACGCAGAAAACCGTTGATGGCCCGTCTCACAAAGACTGGCGCGGCGGCCGTGGCGCAGCTCAGAACATCATCCCGTCTTCTACCGGTGCGGCTAAAGCCGTAGGTAAAGTTCTGCCGGAACTGAACGGTAAACTGACTGGTATGGCGTTCCGCGTTCCGACTCCGAACGTGTCCGTTGTTGACCTGACTGTGCGTCTGGCTAAGCCTGCTTCTTACAAAGAAATTTGTGAAGCAATCAAAGCCGCTTCTGAAGGCGACATGAAAGGCGTTCTGGGTTACACCGAAGACGCCGTGGTTTCTACCGATTTCAACGGCGAAACCCTGACTTCTGTGTTCGATGCCGCTGCCGGTATCGCACTGAACGACAACTTCGTGAAACTGGTTTCCTGGTATGACAACGAAACCGGCTACTCTCACAAAGTTCTGGATCTGATCGCGCTGGTTGCTTCTAAATAAGTAACAGTGACAGACTAAGCTTAGAGGGCGACTACGGTCGCCCTTTTTTATCGTCTGAATTCCAGCAAGGTAACATCATGACCGAAAAAATCTTTTCGCTTCCCGTGGTAAACCAGATCTCCCCTTACCTGAGCCAACGACAGATTGGCGAATTGCCCGTTATCGTGGTTAATCATCCGAAAGTGCGTGCTGCGGTTACGCTGCAGGGCGCACAGCTGATTGCCTGGCAGCCAAACGGTGAAAAGCCAGTTATCTGGCTTAGTGACAAAACGGCGTTTACCTCAGGTAAGGCGATTCGCGGCGGCGTACCGATTTGCTGGCCGTGGTTTGGACCGGCAGGCCAACCGGCACACGGCTTTGCCCGTAATCAACCCTGGACGCTCTCTGCTCACGATGAAAATAACGACAACGTTCTGCTGACGCTGGTGCTGGAAAGTAATGAGCAGACCAAAGCGCTCTGGCCGCATGATTTCACATTAATTGCGCGCTTCCGCCTGGGTGAACATTGCGAAATTGAGCTGGAAGCGCATGGTGAATACCAGGCGACCTGCGCCCTGCACAGCTATTTTAACGTGGCGGATATTGCGGAGGTGGAAGTCAGCGGTCTGGGCACGCACTTTATCGACAAGGTGAAAGGCGGCGAACAGGCAACCTCTGCGGATGGCAAACAGCGCTATGCCGGTCAGGTCGATCGTATTTATACCCAGCCAGAAGATTGTAGTCTGATCCACGATAAATCCGGGCAGCGGGTGATTGAGGTTTACCACCATCATCATAGCGATGTGGTTACCTGGAATCCGGGCGTGGAGTTATCCTGCAGCATGGCCGATATGGCGAACGATGGCTTCCAGACCATGGTTTGCGTAGAAACAGCACGTATCAATACGCCAATGAAGAGTGCGCCCGAGCAACCGGCTCGCCTGGCCACCACCTTCCGCCTGCGTAAAAAGCGCTAATTTATCTTTTCGTCTGAAAAACGTGCCAGCAGTTACAGGTCGGGCAAATGCCCGACCTGCATGGCGTTATTTTCATACCACATCCAGCGGCTGCTTGCTTTGCGGCGGCGGAAACAGCAGATCGATTTGCTTCAAATGTGTTTCATCTAACGTCACGCTTAACGCGGCGGCATTTTCCTGAACATGGCTGATACTGCTGGCTTTGGGGATCGCCATGACATTCGGATGGCGGATCACCCACGCCAGCAGCAGTTGCGCTACGCTAATCCCTAACCGATCGGCCATTTCGTTTAGTTCGGGCGAACTCATCAGGCCATGGCGCAAACGCCCTGCCTGAGCCAGCGGACAATAGGCCATAATGGGTAGCTGGCGCTCACCACAGGCGGGCAGAAGATCGAACTCAATGCCGCGTGAGGCAAGATGATATAGCACCTGGTTAGCGGCACAGGCACTGCCGCCTGGCTCTTGCCAAAGCGACTGCATCTCCTCGTAGTCAAAATTAGACACGCCCCAGCGGCGGATTTTTCCCTGCTGCTGAAGTTTCTCCATTGCACGGATCGTCTCTTCCAGCGGGATATTGCCGCGCCAGTGCAACAGATAGAGATCAAGATAATCTGTCTTCAGGCGCTTCAGGCTGCGCTCACAGGCTTCCCTTGCATCATCAACGCCGGCATTCCACGGGTAAAACTTTGAAACCAGCCAGGCACGATCGCGCCTTCCCTGCAGCGCCTCACCAACAACCTGCTCCGCCCCGCCGTCTGCATACATTTCAGCGGTATCGATTACCGTTAAACCGCACTCCAGGCCAGCCTGTAAGGCGGCAATTTCCTGCTGACGTAGCTCGGTTTTTTCACCCATATACCAGGTGCCCTGACCAATGGCTGGCAACGTCAAATCCGCTGCAAACGCTATATTTTTGCCCATCCTCCCTCCTTTGCACCGCGGGCATGCACCAAACAGGCGCAACGGAGCGCCCGCTGCCCTGTTTTAGCCTGCTCAATCAGAAGCTATAGCTAATACCAGCCCAGGTGGTCAGTTGAGAATCCGTGTCGACCATCGGGCTATCTTTAATCTCATCAGCCAGTCGCGTATAGCGTGCATAGACGCTGGTATTCCAGCGCTCGGTCAGGCGATAGTTAGCGCTTAGCTCAAGGTAAGGACTCCAGCTGTCATCCGGCTGATAGCGACGAATGCCGGTGCGCGCTGACTCGTGGCTGGAAACGCCATAATAATAACGATTCTGATTGGCGCTGGTCCAGGTTGCGCCGATGCCAGGCGCCACGCTGAAGTCGCCGAACTCAAAGCGATAAAGGTAGGTCAAATCCCAGACGATACCGTCGCTTTTGCCCAGTACATCGCCAAGCAGATTGGTCCGCACAATCCCCCACTCAGCTATATGACGATATTCCAGGCCGCCCATCAGCGTCATGTGACGTTCATCAAGTCCTTTCATCGCGCCCAGATCGTTATCATCCGGATCGTAGCGCTGTGCCGAGCCTGCCAGGGTAACAGAAAGCTGATCCTGTTGATCTTTCCACAGATAATAACCGCCCTGCAGTGTGCGCAGCCAGAAGCTGTCGCTTTCATAGTTGATCACCGGCAGCGGTAAATAGCGATCCTGTCCCCCTTTATAGGGACTCTGCGCATACGCCACTGACGCACCCAGCGTGAGCGGAGAAGTTTGTTCCGCCTGGGCGACACCGCAAAGAGGCAACAGCAAAGCAAGCGCGCTAATTTTGAATCGGTTCACAATATGTTTCTTCCATAAATATAACAATTAGAGAGGTAGTCTAACGTCATTACGTGACAGGTTTAAATCTTAATACATTTTGTCTGTAGTGGTTTACTGAATTTGGCCACCTGAACAGAGGTGATATGCTCGCCTCAGAACAATACAGGTGCCCCAATGAAAAAAAGAAATTTCAGTGCAGAGTTCAAACGCGAATCAGCCCAGCTTGTCGTCGATCAGAATTACACCGTTGCTGAAGCGGCTGAAGCGATGGATATAGGGCTTTCTACCATGACGCGCTGGGTTAAACAGTTGCGTGATGAACGTCAGGGCAAAACGCCAAAAGCCTCGCCGATAACGCCGGAACAAATTGAAATTCGTGAGCTGAAGAAAAAACTTCAACGTATTGAAATGGAAAATGACATATTAAAAAAGGCTACCGCGCTCTTGATGTCAGACTCCCTGAACAGTTCTCGTTAATCGGGAAGCTCAGAGCGCGTTATCCCGTGGCGATACTGTGCCATGTGTTTGGGGTTCACCGTAGCAGCTACAAATACTGGAAAAGTCGTCCTGATGAACCGGATATCAGGCGGACAGCGTTGCGTAGCCAGGTGCAGGAGTTACACAGCATCAGTCATGGCTCAGCGGGCGCAAGAAGCATTGCCACTATGGCAACACTTAAAGGCTTCCGTATGGGGCGCTGGCTTGCTGGCAAACTCATGAAAGAGCTGGGACTTGTAAGCTGCCAGCAGCCAACACACCGGTATAAGCGCGGTGGACAGGAACACATCGCTATACCGAACCACCTTGATCGTCAGTTCGCGGTCATCGAGCCCAACCAGGTATGGTGCGGCGACGTGACTTATATCTGGACAGGAAAACGTTGGGCATATCTTGCTGTTGTTCTCGACCTGTTCGCCAGAAAACCCGTGGGCTGGGCAATGTCATTCTCACCGGACAGCAAACTCACTATGAAAGCGCTGGAAATGGCCTGGGAGCGTCGGGGAAAGCCAGGCGGAGTGATGTTCCATAGCGATCAGGGTAGCCACTACACAAGCCGGCAGTTCAGGCAGTTACTGTGGCGTTGCAGGATAAAGCAGAGCATGAGTCGGCGGGGAAATTGCTGGGATAACAGCCCAATGGAGCGGTTCTTCCGGAGCCTGAAAAATGAATGGGTTCCCGTGATGGGATACATGAACTTCAGTGAAGCCTCTCATGCGATCACAGATTACATCGTGGGTTACTACAGCACGCTCAGGCCGCATGAATATAACGGTGGATTACCACCAAACGAATCGGAAAGTCGATACTGGAAAAACTCTAAAGCGGTGACCAGTTTTTGTTGACCACTACAGTCATATTCGAAGGAAAGAAGGGTTCAGTTTGCTGAGTCTTTCTCCGCTTATTTACAAAGCCGTCACAGGCCGCGCCCCGCAAGGGCAATGCTTATTACCGGTCACACTTTCCTAGTGTAATTCAATAGCATTAAAGAAAATTCCTGAAATGCCATCTACAGTTAAAAGTAACCTATGTGATTCGTTCGAGCAGAGTAACCATCAAATCTGTGTACCCCGATAAAAATACGTCAGGTTGGCATAAGGGTTGCTGTACTCCCAAGAGAATATCTTCCGGAAGCTGATACACCTTTTATAACGCTTCCATTACCTGTGCTAAAAACGAAAGGACGCATAAAAGAATCAATGGGAACATTTGTATTTTTAACCTAACCAATTGATAAGTAATAAAAAAGAGCCTGTCGGCTCTTTTTGATGTGTTGCTTTGACTATCCTTTAGGGGGAAACGGATCTTTGCCGTGCGAGTCTTTTGCACGAATTTGTCCATCTCGTCCATGAATCAGCAATTCGCTACCTTGGTTTTGTGCAATGGCACGAGCAGCATCAATCGCTTGTTGCTGTGTACCATGTACTGAGGTCGCTTTTGTATTACCTGCCCCTTTTACTGCCCACTCACCGTTATGAGGTACTACGTGCTGGTTTTTACCCATTTGATGCCCTCCAGTAATGTAAGTTAATATTTTATATCCGCTCCGCTTCAAAAAACACTACATGTAGTATTTTATTTGATCATAATCACAATATGTACGCATCTTACAAGTGCATCTTTGCAAGTCTCTGTACCCTCGAATTCCAGCAAGAAACCAACATTAGATGATTAGAAAAATGATCTTGCAATGATTAGATATTGATCATACTATCTAATCATCCCAAGCGGGATATGTTCTTTAAAAATGAGGTGCGTAGTGGTTAAAGTGATCTGGTCTAAGCGTGCTTCTAAGCACCTTCTCAAGATCGACAGACGCTATCAGAACACCATTTATCAAAAAGTTGGCGAGTTAGTTGCTTTCCCCTTAGTGACCTTGGACATTAAGAAACTTCAGGCAAGCGACAACCAGTACAGGTTACGTGTTGGAGACTACAGAGTACTTTTTGAATTAATATACGGTGAACCGGTAGTACTTGAAATCAAGGAAGTGGCACGAAGAACATCGAGTACTTACTAACTAAGCGGGGGTTTCCCCCGCTTCATTACGCACCTATGACATTTGCCGCGACTCATAGATACCCGGATAAACTATGTCAAAACAGTACATATACGATGAAGCAGGAAAACCACAATTTGTGGTACTTCCTGTAGCAGAATACGAAAAGCTTCTCTCAGACGCTGAAGGCGAATGGGAGAGTATACCTATTGAAGCAAGCCCAGATGATGATGAAACCGTACCGCATGAAGTGGTAGGAATCATGATTGATCAAGAAGTGAGCCTTCAGGCCGCCTGGCGTATCCATCGTGGTTTGAGTCAGTACGATGTAGCAGAAAAATTAGGTACTACTCAGAGTGCTATCTCTCAGTTAGAACGTGCAGAGAGTAAGCCACAGAAAAAGACTCGTGAGCGGCTTGCAAAGCTTTATGATTGCCGTCCAGAACAGTTAGTACTCTAAATTGAAAGGCCACCTTCACGGTGGCCTTTTCGTATTAGTCTCTCATAGAGTATGATGCCACCACTTTTTACATACTTGAAAACAAACATGGATCTCTTGACTTTCTTAAGAATTTTTCACGTGCTTTTTAAAACTCTGCCTGAAGAAAAACAAAACAAGATTGTTGATAAAATAATAGAAACCTTTTTTTCTGTTTTCTCCAGGAAGAAAAATGTTAAAGAAACAATGCAAGAAGCTGCTGAGATAATTACTCCCACCCAATGGGGTTATACTTCAATAGCAATTGGTAATTTACTACCCCAATCTTTTAGTTTGAATAAAAAACAAAAGTTCACAGAGTCTGTTATTGATTTAGTACAAAGTGAGGAATTCCTTAAAGAACTTGATACTCGTACTAATGAAATAAAAACTGATGATGAGAACTTATACGTTGAGCAGTGCTCTCAAGAAATGAAAAAACTAATCTTTGAAATGCTTAAAGATAAGAAATGAAGAAAGGCCGCTATCATAGCGGCCTTATCTTATTGACATGGATACATGCGTTCCAAGCTTATAAGTCCTACGGCTGCAATTCCTACATCATATAAATTTTCAGGAAGCGGATTAGGCCCAATATATTTCTCTATGGCTGCATCTAATTCATCTGAGCCAAATACAATATGATTTGGCATACAAAATAGGTTTTTTCCTAACTGATTATAAACTACAGCATTACTTTCTATTAAACTCTGTGCTACAGCACCAAGGTATAAATCTGCGATCACTTTTTGATCAACAGGAGAGGTGTCTTTTTTAGCATCAAGATACCCTTTTAAAGATAATGCATTTGCAAAATGACAAGTTGAAGTTAGTACTGCAATTAATCCTAATTTTGTTATTAAATTCATGAAATTTCAAACTGTGTGTGGAAAACCGGAATTAAACACTTTTCTATTTCAGTTTTCCACTACTTTTCTTGATAGTCAAATCAAGGTTTGTATCTTTGTGAGTGGTACAGATTTATACAAAAAACCTTGAACTCCCCAGATATCAGCCTGCTTTAGAATGGGTAACTCCTCTATAAATTCTACTCCTTCTACCACAATCCAATCACAGTATTTTCGGATATTCCTCACCATCTCTATAAAGTACGGTTTCTCTACTTCTTGCCTGTAGAACTTACGATCAAGCTTCACCACTTCATAAACCTGCGTAATAACAGCTTGCATGTTAGCTTTCCCTGAACCTAAATCATCCAGCCAAAGTACATTCAGGTTCTCTACAAGCCCCTTGAGTACTGGATTGTTCATACCTTCATTCAATCCTTTAAAATCTTCAGAAATTTCTAAACGTACAAAGGGAAGCTGCATAACAATGTTCTTTAACCAAGGATCATTCAATAGTAGTTCTGCAAGATCATTATCGATATTAACATTACAGAACTGTTTGTTATGCCTGAACCATTGTGAGTGCTCTGCAATCGTGAGCAACTGATCAATCAGAAGTTGCCGTTTTGCCTCTGTGGACAAACTCTTTATGTAGTATTTAGGGTTAATTACTTGGTACAGGCCAGGCTGCTCAAACTTGGTCAGTACTTCAACCCCCAACAGCTTGCCATCAGTAGTATGAATTGGCTGTGCCCAAAAACTATGTTCCATAACCATTCCTTCGCTTTTTGTATGTTATATGAATGATTATTGATCGCTTTTACCTATTGGTACAGATCATTTTGAAAGGTTTTAGATATCATAAATTCACCTATCGATGCATAGGTTATTGATAGATATCATTTTGCATTTTTTGCTTGCGAGATTTGCACACTTGGCAATACTGTATGGATAAACAGTATGAAAATTAGAGGGAAGGTATAATGGCTATCATTGAAATGAACGGGAAAACTATCGTGTACTGTCAAAGAGAGGACGTGTTCACCTACTACAAACCTGAGCTATATGGCAGCTATGGTATGTTTGAGAGCCATACAACCCCCTGTTTTTACTGGATCGTGTTCATCTATCCATATCATGTTGAGTTCATAATTAACACGCCGGTGTACATTGATGATGCTTTTAGAATCGTACAAGAGCACGGTACAAGTAAGTATTCAATACGCGAAACACGTAGTATTATGTTTGAAGACTTAGACAACTCTCTCCTTTAACCTTTTTTAAATGGATTTGATTTATGTACCTAAAAACATACCTCAAGGCATTAATCTCTGGTTTTAATGAACTATTTGAACTTTTTGGAAAAATACAATCAATAGTTGGTGCTTTTCTTTTTGTTTCGGTTGTTTTATTTGCAGCAAATTTTACAGAATTCCTTGATCCATTTAAAGCTTATTATCGCCCCATCCTTATTGCTGGAGCCTTCATTGCTCTTTTCCTTGCTGGTTATAAAGCTTGGGTTAAAGAGCATAAAATCAATACAGAAAAACAAAACAAAGGCACTGAAATTACAACATTTCAAGCGAAGAATTATGTAAGATCTTACACCACAAAGAATAAAATCAATACAATTGGACTATCATTGACATTCATTGTATCAAACCATAACAATTTCCCAATAAAAATAAAATCATTAGATTTGGCGGAATTAAAAAGGCAGTTTTCTTTTAAAAGCAATCAAAAAAATTACTCACCCGCCCCCTTTCCTATATCAATTGAACCCAATGATGTTAGAGAACTTACCTTTGAGTTAGAACAGGACTTAAAAGAACTATCATTACACGAACAACTTCAATACATAAAAGATATTAGCCACAAGAAATATTCCACTAAAGCCACTATTCTTTCAGTGAATGGTGCTGAAGAAATTGAGATAGAAATTGACTTCCAAAATGATGAATTTATAGATAACATGATCAAGAACCCATATGATTTTAATCAGTCTATCGTAAACGCAATATTAGCAACACCTTGATAAAATGAGTAATGTGTTGCCCATATACGGTTTGCAGAACACGCCCCCAGTTTCTGGGCATATGGGCAACACATTAGTAACTTTACACATTCCTATAGATTTGTCATCCCTTTGAAGCTAACATCAGAATTTACCCGTGTGGTTACAAAGGATTAGTACTATGCTAAATCGTAGAGTTGTCAAAAGCAGTAGTTCTGAAAAACCCCTTGATAAGAAGCACAAAGATAATATTGCTCAAGCGTACTTTCTGGAACCTACGCCAAATCAATACATTAAAAAACTCTTAAACGATCCTAACAAAGAATATCTCACGAATAGAGACTATGATGTTCTTAAAGAATCATATGATAAAGCCCATGATATACGTAAGTTTGAAATAGACCTTTATTGGAAAAGAACTACTTACGTTTGGACATTAATCGCATCGCTGATAACAGTAACAGGCTTGTTACTCGCTGCATATTATCGTCTGAACATGGCTCCAGAAGATAAACGTGCATTATTAGGTTTAGTGGCCAGTGTTGCTGTTGTAGGTGTATTGTTAACGATCATTGCAACGAAAATAATACAGGGTGGGGAATATTGGCAAAAGAATTGGGAGTACCACGTAAATTTACTGGAACCACTTTTTTCAGGTAGAATTTACAGCACACTAATTAACACCACGGCTAAACGTCACTCAATATCAAAATTAAATAGGGCATTGTACATTCTGTTTTTAGGTGTTTGGTTGTTTTTAGCAGAAGGTATATATTTTGTGGTGTTCCCATATAATGACAGAAACAACTTCTTCATTTTGCTTGCAACTTTTAGTATTTTAGTGCTTACAATATCGAATGTCATAGACATCTTTACTTATAGGAGCACGGGCAAGACTAAAACATTAATATCCAGTTGGGCTGTTGAGATAGAAAAAGAAAAGAAACCAGAAGACAAATCCGCGAACGAAGGCAAAAAAAGTTCATGGCACAACATGCTAAATTTATCCATAAAAATAATGAAGCTAATACTATTAATTATTTGGTTGCTTATATCTTTATCCATCTTGTATCTCTTGTATTTTAAATAAAAAAAGGGATACCACATGGTATCCCCTCTTCTACTTTCCAAATCTGTGTATGTAGCTTTGTATTTCTTCTTTGTTGGTCATAGTGCCGGCAAGTAGTTCACTCTCCATCAAACGCCTTGTATAGAGGCCATAGCACAGCTTATTAGGCTTGCCCTGATGGTACTGAGAGCAGTCATAATAGTACTTACCATTCCTGTGTTCCCATCGTCCCTTAGAGTAATCTGGCTTCTTCTGAGAGACGTAACGCCATTGCAGTACTGCCTTACTTGCCTGAACATAGTTACCTTCAGCAAGCCTCTTTTTCACTGTACTGTTATTCGCTGCATTAATACCTGCGTTATAGGCAAAGTCCAGAAATCCTACCGTTGTTGAAACTGGCATTACTGGCAGGTTGTTCAGTACTATTGTGTACTTATAAAGTGTCTTATCAAGCAGAACATCACATTCTTTCTTTGTATACTCTTTCTGTATGGCTTCTGTCATTTGCGGTACGTATCCATAACAGAGAGTTGTAATACCAACAGGATCTTTATACGGCGAATAATTGCCGTTAGGATTCATTGATGGTAAGCCTTCAAATGTTACTACGCTCGTTCCAAACAGAAGAAGTACCCCAGCACTTATTCCCTTAATTGTGCTCTTTATATCCATCCGTAGACTCCGTTTTTAATATCTTGAAGTCAGTTATATCAGTACAATCATGTACTTTTCCGTCAATTACTACGCATTGAATATAACTAATATTCTTTGGCTCTGTTTGTTTACTACCATGTGTAATGAACAAAATAGAACCGATAAAAATAACAAGTGCAATCATAATCTTTTTCATATAAACCTCTTTTAGAATTAAATAAACAGGAAGCATTACTTTCTTCCTGATAGTATTTAATCAATTAGTACTAAAAAGAGGTTCAAATGAAATGAGTTTATTTTTCTTTTTTATCTTGATAATAATTCTTAATTTTCTTATAACAGCCGTATGAAAATTGAATGAACTTAACTAAATTCATCAAAAATAAAAGCAATGCACCAATAGCGAGGATGATTGTCACCCATCCGCCTAATGTTACTCCCAAGAAAGCTAAGTTGGAGATTTTGTAAATAGACCCGTTTTAGTTCCATGCATTTTTTGAGATCCCGGCCAGATAATGTTGTTGGCGATATTCCTCCGGTGTCATATTGTTCAGCGATTCATGCGGGCGTTCACAGTTATATTCTGATAACCATTTATCCGTGATTTCCCGCACCTCATTCAGCGTTCTGAACAGATAAAAATCGAGTATTTCTGTACGGTATGTCCGGTTAAAACGCTCAATGAAAGCGTTCTGTGTTGGCTTACCCGGCTGGATAAACTCCAGTTTTATTGCATGTTTCTCTGCCCATTCAGCCAGTGCCAGCGAGATAAATTCCGGTCCGTTATCCATGCGAAGCATGGCAGGATAGCCACGGTTTGCCGCGATCCTGTCGAGCACCCGGACCACTCGCGGGGCTGGCAGATTCAGATCGATTTCAATCGACAATGCCTCACGGTTAAAGTCATCAACGACATTGAACGTGCGAAAACGACGGCCACAGACCAGGGCATCATTCATAAAATCGACAGACCAGCTCTGGTTCAGCGCTTCCGGCGTGGCCAGCGGCGAAGGATTACGCACCGGCAGCCGTTGTTTACCCTTACGGCGAAAATTCAGCCTGAGCAGACAGTAAATACGGTGGAGCCTTTTGTGATTCCATTGATACCCCTGACGTCGCAGAACCTGATAAAGCTTCGGAAAACCGTATCGCGGGTATCGTTCAGCCGCCGCCTGCAATGCGGCAATAACGGGTTCATCACGCGTGGTATCCGGGCGGTAATGATAAACCGTTCTGCTCAGGTTCAGACTTCGGCAGGCCTGGCGAATACTGAGTCCGAATGCCGTTATCAGATGTGTTACCAGCTCACGCTTAAAGGCTGGTTTTAAAGCTTTTTTTCGATAACGTCTTTCAGAGCCCGGTTCTCAAGACTCAGGTCGGCAAACATCTGTTTGAGACGGCGGTTTTCGTCCTCAAGGTCCTTTATCTTTTTAATATCAGATGCTTCCATGCCGCCGTATTTAGACTTCCAGTTGTAGTAAGTGGTTTCAGAGATACCGGCCTCCCGGCAAACATCCTTAACAGTTCGTCCGGCTTCAACCGACTTAATCACGGCGATGATCTGATGCTCAGTAAAACGGGCTTTACGCATAGCGATCTCCTTTGTTGGCAGATTGATTATGCCGGATGATCTCTGAATGTGAATGGTACGATTATGCGGGATACTTACAAGTGATGTTGAAGCAGGACGTGAAACCAAATTAGATTAAAATGAAGCCAGTACTGCAAAGTACTGGCTTTTTTTAGTTATTACGCAGTATCTGAGACATGTTGGCAATCATATAGTCTACAATTTTTTGATCTGCTATACCCTGCATATAGTTCAATAAAAGCCCGTAATCTTGCACAGTAACTTTGTACTTGTCGTCTATGCTACATACCCTATTTTCTTTATCTTCAACCAATACAAATGAAGGTGTCTCATATGTAATTATGTCGCCGTGGTCTTGTATGGCTATGTTAGCGACAAGTTCCCCGCCTTTATTCTTTATAATTAGTACGTGCCTCAAAACATCTGTGAAGTACTTCATTTCAACTGATATGTACTTATCGAACCTGATGTAATTGATGGTGCGAACCACTTGCTTTATTTCTTTCTTTATAGCTGCTCGGATCTCAAGATTTTCGGGATCGAGTGCTTTACTCATATCAAAGTTAAAATTAGGTAGTACTTCTAAAGTATTATTGTTAGCAATTTCTTTCGCAAGTTCTTCAATAGCGTCACGTACATCACTTAACCCTGCTTGTAACTCGAATGATTTACGTTTCTTTTGAAGTTCCCTTTCTTTAATAGCATCTATATAACGCTGTTCTTCTGCCCGCAATGATAGAAGTTCAGCTTTCTTTGCCTCACCTGAAAAATTTTTGTTGCCATCAGAATTCATCAAAGCCGAAAAGTTAACTTTCCTGATAGTACTAAGAATGTTTTCTTCGAGGTGTATGTACTGTACGCCTTTTGCAGTGCAGGTTTTTTTCTCTTCTCTCGTTCGGCATGAAATGTACTTTGTTTTAAGATGGTTATAGTGCAGAGCAACTCTTCCCCCACATAACCCACAATGAAGCACTGGAGCGAATAGGTTCGTGATCACATCGTTTTCAGAACGGGTAATATCCTTTCTGACCCTCTTTGCTATGCCCTTCTTGGTTAACCTTTCTTGGACTCGTTTAAAAGTAAGATTGTCGATGATTTCTTTTGTGACGACTTCACCATCTCTAAGTACTCGTAAAACGTTTACGGTAGTCCATCCGTTTTTGAGTTTCCGTACTATCTGCCCGGTACTCAAACCTTCCTCAGTAAGTTTGAAGATTTCTTGTACTTCCTGAATATTATCAAGAAGGCTCTCTGGACTACTCCCTACATTAGCTTTATTGGAGTTGATCAAATTTTGAACTATGGTGAATTTTTCTTCGTCAACTACAATAGGGTACACATTGGGTAGAATTTGACCATTCACCCGTTTATGCTCACCAATCAAACGCCTGTCACGAAGTAGTTTTGAAATGGTTACTAAACGCGAACCATTGTTGAGCATTTTGACAATTTGGCCTGTGCTATACCCGTGAATATACCAATCAAAAATCTGTCTGATTTCCTCTGCTTTTTCCGGTTTAAGGGCGTATTTGTTATCGATATTTTCTAACCACCGAGGAAGCTTGTTTGAAAGAACCTCACCCTTTTCTACAGCCTTTAGTACCTTGTTTTCCCAAGCAGTTTTAGCACGTATTGACTTCATCAATGATTCGTTATGACTACGGGAAAGAATGATTTCCATATGAATTTTAGTGAAAGAGTCATCTTTCTTTAACACAAGCCCAGTACTGATATCGAATACCACTACATCGGAGTTAACGATGAACTGAATAGTGTTCTCTGACCATGCATTCCTCCTGGATAACCTGTCGAGTGATGTGACGATTAACGCACTTCCGAAACCAATTCGGTGCTCCTTCACGTCTCGAAGGAAAATCCCGAGAGCAGAAGATTCTGCAATGTTGGCATCTTTGTATGCAGAGATACCTTCGTCCGTTATATATGTTGGCTCTCCGGTGAATTTCTCAGCATTATCCTCTAAAAAACGCTCAATTATCGACCTCTGATCGTCTAATCCTTGACCGCTCGTAACTTGACTCATAGTGGAAAGGCGTCGATAACAATATGGTATGTATTTCATTTAATTCCCCGCTAAAGAGGCAAGTAAAAAGCTGTGGTTAACGTATCCCTTTTTTGTTCCCAATGATTCTAACAGGACGGGCATCGCTATGAATATATTCGATCACTATCGTCAGCGTTATGAAGCTGCCAAGGACGAAGAGTTCACACTGCAGGAATTTCTTGCTACCTGTAAGCAGGATCGCAGTGCATACGCCAACGCGGCAGAAAGACTCCTGATGGCTATTGGTGAGCCAGTCATGGTCGATACTGCCCAGGAGCCTCGCCTTTCCCGACTGTTCTCAAATCGTGTAATTGCACGTTATCCGGCTTTTGAAGAGTTCTATGGGATGGAAGAAGCGATTGAACAAATCGTCTCTTACCTGAAACATGCGGCTCAGGGCCTGGAAGAGAAAAAACAGATCCTCTATCTGTTGGGCCCGGTTGGTGGGGGTAAATCCTCACTCGCCGAACGCTTAAAATCGCTGATGCAGCGTGTACCTATTTATGTTTTGAGCGCCGACGGCGAACGCAGTCCGGTCAATGACCATCCGCTCTGCCTGTTTAATCCGCAGGAGGATGCCAATATTCTTGAAAAAGAGTATGGCGTGCCGCGCCGTTATCTGGGCACTATTATGTCGCCGTGGGCGGCAAAACGGCTGCATGAGTTCGGCGGTGATATTACCCGTTTTAAAGTGGTTAAAGTCTGGCCGTCGATTCTGGAGCAGCTGGCTATCGCAAAAACCGAGCCGGGCGATGAGAACAACCAGGATATCTCCGCGCTGGTCGGTAAGGTGGATATCCGTAAGCTGGAAAACCATGCGCAAAACGATCCTGATGCCTATGGCTATTCAGGGGCGTTGTGCCGCGCCAACCAGGGCATCATGGAGTTTGTAGAGATGTTTAAAGCACCGATTAAGGTGCTGCATCCTCTGCTGACCGCAACGCAGGAGGGTAACTACAACGGTACGGAAGGGATTTCCGCCCTGCCGTTTAACGGAATTATTCTGGCGCACTCCAATGAATCTGAGTGGGTGCAGTTCCGTAACAACAAAAACAATGAGGCGTTCCTTGACCGTGTTTATATCGTTAAGGTGCCTTATTGCCTGCGCGTCTCAGAAGAGATCAAGATTTATGAAAAACTGCTTAATCACAGTGAGCTGACCCATTCACCTTGCGCGCCCGGTACGCTGGAAACGCTGGCCCGCTTCTCGATCCTTTCCCGCCTGAAGGAGCCGGAAAATTCCAGCATCTATTCAAAAATGCGGGTCTATGACGGTGAGAGCCTGAAGGATACCGATCCGAAAGCCAAATCGTACCAGGAGTATCGCGATTATGCTGGTGTGGATGAAGGGATGAACGGGCTCTCCACACGTTTCGCCTTTAAAATTCTGTCGCGGGTATTTAACTTCGATCATACGGAAGTGGCGGCAAACCCGGTCCATCTGTTCTACGTTCTGGAGCAGCAGATTGAACGCGAGCAGTTCCCACAGGAACTTGCCGAGAAATATCTGGAGTTTCTGAAAGGTTATCTGATCCCTAAATATGCGGAATTCATTGGCAAAGAGATCCAGACCGCCTATCTGGAATCCTATTCAGAATATGGTCAGAATATTTTTGATCGCTACGTGACCTATGCGGATTTCTGGATTCAGGATCAGGAATACCGCGACCCGGATACCGGCCAGCTTTTCGATCGCGAGGCGTTGAATGCTGAACTGGAGAAAATTGAGAAGCCAGCCGGGATCAGTAATCCCAAAGATTTCCGTAACGAAATCGTTAACTTCGTGCTGCGCGCCCGTGCACAAAACAGCGGGCGCAACCCTAACTGGACCAGCTATGAGAAGCTTCGCACGGTTATTGAGAAGAAAATGTTCTCTAATACCGAAGAGCTGTTGCCGGTTATCTCCTTTAACGCAAAAACGTCAACCGATGAGCAGAAAAAGCATGATGATTTTGTCGACCGTATGATGGAAAAAGGCTACACCCGCAAGCAGGTTCGTCTGCTGTGTGAATGGTACCTGCGCGTACGCAAATCATCGTAAGTAAGGCGTACCAGCCTATAAACGTAACGGAAGCGACAGTAAAGAGGTCGGACATTATGTTCGACCTTGCTTGCAACGTGGTTTGGGGGAGCTATGGCCTATTTTATCGATCGGCGGCTGAACGGCAAAAATAAAAGCGCGGTAAATCGCCAGCGTTTTTTACGTCGCTACAAGTCGCAAATTAAACAGTCGATCTCCGAGGCCATCAATAAACGTTCGGTTACCGACGTTGAGAGTGGTGAATCTGTTTCTATACCGGTAGATGACATTCATGAACCTGTTTTCCATCAGGGACGCGGCGGCACCCGCCATCGCGTTCATCCCGGCAACGATCATTTTGTACAGAATGACCGTGTAGAACGTCCTCAGGGCGGCGGCGGTGGCGGCGGAAGCGGCCAGGGCAACGCCAGCCAGGATGGTGAAGGTCAGGACGAGTTTGTTTTCCAAATCTCCAAGGATGAATATCTTGATCTGCTGTTTGAAGATCTGGCTCTGCCCAACCTGCGTAAAACGCAGCAGCGGCAGATGAATGAATATAAGACGCATCGCGCCGGCTTTACCTCTAACGGCGTGCCCGCCAATATCAGCGTGGTACGCTCGCTGCAGAACTCACTGGCGCGGCGTACCGCGATGACGGCAGGTAAGCGCCGTATGCTGCATGAGCTGGAGGATGCGCTGCAGACGGTGGAAAAAACCGAGCCGGTGCAACTGCTGGAAGAAGAGCGGCTGCGTAAAGAGATTGCTGAACTGCGGGCACGCATCGAGCGGGTTCCCTTTATCGATACCTTTGACCTGCGTTACAAAAACTTTGAAAAACGACCGGAGCCGTCCAGTCAGGCAGTCATGTTTTGTTTGATGGACGTGTCAGGCTCAATGGATCAGGCAACAAAAGATATGGCAAAACGCTTCTATATTTTGCTCTATCTGTTCCTGAGCCGTACCTATAAAAACGTGGAAGTGGTTTATATCCGCCATCATACCCAGGCAAAGGAAGTGGATGAACAGGAGTTTTTCTACTCGCAGGAAACCGGCGGCACTATTGTTTCCAGCGCCTTAAAGCTGATGGATGAGGTGGTGAAAGATCGCTACGATCCCACGCAATGGAATATCTACGCCGCGCAGGCTTCCGATGGTGATAACTGGGCTGACGATTCACCGCTGTGCCATGAGATACTGGCAAAGAATATTTTGCCGGTGGTGCGTTATTACAGTTATATCGAGATTACCCGCCGCGCTCATCAAACGCTGTGGCGTGAATATGAGCATCTTCAGGCCGCGTTTGATAACTTTGCGATTCAGCATATTCGTGAGCCAGAGGATATCTATCCGGTGTTCCGCGAGCTGTTTCATAAACAGGCCAGCGAGATGAGCTAGTCTGTATAAGCTGGTGCCTTGAAAGCAGCCGCTGAAGGCTGCTTTTTTATCGCCATCGTGCGCTCGTTGTCCAGCCCGTCAGAATTTAAACTGCAGACTAAGAACTAAAATTCCCGGCAGCAGAACCCCCGACCTGAAACTAACATGAGGGTTCATTTCATACTTAACGCCATGATAAATATAAGGAGCGAAGCCAACGCCAGTCATCTTCTTTATATCCTGGTACATACCCTTATCGCCACAGCTTGAGAACGACTTAAACCAAAACTCACCGGCATAGAGGTAAATGCCCTCAATGGTCAGGTTGTTGTAGGTTCCCCAATCCTTCTCAAAACCCAGTAGCGCGCATCGATTCCCTTCACTGTTAATCATGGTACCAGCATACAGGCTGTAATCTGAGTTCTCGTTAACCCGCCTTTCCACAGCAATCAAATTATTTTTGAAGTACTGGTTATAATCTTTGGTCGGAGAATAAAGATGGTATGCAAATGAAGCGGTATGAAGGGAATAGAGATCCAGCTCATCCGCCAGACAGAGGTTGGAAAAAGCTGCCACTCCAGTAAAAGCTATGCAAGCGACGCCTGTAAGTTTACCAGCCAAGGTGCTTCCTTTATAAGTTTGAATAGCAGAAGGCTTTCTGCGAACTAATATCAGTGTCTGATTAAGACTACACACTCAATCTATAAAGCTAACGTATTTTTGTTGATAAAGTTCCCATCCCTCTTCTCAAGGGAGAGTGCCTTTATTCAGCTATAAAAAATAAAGCAGAAAACCCGTAAAAACTAACGGAATGGTTCAATATTTAAATTATTATTGTTAAATCTGTGATCTACTTTTCATATAAATTTATTTCAGTAAAAGACCAGTTGCGCATTGACGCTGGTTATATCTCAGCTTTAAGCAAAAAGGTAGTACAGGCGGTAGTATAACAGCGCGAGGCCACGCGAAGGATGAAAAACCCCGAACCGGTATAGCGCAGGCGATGTTATCCATGAGGCGAGCAGGCGGATTTCAGAAACAAAAAAGCCGGTCCATGACCGGCTTTTAACTTGCATCGCATCCATTCATCTGCGTTCTCCTTCCCGGCTTGTTATCAGGCCGCAGCGCCTTTCGGCTGCGATGCAATGTGCCCTGCCCACAGGCTGGCAACCCACTTCACGCCCTTGGCCGTGAAGCGCGCCTGCGAAAACGCATGTTGGTTTTCGCCTACTCCGGAACGCAGTGTAAAGCGCCCTGCGTTGATATGCTGCTGATGCGGCGTAAGCGTGCCGTTCATGCGATACATGATATGACGTTCCAGCAGGAACTGGCGAAAGTCAGGCTCTTTAACCTTCAGCATCTTGCACAGCTGACGGAAACCAAGCGACTCCTCTTCAACCGTGACATAACGATCGAAGAATTCAGCCTTGGGGGCGAAAAGCGCCAGCTGCTGCTCTGCTTTCTGACGCTGTTCAAACTGTTCGGCCCAGGCGCGCGCCGCTTCCGCTGGATTAGTAAAATCGGGCAGATGCGCCATTTTTTCCCGCTCCTGCCAGCGATCAAGCGCTTCAGCAGTAAAGGCTGGCGATAAACGCGCCACGGCCAGCACCGAGTCGCGCTTGTTAAGACGATATTCCTGGCGTGTCGCGCCGTCAGCTTCGTAATCCCATGCGATTAACGGCTGTGACAGACGCTGGGCCGTTTCCAGACTTTTAATCAGACGTTTCACTTCACCATGGGTATTACCGGTCATCTCGGCGATTTCACGGCTACTCATTGTGACGGATTGATGAAGAGCGTTCAGGCTCTCAGTAGAAATCATCATAGCTTCACCATTGACTTGCAAATAGCATCAGCCCGTTAGGGAGTACAAATAGTATACGTATTACTGGTTTAATATCCAGTATTTTTTTTAAGCAATTTTACTTTATACCATACTGCGAAAAGCACACATTTTTTATCCTGCGTGCTGTGACAACCTATTGATAAAGCATTATCTTTTGAAAACGGTTATAGTGTAACCACGTTTAAAATCGCTTTTGCCATCTGTTTTACGAGGAGAAAATGCCTTGGATGCCAGCACAATTTACAGTCTTTTCATTATTGGTTCCGTGCTGGTTGCATCAAGCATCCTACTCAGCGCCTTCTCTTCCCGTTTAGGGATCCCTATCCTGGTGATCTTTCTGGCGCTGGGTATGCTGACCGGCGTGGACGGTATCGGGGGTTTCGCGTTTGATAATTATCCGCTCGCGTATATGGTTTCTAACCTGGCGCTGGCGGTGATCCTGTTGGATGGCGGCATGCGCACCCGTGCCACTTCGCTGCGTGTCGCATTAGGCCCGGCGCTGTCGCTGGCTACGGTAGGCGTGATGATCACCGCCGGCCTTACCGGGCTCGCTGCCGCCTGGCTGTTCCGGCTGGATATGATGCAGGGCTTTTTGATTGGCGCGATTATCGGCTCCACGGATGCCGCAGCGGTGTTCTCGCTGTTGGGGGATAAGGGGCTGAACGAGCGCGTCAGCTCTACGCTGGAAATTGAATCCGGCAGCAACGATCCCATGGCGGTGTTCCTTACCATTACCCTGATTGAGATGATTCAGCAGGGAGAAAGCGGTTTAAGCTGGATGTTTGTGGTTCATTTAATCCAGCAGTTTGGTTTAGGCATTGTGTTGGGGCTGGGCGGCGGCTGGGCGATACAACAGCTGATTAACCGTATCTCTTTAGCCAATGGGCTTTATCCACTGCTGGCCGTCAGCGGCGGGATTTTGGTTTTCGCCCTGACCACGGTGCTGGAAGGCAGCGGCATTCTGGCGGTCTATCTCTGCGGCTTCCTGCTGGGGAACCGCCCCATCCGCAACCGGCACGGCATTTTGCAAACCTTTGACGGGATGGCCTGGCTGAGCCAAATCGGCATGTTTTTGGTGCTGGGTCTGCTGGTAACCCCTTCCGACCTCTGGCATATCGCCGTACCGGCGATGATCCTTTCGCTCTGGCTGATTCTGTTTGCCCGTCCGGTCTCTGTTTTTATTGGCCTGCTGCCCTTCCGCAGTTTTACCCTACGCGAACGCGTTTTTATCAGCTGGGTCGGTTTACGCGGCGCGGTGCCCATTATTCTGGCGGTGTTCCCGATGATGGCCGGGCTGGAAAACGCCTCGCTATTCTTCAATATCGCCTTTTTCGTGGTGCTGGTATCGCTGATGCTACAGGGCACTTCACTGGGCTTTGCCGCGCGTAAAGCGAAAGTTATCGTGCCGCCTACCGCTTCGCCGATTAGTCGCGTTGGGCTTGATATCCATCCGGAAAACCCCTGGGAACAATTTGTTTATCAGTTAAGCGCGGATAAATGGTGCGTCGGCGCGGCGCTGCGCGATCTGCAAATGCCGCGTGAAACGCGTATCGCCGCCCTGTTCCGTCATAATGTGCTGATGCATCCCACCGGCAATACCCGCCTGCGGGAAGGCGATGTGCTCTGTGTGATTGGTCGTGAGCGCGACCTGCCCGCACTCGGCAGGCTGTTCAGTCAGTCGCCTCCGGTAGCACTTGACCAGCGCTTTTTCGGCGACTTTATTCTGGATGCGGATGCAAGACTGCGCGACGTGGCACAAATCTATGGTCTGGATCTGAATGAAGAGACTAACGATCAGCAATCGCTGGGGCAGCTGATTCTGGGCATGCTCGGCGGCGCGCCGGTGGTGGGCGATCAGGTGGAATGGAATCATCTGATCTGGACCGTGGCGGAAAAAGAGGATAACCAGGTGATCAAAATCGGCGTGCGGGTGCCGGAAGAGAAGGAATAATCCTGGCCTGACGGCCTCGAATTTCCCGCCAGAGCGACTAAGCTTATAGTTCACGTCTTTCCTGGAGGGAAATAACCCATGGGTCATGTAGTCAAAATTGGTCGCTACGAGATTATTGATGCAGATATGGATGCTGAACTGGCTGATACCATCAGCATCCCCTGTCAAACCAATCCCGGGCTCAGCTACCAGCTTGACGGCTGGGATGAAGAAACCAGCGTTCCCGCGTGGATTGACGGACAGCCGGTGGATCTGGAGATCGGTCACTATGATAAACAGCAGGATCGCTGGGTTTTAAAAAAACCTGCCTGATAAGTTAAAGGAGCAGCAGCCCGGCTGCTCCTGATTTTGTTACTTTTCCCTTTTCTTTTTCGTCACATCTCTCTACGCTGTGCAGCTCAAAAATATCGGATAACAACTTCCCTGATGCAAAAATTTACCTTGTTGTTGCTTAGCCTGGTGCTGTTAGCGCCCCTTGGCATCGATCTCTATTTGCCGACGCTACCGGACATTGCCCTGGGTTTGTCAACGCCGGTCTCAACGGTGCAAACCACTATCCCCATCTTTCTGCTGGTTATGGGGCTGGGGCAAATTATCGCCGGGCCGCTGGTAGATAACTTTGGCCGTAAGCCTGTCGCCATGGCAGGTCTGCTGCTCTATGTCTGCGGCAGCGCGCTCGCGGCCTGCGCAGTAAACTGGCCTATGTTTCTGCTGGCGCGTCTGATTCAGGGCTGCGCCGTTTGTTGTACCGCCGTGGTTGCTTTTAGCGGCGTACGCGATCGGTTGTCGGGTGATGAAGCAGCGCGTGCCTATGGCTTTCTTAACGGCGCGCTTAATATCGTGCCGGCGCTGGCCCCCATGCTGGGCGGTTTTCTGGCCGAAGCCTTCGGCTGGCGAGCGCCCTTCTGGTTCCTGGTCTGCTATGCGCTGGCGATCGGTGTGCTGATTGCGTTTCTGTTACCAGAGACGCGCCCTGCCGACACACGCAAAGTGAAAGGTCTGCCGCTGCGTCAATATGGTGCCATTTTGCGCCAGCCGCGTTTTCTCGCTTTTGCCTTTGCCAACGCAGGCGCGCTGGGGATGGTGTTAACGTACGTTTCGCTGGCACCGCATGTGCTTATGACTGTAGGCGGTCTTAGCGCGCTTCAGTTCTCTATCGCCTTCGGCGCAAACGGCTTCTGGATTATGCTGGTGAGCATACTGGTCAATAAAATGATCCGCAAAGTTGGACGTCCGGTTTGTCTGGCGCTGGGAACGCTGGCGATGCTGCTGGGCGCGCTGATGCTGTTTGCAGGTGAGCAGCTGTTTCCCGTCACGATGCAAACCCACTGGGCGCTCTATATGCTGCCTGTTGCCATCTCTGTAGCGGGCCTGGCCTTTACCGTAGGCCCGGCCACCAGCTATGCGCTGGAGCCTTATCAGCAGCAGGCAGGCGTCGCTTCCGCGCTGGCAGGATTTATCCAGATGGCGGGCGGTTCTTCGGCTGGACTGCTGATGATGGCGTTACCGCTGACGGAAAAAGATGCGCTGGCGCTGATGATGCTGGCAGGCGCAGCGCTCACGTTTCTGGCATGGCGCTGCAGTAAAAAAATGCGCGGCTCGCTGACCGCGCTGTAAACTATAAGACTTCAACCGGTACCCGCGGTGCGACGGCGCACATTAGCTCATAGCCAACGGTACCGGCACTGCTTGCCACCTCGTCGATTTTCACCTGTTCGCCCCACAACTCTACTTTGGAGCCAATTCCGGCCTGCGGACAAGGCGTTAAATCCACAGTGAGCATATCCATCGATATCGCGCCGATGGTGGTGGTGCGCACGCCGTCAATGACTACCGGCGTACCGTTTGGCGCATGACGAGGATAGCCATCCGCGTAGCCGCAGGCCACAACCCCAATGCGCTGCTCCGCAACTGCATGATAACGATAGCCGTAACCCACGCCAGCGCCAGGGCGCAGATGCTGGATGCCGATAATTTCGCTGCTCAGTGTCATCGCGGGCCTGAGGCCGGTTCCGGCAATATCCTGCCAGTGACCGCCTGGTGAAGCGCCATAAAGGATAATTCCGGGCCGCACCCAGTCAAAATGCGCTTCCGGATGCCAGAGCGTCGCCGCTGAATTAGCCAGCGAACGCGGGCAGTTAAGCCCTTCTGCCGCCAGCTCAACCTGCTTCATGGGTTCAAGAATGCCCTCTTCTTTTTCCGCCTCGGCGAAATGGGTCATCAGGGTCATCTCTCCGACATTCTCCAGTGCACGCAGTTTTTGCCATACCTTATGCACCTGTTCAGGCATAAAGCCCAGCCGGTTCATGCCGCTGTTTACTTTGACATAAATGTCGAGCGGCGCGCTAAGCTGCGCTTTCGCCAGCGCCTGGATTTGCCAGTTGCTGTGAACGCTGGTCGTCAAACGATAGCGGTCCAGCAATTCAAGCTCATCGCTATGGAAAAAGCCCTCCAGCAGCAGAATCGGTTTTTTCCAGCCCTGCTCACGCAGCAGAATCGCCTCTTGCAGATTTAACAGCGCAAAGCCATCCGTATCGCTCAGATGCTGCCAGATGCGACTGAGGCCATGACCATAGCCGTTCGCTTTGACCACAGACCAGACACGGGATCCCGGCGCAGCGCGGCGCACAATTTCCAGATTTTGTCGCAGCGCAGCGCTATGAATGGTTGCGACAATCGGACGTGACATAACCTCTCCTTGATACTCGTTAACGTGCAACGTTTGCGTTATGCAGTTGCGGGGGCGTTACCGGTGAATAACCAGGCAGATAACGCATTACAGAAAGATCATCTGCAGCTATCGCCGGTTTTTTTCCGGAGATAATATCAGAAAGCAGCTGTCCTGAACCGCATGCCATCGTCCATCCGAGCGTGCCGTGTCCGGTATTAAGGTAAAGATTTTTTAACGGCGTAGGCCCAACAATCGGCGTGCCGTCCGGCGTCATTGGACGCAGACCGGTCCAGAAGCTGGCCTGTTCAATATTGCCGCCGTTGGGATAAAGGTCACGTACCACCATTTCCAGCGTCTCACGCCGGGCGGGCAACAGCTGCGTATTAAAGCCAACAATTTCCGCCATTCCGCCAACGCGAATGCGCTGGTCAAAACGGGTAATGGCCACTTTATAGGTTTCGTCCAGAACGGTGGAAACTGGCGCACCGGCCTCATCGCGAATTGGAATGGTTAATGAATAGCCTTTTAAAGGATAAACCGGAATAGAAACGATATCCGCAAGCAGCGCGGTGGACCAGGATCCGAAGGCAACAACATAGCTGTCTGCGGTAACAATCTCTGCGCCGCATTTCACGCCGACAATGCGATTGTCTTCACGCAGCAGGCCATCCACTGGCGTATTAAAGCGAAATGTTACGCCGGCCTCTGCCGCCATCTGCGCCAGCCGCTGGGTAAAAAGCTGACAGTCGCCGGTTTCGTCATTGGGCAAGCGCAGCCCGCCGGTCAGCTTATGATGGGTGGAGGCGAGTGCCGGTTCCACACGCGCCAGCTGGTGCGCCTCCAGCAGTTCATAAGGCACGCCGGCCTCTTTCAGTACGGCAATATCTTTGCTGGCGCTTTCATACTGTTGCGCGGTACGAAACAGCTGCAGCGTACCGCCCTGACGGCCCTCATAGTTGATTCCGGTTTGTTCCCGCAGTGCTTTCATACAGTCGCGGCTGTATTCCGCAATGCGCACCATCCGGCTTTTATTCTCCTGATAGTGACGCATATCGCAGTTACGCAGCATCTGCCACATCCATTGCAGCTGGAAGCGGCTGCCATCAAGACGGATTGCCAGAGGAGCATGCCGCTGAAACATCCATTTTATCGCTTTTAACGGTACGCCCGGCGCAGCCCAGGGGGCTGCATAGCCAGGAGAAATCTGCCCGGCATTGGCAGCGCTGGTCTCCTGCGCCGGACCCGGCTGACGATCGATAACCGTAACATCATGACCCGCCTGAGCCAGATACCAGGCGCTGGCGACGCCGACAACTCCACTTCCCAGAATGACAACTCGCATAATTCCCCCAGCAACCCCGATAGAACAATCCACTAACTCTTAGCCAACCCTATGGATGATAATTTTGCCGGATCCCCATCAACATAGCGGTGACATATTTCACATCTTTTTTACCTTAGCGCTGAGTAAAAACAAGATGCTGACTAAATTTCAGTGGAAAATATTATTTTTAAAGTTATCGCAGCAGCAAGTGAGGATTAACCCGGTAAACTGGCCTGTCGCCAGCAGATTTAATATGGGTCATACAAAAACAGAATAAACAGCATTTTATACTAATTAACAGGCATTAATTCGCATTATTCGTTATTTAAAATTTCGTTTTTAATTGGCGCTTTATTTTGTATTGCAGTTTCAGGTTGCATTCCGGTTTCAGATGGAAAACAGTGAACTATCATTAGAGTGTTCGCTCAGTTCTTTGGGCCTTCTTATTCAGGATGAGCCTTAAACAACAGGAATCCTTGCGGCAACGCTTTGCCCAATGGGATTCACCAACGAGGGGTGCGCTATGGCGACATTATTTGACGATCCGGTTAAGGACAGCAAACGACTCAGTGACGGACCCGACTGGACCTTTGAGCTACTTGATACCTACCTGGCGGAAATCGATCGCGTCGCGAAACAGTACCGTCTGGATACCTATCCGCATCAAATTGAAGTCATTACCTCTGAACAGATGATGGATGCCTACTCCAGCGTCGGTATGCCCATCAACTATGCGCACTGGTCTTTTGGTAAAAAATTCATCGAAACCGAGCAGCGCTATAAACATGGTCAGCAGGGGCTGGCTTATGAAATCGTGATTAACTCTAACCCCTGCATCGCCTACCTGATGGAAGAGAACACCATCACCATGCAGGCGCTGGTTATCGCTCACGCCTGCTATGGTCATAACTCATTCTTTAAAAATAACTACCTGTTCCGCAGCTGGACCGATGCTGGCTCAATCATTGATTACCTGCTGTTTGCGAAAAATTACATCGCCGAGTGTGAAGAGCGTTATGGCGTGGAGGAAGTAGAACGTCTGCTCGACTCCTGCCATGCGCTAATGAATTACGGTGTCGATCGCTATAAGCGTCCGCAAAAAATCTCATTACAGGAAGAGAAAGCGCGGCAGAAAAGCCGCGAAGAGTACCTGCAAAGCCAGGTTAATACGCTGTGGCGTACCCTACCGCGTCGCGAAAAAGAAGAAGTGCATGCTGAGAAAGTACGTTTCCCTTCTGAACCGCAGGAAAACTTGCTCTATTTTATGGAAAAAAATGCACCGCTGCTGGAGCCCTGGCAGCGTGAAGTCCTGCGTATTGTGCGTAAGGTAAGTCAGTATTTTTATCCGCAGAAACAGACGCAGGTGATGAACGAAGGCTGGGCGACCTTCTGGCACTATACCATCCTGAATCATCTGTACGATGAGGGTAAGGTAACAGAGCGCTTTATGCTGGAGTTCCTCCACAGCCATACGAATGTGGTGTTCCAGCCCGCCTATAACAGCCCCTGGTATAACGGAATCAACCCTTATGCGCTGGGCTTTGCTATGTTCCAGGATATTAAACGCATCTGCCAGTCGCCCACCGAAGAGGATCGCTACTGGTTCCCGAATATGGCCGGTTCGGACTGGCTGGAAACGCTGCATTTCGCCATGCGGGAATTTAAAGATGAAAGCTTTATCAGTCAGTTCCTTTCGCCGAAAGTGATGCGTGATTTCCGTCTGTTCACCGTACTGGATGACGATCGGAACAATTATCTGGAAATTGCCGCGATTCATGATGAAACGGGCTATCGCGCAATCCGTCAGCAGCTTTCCGCGCAGTATAACCTGAGCAACCTGGAACCTAACATTCAGGTCTATAACGTTGATTTACGCGGCGATCGCTCGCTGACGCTGCGCTATGTGCCGCATCAGCGCTCTCCGCTGGACAAGAGCCGACGCGAAGTGTTAAAGCATGTGCATCGTTTGTGGGGATTTGAGGTTCATCTGGAACAGCAGAATGAAGATGGCAGCGTTGAGATACTGGATCGCTGCCCGCCGCGTCCTAACACTTTATAAAACCCTCAGGGCCGGAGGCGAATCCGGCCCTGTTATTACTCAGACGGGTCAATACTCCTCAGCGACGATGGAGCTCATCATCCGGCATCGATTTTTGCATGCTGTGCCAGATTTCCCCACTGCGACGACCATATTCACGTACTGCGGTAACGATGTTTTCCGGCTCGGTGCCATCGCAAAAAGAGAGCAGCTGTTGATAAAAACGCTGCGCTAAGGTACGCGCTTCGGGATTGGAAAAATAGTGACGTCCCACGCGGGTATAGAGCCCTTTCAGCCCGTTAAGAATCAAGCCGTAAATCGGATTACCGGAGGCAAAAGCCAGCCCGCGAAAAATACGATAATCCAGCTCGGTATAGGCATCCGCCTGATCCTCGACGCCTTCAGCCGCTTTCAGCACCTCACGCGCCTGTTCAGGAAAGTGACGGATAGCGCGACGGATAAAGATGGAGGAAACGTTAGTACGCACGGAGAGCACGTTATCCATCAGTTGCGGTACGCTGTCGTGATCGAGACGCGCCAGCGTTTCAAGAATATTCAGACCGGAAGTTTCCCAGAAATCATTTACCCGCGTCGGCTTGCCGTGCTGAATGGTCAGCCAGCCATCGCGCGCCAGACGCTGAAGCACTTCTCGCAGCGTGGTACGCGTTACGCCAATCAGCTCAGAAAGCTCGCGTTCGGCAGGCAGGATAGATCCAGGGGGGAAGCGACTGTTCCAGATACTTTCAATGATATACTCTTCCGCGAACCCGGCCGGGCTCTGCGCCTTTATAACCATAGCATTTCTCGTTGCTTTTTCATTAGGCAATATGCCACTCATCATACCAGAGGGCCCAGGCATCACCTAGCCTCGCTTCGTTTAAAACCTGAATCCAGCGCAAAAAATGACGAATTGAGCCGCTTTAACCGAATGTGCATTGCCTCACTCGCTGGCGACGTTTACCCTTTGAATCTGAAAATTTTCTTGGTCCTGTATGAGGATAACGATACACATGGATATTTCCACCGGGCGCGCCTTTACGCGCAATTTTCTTGGGCAATCTCCCGACTGGTATAAGCTAACGCTGCTGGGATTTTTGGTTGTTAATCCGCTGCTGTTTTTCTTTGTTAGCCCGTTTCTTGCCGGCTGGTTGCTGGTGGCAGAGTTCATTTTTACCCTTGCGATGGCGTTAAAATGCTATCCTCTGCTGCCCGGCGGCCTGCTGGCGCTGGAGGCGATTATCATTGGCATGGCCAGTGCGGAACAGGTGAAAGAAGAACTGGCGAATAACCTTGAGGTGCTGCTGCTGCTGATCTTTATGGTGGCTGGCATCCATTTTATGCGCCAGCTGTTGCTGTTTGTGTTTACCCGCCTGCTGCTGACCATCCGTTCGAAGATGGTGCTGGGCCTGGCGTTTTGCCTGGCCGCCGCGTTCCTCTCCGCCTTTCTCGACGCCCTGACGGTGGTCGCCGTGGTGCTGAGCGTTGCCGCCGGCTTTTACGATATCTATCACCGCGTGTTATCGGAGGGAGATGAGCATGCCGAATCCGGGGATATCAATCACGAGGCACGTCGCGAAACGCTGGAAAAGTTCCGCTCGTTTCTGCGCAGCCTGATGATGCAGGCTGGCGTCGGTACCGCCTTAGGCGGCGTAATGACCATGGTAGGTGAGCCACAGAACCTGATTATCGCTAAAGCCGCCGACTGGGACTTTATTGAATTCTTTTTGCGTATGGCGCCGGTGACGGTACCAGTACTGATTTGCGGCCTGATCACCTGCATGCTGCTGGAGCGCTTCCGCCTGTTTGGCTATGGCGAACCGCTACCGGAAAAAGTGCGCGAGATCCTGATGAATTACGATCTTCAGTCCCGGAAAAAGCGTACCCGTCAGGATCGCCTTAATTTGTGGATCCAGGGTGCCATCGCCGTTTGGTTGATCGTTGCGCTAGCGCTGCACCTGGCGGAAGTGGGCCTGATTGGTTTGTCGGTGATCATTCTCGCCACCTCGCTGTGTGGGGTGACCGATGAGCACGTTATTGGTCGGGCGTTTTCAGAAGCGCTGCCCTTTACCGCGCTGCTGACGGTGTTTTTCGCTATTGTCGCGGTTATCGTGCAACAGG
The DNA here is from genome assembly GCF_002101395.1 of Pantoea alhagi. Classification (NCBI taxonomy): domain Bacteria; kingdom Pseudomonadati; phylum Pseudomonadota; class Gammaproteobacteria; order Enterobacterales; family Erwiniaceae; genus Pantoea; species Pantoea alhagi. Next base: position 3,468,110 of record NZ_CP019706.1, on the reverse strand, counting down.
ATCTCTTTAGCCCGCTGATCCATTTTGTTTTGCAGGCAGAAGCCAATATGCAGCTGACCTGGTTTTATGTGTTCAATGGGGTGCTGTCTTCTATATCAGATAACGTGTTTGTCGGCACGGTTTACATTAATGAAGCGAAAAACGCCTTTACCCGCGGTGAGATTAGCCTGCAGCAGTTTGAACTGCTGGCGGTTGCGACCAATACCGGCACCAATCTGCCCTCTGTCGCCACGCCTAACGGTCAGGCTGCGTTTCTGTTTATGCTGACCTCCGCGCTGGCACCGCTGATTCGCCTCTCTTACGGGCGCATGGTATGGATGGCACTGCCCTATACCTTTGTACTGTCGCTGGTGGGGCTGCTCTGCATTATGTATGCGCTGGAGCCGATGACATTATGGATGATGGCGCATGGCTGGCTGCCGCCACTTGCATCATAGCGCCCGGTAAAAATCGGGAACAAAATGATCTTACGTCATTTTTAATTCTGTTTTTTCGCTGCCCTGGCTGGCAGCGATGTTTATTTGCTTTACACTGCCGGTTCAACGCTAATGACAGGGAATGATTTATGTTGCGATACCTGAACCAATGCTCAAAAGGACGTGGCGCCTGGCTGCTGCTGGCGCTGACTGCTTTTGCGCTGGAAATGGTCGCGCTGTGGTTTCAACACGTTATGATGCTGAAACCCTGCGTGATGTGTATTTATGAGCGCTGCGCGCTGTTTGGCGTGATGGGTGCCGGGCTGGTTGGCGCGATCGCGCCAAAAACGCCGCTGCGCTATGCGGCGCTGCTGATCTGGCTCTACAGCGCCTGGGAGGGATTGCGTCTCTCCTATCAGCATACGATGCTGCAACTGCATCCTAATCCGTTTACAACCTGTGATTTCGCCGCCCGTTTTCCCGGCTGGCTACCGCTGGATAAATGGCTGCCGTCAGTGTTTGTTGCCACGGGCGACTGCTCAGAACGCGTCTGGTCTTTCCTGACGCTGAGTATGCCACAATGGCTAATGATTATTTTTGCTGCTTATCTGCTGGTAGCGCTGCTGGTATTGATCGCGCAGCCGTTCAAACCCCGGCGTCGCGATCTCTTTTCCCGTTAAGCATTGACCGGCTGGATCAGCCTTTCCATTCCGGCCGGTTAATAATGTGATCTTCCCAGTCCCTGACTTCGCTCTCACGCACCGCGATATGACGCACCGAAATCCGTGCCGCATGCATTGCGGCACTTGAGCCACTGCGTAAAGGGTGCCAGACCGGTAGCGTTTTTCCTTCCGCCAACAGACGGTAGGCGCAGCTGGCTGGCAACCAGGAGAAGGTAGGCAGATTGTCACGCGTCAGCTTGATACAGTCTTCTTCATATTCGAAGCGGCGCTCATAGTTACGGCACTGACAGGTTTTGATATTAAGCTGGTTGCAGGCCACGTTGGTGAAATAGATTTCATCCGTATCGGCGTCCTGCAATTTATTAAGGCAGCACTGGCCACAACCATCGCACAAGGATTCCCATTCCTCATCAGTCATTTGTTCCAGGCTCTTTTCCTGCCAGAAAGGGGTCTCAGTCATTGTGATGTCCGGTTAAGCAAAAGCGCACCTTATAAACAGTTCAGCGGTCAGATGCAAGCATCACAGCACGCGCGTGCTCACGCCGTGGCCCGCCAGCGAGACTTCCAGCTGGTCCCCTGCATGCAGTGGCCCCACGCCTTCCGGGGTGCCGGTCAAAATTACATCGCCCGCGCGCAGGGTAAAATATTTGCTCATATAGGCAATCAGCGGCAGGATGGGCGTGATCATATCGGCGGTGCTGCCCTGCTGGCGCACTTCACCATTAACCACCAGCTTAAGTTCGCACTGCTGCGGATCGCCGGTGAATTGATTAACAGGAATAAAGCCGGAAAGCGGACAGGAATTATCGAATCCCTTGGCCTTTTCCCACGGCTGTCCGGCTTTTTTCAGGCCAGCCTGAATATCACGCAGCGTCAAATCAAGGGCGACGCCGTAACCCGCGATAGCCTGACCGACATGCGCTTCGCTGGCCTGTTTCAGGGTGGAGCCGATCAGGATCGCCATTTCCACCTCATGATGCACCGCCCCCATGTCGCGTGGAATCGAGAGCGGCTGTCGCAGATCGCACAGCGCCGTCTCAGGCTTGATAAAAATCACCGGCTCCTGCGGCGTCGCGCTGCCCATCTCTTTAATGTGCTTAGCGTAATTGCTGCCGACACAAACCACTTTGCTGACTGGAAAATCTAACAGCGCGCCCTGCCAGTTACGATGTTGATACATGCTTTTCCCCTTGCTGAGAGTGACAGCGCCAGGCCGGCGCCGCTAGCCTACTGTGCTTGTGCTACCGCATCCGCCATTTTGCCGATGCTGATAGCGAAATAATATGATCGATTCCAGCGCATTATGGTACGGAAGTTGTCATACACCAGGAAGGCGCGTCCGCCCACGTCGTCCGGCAGTATAATCCAGCCGCGCTGCCCGGTATCCGGCAAATTATCGCTGCTACTCAGCCGCACGCCCAGTTTTTCCCATTCGGCCACCGTTTTGGCCTGGGGTGTCTTCAGACCCGCCAGCTGAGGGGCAAAATCGACCGGCAGGATCACTTCGCGTCCCCAGCTTTCGCCAGAATTCCAGCCTTCTTTAGCCAGATAGTTAGCCGTGGAGGCAAACACATCGCGCTGGTTATGCCAGATATCAATTTTTCCGTCGCCGTCGCCGTCCGCACCATAGTTCAGATAAGAGCTGGGCATAAACTGATTCTGTCCCATCGCACCCGCCCAGGAGCCTTTCATTTCCGGCGCGCTGATATGACCCTGCTGGATCATCTTCAGCGCGGCGATCAGCTCCTTAGTGAAGAAGGCTTCGCGCCGCCCTTCAAAAGCCAGCGTGGCGAGCGCAGAGATAATATCTTCGCGGCCCTGAAGCCGCCCAAAGTTACTCTCCATTCCCCACAGCGCCACAATATATTGCGGCGCTACGCCATATTGCTGGCTTACGCTTGTCAGCTCGTTCTGATATTGCTGATAAAGACTGCGGCCCTGCTCAATCTTTTTAGGGGTAATGACCCGCGCCAGATAATCATCCAGCGTAATTTTCTGCTCGGGCTGATTACGGTCGGATTTAATCACCCGGTCAACAAAATGCACGTTAGCGAAAGCGCTGTTTACGGTTTGCTCACTGATGCCCTGCTGGCGCGCCTGCGCTTTCAGCTGCTCAACGTAAGCGGGGAACTCCGCAGGATCGCGCCCCTGCTGTGCCAGGGTGGTTTTACCCGTCGGTGGCGTCAGAAAGCCGCCGCTTTTGGCGGCAGGCGTCGGCGCGGCAGCCCCCGTGGTTTCAGGCGCTGACGAGACGCTATTTTTACTGGCGCATCCCGCTAACATTATTGTCAGTAACGTCGCGCTCAGAGCATTTAGCTTCATATCAGTTCCTTATTAATCAATTGAAAATCGCCGGAAATAAATTGAGGAATTATTCGCCAATTTATTATTTACAGATGAATCTGAATTAAACCGGATCGTTTTTTCCTAAATGTATTTTCAGCAGATCTTCTACCGGTGGCGGCAGCTGCAAATAATAACCCTGCTCGTGCAGTGCCAGCTTTACTTTTTCAATATCCGCATTCGCCAGTTTCTTAGTGCGTTCAAGGGGTAACACCATTGCCAGCTGCGGTTTGCCAAAACCACGCAGCAGCTCTTCCGGCACACGGGAAAAGTCGTCTTTTTTTTCAACGTAAAGATAAGTCTGATCGCGTTGAGGACTTCTGTAGATCACACAAAACATATTTTTTACTCGAATTAAGCGGGGTGGTGACTTGCCTGAATATAACAGTAACTATAACATGCTTGCAGTAGTTAGGAATAATGTCCCGCCTTGATTACGCGCTGGCTAAATCAGGCATAATTTAGTCGGGTTTAGACATAACAGGACTGAGCCAGGACAGATGTCGCAAACGCCAATCGAGTTTAAAGGCAGTAGTTTTACTCTGTCTGTTGTTCATTTACACCACACGCATCCCGATGTGGTTCGTCAGGCGCTTCAGGACAAAATTGACCAGGCGCCTGCCTTTCTCAAAAATGCGCCCGTGGTTTTGAATGTAGCCTCTCTGAACGGTGACGTTAACTGGAAACAGATGCAGCAGGCTATCGCTTCGACGGGGTTACGCATTGTAGGCGTCAGCGGCTGTAAAGATGAGTCGCTTAAGCGCATGATCGCACGCGCTGGCCTGCCCATCCTGTCCGAAGGCAAAGAACAGAAAAAAAATTCTGAACCGGTAGACTCGGTTGCGGTAGCGGCGCCGGAAAGCACTCTGGTTAAAACGCGTGTGGTCACCACGCCGGTTCGCTCCGGGCAACAAATTTATGCGCGTAATACCGATCTGATTGTGACGAATAGCGTAAGCGCCGGTGCTGAACTGGTTGCCGATGGCAATATTCATATTTATGGCATGATGCGCGGACGCGCGTTGGCGGGCGCCGGTGGCGATCGTGAATGCCAGATATTTTGTACCAGTTTATCTGCGGAGCTGGTTTCCATAGCGGGTGAGTACTGGATTATGGATCAAATTCCGGCGGAATATTTTGCAAAAGCAGCGCGCCTTAGCCTAAAAGATGGCGCGCTGACAATACAGACATTGAATTAGGCCCCTTTTTATTTATAAGGAATTCTTATATATGGCACGCATTATTGTAGTTACATCCGGCAAAGGGGGCGTTGGCAAGACCACGTCAAGCGCGGCCATTGCTACCGGTCTGGCACAGAAAGGGAAGAAAACCGTGGTGATCGATTTTGATATCGGTCTGCGTAATCTCGATCTGATTATGGGCTGTGAAAGGCGCGTGGTTTATGATTTCGTCAACGTTATCCAGGGCGATGCCACGCTGAATCAGGCACTGATTAAAGACAAACGTACAGAAAACCTCTATATCCTGCCTGCTTCCCAAACGCGAGATAAAGATGCACTGACGCGCGAAGGCGTTGAGAAAGTGCTGAACGAACTGGATAAGATGGAGTTTGACTTCGTACTGTGTGATTCGCCGGCAGGTATTGAGACCGGCGCGCTGATGGCACTCTATTTTGCCGATGAAGCTATTATCACCACCAACCCGGAAGTCTCTTCGGTGCGTGACTCCGATCGTATTCTGGGCATTATCGCATCCAAATCACGCCGTGCTGAAAACGGCCAGGAGCCGGTAAAAGAGCACCTGCTGCTGACGCGTTATAATCCAGGTCGCGTTAGCCGCGGCGATATGCTGAGTATGGAAGATGTGCTGGAGATTCTGCGTATTCCGCTGGTTGGCGTAATCCCGGAAGATCAGTCGGTACTGCGCGCTTCCAACCAGGGCGAACCCGTGATTCTGGATACTGAATCCGATGCGGGCAAAGCCTATGCCGATACCGTTGAGCGGTTACTCGGTGAAGAACGCCCCTTCCGCTTCATTGAAGAAGAGAAGAAGGGATTCCTGAAACGCCTGTTCGGGGGATAAACCATGGCCTTACTTGACTTCTTTTTATCCCGTAAAAAGAACACTGCTAACATAGCCAAGGAAAGGCTGCAGATTATCGTAGCTGAACGCAGGAGGGGCGATAGTGAGCCCCATTACCTTCCCCAGCTGAAGCGCGACATTCTGGAAGTGATTTGCAAATATGTGAAGATTGATCCGGAGATGGTAACGGTACAGCTGGATCAGCGCGGTGATGATATTTCGATACTGGAATTGAACGTGACGCTGCCAGAAATGGAAGAAACCGCGAAATGATTCGTCTTCATTCCTGACCTTCCCCTGCCTTACGCAGGGGAAAGTTTATGCAGGCTACTGCGGATAGTCCGCCAGTACCTGTTTGATTTCCTGTTCCATCAATTCGCCGCGCCATCCGCTTACCAGCTCAGGCAGCTTTTCTCGCGGTTTGATTTGCCAGTGCCAGCTCAGCAGCTGGTTGATTTGACGGCGTGACGCCAGCAGTTCGGTACTCAGCCCGCTGCGCTCGCTGACCTCCAGCACTACTGCTTTCAGCGCTTTAAACGCTTTTTTATAGTGCGGGTGATCGTTAATATTGAGCAGCATCTCCGGCAGACTCTCTTCCGGCAGCGCGTTAGCCTCATTAACCATATCCAGCAACGTTTTGCCGTGGAAACGGATTTCGTGACCGCTCAGCCCTAAGTGATCCAGCTCGCCGAGCGAACCCGGCAGATAGCGCGCTACCTTCCAGAGATTTTCTTCGCGTACGACAAAATTAACCGCCATATCCTTTTCGCGCGCCAGTTTCAGACGCCAGGCCGCCAGGCGCTGTAATGCCGCCAGCTGACGCGGACGCAGCAGCGAAGCGTTACTGATTTCCCGATACGCCTCTTCCGGCTGCAGCGTTTCAGTACGGCGCTGGCAAAGCAGCAGACATTCGCTGCGCGCCGCATCCAGCTGCCCTGCCGCTGCGGTTTCATCCATCAGCGTGTGGGCAATCGGCAACAGCCAGAACACATCGGCGGCCGCATATTCACACTGACGGGCAGAAAGCGGACGCGCCAGCCAGTCAGTGCGTGATTCACTTTTATCCAGCACTTCACCGGTAAAGTTTTCGACCATCGCTGCAAAGCCCATTGATAGCGGACGTCCGCTAAAAGCAGCGAGGATTTGCGTGTCAATCAGCGGCGTTGGCATGACCCCGAAGCTGTGCTGAAAGACTTCAAGATCTTCACTACCGGCGTGCAGGAATTTCGTTATGCTGGCGTCGCTTAGCAGATCGATCAGCGGCTGCCACTGGGTAATGGTCAGAGGATCAACCAGCGTGATCTGTTCGCCATCATAAATTTGCAGCAGGCCAGGTTGCGGATAATAGGTGCGGGTGCGGACAAACTCGGTATCGAGCGCAATAGCACGGTGTTGACGCGCAGCGTCACAGCAGGCCTGCAGCGCCTCATTAGTGGTGATATAGGTGTAATTCAAATGCTTGCTCTCTTGCCAGCGGTACGTTTGCGTTGCTAATGCTGATGAATACAATGTAAACGCCGGATTAACCGGCGTTTACATCCATAGCTTAACATACTCGCGGCATCAGGCGGCAGGCGCTTTATTTATCTCGTCACGCAACGCGCGTCGCAGGATTTTACCCACATTGGTTTTAGGCAACTCTTCGCGAAACTCAACGATTTTCGGCACCTTATAACCGGTGAGATGACGACGGCAGTGGGCAATCAACTCATCTTTGGTCAGAGAGGGGTCCTTTTTCACGATACAGATTTTCACCGCTTCGCCAGAAAGGTCACTCGGTACGCCAATGGCCGCCGCCTCGCGCACTTTCGGATGTTGCATTACCACATCTTCAATCTCGTTCGGATAGACATTGAAGCCGGAAACCAGAATCATATCTTTTTTACGATCGACGATACGCAAAAAGCCCTCTTCATCGACGGTAACGATATCGCCGCTATAGAGCCAGCCCTCTTTTAGCACTTCATCGGTGGCATCCGGACGCTGCCAGTAGCCGGTCATAACCTGCGGCCCTTTGATACAGAGCTCGCCCGGCTCTCCTGCTCCCACTTCCACGCCGTTGTCATTTACCAGCTTGATCTCGGTAGAGGGCACAGGCAGACCGATGCTGCCGTTATGACAGGTAATATCATAAGGGTTAACCGAAACCAGCGGTGAGCATTCGGTCAGCCCATAACCTTCCAGCAGATAGTGCCCGGTCAGCTTCTCCCAGCGCTCCGCCACCGCTTTCTGTACCGACATCCCCCCGCCCGCCGACAGACGCAGCGCGGAAAAATCGAGCTGCTGGAAATGTTTATCATTCAGCAGGGCGTTAAATAACGTATTCACCCCGGTGATGGCGGTAAAAGGATATTTGCTCAGCTCTTTTATAAAGCCGGGAATATCACGCGGGTTGGTAATCAGCAAATTTTGCCCGCCCAGCTCAATAAATAACAGGCAATTTACGGTCAGCGCAAAGATGTGGTAGAGCGGCAGCGCCGTGACCACCAGCTCTTTGCCGTCGCGCAGCAGTGAGCCATAGGTGGCTTTGGTTTGCTCAAGATTAGCCTGCATATTGCGATGGGTAAGCATGGCTCCTTTGGCAACACCGGTGGTGCCGCCGGTATATTGCAAAAAAGCCAGATCGTCATTCTGTAGTTCCGGTCGGAAATAATCCAGCTGTGCGCCCTGCTGCAGCACGCTGCGAAATGAGACCGCATCTGGCAGGTTATATTTCGGTACCAGCCGCTTGATATATTTCACCACAAAATTAACCAGCGTGGCTTTCGCGGGCGAAAGCTGATCGCCCAGACGGGTCAGAATAACGTGTCTGACCGAGGTTTTCGCCACAACTTTTTCCAGCGTATGGGCAAAGTTAGAAACAATAACGATCGCTTTCGCGCCGCTGTCATTCAACTGATGCTCCAGCTCGCGCGGGGTATAGAGCGGGTTTACATTCACCACTACCATACCGGCCCGCAGTATGCCAAACAGCGCAATCGGATATTGCAGCAGATTAGGCATCATAATGGCCACCCGATCGCCTTTGCTTAGCCCCAGCGTTTGCTGCAGATAGGCGGCAAACGCCCGGCTACGCTGCTCCAGCTTACGGAAGCTCATCGCCTGACCCATATTAATAAAAGCTGGACGATCGGCGTAACGCTGGGCAGCCTGCTCAAAAAGATCGATAAGCGACGTATAACGATCGGCATTAATCTCCGCCGGTACATCGGCGGGGTAACGGTTCAGCCAGACCTTATTCAAGGATTCACCTCGGAAATCATATTTATTCGCCATCGCAGCCTCGGCCCGCTGTTGTTAACAATATTTTAACTCATTGTACCAGTATGCCTGACACCTGCCGTTCAGGCTGCGAAGCCCATCACTAAATTTTTTTGTTTTTTAACAATAAAATGGCCCGGTCACATAATATGCGACCGGGCCGCTAATCATTACTACCAGGATGTTTATTCCGTCAGGATAGTTTGCACCTGTACCGGACCGGAGTTGTAATAGTTGCCCCAGGGGCCTGGCCCCCAGAAACCAGGATGGTGACGTCCCGGACCATACCAGATCCAGGGATCGATCGGCTGCATCGGCATAACAACCTGCTGCTGTAAACGCCAGCGTTGATAGCCCGCGACATCTACCACCACAAAGTTGTAGCTGGCCTTGCCGATCTCGCCTTTTTCACTGCCCCTGATGGTGCCGACCACCGTTACCATTTGGTTATTCACATCAACCGGATCGACAAAGCCGTTGATATCGGCCCAGATACGACCAACCGAGGCGGCATTCAATCGGGGCCGCGCGGTGTCATCCAGCGGCTGAGTGGCGATTTCCAGTCGCGTGCGGCCGTTAAGGTTAGTGACTTTTACCACCTTACCGCCGAAGCGCGCCTCCTGTCCGACATAAAGCTGAGGGGCGTTCATAACCCGCAGCAAATCCTGCTGCGGCACAGGCGAACGACCTTTAACGGTATCCGGGACGGTCACGCAGCCAGCCAGCAGCAGCGTAGCTACCAGCAGAGCTGCTTTGTTATTAAGATATTTACGCATAGCTTTCTCCAGAAACCTGCCTGATTAGACTATTGCGTAATAAATAAGTTGCCGCCAGTCTATTCACGTCCCGGTAGTTTTTTCCATGCCACTTCATTGCGTAGATAGGCGGGTTCCACCTGCTCCGGCGGTAAGGCAGCGCCCTGCTGCCAGAGCTGCTGCGCCAACGGCAACATCGCCTCCGCCGCAGGCAGGGTAATATCGCTGGCGTGCAGCGTCAGCGGGCTTTCCGCCATCAGATGCGGCCAGGCGGCCCAGCCAGTGCCGACCGTCATCCATTCGCCAGAAAGCTGCTGCATCCGCGCCAGCGCCGCTTCCGGCTTCAGCACCGCCTCACTCGCGGCGCCCTGCCACTGACCATCATCAGCGCGCTGATATTCCGCCCAGTAGACTTCCCCCATGCGCGCATCAATCGCCGCCAGCACGCGGCGAGCGCCATGATGCTGCCAGGCGGCTTCCGCCATGGTCATCAGCGTGGAAATACCCAGCAGCGGCAGGCCTGCGCCAAACGCCAGTCCCTGCGCAATGCCAATGCCGATGCGTACGCCGGTAAAACTGCCCGGCCCACGACCGAATGCCAGCGCGTCCAGCTGCGACAACGTTATCTGATGGCGCGTCAGCATCTCTTCTACCATTGGCAGAATACGCTGCGTATGTTCGCGTGCGCAAAGTTCAAAATGGGCGTCAACGACACCGTCCAGCAACAGCGCTACCGAACAGGCTTCAGTAGCAGTATCAAGAGCTAAAATTCGCGCGGACATAACAACCTCAGGCGAGAAATTTTTTTCGGCGCGCATCTTAGCACAGCCACCAGGGAATTACTTCTCATCGGGACGATGCAGGAAGCTGACCGCCTGCTGCAGATCGCGGGTACGTGGCGTGGGCGGCAGGCTATTAAGAAATACTGCGCCATAAGGCCGCATGACCAGGCGGTTATCGCAAATAACCAGCACGCCACGATCTTCCACGTCGCGGATCAGGCGTCCAACGCCCTGCTTCAGGGTGATCACCGCATCGGGCAACTGCACCTCATCAAAAGGATCGCCTCCGCGCAGGCGGCAATCCTCCATACGCGCCTTTAGCAGGGGATCGTCTGGCGAGGTAAAGGGCAGTTTATCGATAATCACCAGCGACAGCGCATCGCCGGGAACATCTACCCCTTCCCAGAAGCTGCTGGTTGCCACCAGCAGCGCGTTGCCCGCCTCAATAAACTGTTTCAGCAGCTGCGCTTTGCCCGTTTCGCCCTGCAGCAGCACCGGCAGCGTCAGGCTGGCGCGAAACTCCTCCGCCAGCGCACGCATCATCTGATGCGAAGTACAGAGGAAAAAGCAGCGGCCATTATTCGCTTCGATCAGCGGCAGCAGGCGGCGCGCCAACTGTTTAGCCCCGCCCGGCTGGTTAGGCGACGGCAGATCGCGCGGCACACAAAGCAAAGCCTGACGCGCATAGTCAAACGGACTGTTCAGGATCATGCTTTGCGCCTGATGCACGCCAAGCCGATCCATAAAGTGGGTCATTTTTTCATTTACCGCCAGCGTGGCAGAGGTAAAGATCCAGGCAGCCGGGCGTTCGCTGATCACTTCACGAAAGCGCTCGGCAACCGAAAGCGGCGTCAGCGCCAGCACAAAATGTCGCGAACTACATTCATACCAGTAGCTAAAGCCAGGCTCGCTAATATTTTTTAATCGCTTCAGGCGATTACGATACTGTGAAGCCCGCTCGAAGGCGGCGTCCAGCAGCGCCGAGCGTCCCAGCGACATTTTCGCCACGTCATAACACAGCTCCAGCGCATCATCCAGCAATGTCAGGGCGCGCTGTACATCACGGTCACTGAGGATCTCGCGCAGATTGCCGCGAAAACCGGGATCGCCTAACGCCAGACGGAAGTCCTGAGCGCTTTGCGCCAGCCGGTCGGCCGCTTTTTGCAATTGCTGGACGTCGCGCACTTCGGTGCGATAGGCGATGGTAATATCTTTCGCCAGATCCAGCAGCTGTCGGCTGGTGAGCTGTTGACCAAAATATTGGCTGGCGATATCGGGCACCTGATGCGCTTCGTCGAAGATCATCACGTCCGCTTCGGGGATCAGTTCAGCAAATCCACTCTCTTTAACCACCATATCTGCCAGGAAAAGATGGTGGTTAACCACCACTACGTCGGCATCCATCGCCCGACGACGCGCCTTGACCACAAAGCAATCTTTATAGAGCGGACAATCATTACCGAGGCAGTTATCGTTGGTACTGGTCACCAGCGGCCAGATTGCACTGTCTTCCGCCACGCCGCTACAGCCGCTGATGTCGCCATCCGACGTTTCGCTGGCCCAGCGGCGCAGATAAACCAGATCGCTGAGGGTCTGGACGGTCAGCTCGCCGCCGGTCATGCTCTGCTGTTCCAGCCGTTCAAGGCAAAGATAGTTAGAGCGCCCTTTCAGCAACGCCGTTTTACCTTTATACGCCAGCGCCTTCGCCACTTTTGGCAGATCGCGGCTGTAAAGCTGATCCTGTAACGCTTTTGATCCGGTGGAGATAATCGCTTTCTTGCCGGCACGTAATACCGGCACCAGGTAGGCGTAGGTTTTTCCCGTGCCGGTTCCCGCTTCTACTACCAGCTCGCCGCGATGCTCAATCGCCTGCGTGACCGCTACGGCCATTTGCTGCTGCGCCTCACGCGGCCGGAAACCGGGTATTGCCTGCGCTAAAGCGCCATCGGCTGCAAAATCGTCTGCCACATATCCTCTCTGGTTGCGTTAAAACGGCCTGATTATACCTGAAATAATTCGAGCGGCTGGCGGCAAAAGCATCACCCCGTCCTCATTTTAATGACAGCGCAGGCTTAACTGTGCCAGGCTAACGGCGAAAAAACGGAATAAGGAAATAAGCTATGTCAGTTACCCGTATTGATCCTGAACATCGTATGTCGGAAGCGGTGATCCACAACGATACCGTCTATTACACCAGCGTGCCGGAGAATCTGGATGAAGATGCTGAAGCGCAAACGGCGAATGCGCTGGCGGTTATCGACCGGTTGCTGACTCGCGTGGGTTCAGATAAAAGCCGCATTCTGGACGCCACTATTTTTCTGGTTGATAAAGCGGATTTTGCCGCGATGAACCGGGCCTGGGATGCCTGGGTTTCACCAGACAATGCCCCGGTGCGCTGCACCGTTCAGGCCGGTTTAATGAACCCAAAATATAAAGTAGAAATTAAAATTATTGCCGCGCTCAATCCCGCCTGATCAGGCCTCATCATCCTCATCTTCTTCGAAGAGTGCTGCGACATGTCCGCCAGTATGCGTCTGGCGGATCTCCTGGGCCACACGGGTAATGGCCTCTCCGCTACTCATTCCTTCGGCCATCAGTTTGTGGATACGCTCCACCGCCTGTTGCTGCTGTTCATGGCTTAACGCCGGTAAACCTGTAGACATAATGGCTCCTGTTATTAATTGAAACGGACAACAACGTGCCTGAACTTCCCGCGCGTTGGGTTGGTCAGCCGCATGAATATTTTACGGTAAACAAACAGATGCCAGCAGCGAAAAAATATGCCAGGCTTGCCGTTTGACCACCACTAACGCTGCTAAAAGTGATGCCTGTAGTCTACCACGCTTTACCCTATACACCTGATGCGCTTTCTGAACTCTTTGGTCGCGTCGCCCATTTGCCCTGGGCGATGCTGCTCAGCTCCGGTTCTGCCGACCATCCTGACAGCCGTTTCGATATTATGGTGGCTGACCCTGTTGCCACGCTGGAGACACACGGAGAGGTAACCCGCATCCGTAAAGGTGACGTTGTCACCGAATCAGCAGCAGATCCGCTGAGCTTACTGCAGGCAGAGCAGGCCAGCCTGCTCTCTGCGGTTGCGCCGCGTGACGATTTGCCGTTTCAGGGCGGCGCGCTTGGCCTGTTTGGTTATGATTTAGGGCGCCGGTTTGAACGCCTGCCGCAGCAGGCCATTGCGGATATCGCCACGCCAGATATGGCGACGGGCATCTATAACTGGGCGTTGATAGCTGATCATCAGCATCAAACGCTTACGCTGGTCGATCATCAGCCCGCAGATGCGCGGCTGCGCTGGCTGAATAACCTGCCGCCACCGATCGCTGCGCCGTTTCGTCTGACCCGCCGCTGGCAGTCAAACATGACGCCGGAAGGCTACCGTGAGCGTTTCGAGCGTATTCAGGCCTGGCTGCAGGCTGGCGACTGCTATCAGGTCAATCTGGCGCAACGCTTTCAGGCAAGCTATGAAGGCAATGAATGGCAGGCGTTTCAGCGACTTAATGAGAGCAACCGTGCGCCCTTTAGCGCCTTTTTACGTTTGCCGGATAGCGTTATTCTTAGCCTGTCGCCGGAGCGTTTCCTTTCGTTAAAGCACGATGTTATCGAAACCCGGCCCATTAAGGGAACGCTGCCGCGTCTGGCGGACGAGCAGGCCGATCGGTTGCAGGCGCGCAAACTGGCGGAATCGGAAAAGGATCGTGCCGAGAACCTGATGATTGTCGACCTGCTGCGTAATGATATTGGCCGCGTCGCGGTGCCAGGCAGCGTGCGGGTGCCGGAGCTGTTTGTGGTTGAACCTTTTCCTGCCGTACATCATCTGGTCAGTACCATCCGCGCCCGCCTGAAGCCGGAGCTGAGCGCCTGCGATCTGCTGCGTGCCTGCTTTCCGGGCGGATCGATTACCGGTGCCCCCAAGGTACGGGCGATGGAGATCATTGAAGCGTTAGAGCCGCAGCGCCGTAACGCCTGGTGCGGCAGCATCGGTTATCTGAGCTGCTGCGGCAGAATGGACAGCAGCATTACCATTCGCACGCTGATTGCGGAACGCGGTCAGCTTTACTGTGCGGCAGGCGGCGGTATCGTTGCCGACAGCGAGGCGGAACTGGAATATCAGGAGACGTTGCATAAGCTGGGCCGCATTTTACCGTTGCTGGAGGATGGTGCGCCTGATGACCCTGCCGCTGACGCTTGATAGTTTTCTGACCCGTTTCCAGCTCCAGCCTCCACCGCCGTCGCCCGGTTTTTTGCCCGCCCGTCGCCAGGCGGCGGTACTGGTGCCGATTGTTGCCCGCCCCGAGCCGGGTCTGCTGCTCACGCGCCGTGCGCCCTGGCTGCGCAAGCATGCAGGCCAGGTGGCTTTTCCCGGCGGCATGCGCGATGCCAGCGATCCCTCTCTGTGCTTTACCGCATTGCGTGAGGCACAGGAAGAGATCGCGCTGCAGGCGCAGGATGTGCGTCTTATTGGCACCTTACCCGTGGTAGGCAGCAGCAGCGGCTTTCAGGTAACGCCGGTAGTAGGGATTATTCCGCCCGATCTGCCGCTCCAGCCCAGCGCTGATGAAGTGGATGCCATTTTTGAAATGCCATTGCAGGAGGCGCTGCGTCTTTCACGTTATACGTCGCTGGAGATTCACCGTGAAGGCATGATGCATCAGGTCTGGCTATCCTGGTATCAGGACTATTTTGTCTGGGGCATGACGGCTGGCATTATCCGCCAGCTTAGCTTACAGATAATGCCGGAACTGGCGACGTGATAACCAAATAAATGTTGGGCAAAAAGTACCCTTTCCGTGATTTTTCACTAAATTTTCCTGGGTTAGCGATCCAAATCACTTCCCTATTCCCACAAAATAGTTATATTTGGCGCGCCGACTCATCAGGAAGTTTCTGAGGTGTTTCGCATTAATCAGGTTCAGGCAGCCAGCCAGCGCAACGGGTTTTCGTTCGGCTTTAACGTGAAGCATGACAGGTATACAGGCAGTGCATTTCGCTGCGAGATTAATAGTTAAGGAGCGTATAGCGTGATT
Source organism: Pantoea alhagi (assembly GCF_002101395.1). Taxonomy (NCBI): domain Bacteria; kingdom Pseudomonadati; phylum Pseudomonadota; class Gammaproteobacteria; order Enterobacterales; family Erwiniaceae; genus Pantoea; species Pantoea alhagi. Next base: position 3,452,785 of record NZ_CP019706.1, on the reverse strand, counting down.
AGCGTTTTCGACATGTTTAAGATCGGCATTGGCCCGTCGAGTTCCCATACCCTGGGCCCAATGAAAGCCGGCAAACAGTTTGTCGATGATTTGAGCCGGGATAACCGGTTACTGGACGTTACGCGCATCGCCGTGGAAGTGTACGGCTCGCTTTCGCTCACCGGTAAAGGACACCATACCGATATCGCCATTATTATGGGGCTTTCCGGCGCCTCGCCTGAAAGCGTGGATATTGATGCGATCCCTGCCTTTATTCGTGATGTTGAACAGCGCGAGCGTCTGCTGCTGGCAAACGGTCAGCATGAGGTCGATTTTCCGCGCGAAGGCGGCATGAATTTCCGCAGCGAAAACCTTTCACGCCATGAGAACGCTATGCGTATCCATGCGTTTGCTGGCGAAACCTGCATCTACAGTAAAACCTATTACTCCATTGGCGGCGGTTTTATCGTTGATGACGAGCATTTTGGCGAACCGGTGCTGGATGAAGTTTCGGTGCCTTATGCGTTTAACTCGGCGAAAGAGCTGCTGGCGCACTGCCGCGAAACCGGGCTTTCTGTATCCGGCCTGGTGATGAAGAATGAGCTGGCATTGCATAGTCGCCAGGAGATTGAGAGCTATTTTGCTGCCGTCTGGCAGACAATGCGCGACTGTATCGATCGCGGACTGAATACCGAAGGCGTACTGCCTGGCCCGCTACGGGTTCCGCGCCGTGCGGCTGCGCTGCGTCGGATGCTGGTCTCTTCCGGCAAGCACTCTAACGATCCGATGATTGTTATCGACTGGGTGAATATGTTTGCGCTGGCGGTGAATGAAGAGAACGCTGCCGGTGGACGCGTTGTTACTGCCCCGACTAACGGTGCCTGCGGCATCGTGCCTGCGGTGCTGGCCTATTACGACCATTTTATCGAATCGGTAAGCCCCGATATTTTCATTCGCTATTTCCTGGCATCGGGTGCTGTCGGCACGCTGTATAAGATGAATGCTTCCATCTCCGGTGCGGAAGTCGGCTGCCAGGGCGAAGTGGGCGTGGCCTGCTCCATGGCGGCGGCAGGACTGGCGGAGCTGTTAGGTGCCAGCCCGGAACAGGTATGCGTTGCCGCAGAGATCGGTATGGAGCATAACCTTGGTCTGACCTGCGATCCGGTTGCCGGCCAGGTGCAGGTTCCCTGCATCGAGCGTAACGCTATCGCCTCGGTAAAAGCGATTAACTCGGCGCGCATGGCGCTGCGCCGTACCAGCGAGCCGCGTGTGTCGCTGGATAAAGTGATCGAGACGATGTACGAGACCGGCAAAGATATGAACGCCAAATATCGTGAAACTTCACGCGGTGGCCTGGCGATTAAGGTGCAGTGCGATTAAATATCACTTGCCTGAGCCGCATTTTGAGCGCGGCTCAGGCTTATTATAAGGTACCTGGTGCCCGCACATGGATATCAGGTGTCGTGTGGCTGCCCTGCATGCGCAGGCTCCTTTTATTAATTCCTCTTTCAGGACGCTTCATCACGACTCAGCCGGGACGGCTTGCTGTTGCTCTCTGAGGCCCAACGCTTACTCCCACAGACGCGTCTTTTTCTCCAACGTCGCTAAACTTAATGCCGCTGATGCCGATATGGAAATGTCGGAATTTTATTTGGGTGTAAAGGGTGGCTACGGATGCAAATATCCCAGCAGATTATTGGACAACTTCGCCGTAAAAGGCTGTTTATCGCGTCGATAGTCGCTGCACTGGTGCTTATCCTTACACTCACTTTTCGCTACTTAGAAGAAAAAAAGCGGATAGAGCAGCAGTCGCAACAGTTTGCCAGTAACGCTATTCAGCGTTTCGATCGCCTTTTCTCACCGCTGGACGTAGCAGCAAATAATACCGTCGGCCTGGTTGGGCTTAAATGCAACGATATCCGCTTTCTGCTGCATGAAAAAATCTCCGCCATGCAAACCGTGCGTGCCATCCTGTTAGTGGATAAGAATCGTGTTTACTGCTCCAGCGTGTTTGGCGATCAATCGCTCATCTTCAATGAAACTTACCCCGAACTGGCAGTAGATAATCAGCGCATGACGCTGGGCGTGGACAACGTTCTGATTAAAGGATCGCCGATTTTACTGCTCTGGACCGCCAGTTCGCTGGATAATCGCAGCGGCATTTTGCAGGTTATCAATATCGAATTGATGAGCCGCTATCTGCTGGAGCCAACGCAGCCCTGGGTAGAGCGCGCGGTGTTTAATATCGGTGGCAAAAGCCTGGAGTATGGTAATCCGCTAATTGAAAATACCCGCCCGGCAGAAGGTGAAGTCAGCTATCAACAGAGCTCATTGCGCTACCCTTTTACCATTATCCTGTACGGACCAGCGCCTACCCAGTTGGCCTTGCTGTCACTGCCTTCACAGCTGCCGCTCGCCCTGCTGCTTAGCCTGCTAACCGGCTATATTGTCTGGCTGGCGACAGCTAACCGCATGAGCTTCTCCTGGCAAATCGGCTATGGTCTCTCTGCGCATGAATTTATGGTGTACTGCCAGCCGCTTATCGATAGCCGCACCGGTAACTGCGACGGCATTGAGCTCTTGCTGCGCTGGCATAACTCGCGTCAGGGCTGGATACCGCCGGATCTGTTTATTCCGCTGGCCGAGCGACATAATCTTATTGCTCCACTGACCCGCTTTGTCCTTAACGAAACCGTGCGCCATTTGCCGCAACTGCCGCATACCGCTGATTTTCATATTGCTATTAACGTTGCCGCCAGCCATTTTCATAACCAGGCCATTATTGATGACTTGCAAAAAATCTGGTGGCCGGCTAATCCGCTACCACGATTAGTGGTGGAGTTAACGGAGCGTGATGCATTGCCGTTGATGGATCAAAGTGTGGTGGCCCAGCTGCAACAGTCAGGCATCAGGGTCGCGATTGACGATTTTGGTACCGGCCACAGCTCGCTTTCCTATCTGAAAACCCTAAGCCCGGATGTGTTGAAGCTGGATAAGATTTTTACCGCTGCCATTGGCACCGATGCGATTAACGCAACGGTAACCGATATGGTAATTTCTCTGGCGCAGCGACTGCATATCAGACTGGTGGCGGAAGGCGTGGAAACTGCCGAGCAGGCCAGCTATTTGCGCCAGCGCGGCGTGGATACCTTACAGGGCTACTACTATGCTCGTCCGATGCCGCTGGAAGCATTTCCGGCATGGCTGGCTCAGCATCAGGCCAGCCTGCCAGAGTAACTGCCGGGACGCGCTGTCCCGGCAATCGCATTAACTTTCTTCTTCGTCCTGCGGCCGATCCTTGATGATACGCACCAAATCAATACGATAATCGGTCGCTTCGACAATCATGAAATGCAACGGCGGCATATCGATCGTCTCCCCTGGCAACGGAAGCTGACCTTTCTGCGCAATCAGCAGGCCGGCCAGCGAAGCGTGATTATCGCCTGGCTTAACCAGATCGAAGTAGTCGAGCCGCTGCTGCAGCGAATGCAAATCGGTGCCGCCTTTTGCCAGCCAGCTATCGCCATCAACAACAATATCTGGCGTTTCATCTTCATCCGGGAACTCACCGGCGATTGCTTCCAGCACGTCCAGCGGCGTCACCAGCCCCTGTACCACACCAAATTCATTGGTCACCAGCACAAAGCTGCCTTTTGCCCGACGCAGCACGCCCAGTAAGTTAATGGGGTCCAGCGTTTCCGGGACGATCAGCGGCGGCGATGAGGCGGCGAAAGTATGAATATTCATGCCCTGCTCCAGCGCCACCAGAAGATCTTTGGCACGCACGATGCCGATAACCTCATCCAGCTCGCCACGGCAAACCGGAAACAGGCTGTGCGGCGTATCCAGCAGCTGCATGCGGATCTCATCCAGTGGCTTAGTGGCATCCACCCAGGAAATCTCTCCGCGCGGCGTCATGATGCTGCGAATCGAGCGCGAGGCCAGCGTTAATACGCCGTTAATCATATAGCGTTCTTCATCCTTGAAGGTTTCCTGCGGCAGCTTTGGATTTTCTACGGTACTCTGCCCCGCTTCCACGCTTGCTGCTCCGCCACGACGTCCGCCCATCAGACGTAAGATCGCTTCTGCGGTACGTTCACGCATGGGGCGATGCGACTGATGACGGATAAAATTGCGCCGGGCGATCTGGTTGAACAACTCAATCAGAATCGAGAAGCCAATCGCCGCATAGAGATACCCTTTAGGAATATGGAAACCAAACCCTTCAGCTACCAGGCTCAGACCAATCATCAGCAGGAAGCTCAGACAGAGCACTACCACGGTCGGATGCGCATTCACGAAATTGGTGAGCGGTTTGGAGGCCAGCAGCATAATGCCCATCGCGATCACCACGGCGGTCATCATAACCGGTAAATGGTTCACCATGCCCACGGCGGTAATGACCGCATCCAGCGAGAAAACAGCGTCCAGCACCACAATCTGAGCCACCACCGCCCAGAAGCTGGCGTAGCTTTTATTGCCGTTGCTGTCGTGCGGATGGTTTTCCAGCCGCTCATGCAGCTCCATCGTGGCCTTGAACAGCAAAAAGAGACCGCCCGCCAGCAGGATAAGATCGCGTCCGGCAAAGCTAAACTGCCCAATGCTGAACAGCGGTCGCGTCAGGGTTACCATCCAGGAGATTAACGACAGCAGGCCCAGACGCATCAGCAGCGCCAGCGACAGGCCAATCAGACGCGCTTTGTCACGCTCTTTTGGCGGCAGCTTATCGGCGAGAATGGCGATAAAAACCAGGTTATCAATCCCCAGCACGATCTCCAGAACAATAAGCGTCAGCAGACCGGCCCAAATCGAAGGGTCTAAAAGAAATTCCATAACAGACTCCGAAAAATGCAGCAGGAAAACCGAACGCCGGGTTCAACAACCGTAGCGCGGCAGAACAGGAAAGCAGAACCGAGGGTGACGCCAGAAGGCGTTAACAAAGAAGCCGGATGACCCGGTGGCGTGAATAAAAGACGTCGGTGACAGTCCATAGGGAGGGCTGAGGCCCGTTACTCCTGTATTGAAAAAGAGGAAATGATATTAGCAGTTGACACAGGGTCGTCAAAATAATTTCTCATAGTTAATAAAAATTTACGCATCTTGATTACTTATATTAATTATTCGTTTCGAAATGATAAGCCTGTAAATAACTGAGGCGGGTCACAAAATTTATTTTTTCACTCACTAAAATAAATCCCGAAGTTATCTTTAGGTTGTCAGTTATATAAAAAGAAGCGCTCCGCTGACGGCAAGGCCTGCATGTTCATTACCGTTGAAACAGCAACGCCCGGATAACAGCGTTGGCGAATCGGTTTTGGACTGAATCGCTCAATAATGAAAACGGAGGTAGCAAGTGACTATTGCTATTGTAATCGGCACACACGGTTGGGCGGCGGAGCAGCTGCTCAAAACCGCCGAAATGCTATTAGGTGAGCAGCAAAACATTGGCTGGATCGATTTCGTGCCAGGTGAAAATGCTGAAACCCTGATTGAAAAATACCACGCGCGTCTCGCTGAGCTCGATACCAGCAAAGGCGTGCTTTTTCTGGTCGACACCTGGGGAGGAAGTCCGTTCAACGCGGCGAGCCGTATCGTCGTGGATAAACAGCAGCATGAGGTTATTGCGGGCGTCAACATTCCTATGTTGGTGGAAACCCTGATGGCGCGGGATGACGATCCTGCCTTTGACGAGCTGGTCGCCATTGCAGTGGAAACCGGCCGTGAAGGCGTGAAAGCGCTGAAAGCCGAAGCGCCGGAAGCGGTTGCGGCGCCAGCGGCCCCTGCGCGTTCAGCCGCGCCGCAGCCGGTGCTGGGTCCGGAAGATCATATGAAAATCGGTCTGGTACGTATTGATGACCGTCTGATCCATGGTCAGGTGGCGACGCGCTGGACCAAGGAGACCAACGTTAACCGCATTATCGTCGTTAGTGATGAAGTGGCGGCCGATAAGGTGCGTAAAACGCTGCTCACCCAGGTGGCGCCGCCAGGCGTCAGCGCGCACGTGGTAGATATCGATAAAATGGTCCGCGTCTGGAATAACCCAAAGTATGCCCACGATCGCGTCATGCTGCTGTTCACCAATCCGACCGATGTGGTGCGGGTCGTTGAGCAGGGCGTTGAGGTGAAATCAGTCAACATCGGCGGCATGGCCTTCCGCCAGGGGAAAACGCAGGTCAACAACGCTGTTTCTGTGGATGACAAAGATATCGAAGCGTTTAAAAAACTCAACGCTCGCGGTATCGAACTGGAAGTCAGAAAAGTCTCCAACGATCCACGACTGAAAATGATGGATCTGATCGCCAAAATGAACCACTGATCGCCATCCCACGCGCCTGATATTTCAGGTTTCATGTAGTTTTACTCTGTCACAGGAGAAGTGCAATGGAAGTCACCACTCTACAAATTGCGCTGGTGTTTATTGTCGCCTGTATTGCCGGTGTGGAATCCATTCTGGATGAGTTCCAGTTTCACCGGCCGCTGGTCGCCTGTACCTTAATCGGCGCCGTGCTGGGCGATATGAAAACCGGCATTATTATCGGCGGTACGCTGGAGATGATCGCGCTGGGCTGGATGAATATCGGCGCAGCCGTCGCACCGGACGCCGCGCTGGCCTCGATCATTTCCACCATCCTGGTGATTGCCGGCGGTCAGAGCATCGGTGCCGGTATCGCCCTGGCGATCCCTCTGGCCGCTGCAGGTCAGGTATTAACCATTATCGTGCGTACTATCACCGTTGCTTTCCAGCACGCGGCAGATAAAGCGGCGGATAAAGGTAACCTCACCGCCATTTCATGGATCCACGTCACCGCGCTGATTCTGCAGGCAATGCGTATCGCTATCCCCGCAGTGATTGTGGCGGTATCGGTAGGTACCGACGCGGTCCAGAATATGCTGAACGCCATCCCGGAAGTGGTTACCAACGGTCTGAATATTGCGGGTGGCATGATTGTGGTAGTGGGCTATGCGATGGTTATCAATATGATGCGCGCTGGCTATCTGATGCCGTTTTTCTACCTGGGCTTTGTTACCGCCGCCTTTACCGATTTCAACCTGGTTGCGCTGGGCGTGATTGGCGCGGTAATGGCTGCGCTTTATATTCAGCTCAGTCCCAAATATAACCGTGCCGCTGGTGGCGCTGCGCCTGCCTCAGGCCCGGCCCGGAACGACCTGGATAACGAATTAGATTAAGGGGTATGCAAATGGTAGATACAACTACAGCAACGGCAAAAAAACTGACGCGCGGCGATGTGCGTAGCGTCTTTCTGCGCTCCAATCTTTTTCAGGGCTCGTGGAATTTCGAACGTATGCAGGCGCTGGGCTTCTGCTTCTCGATGGTTCCCGCTATCCGTCGGCTTTACCCGGAAAATAATGAAGAGCGCCGTCAGGCCATCAGGCGGCACCTGGAGTTTTTTAACACCCATCCCTATCCGGCCGCGCCTATCCTGGGCGTCACGCTGGCGATGGAAGAGCAGCGGGCCAATGGCGCGCCCATTGACGATGCCGCGATCAACGGCATCAAAGTGGGCCTGATGGGACCGCTGGCGGGCGTCGGCGATCCCATATTCTGGGGCACCATGCGTCCGGTCTTCGCTGCGCTGGGTGCCGGTATCGCCATGACCGGCAGTTTGCTTGGCCCGCTACTGTTTTTTGTGCTGTTTAACGCGGTACGTCTGCTGTTTCGTTACTACGGCGTAGCGTATGGCTACAAAAAAGGGGTAGATATCGTTAATGATATGGGTGGCGGCTTCCTGCAAAAGCTTACGGAGGGGGCGTCTATTCTTGGCCTGTTTGTTATGGGGGCGCTGGTTAACAAATGGACCCACGTTAACATCCCGCTGGTGGTTTCACGTATTACCGACCAAACCGGTAAAACCACCGTTACCACGGTACAGTCGATTCTGGATCAGCTGATGCCGGGGCTGGTGCCGCTGCTGCTTACCTTTGGCTGTATGTGGCTGCTGCGCCGCAAAGTGAACGCGCTGTGGATCATCATTGGCTTCTTTGCGATCGGTATTTTTGGTTACTGGATCGGCCTGCTGGGCCTGTAACCCGCGTTTCAGACGGTCAGTCGCTTGCCACGGCTGGCCGTTTTTTTATTCAGCTCCGTCTGCCGGCGTTATCTGAGGAGTCTTTATGTCGTTAACTGACATTGTTCTGGTGCTGTTTATCGCCTTGCTGCTGCTGTACGCCATTTACGATCAGTGGATAATGCCGCGTCGTCACGGCCCAACGCTGCTGCAGGTTCCCCTACAGCGCCGCAGCAAAGTCGATAATATTATTTTTATCGGCCTGATAATGATTCTTATTTATAATAACGTCACCCAACAGGGACCCGTAATAACCACGACATTATTGTTGGCACTCATTGTCGTTTCGGTTTATCTCTCATGGATCCGCACTCCACAGTTATTACTAAAAAAACAGGGCCTTTTCTTCACGAATGCCTGGGTTAATTATGACCGTATAAAAGGTATGAATTTATCAGAGGATGGCATTCTGGTTATTCAACTGGAACAGCGAAACCTGTTAATCAGGGTCAGTAAACTGGACGATCTGGAAAAAATTTACCATGTAATGGTTGAAAATCAATAAGATAAAATATAGCAAAAGGCATATTCAACAGGCTATAACATTGCACATAAAGTGTGTGCCTTTTTTATTTCAACATCATTCCCTTAACATTATCAGGATTATTTTTACCTGTTGTTATCAGCGCAACATATAATATCCATACAAGCTGTCGTGACACTATTTTTATTTTGACGACAAAAGATAATGTGGTAAGGTGAGCGCCGTTCCTGGGGAGTAGCCGATTTCTGTTATTAATACAGAAATGCACCTGTCAACATACTCGTTGTTACAGCAACGTGGCGCGTGCGACCTTTTACGGTAGGCGAGACCATTGACCGATGTGCCTGTCTGGTTGGGAAGGCGCGTCAGGTTATGGTATTCCCAGCCGAGGTTACGACTTCGATGACTTTTTCCGCTCTGCTTATTCTTGCCTTTGGCATGTCAATGGATGCATTTGCCGTCGCCATCGGTAAAGGCGCCGCCCTGCAACGTCCACAACTGCGCGAAGCGCTGCGCACCGGGCTTATTTTTGGGGTTATTGAAACCCTGACGCCGCTGGTCGGCTGGTCGCTTGGCCAGTTCGCTACCCACTTCGTCGCCCGTTGGGATCACTGGATCGCTTTTACCCTGCTCTGTTTTTTAGGCGGACGTATGCTGATTGAAGGCTGCCGCCAGCAGCCCGTCACGGCAGCGCCCTGTGAACCGGTAAAACAGCATGGACTGGGCCTGTTGGTCACCACCGCTATCGCCACCAGCCTGGATGCGATGGCAATTGGCGTGAGCCTGGCGTTTATGCAGGTCAATATTGTTCTGACCGCGCTGCTGATTGGCCTCTCCACCTTTACCATGACCACCATTGGTATGCTGATCGGGCGCCTGATCGGCCCGCTGCTGGGCAAACGCGCTGAACTGCTCGGCGGCGCAGTGCTGATCGCCATTGGCGCGCAGATCCTCTGGACGCATTTCGCCTGACATTATCAATTAACTACGGCGCCAAAGACGTACGATAAAATCCGCCTCGCTGCTGAATTGCGCACTGTCGCGTAGCGCTTGCCATACGTCCGCGCTGGCGCGCCAGGCAAACGGCGTCATTTGCAGTAGCGTTACCGCATCCGCACCGCTTAACGTTAACGGATACGCCAGCTGCTGTTCCAGTTCCAGCGTAAATCCTGGCAGCACTTCCTGCTGCGTATCATGCAATCTCACCTGCGAATAGATCAGCGCTTTGAACTGCAGCAGATGGCGTGGACCAGGCGTTACGGTTAACAAGCAGCCACCGCTGCGGATCACGCGCGCCAGCTCTTCAGCCTTACAGGGCGCGTAAATGCGTAAAACGCCATCCAGGGAAGCATCGGCAAAAGGCAGACGATGGCTGGACGCAACGCAAAAATCGATATGCCGATAGCGTTTTGCCGCAGCCCGAATCGCCACCTTAGCCACATCCAGCCCGCAAACGCTGGCCTGCTCTCCCGATGCATCGGCCACCGCTGCGGTGTAATAACCTTCGCCACAGCCAATATCCAGTATGCGGGCTTTCGCAGGTAGCTGTTGCGCTAATAAAGAAGCTACTCGCTGCTGCAGCGGCTGATAGTAACCGGCATCCAGGAACTGCCGACGCGCCTGCATCATTTCTGCGCTGTCGCCGGGCTCTTTGGAGCGCTTATGCTGCACCGGCAACAGATTAACGTAGCCCTCTTTTGCCCGATCAAACTGATGTTGTTGCGCGCAGCGCCAGCTGTGATGAACCAGCGTTAATGGCTGCTGACAGAGGGGACAAAGATAATCCATGGTCTCTTTCTCTGGCTGAATCAGGCGCGCAGTTTACACGCTGCAGGCAACAGCGTCATCCGCCAAAAGCCGTCAAAAAAGAAAGGCCCCGGTCATTGACCAGGGCCTTTGCCTTATCTTTACGCAGTAAACAAAAAACCGCGTGAAAAGAAAAACAGGCTATCAGATAGCGACAACGTTAACCGCAGCCGGACCTTTCTGACCATCCTGAATTTCGAACTCGACGTTCTGGCCTTCGGCCAGGGTTTTGAAACCATTACCCTGGATAGCAGAAAAGTGAACGAACACATCTTTACTGCCGTCTGCCGGAGTAATGAAGCCAAAACCTTTGGATTCGTTGAACCACTTAACCTGACCTTTAATTTTTGCCATCTTTGTAATTCCTTAGAATGTTTATTTGCCCGAAGGCGACTGACAGAAAACCAGAGACATTACTGAATGAGGCACTAATATAAGGTTCGGCAAGGAAGCGGTATTCAACGTCAACGTCTTTACTCATTACTTCTTTACTGAATATGCCATACATAAACAGAGCTGTACCTCGTTTTGCTTAATAGCGTTATCACATATCCGATAATTTATGGCAAGTAATTTTTAAACGGTGATCGACCTGCCGCACACTTATTGTGAATTCATTACAAGGTTTGCAGTTTTATGCATTAAGAAACGTTAAACGCCGCCCCTTCGCCCGGGCGTACTACGTTGCCGTCCAACAGTGAAATCCAGCAGCCTGTGGGCCTGAAGAGATGTGCGTCTCAGTTTTTACCTTCGCCGCTTCTCACTGTAACGGAAGAATATTGCATAATTATGGCAACTTTACTTCACCTTTTTTCAACGTCTTCGCCTGCTTTCAGGGCCATGCAATATCAGAAATAGCATCGCTGTAATCTGCCCCGCTGGTAGCAAATTTGCGAGGCTGCACCAAAAAAGGAATATATAAATTTACCTGCCCCAAATAAACGCAGCATTATTATTTAAAAGTTATTCCGATCTTTTGAATAAGGCGAGGGCGTTTTTAAAGCGTAACCGTTGCACTATTAAATCATCCCTCGCTGTTATCAGATTATTCCTGGTTTATATTATTTAAATTGGCCCTTCCCCCTATTTTCCAGGGTCGGAAACGCATTTTATTCTGCTTAGCCGCCTCGAGCGCCCGTGCCAGCTCCTGTGGCGGCTCATCCAGCGCCTCATCAGCCAGCTCAAATACTCCCCAGTGGAGAGGAATGGTTACCGGAGCGCCGATAGCCTGATGTAATGATACTGACTGTTGCGGGTCCATATGCTGTCCCTGCATGAACCATCTTGGTGCATATGCGCCTATGGGTAATGCCGCAAGATTGAATGGTCCCAGACGACGCGCTATGTCCAGCAGGCTGGGTGAATAGCCGCTGTCGCCAGAAAACCAGAAATTAAGATGTTCCGTTTTAATGGTCCAGCCACACCAAAGCGAACGATTACGATCGTACAGGGTGCGCATACTCCAGTGCCGCGCCGGTACGGCATGAAACGTTATCCCGTGACGCTGCGTCTGCTGCCACCAGTCAAGCTGCACCACATGGCGCGCGCCTGCCCGACGGAACCAGGGCTCCAGTCCCAGCGGGACAATAAACTGGACCTGTGGGAAGCGTCGCAGAATAGCGTTAATGGTCGGCCTGTCGAGATGGTCGTAATGATTATGCGAAATCAATACCCAGTCGAGAGAAGGCAGATCTTTAATAGCCAACGGTGCAGGCGTTTTACGCTGCGGTCCATAAAAGCGCAGCGGCGAAGCTCTTTGCGATAATACCGGATCGATCAAACCGTAGCGCCCATCCAGCCGCAGCATTATCGCCGCGTGGCCCAGCCACCATATGCAGTCCTGCTCACCGCTCAGATCGGCCTGCTGCTGCCACTGCTGCGTAAAAGCTTCATAGCCCTGCCGTGGAGGAAACGGGACTCCCTGCGCTTTACGCTCTTTGCGCCAGCGCTGAAGATCGCCCGACTGACGCAGGTCAGGCTCTGGATTGCAAAATCCTTCCGGCGTATGGTGTGATTTTTCCGCGTCGTACCAGGGATTTTTCCATTTCATCCTTCTGCTCCTTAGCCGTAATGACTGTTTATCGCTCCGGGATCAGGCGGGTGAAATCTGGGTCCTGCTCATCATCCCTCTGCTGTTGTTCGCCGCCGGCAACCTGCTGCGTCAGCTGATACAGAATAGCATTCTGTTTTTTCTGTTCTTCCAGCAGCGCTTCCAGTAGCCGAATCTGTTCACTGGCACGCACGCTGGCGCGATTAACAAAAAACCAGGCAATCAGCCCCACCACCGCAAAAGCAATACTGCTGATAAGCGGCATCAGAGTGCCACCGCCATTTAATTCGTTCATAACAACCTCTGCTTGTCTTACGTTACGCCGACGATTTTACCTGGATTCATCGTAATGAATAGCCGCTGCGTCAGAACATCGCTTTAAGCTTCCTCCGATCGCTTTCATTCTGCAATCAGGCTATGCTGCTCCCTTTTCGGCAGCGAAGCGGGAAGCTTGCCATTTTTACAGGGAGATAAAATGAAAATATTGCTTCGAATTGTGAGTTTACTGGCACTCATCTGGCTGGGACTGTTGCTAACCGGCTATGGCATCCTGACCGGCAGCCACAAAAATGTCGCCGGTATCGGTTTACAGTGTCAGTACCTGACGGCTCGCGGGATGATCAAAGCGCAATATCTGCACAGCGACAGCGGCATTATTGGCGTGGCGGATTGTCCTGTTCTCAGAAAAAGTTCTGAGGTTGTGGACAATAACGGCTAGATTGCCCCTTCAGCAACAGCGGCACCCTGAAAGTGCCGCTTTGTGTTCCTTAAAAAGGATAGTCGTGATAGCCCAGCTGCGATGAGAGTGTCCGCCCTGCTCGATGCAGCATCGCGACATATTCATGCTTGCGCTCTTCTGAAAAGCGAATAGTCGGGAAAGAGATACTCATACCGGCAATTACCACGCCGAAACGGTCAAAAACCGGTACGGCAATACAGCGCAGCCCCTCTTCCTGTTCTTCATTATCCTCGCCAAAACCCTGAACTTTTACGACGTCCAGCACTTTCAGCAGCTCTTCTTCGCTGCCCAGCGTGTGCGGTGTGCTACGGCGGAACTCCACCTCACGCAGAATATCATGCACCTCGGCACGATCGCGCCAGGCCAGCAACACCTTGCCAATCGCAGTGCTGTGCAAAGGATTACGGCGTCCGATACGCGAATACATGCGCAGGTTATAGAGCGAATCGATTTTGTGAATATAGACAATGCTATCGTCTTCCAGCGCCCCAAGATGAATGGTCTCTTTGGTCAGCCGCGACAGCTCGCGCATTTGAATATCTGCGCTGCGAATCAGATCAACATTCTGCAACGCTCTGGCACCCAGCTCAAACAGTTTCAGCGTTAGCGCATACTTTTCTGATTCGCCTTCCTGAGAAACATAGCCCAGCGACTTCATTGTTTGCAGAAAACGATAAACGGTACTTTTGGACATCATCACGCGCTGCGACAGTTCGGTAATGCCGTTTTCACGTTCTTCGCCCAGAGCCTGTAAAATGCCAAACACCTTTAGTACAGAAGAGACCGAATCGGGCTGTTTATCGCCATCTACATTCGCCATAATCAAAGCCTTTTTAAAATTGTTTTATTAAAAATGGAACGCCATTTCCAGTATACGTGGCTCTTCCTGCCGCAGGCAATATTTGTGCGTGACAAGTGACGTGTCTGTAAGACTTTTCAATGCAATTAAGATGCATCATGTTAAAAAAATCATTAGCATGGTGATATTCACTCTCTTTAATTTTAAGCATGCCTGTGACTACATCCTCTGACGGTTTACCGCTGCCGCGCCGTTATGGCGCGATAGCCGCTATTGCTTTAGGAATAACCGTTGCCGTGCTTGACGGCACCATTGCCAACGTAGCCCTCCCGACTATCGCTCGCGAGCTCCAGGCCAGCCCGGCGGAATCAATCTGGATCATTAATGCCTATCAGCTGGCGATTATCATTTCACTGCTGTCGTTTTCTTTTCTTGGCGATCTGCTGGGTTATCGGCGTATTTATCAGGGCGGGCTGTTGCTGTTTAGCGCTACTTCGCTGCTGTGCGCCTTTTCCGACTCGCTCGGCATGTTAACCTTCGCCCGTGTTCTGCAGGGCTTTGGCGGCGCGGCGCTGATGAGCGTGAATACCGCTCTGATACGGATTATTTATCCGCAGCGCTATCTGGGACGCGGCATGGCGATTAACGCGCTGATTGTCGCCGTCTCCAGCGCAGCGGGGCCAACGGTTGCTGCTGCGATCCTGGCAGTGACGTCCTGGAAATGGCTGTTTCTGATTAACGTCCCTGCGGGCATGCTGGCGCTGCTGCTGGCCTGGCGCTTTTTACCGGACAACACCCAGAAGTCATCGCCAACGCAGCGTTTCGATATTACCAGCGCGGTAATGAATGCGCTGACTTTCGGCCTGCTGCTGTCAGCACTAAGCGGCGCGGCGCAGGGCCAGGACTACCGGCTTATTGTGGCCGAACTGCTGGCGTTGCTGCTGGTCGGCACGCTGTTTATCCGGCGTCAGCTGAGAATGACCTTTCCGCTGCTGCCGGTGGATTTGCTACGTATCCCCATCTTTTCGCTTTCAATCTGCACCTCGATCTGTTCATTTCTGGCGCAGATGCTGGCAATGGTTTCCCTGCCCTTCTTTTTGCAGAGCGTGCTGGGCAGAAGCGAGGTGGAAACCGGTCTGTTGCTGACGCCCTGGCCGCTGGCCACGATGGTGATGTCGCCGATTGCCGGACGCCTGCTGGAACGCTTTCATGCCGGGTTGTTGGGGGGGATCGGGCTGGCCGTTTTTGCCTTTGGTCTGTTTGCGCTGGCCTGGTTGCCCGCCGCGCCGACAGATGGCGATATTATCTGGCGCATGATTTTATGCGGCGCGGGCTTTGGCCTGTTTCAGTCGCCAAATAATCACACCATCATTTCTGCCGCACCGCGCCATCGCAGCGGCGGCGCCAGCGGTATGCTGGGCACGGCTCGCCTGCTGGGACAAACCAGCGGCGCGGCGCTGGTAGCGCTTATGTTTAACCTGTTTGATACGCAGGGTACGCACGCCTCGCTGCTGCTGGCGGGTCTGTTTTCTACCCTCGCCGCGCTGTTCAGCCTGTCGCGCCTGCGCCAGCCGTTGCAAAAGCCCAGTTAACGCCGGGGCTGGCCGCTATTCCTGAACCGCAGGCAATAAAAAACCACCTCCTGAGAGGTGGTTTTTTCATTATTCCAGCCAGGCTGGCAGAGACTTTTATTTCAGATACTGGCCGCTGCGCAGCGCTTCAATACGTTTATCCAACGGCGGATGCGACATAAAGAATTCGCTTAATGATTTGCCTTTACCGTTGATACAAAACGCCATCATGCTGCCCGGCTCCTGCGGCTCGTAGCTGGTTTTTAACCGCTGCAGCGCCGCAATCATTTTTTCACGACCGACCAGACGCGCTGAGCCTGCGTCAGCATGAAACTCACGATGACGTGAGAACCACATGGTGATCATGCTGGCAAGAATACCAAACACCAGCTCCAGCACCATCGACACAGCGAAATAGACCATCGGGTTGCCGTTGCTGCTCTCTTCATCCTCCCGGTTCCCGGACAGAAAGCCTGCGGCGATTTGTGCGAGGATACGGGAAATAAAGATCACAAAGGTGTTCACAATGCCCTGGATCAGCGTCATGGTGACCATGTCACCGTTAGCAATGTGACTTATCTCATGCGCCAGCACGGCTTCCGCTTCATCACGGCTCATGTTTTGCAACAGGCCGGTAGATACGGCGACCAGCGAAGCATCACGACGTGCGCCGGTGGCAAACGCGTTAATATCAGGCGCATGGTAAATCGCTACCTGCGGCATAGCGATTCCCGCCTGCTGCGCCTGACGCCCTACCGTTTCCATCAGCCAGCGTTCCGTCTCGTTACGCGGCTGTTCAATAACTTCACCGCCAACGGAACGCAGTGCCATCCATTTCGACATCAGCAGTGAAACAAACGCACCGCCGAAGCCAAACAGACCCGCCATTATCATCAGGCCCTGCACACTGCTTGACTGAATTCCTGTCAGGCTCAGAATCAGCCCGAATACCAACATCACGGCAAGGTTGGTCAGCAGGAAAAGAGCAATACGCATCATAAACTTTAATCTTCCTCAGTTAACTAAGCGCCCATGCGCGGATATACATCGTAGGGACATCGCGTAGCTTTTCAAGCATACTTAACGTTTAAGTGCTTAAAAAGACATAACTTTACATTTTGTCGCAATCTTTTTTTAACCTCACTTTGTGGGATTAAACAGCCGGGCTAAACAATAGCGTGCAATAAAAAAGGCACCGCCAACGCGGTGCCTTTTAAGGGGTGGTTATATCGACGTTTTATTTTGCCGTTGCCGCTTTTTTACCCGGCTGTTCCGGCGACTGATGCGCCAGATCGTTAGCAATATTTACCGTTTCGTCCAGATAAGGATCGGGCTCTTTATAATCCTTCGGCAGGTCGTCAAGCTTAGCTAGCGGCTTTTTCCCTTCCGCTTTATAGCGCGCGTTAATCCGCTCCAGACGCAGCGCATCATCTTCACGGTTCTCTTTCTCACGCTGGGCAAGATTGAGCGACACAATGTTGCGCTTGTCCTTCAGGGCGTTATAGCGCTGAATATCTTTGATGATGTACTGGAACTCGGCATCTTTAGCGATACGCTGCTGGTGCGCTTTAGTCAACAGAGGCACCAGATCGCTTAAATCGCCCGATTTGGTATAGCTTGCCGCATTGATGCTGTCCCACGGCAGAGCGTTATCCTCAAACTTCTCGCCGGTTTCTGCCGCCTCGACACCGGTAGGCATTAGCAGATCGGGCGTAACGCCTTTACGCTGCGTACTGCCGCCGTTGATACGGTAGAATTTCTGAATCGTGTACTGTACCGACCCCAGCGCAGGCCACTCAGGGCGCAGCATCTGGTCGTAAATACGGTTCAGAGAACGATACTGCTGCACGGTGCCTTTACCGAAGGTTGGCTCGCCGACAATCAGCGCACGTCCGTAATCCTGCATAGCTGCTGCAAAAATTTCTGACGCCGAGGCGCTAAAGCGATCAACCAGCACCACCAGCGGGCCTTTGTAATAAACCACGCCGTCATTATCGCTGTCTTCACGGACTTTGCCGTTATTATCGCGTACCTGCACTACCGGGCCGCTGGGAATAAACAGACCGGAAAGCGACACCGCTTCGGTAAGCGCTCCGCCGCCGTTAGTGCGCAGATCGATAACCACGCTATCGACGTGTTGTTTTTCCAGTTTCTGTAGCTGTACTTTCACATCATCGGTCAGGCCGACATAGAAGCCCGGAATATCCAATACGCCAACTTTATCTTTACCGACGTTATGCACGCTCATTTTGACCGCGCGATCCTCAAGGCGTATTTTCTCGCGCGTCAGCGTAACGGTACGGGTTTTGGTGCCTTTACCGGCAGGCAGGATCTCCAGGCGCACTTTACTGCCTTTTGGCCCTTTGATTTTTGCCACTACATCATCCAGCCGCAGGCCGATGACATCTTCAATCGGTTTGCCCGGTTGACCCACGCCCACAATCCGATCGCCGACGCTCAAAGCTTTGCTTTTCGCCGCCGGGCCGCCTGCTACCATTGAATTGATGACCGTGTAGTCTTCATCCATTTGCAGCACCGCGCCGATACCTTCCAGGGAAAGGCTCATTTCGGTATTAAACTGCTCGGTATTGCGTGGGGACAAATAGTTAGTATGCGGGTCGATCTCATGCGCGAACGCATTCATCGCCAGCTGGAAAACGTCTTCGCTATTGCTCTGCGCCAGACGACGAATAGCGGAATTGTAACGCTTGGTGAGAATATCTTTGATTTCGGTGTCTTGCTTGCCGGTCAGCTTCAGGCTGAGCCAGTCATACTTAACTTTCGCGTCCCACAGGGCATTCAGCTCAGAGGCATTTTTCGGCCACGGTGCCTTGCTGCGATCGGTATCGATGGTATCGTTGCCGGTAAAGCTCATCGGCCTGTTCAGCACGGTCAACGCATACTGATAACGCTCAAAACGACGCTTTTGCGCCAGATTGAATAAATCGTAAAACACCGTGAGTTTACCGCTGCGCAGCTCATCGCCCAGCGTGGTTTTTTTATCAGCGAACTGCGCCACATCGGTTGCCAGCAGCACATTGTGGCTGTAGTCCAGCATATTCAAATAGCGGTCGAAGATTTTCGCTGAGAAGGCGTTATCGAGATCGAACTGACGGTAGTGAGAGCGGGTAAAACGGGAGGTAACGCGTTCGCTAACGGTAGCGTGCTGCGGCTCTTCCTGCAGCTGCGGGATTTGATCCGCGCGAGTAATGCTATCAGCGCCAATGGCGTGACCTGCCAGTAGCAGGCCCGCCATCACGCTCATCTTAAAAAACTTGTTCATGCCCAGGGTGGCCTCCGTTTCAGAACTGTAAATGTTCTGCGCGTACGATCATTGCCAGGCCGGATGCCAGCTGTACCCGGACGCCATCCTTGGAGATCTCAAGAACGGTGGCGTCCATTGCGCTTTTGCCAGCTTTAACTTTAATATTTTGACCGGGCTGCAGCGCTGAAGTGTCGGTAACGGGCTGCGGACGCGGCTGACGCGGTGCGGCAGGCGCACGATCCTGAGCCGGGCGCGCCTCATTGGTGCGGGCTTTGCGCGCAGGCTGACCACCTTCGGCAGGTTTACGGCTGGCGGCTTTACGCGGACGACGCGCTGGCGCGTCTTCACCGGCACCCGCTTCACGCTTTTTCGCCTGCTGCTGCTGACGCTGCTGTTGAATACGGGCTTTAGCCTCTTCAAGCTGCTTACGCGCATGTTCAACATGCTGCTCTTCCAGCTCACCGCAGGCATTGCCATCCAGATCAACACGGGTTGCGCCCGCTTTAACGCCGTACAGATAGCGCCAGCTGGAGGTATAAAGACGCAGAGCGGAACGTAGCTGCGTTTTGCTCAGGTTCATTTCACCCTGAACACGTTCGACGAGGTCTTGAAAGATACCGATTTTAAGCGGACGCGCTTCACCTTCGGCACTAAAGCAGTGCGGGAAACGCTCCGCAAGCCAGGCGATGACTTCTTTACTGCTATTCAACTTAGGTTGATTTTCCATGAAATTTCCTGATTACAACGGGTTTGCCAACCAGCGCGGGCATGAACAGGCGACATTATAATGACCCCATCAGCAATTGCCACGAAATCCAGCGCTTTAGCCACGATTCAGATGAATATATTTTTTAACATCGCTTTGGGCTAACACGTTGCAAAGCTCACTGGTAAAGGTTTGCAGGCCAGTTTCATCTTCACTGTCGAAGCGATTAAAGCGCGTACTGTCGATATCCAGTACCCCGATCACCTCGCCATCGACGATCAGCGGCAGCACGATTTCAGCGTTACTGGCGGCATCACAGGCGATATGACCCGGAAATGCATGCACGTCATCAACACGCTGCACGTTTTTCTCTGCAACTGCCGTGCCACACACGCCACGGCCAACCGGAATACGTACGCAGGCGATTTTGCCCTGGAACGGCCCCAGCACCAGCGTCTTCTCTTCAGTTAACAGATAAAAGCCTGCCCAGTTAACCTCTTCCAGACGCTCAAACAGTAGCGCGCTGCTGTTGCTTAACGCGGCGAGAAAACTGGTTTCACCGGCGATAAGCGCACGCAGATCGCGGTTAAGATCGTGATAAAATTCTTGTTTGTTCATTTCCTGACCATCTTAAAAGCAAGCGGACGGCTACAATTGAGCCGTCCGGTAAAATAAGCACTAAATATCCATTGCCACAAGGTGAAGGATTCCGGCAGTTAATATAACCTTAGTATCTTGCGGATCGGATTATCAAAACGGGCTATGCCCCTCAGCGTCCGTTTTGCATCATTCAAGGACCGTGCTTATCTGCACGATGAGGGTCACTGCTTCACTATATGAAAATACACACTATCAGTCACGTTCTGCCCCATGAACGTTATCAGCGTTGTCCGCAATGCGATACCCTTTTTTCCTTACCGGATGTTAAATCGTGCCAGTCTGCTCATTGTCCGCGCTGCAACGCTAAAATCATGACCGGCCGGGACTGGTCAATGACCCGATTAATGGCCATGGCGGTGACCATGCTGCTGTTAATGCCTTTTGCTTTTATCGAGCCGCTTATCCAGATCCGCCTGTTGGGCACGCCAATTCGCGCCAACGTTCTGACGGGCATTATGCAGATGACCATGCAGGGCGACGTGCTGACCGCTGCGATGGTCACTTTTTGCACCATTGGCGCGCCGGTTACGCTGGTCGGCGCTATCGGCTTTCTGTTTTTCGGCAACCGGCTGGGCATGAATTTGCGCCCGGTACTGCTGATGCTTGAGCGCCTGAAAGAGTGGGTCATGCTGGATATTTACCTGATGGGCGTTGCGGTCGCCTCTATCAAGGTAAAGGATTATGCCGATATTGACATTGGCTATGGGCTGGTGGCGTTTATCGCACTGATGATCCTTAGCCTGTTAACCATGATCCATTTGAATATGGAGCAGCTGTGGCATCGCTTCTATCCGCAGCCGCAGGCGGAGGTTGCGCAGGAGAAGCTACAGGTCTGCCTGAACTGTCATCATACCGGCTTGCCGGATGATCGTGGACGCTGTCCGCGCTGCCATACGCGTCTTGCTCATCGTCGCCCCCTGAGCCTGCAAAAATCGTGGGCGGCGCTCATAGCAGCCATCGTTTTTCTGATACCGGCTAACCTGCTGCCAATTTCTATCATTTATCTCAACGGCGCGCGTCAGGAAGACACCATTTTTTCCGGCATTCTGTCGCTGGCCTCCGGCAATATCCCGGTGGCAGCGATTGTGTTTATCGCCAGTATTCTGGTGCCTTTTACCAAGGTGCTGGTGCTGCTGGTGCTGTTGCTCAGTATTCATTTTCGCTGTCAGCAAGGGCTAAAAACCCGTATCCGACTGCTGCGACTGGTGACCTGGGTGGGCCGCTGGTCAATGCTGGATCTGTTTGTGATTTCGTTAACCATGTCGCTGGTGAATCGTGACCAGCTGCTGGCTTTTACTATGGGACCGGCCGCCTTCTATTTTGGCGCCGCAGTAATTTTAACTATCCTTGCCGTACAGTGGCTGGATAGCCGTCTTATTTGGGATGCTCATGCAACAAACGCCGACTACACCGACTAGAGCGCGGATAACCAACAAGCGTAAAATTTCGCCGTTCTGGCTGCTGCCTTTTATCGCTCTGATGATTGCCGGTTGGCTGCTGTGGACCAACTATCAGGAGCGCGGCACCACGGTAACCATCGACTTTGCCCAGGCGGACGGTATCGTGCCGGGTCGCACGCCGGTACGCTATCAGGGCGTTGAGGTTGGCACCGTGCAGGGCATCAGCCTCAGCGACGATCTGCGTAAAATCAAGGTACGCGTCAGTATTAAAAGCGATATGCGCGACGCGTTGCGTGAAGATGCGCAATTCTGGCTGGTGACGCCCAAAGCCTCGCTGGCGGGCGTTTCCGGGCTGGATGCGTTAGTCGGCGGTAACTACATCGGTATGATGCCCGGCAAGAGCGGGCCGCGCCGGGAAAACTTCGTCGCGCTGGATACGCAGCCCAGATACCGTGTTAACACCGGCGAGATGATGGTGCATTTAAACGCGCCGGATTTGGGTTCGCTGAATACCGGCTCGCCCGTCTACTACCGCAAAATCCCGGTCGGCCGCGTCTATGACTACACGATTAATCCCGATAATAACGGCGTAACGATTGATGCGCTGATTGAGCGCCGCTTCACTAACCTGGTGAAAAAGGATAGTCGCTTCTGGAACGTTTCCGGCGTTAAGGCGGATGTGAATCTTAGCGGGGCGAAAGTAGAGCTGGAAAGCCTTGCGGCGCTGGTGAACGGCGCTATTGCCTTTGACTCTCCGCCCGCCTCGCAGCAGGCCGCCAGCGAAAGCAGCTATCAGCTTTATCCCGATCTGGCACATAGCCAGCGTGGCGTCATCGTCACGCTCGATCTGCCCAATGGCAAAGGTTTGCAGGAAGGCAGCACGCCGCTCATTTATCAGGGACTGGAAGTGGGTACCCTGACCAAAATAACGCTACAGCCTGGCGGCAACGTGATCGGCGAGTTGACACTGGATCCTTCCGTGGTGGGTCTGATGCGCAGCGGTACGCGTATCGAAATGCGTAGTCCGAAAGTTACCCTGAATAATCCCAACCTGAGTGCGCTGCTCACCGGCACCACGCTGGAGCTGATTCCTGGCGAGGGCGACCCGCAAAATCGTTTTCAGGTCCGCCAAAGCAACGAGGCGCTGCTACAGCAGCCTGATGTGCTGACCGTACGCCTGAGCGCGCCGGAAAGCTACGGCATTGATGCGGGCCAGCCGGTTGTGCTGCGCGGCATTCAGATTGGTCAGGTGATCCGTCGCCACCTCACCGAAAAAGGGGTGGATTTCGAAGCGGCAATTGCCCCGGAACATCGTCAGCTGGTACATGCCGACAGCAAATTTATTATCAACAGCCGACTGGACGTTAAATTTGGTCTTGATGGCATGAAAGTGTTGGGTGCCAGCGCCAGCGAATGGGTAGATGGCGGTATTCGCCTGGAGCCCGGCAGCAAAGGCGCGCCGCGCGATCGGTATCCGCTCTACGCCAATGCGGAGAAAGCGGAGGAAGGCATTACCGGCGAACGTCCGCCGACCACCCTGACGCTGACGGCTAACAGCCTGCCGGATATTCAGCCCGGTTCCGTGGTGCTCTATCGCAAGTTCCAGGTAGGTGAAATTGTTGATGTGACGCCGAAGGCCAACGAGTTTGTGGTGGCGGTGCATATTAAGCCGGAATATCGCAAGCTGCTGACCCCCGATAGTGTGTTCTGGGCGGAAGGCGGGGCCAAAGTGCAGCTGAACGGCAGCGGACTAACGGTTCAGGCCTCACCGCTGAACCGGGCGCTGCGCGGTGCCATCAGCTTTGATAACCTTGAAGGAGCCAGCAGCAGCAAAAATGAAACGCGCGTGCTCTACAGCTCCGAAACTGCCGCTCGCGCCGTCGGCAGCCAGATTCTGCTGCACACCTATGATGGCAGCAAGCTCTCTGCCAACATGCCGATTCGCTACCTGGGTATTGATATTGGTCAGGTGGAGTCGCTGGCACTCAGCCAGGATCATAATCAGGTGATCGCCAAAGCGGTGCTGTATCCGGAATATGTGCAAAGCTTCGCCCGCAACGGCAGCCGTTTCTCGGTGGTGTCGCCGGAAATATCCGCTACCGGGGTCAATCACCTGGAAACGCTGTTGCAGCCTTATATCAACGTTGATCCGGGTAAAGGCAGTCTGACGCGCCGTTTTGAGCTGCAGGAAACCACCATTACTGACTCACGTTATCTGGACGGGCTGAGTATTGTGGTTGATGCGCCGGAAGCGGGATCGCTGGGCATCGGCACGCCGGTACTGTTCCGGGGCGTTGAGGTTGGTACGGTAACCGGCACCTCGCTCGGCAGCATGGCGGATCGTGTGCAGGTTCAGTTGCGCATCAGCAAGAAGTATCAGCATCTGGTGCGCAACAACTCAGTGTTCTGGCTGGCCTCTGGCTATAACCTGGAGTTTGGCCTGATTGGCGGCGTAGTGAAAACCGGCACCTTCCAGCAGTTTATTCGCGGCGGCATTCAATTTGCCACGCCGCCAACGGTGCCGCTGGCGCCACGGGCCTCTTCCGGCAAACATTTCCTGCTGCAGGATGGCGAGCCAAAAGAGTGGCGTAAATGGGGGACGGCAATCCCCTCCTCCTGATCGCCTGCGGGGGAGCCTGGCTGTCAGGCTTCCCTCTTCATCAGCTTTTGTCCTGGCTGTGGTACACTTCCCGCCTGATTTTTTGCAACTACCGGAACTCTGTCGTGCCCCAACAATCCCGAGCCCCTTTCCCTGAGGCCTTTCTTGATCTGATGCGGCAAACGCTGCCCGATGAAGCCAGCCTGCAGGACTTTCTGGCTATCAGCCAGCAGCCGCTGCGCCGTAGTCTGCGCGTGAATACGCTGAAAATCAGCGTGGCGGATTTTTTAAGCCAGACGGCTGACTATGGCTGGCAGCTCACGCCAATCCCCTGGTGTGCTGAAGGTTTCTGGATAACGCGCAGTGAAGAAGATGAGGCCTTGCCGCTGGGCAGCGTCGCCGAACATCTCAGCGGGCTCTTTTATATCCAGGAGGCCAGCTCAATGTTGCCGGTTAGCGCGCTGTTCGCTGTACAGCCACAACCTGAGCGTGTGATGGATGTGGCGGCTGCGCCCGGCTCGAAAACGACCCAGATGGCGGCACTGATGAATAACCATGGCGTCATTGTCGCAAATGAATATGCGGCCAGCCGGGTAAAAGTGTTGCACGCAAATATCAGCCGCTGCGGTATCAGCAATACGGCAATCACCCATTTTGACGGGCGCGTCTTTGGCCCGGCGCTGCCGGAAACGTTTGATGCCATTCTGCTTGATGCGCCCTGCTCCGGCGAAGGTGTGATTCGTAAAGACCCCGACGCCCTGCGCAACTGGACGCTGGAAAGCACTCACGCTATCGCCGCCACCCAGCGCGATCTGATCGACAGCGCTTTTCATGCGCTCAGGCCCGGCGGCACGCTGATTTATTCCACCTGTACCCTGAACAGGCTGGAAAATCAGCAGGTCGTGTCATGGCTTTGCCAGCGATATCCTGATGCCGTAGAGATCGATGCACTAAACGATCTATTTCCCGGCGCGGATAAAGCCGTTACGCCGGAAGGTTTTCTGCACGTTTTCCCGCAGCTTTTCGATAGTGAAGGCTTCTTTGTGGCGCGACTGCGCAAAACGCACGGCGTGGAACCGCCGCCTGTGCCAGGTTACAAGGTTGGCAAGTTTCCTTTCAGCCCGCTGTCACGTAAGGATGCGCAGACGGTGATTCAGGCTGCTGCAAAATCTGGCCTGCACTGCCCCTCTTCGCACTCGCTATGGCAGCGCGATAAAGAGATCTGGCTGTTTCCCGGCACAGCAGAGTCGCTTTTTGGTCGGGTGCGTTTTTCACGCATTGGGCTGAAACTGGCGGAAACCTTCAACAAAGGCTATCGCTGGCAGCATGAAGCGGTGATCGCCCTTGCCCGTCCCGATGCCACTAATAGTGTTGAGCTAAGCGAAGATGAAGCGGAAGAGTGGTATCGCGGGCGTGATATCTGGCCACAGGCACCGCTGCCACGCGATGAAGTGCTGGTGACCTGGCAGCAACAGCCGCTTGGCCTGGCGAAAAAGGTGGGACAGCGTTTGAAAAACAGCTATCCACGTGAGCTGGTGCGCGACGGTAAACTGTTTCGGCGCTAACGGGACGCTGGCATCAGCTTATTGAATTTTAATTAGCGTAAGCTGATTGCCGAACACCGCACCGGTATCAATAAAGTGTTGGTTCCAGCCGCTTAGCGGCTGGTCCAGCGGTGTATGACCAAAATAGAAATCATCCGCTCCGGTAATAATTTCTCCCTGACCGCGCTGTAAACGATGGATACGTTCGCGTCCCCAGACCACGTCATATTCATTAACAGGCTGTTCATAAGCATAATGCGCTGCCGGATAGTCAGCATGTGCCACAACCACTGTGCGCTCTTCCAGACTAATATGCAGGATCAAAGGCAGCGTCTGACACTGTATTAGCGCGCGCTGCGCCTCATCGCGCTGTTCAGCATTCAGCCGCCAGAACCAATCCCCGCCGTTCATTTTCCACAGCAGGGTTTCGTTCTGCTGCAGCGCGTTCAGCGCCATCTCTTCATGATTGCCGCGCACGCTGCGAAACCAGGGCTCCGCCAGCAGGCGCAAGCAGCCCAAACTATCCGGTCCGCGATCGATCAGATCGCCTACTGAAATCAGCAGATCTTCCTGCGGATCAAAGCGCGCCGCCAGCAGTTGGCGATCCAGCAAGGCGTGGCAGCCATGCAAATCGCCGACGATATAAATATGCCGCCAGTTAGCACCATTAAGGTATTGATACAACATGTTGGTTTTCCTTACAGCTGTAAGGGGGATATTGATATGCGGTTAAGGCTGTTGCCTTTAAAGTGTAGCAGCGGAGTCAATTCACAGGTGCGGAACAGAATGAATAACCAAAAGAAATTTATTTTGATGCTAATCTGCCTTTTTAGCGGCAGCGTGCTGCTACTGGAGATTATGGCCCGCCTGGCACATAAACTCATTGTTGGCTAAGCGCGATGGTCGCCGCACGTTTACAGATCAAGTGCGGGATGTTTTATCATCGAGAAAGTGCAGCACCGCATCGGTGAACTCTTTCGGCGCCTGCAGAAAGGCAAAATGGCTGACGGTAGGCAGGATCAGCAGGCCAGCGTCAGGAATGGTTGCGGCAATATGCTCCAGATGATTGCGATCGATCGCCTCATCATGATCGCCATCAGCAATCATTACCGGTGCTGTAATCTTGCCTAAATCTTCGTCGCGCCACCCAGGCTGCGACTGCCACATCTGACTAATCTGCCGCCTGAAATTCGCATAATCATTGGGCGTGGCCGACAGCTTTTTATACTCCTCTTCCGCACGGGAAATATAAGCCGCAAACAGCGGATTTTTTTCGGTGCCTGCTTTTACGCCCTGCGTAGTGGTGCTTGGCGCAAAAGCAAACACTTTGCTTACCCGCTGCGGATAACGCATCGCCATATCCAGCCCGATAATTGCTCCGTCGCTCCAGCCAACAATAGCGGCTGTCGGCAGATGCAGGCGATCCATCAAAGCAATAATATCGTCGGTCATCAAATCATAACCGTAAGGCCGCGCATTGCGCGTACTGCGGCCATGTCCACGGCTATCGACCAGGATCACCTGATGGTGCTTCGCCAGCTCCGTGACCTGTAGCCCCCAGTAATCACTGTTGGCCAGCCCGCCATGCAGCAGGATAACGGGCGCGCCTTTGCCTGTTGTGGCGTAATAAAGCTGGATACCGTTTACATCGGCATAGCCTGTTTGCATGCCAGCCACCGGAACGGGCGTAGCTGGCAGCCGCTGCCAGCGTGTTCCCCAATGGCTGTGCTGCGTTTCCACCTGCGCTATTGCAGGAGCGAGCGCCAGAACGCCTGCCAGTAAAATTGCTGGTTTGGTATGCATTAAACGGATTCCCGTGACGGTTATGAAGAAGATGAGTTGGCCGAACGGCGGGCTATCGCACAGGAGCTGGTCCACAAGACCGTTACGATAACTTCTTTTTCTACGCTTAAATCTGTGCTCTTTATCGCATAAATTAACCAAAACCGCTATAAAAGGAGCAGAATTTGACTCATCTCCTTTTTTCACTGCACAGGAAGCTGAAGATGTCCGCTGCTGTTCGTCTTGCCTTAGTCGGCGATTATCGCCCGTCCGCCGTTGCACATCAGGCTATTCCACTGGCCATTCCTCTGGCGCTAAGCCAGTTAAATATTACTGCCAGCTGGGACTGGCTGCCGACCACCTCGATCCATAACGCAGATGCTCTGACAAGCTATGATGCCATCTGGCTGGTGCCCGGCAGCCCTTATCAACACGATCGCGGCGCCTTTACCGCTATTCGCTGGGCGCGTGAACAGCAGGTTCCGTTTCTGGGCTCCTGCGGCGGGTTTCAGTATGCGCTGGTAGAATATGCGCGCAACGTGATGGGCTGGCACGATGCCGGACATGCGGAAACAGACCAGGCGGGACGCTTAGTGATCACGCCGCTGGCATGCTCACTGGTAGAGAAAACCGGCGATGTACAGCTGGTGCCAGGCAGCCGCATTGCTGACGCTTACGGCAGTCTGCAGACGCATGAAGGCTATCACTGTAATTTCGGTGTTAACCCCGACTTTATTCGTGAACTGGAGGCGTTTCCATTACGCATTAGCGCCCATGATATGGCTGGCGATGCGCGCGCTATTGAGCTGCCCGACCACCGCTTTTTTGTCGCCACGCTGTTTCAGTCTGAACGCGCAGCGCTACGCCAGGAAATTTCGCCGCTGGTGCTGGCATGGATTAAAGCAGCCGCAGCGCGTAACTGATCTAAGACAGGGGAAATGCTTTCCCCTGTTCTCACCTCTCAGCAATGCATCAGCATCAGCATCAGCATCAGCATCAGCAAAAATTGTTATTCAATAATGGGATTCACCTGGCAGGAAGTTCGCGCTGGCTTATTAACCGCACTAAAAAACGGCTCATCGATTAAATTATTTCCTTTCTATTGAGACTTTATTTAACTACGCCGTGCTCCACAACAATACAGGCTTATTTTCAAGGAGAGTAATTATTTGTCATCTCTTTAAATATTTCATGACGCGACTGTTTGCACAGATTAATCTTAATTTGTCGTTTTTTTATAAAACTTATCTTTCTGATAAGGAACCAATCACAAAAGATAAAAACACCAGGTTATTCAGTTAATAAGCTGCATGCCTGGCCCACCTGGCAATGCCTGCGTTATTTATTTACTATGCCGTTTTGGGCGAAACTTCTGCCAATAAATTGCGGTAAATATGTCAAGCTGCTGTAAATCCGCTCTGTTTTTTTCCGTCACCCGGCAGCTAATTTTATTTCTGCTAGACTTCATTTACTCAACGCTTTCAAAGGAGAAAAATATGTTAGGTAAAGTTGAAGATAAAGTACGTGAAGGCGCAGGTAGGGCTCAGGAAGCTTACGGTCGCGCAACGGATAGCTATACTGATGAAGCTCAGGGCAGCGCACGTAAATATGCCAGCCAGGCGAGCTACGCAGTACGAGATGCCGCTGATACCGTGCGCAGCCAGGTCTCTTCCAATCCGATGGGCGGCTTAGCTATTGCTGCCGCTGTCGGGGTGGTATTTGGTTATTTGCTGGGTCGTAAATAACGTCTCGCAGGCTGGCAGGCTTCCTGCCAGCCTGATCCTGCCTAACCTTTTAATAAGCTGTAACTTCTCGGTCCGCGTCCTGCCGCAACCAATCAGCATTGCTTCCTGTCTGACAAGCCACTCAGCTTTTCTCTTTCACATTTAACACTAAAATCCCCAGACGCCGCTTTAAGCCACATTTCTGAACGAACATGGATCAGGAAAGATGTTGATGCTTTTTTAATAGATATGGACAACAACGTAAAGGCTTCTGTTAAGGTGTGCAACATAAACACAAACACCACGGAATACGCTATGTTATCTACCCTTATCTATCGCAGCCACCTTGTCGATGACGTCCCGGTTAAAGAACTGGAGCAAATGGTCATCAAGGCCAATAGTCACAATGAATTATATGGCGTTACCGGTATTTTACTGTTCAATGGCACCCACTTTTTCCAGCTGCTGGAAGGCCCTGAAGAAGCGGTGCTTTCCATCTATGCCGCGATTTGCCGCGATCCACGACATCATAACCTGGTGGAACTGTTACGGGATTACGCACCTGCGCGTCGCTTTGGTAATACAGGAATGGAACTGTTCGATCTCCGGAAATATGACAAGGAGAGCGTTCTTCAGGCCGTACTGGACAGAGGCACCTCAAAATACCAGCTGACTTATAGTGACAGAGCGCTACAGTTCCTGCGCACCTTTGTCGAAGCCCGGGAAAAAGAGAACTATTTTGAAATCCCGCCGGCAGATTACTGGGATTTCATTAGCGATGATACCTCCCTTTCTCAGCCGGAAGCGCTGGCCACCGAAGCCGAAACCTTTAGCGTGTCCATGCAGCCCATTATCGATCCCTTTTCCTGTCAAACAGACTCGCTTGAAGCTCTGATACAGCCTGTGTGTGAAGGCTCACCTTTGGACGATTCATCAGCGCTTTCGCGCGATAAAATCTACCGGAACGATCTGCAATCCAAGAAGGCTGCCTTTGCGCTGGCTAAAAAGTTAGGGATTAAAGCACAAACGCTTTCTGTAAACCTGCTGCCGATGTCGCTGGTTATGGTCCCAAATGCCGTTAACTTTTTGTTGAGTGAGATTGAAGCAAATGGGCTGGTACCTGAGCAGATCGTTGTTGAAATCACTGAGAACGAAGTTATTTCACGGATCGAGGAAGTGGAAACGGCCATTAAGCAACTCAAGGCTGCAGGCATCAGCCTTGCTATAGATAATTTTGGCGCAGGATATGCCGGACTTTCACTGCTGGTGCAATTTCAACCGGATCGGGTAAAAATCGACCACACCATTATTCGTGATGTTCATAAAAGCGGCCCGAAACAGGCGATCGTTCAGGCAATTATCAAATGCTGTTCTTCCCTGGAAATTTGCGTTATCGCCACAGGCGTAGAAAAACCGGAAGAATGGATGTGGCTGGAAGCCGCAGGTATCTGTAATTTTCAGGGCGATCTCTTTGCCAGACCTAAACTGAACGGCATTCCTGCCGTGGCGTGGCCTGAAAAAATTAATTAAAATCAATCATTTTCTACTTATGTCCTCTTTTCATCCCTGCCGGGGTTCTTTTCGAGTTACGGGCGCGCTGACCAATGCGCGCGCCCGTAACGACCGCACGCCATTCTCTGCTGTGGGCTAAACACCCTTTCTCGTACTGGCTAACAACAGATTAAATCACGGGTAAAAACCGCCGGTTAGTTATCCACAGAAAATGGGGGTAGCCTGTGCATAAATGCGTATAAACTGCGTTAAGCCCCACAAAATTTTGCCTTCAGTCAGCGAGAGTGCACATTCAATCATGCCAATACCGCTGTGCGTATGAATTTTGATCGGTATCAGCGCAATGCGAGCCAGCGCTTAGGCACAATATGCCTCCGGTTGCGCCGTTATCCAGCGCGCAGAAGGATGATAAAAGCGATAGCTGTCATCATTAACGACCACTCGCCATAAAAATGGTTAAAGTTTTAGCAATATTCGCCGATTAAATAATCACGGGGAGATACCCGACTTATCACCAGGGGAGGCAAAGAATGAGTTCAGTTAAGAAAAGTTGGTTCGTAAAGTTCATCGTTAAAAAAGGCGAAAAAGCCATTGAAATGTCTTTGCCAATTCATGGCGAAAACGCTGCTCGTGCTTTAAATGACTTCTTTGATGAGCAATCTGCCAGACATGGCATTCTACGATCTGACATCAACGTAACAGCTATGAATGCTGTTTGATATCATAAAGACAGATGACAGGGTCGCTATGGCGGCCCTTTTTATTGCTGGCAAAAAGCATGCTGAAGTATGAAAATCACAGGTCTGCCATCGCAATATCATTAACCCGGATCATTGCCAAAACATAAGTAATCCTGATAAAAGCGCATTAATTACCCCCGTTATTTTCCCATAGATAATCGTCAGGCCCGTTACACTGAGCAAAACGATTGAAGGGGGAATAGACGTTGGCACAGGAACTGGTTTTTCTTAAAGAAATTCAGAGCTTATCTAAAAACATTGAAAGTAATGCAGAGCAAGCGGTTAATCAACTGGTGAAATGCCTGTCTGACCATCCCGCCTTTATCATGGATAATGAACCCACCATCAATCTGCTGAATAGCGTGGCAGCAGTGCTGGAAAGCGGGCTGGCGCAGACTGAAACAGGTTGCCTGAAAGAAGCGCTTTGGCATTACTGGTTAAATATTTTTCATCACCAAAAATTAGATATATTTTTCTTTGGTAATGAAGAACATGCCGGATATTTTTATCAATACCTGGATAAAAGCGCGCTGGGGAATTTCTACTTTATCAAATGCACCTTAACCGAACCGGTTTCTGCAGCAGCATTTCACCAGCAGCTTACTGAAAGCCAGCGGCCAGTCATCATCTACGATCATGATGCGGCTAATATTCTCACGCTCCCTGAAGTTAATGCGGCCCTGCTCATTGCGGACTTTCAGGAAGTGATGTTCAACAAGGCGGCTCCCTTTTCATATAATGAAGATACTTTCATTGCTTATCTGCAGGAAAAGCATCTTCGTTTAATCAATAAAGATCCGGCGACCTTAATTGTTGGCAACTCTTATTGCTATCATGCATTCCCTCAAAAAAACCTTCGTTCCGCTGTTAATCTGGCAATGCACAGTATGGATCTGAAACAGGCTCAGGCGATGATTGCGCATTACACTGAGAGGGGAAATGTTAAAGAGATCGTTATCATGTTTGGTATGTTTGATCTCTTTTATGAACTGGCCAAAACCAGAGCGGAAGAGAATATCCGTGTTGTTCATATTCTTAGTCATTACAATCAGTTAAACAATATTATCCCTCACCATAAAACCAGGCAGCCGATTGTGGATCGCACGGCTTGTGAATGGGCTGCGGAAATCATTCCTTTCCAAATGAATGTTCCCGCTCTCAACAATATTCATCAAAAACTGGAGTGTGCTGAAACCCTGGCAAAATGCCATGATTTTTGGGAGCAGAGAAAAGAAGATGCCGCTTTTCTGGATGAAAGCGAGGCTCCGGTCAGCAGCGCAGCACGAGCGAAGTTACACAGTAAAAATTATAAATATAAGCTTAGCCAGCAAGCGAATATGCGCTTACTGCTGGAGATAGCGGAACAAACTAAAAAAAGTGGAATAACCGTTCATTATGTCATCCCGCCTTTTCCCGCAGCCTACCGCGAACATATGCATCAGGGGATGTTGCAGGAAAACCGGGCTTTTTTGGACAGCCTGTGTGGTGATGGTTTTGTTCTGCACGACCTTTCCGCGCATCAGGATTTTGATCGCATTGATTTCCTTGATGGCGATCATATTAACTATACCGGTGCCCTTAAAATCATTCAGGTGCTGGAGAATGCTGGCGTCACACTGTAGGCTTTAACGCACTGATAAATATCAATATATGTCGATAGCATGAATCAGTCTGCCATCTATACGCACTCTCTGTTTCACGGGGTTTTCCCCTACGGCTTCAGCGTGTAACCGGATTTTTCGCCAAGACGAGTTGGCCTGAAAAGTTATAGCCCCAACCTGTACCGTTGGGGCTGGCAGTTAAAAGAACAGGTGTTCTTTATTCATCCTTTCGTCCACCGCTGTGGCTATGTTCGCCCTTTTTACCTGCTTCAGATGTTTTCTCCCGGTTTTCTGCAAAGTTACCGCAACCTCCACGATGCCAGGCCATTTATCCTCCTGAACTTTTGTCATTAGATTAATGGCCCAGGCAGGTAATAAGCAGACGGTCAGGCTGTACGCGGCGAGAGATAAGGACGAATCAACATTCGTTCACCATGCCGGATCGATAGCAAGAGGCGCCTGATACGTCTGTTACTACGCTAAATGCCTGCCTCAAAGAACTCTTTGATCAGGCTATTCCGGCATTTGATAAGCGTTGCGCTACAATTTCTTCAGACTCGTACCAATCTATCAGCAAGAGGAAGGGATATGCGCATTCAACATCTGTTGCTTTCCAGTGACGGTTATAACCGAATTATTGAAGCGGAGAAGCTTGAAGACGAACTGGTTGTTCCGACCACGTTGTCCTCTCCATCAGCGGGCCAGGGTGACAATGCTGCCGGCCACCGGGTTGTGGTAAAAAAGCATTACTGTAAAGGAAAGTACTATGCCGTTGCCCTTGACAGACATGCCGCCAGTAATGAGATCGATGATGTTATCGACCTGCTACAACCTGCCCCAATTGATTAATGAAATTTAAATTCGCAGCGTTCAGAGCATTGCTTTGAGCGCTGTCAAAAACCAAAAGCCACTTGCCTCTTTCCTGCCGCTCTCGCTGTTTACTTCCGTGATTATCCCGGCGCTAATAAAGATTATTAAAAGCGATTTGTAAAGAAACAGCTAGCTATCTGGCTTATTGATTTGTTCTGTCAGGTTTATGACAAAATTGCTCGAGATCAAAATATAAGATTCTAATTATTTAATAATGCTTCTGTAACGACAGGTGCCTTGCATCCCCTCCAGAGATAATGGATTTCCCTTAATGGAGGGTTATTTTTTCGTCTAATCATCTATTTTATAATTTCACTGACCAAAAATGCCTTAACTCTCT
The DNA here is from genome assembly GCF_002101395.1 of Pantoea alhagi. Classification (NCBI taxonomy): domain Bacteria; kingdom Pseudomonadati; phylum Pseudomonadota; class Gammaproteobacteria; order Enterobacterales; family Erwiniaceae; genus Pantoea; species Pantoea alhagi. Next base: position 3,418,527 of record NZ_CP019706.1, on the reverse strand, counting down.
TTCTCCCTGCTTAACAATCCCATCCCAGTTGCTCACGAACAAGCTTGCGATAAGGCGTATTGATGTTAGCTGGCACTTTTTTCAGATAGTTTTGAGCATGCTGAAGCTTTTCTCCCTCAAGCAAGCCAAGATATTCCAGGATATCTTCAGCGCAAGGAATACGGCCTTCAAGACCAGAAAACCTTGGCGGCAGAGCCGTCCATATTACCGCATCCAGTTTTTGTGCTACGGCCCAGTTAGCCAGAACCCCGGTGGGCATGCTTTTCAGTAAAAATTTACCTACGCTGTCCTCCCGAGAGTCAGGGATTTTTTCTCGTTCGCGCAGGGATGAGATAGCATGCTGAAGGGTGTTGGTATCCAGCAAAGCCCAGTAAACCTGTACAGGTGGGGCATTCATGCAGATAGCAGTAGCGAGTTCGCCCTGATCTCCTACACGGGAAAACTCAATTGGCATAACAGGACCGTCCGGGTTCCAGTCAAAAGCTAAAGGTAAATTTTCCGGCTTCCAAATAAGCGAACCCCAGGCAAGGCAGGCAATTTTCATTTTTTATTCCCCGTTTTTATTGTAATCAATATTTTGCCCGGTAGAGCTAAAAGACTGGCACAACCACAGCGTCCCGGGTAAAAAGCATTTTGTTATTCTTTGATTTTATGAAAATTTTTATACATCAGATGAGTTTACCGGCAGCTCCTTTTTTGTTTATATTTTAAGCATAGGGTATGCTTAATAAAAAGCCAGCGCTAAAAATTAATATTGCATTGATAAAATAAACACGTGAGCGACATTACCTCAATGCATGATGTTACAGCCATTTTTACAGGCATTACGCTTAAGGCCTTTTTCATATCATTGAACAGAAAACCGATAAGATAATAAATGCAATGCATCAGATGCCCCCGCAGCAAGCGCCGTACAGCGTACATCATGTCAGTTTGCTATTTGACTACGCATAACGAACAGTTAACCCCGGCGTGGCGTGGGTCCAAAAAAGGCCCGTCAAAGCGAGCCTTACAGGATTTTGCCTGTAATCTGTTCCCGTCACCCAGGCGCTTTTTAATTATCTGATGCAGTAGAATCATCATCGCGCGGAAACTTTTCGCATAAAGCAGTACTCATTTCTATAACCGCATCTACGAAGTTACCTGGTAACTCAATTTCCGGATGTTGACGCAGTACCTCAACCAGTACCGCTCCTACAAGTAAATCCTTTTTCAATGCCAAAGCCATCACCGTTTCCCGCTTTGCTGTAAAGGTGATGTGATCTATAGCACAAGATTTGTAACCATGAAGGAACGTCTCTGTATCTATTGTGTACAGATGTAAAATCTTTAGCAAAGCAAAGAGCCTATAACACGGAGTGCATGGGAGGAATGAGAATCTGCCCTCTTTGTTGCCAGAATATTTTATGATTTCTGGATACGTGAAAGCGGCCTGTTTGATACCGATGGCGATATGGTGGCCGTGGCGAACTGCGCCGAAACCTATAAGCCGCCGCTGCAGGAAGGCAGCGGTCGCACGCAGACCATCCGCATGATTTTAATCGTGAACAGTACCGCCGCCGTGACGCTAAAAATTGATCCATCCGTGGTGTTGGCGACGCGTAAGTATGTGGACGACAAAGCTATCGAGATACGGGCTTATGCTGACGAACTCATGAGAAAGCACCTGGCAGAGAAAACCCTTCATTCACAGTATCTGCAAATCGCCAGCGCTATGGCTGAAATCAAGGGCGCCGGACTGATTGCTGATGTTCTTAAAAACCTCGGTTTGGGCGAAGGATCGCCGGTTATCGGGTCACGCCGCCATACCGCCATCAGTAATGCGTTCAGGACAATATCTTTTGTCATCCGGGGTTGCATTGACCGATTGAATCTACAGCGGCTTTTTTAGTATGTCTCTCTCGTCGGTAACCCGCTTCAGTTCTTTCTGAAGACGCCGGATCTCAGACTGAGCACCGGACTGCGTTTTAGTGACTGATGAATCAGGGCCATACTTTTTACCCAGGCATAGAGGCTGTGCGTGGTGATATCAAGACGGGTGGCGACGGTTGCGATGGAATGGCCGCGAGCAACAACCTGTTTGACCGCTTCAATTTTGAACTCTTCAGGATAACGTTTACCGCTCATGGGCACCTCTTTTATAAGTCATCTTAAATGACTCTGAGGTGTCTGTTAAACCCGTGGGGATTCATTTCCCTTTATGCAAAGAGCCTCTGTAATGTCTGATGAGATATAAGTGCGGGCATATAAAAGGCGGCACATGGCCACCACAGATGAAAGAATAAAACAGTTGCAGATGCTTTAGCTTTTACCTAACCAGCGTCCGGCTTTTGCAGAATCTATCATTAACTGAATAGTTAACGGGTCATGTTTTTTGCTCAGGTTTTCAGGAAAATATTGCTCAAAATCTATGTCAGATGGCTCTATGTTGAACATCTCCACATACCGCTCAAGTAGCTCATATGCGTCAATCGGATCCATTCTGAAATCTTCGTTCAGATCAGTTGTAGCCTTTAGCGGATAACGTTTCATTGAAAACAACCTTGGGCCGTTGTATTCATTTACCAGCTCAAATACGGCTTGTTCGACATTATCCTCTACCATACTTTATCCTCTGTCCTGACTATTCTGTTATAACGAACCATTGCCTCATAGCTTATTTGCGCCACGTCTGTCGCCAATACAAGCCAACCGATAACCGGGATAGTTCGTCCTACAAACGTAGCCAGTCTGTAAGTCATTACCCTTTTAACTTCAAATGGATTGGCAGGATTCTGAATCCAGGTGGGTAACTGAAATGGCAGCATGTACCCTTTCAGAAGCTTACGAGAATACTTTGACGCGTAACTCGTTCCCGGCGTGGCTTTGCCAAATTTCCCTCTAACCTGAATAGTGTTTTGCCCGCTGTAAACTGCTGCCGCAGCGATTACATCCTTTGCACCAGTAAAATGCCCGGCAGTGACATCAACCATGATCCAGTAAAAAAGCTCCCCGGCTGTGAGGTTCGTCAGTCCACCATAAAAATAAGTCCCGTTAAGCTGCTCTGTGGTATCCATAACGCTCATCCTTTTAGCTGCGTACTTTTTGATAGTACCGCTGTAATTTAGAGCAGTCCAGATGAGCAAGGTTAACCGGTATGTTGTTGCCAGGCTTTGTATATTCCGTCTTTCCGGCTGTCTGCATAAGCCACCAGCAGGAATTTGGCTCAGGGCCGACCGGTGCTTGTGCTGCGGGTGTTATTCGCCCCACAGCCCACTGGGGTTGTCGTACCGGGAAACGGGCATAAAAAAACCGCTCGGAGGCGGTTTATTTGTCAGGGTGGGATTCGAACCCACGTTCTTGCAGTATTGGCTGTTTCGTTGATTCATGCGCTTTTTCAGCGCGGGATGTTTAAGAGCGGTGAAACTATTTTTTATGACTTGGAAAAGGCCGTAGCTCCTCCCCCTTGACACTTCCGTCCGGCAAAATGGTGACAAAAATATTTCGACCGGTACGGATGGCTTTACTGATTGCGCACTGAATTACGCCAAAGTCTTTCGCAGCCTTAGCCTGGCCATATAGCTTCGCGTAATCCTCAAGTGTCATTCGATTCATAAGCTAGCTCCTGAGGTTTACTCGCCATAAGAATACTAAGGGTATTTATTATATTCAATAGTACAGGTATTTCTTAAATGAGTACTGTTAGTATTACAATCGCAATATGGAAAAAAAGAAGCCCCTGACGACAGAACAGCTTGAAGACGCGAAGCGGCTGAAAGCTCTGTATGAGTCTAAGAAAAAAATGCTGGGTATTACTCAGTACACAATCGCAGACGAACTGGGGATTTCACAGGGCGCGGTAGGCCATTACCTCAATGGTAGAATTGGTCTCAACGTCCCCATAGCTTCTGGCTTTGCGAAGATCCTACAGGTGCCAATCTCTGAGTTCAGCAAAACACTGTCCAGAGAGGTGTCTGAGTATTCTTTCAACAACTCAGAAGAAAGATCTAAACAGCCTTCTGGTCGACTGGCTTACGATTATCCACTTTTCGACTATGTACAGCCCGGCCCCTTTTCGGAGGTAGGAAGCTATACCGCCAGTGATGCCAGGGCATGGATAGCAACCACAAAGAAAGCGAGCGCCAAAGCATTTTGGCTTGAAGTCAAAGGTCATTCTATGACGGCTCCACAGGGGGTACGGCCGAGTTTTCCTGAAGGGATGTTGATACTCGTGGACCCTGCCGAACTGGTGGAATCAGGTGATTTCTGTGTGGCTTCAGCTAACGGAGACTCAGAGGCAACCTTCAAAAAGTACGAGCTTGATGGTGGAGTAAGTTATCTGGTGCCACTCAATCCGGCCTACAGGATTCTGGACTGCGATCATAGCTGCCGCATTATCGGCAAAGTGGTAAAGGCGCAATGGCCGGAAGAAACTTTCACAAAAAATTAGATGGGTTTTGGTATGGATGCTAAAGAGCTAGCAAACAATATGGCGGATGCCATTAATGTTAACAGCAGTTTTTTGCGTAGTTTCGCAGGGGGTGCATTGGAGCTACCTGTAGATTTGTTTTATCTCGGCTATGACTTTCTGGATACAGATAGTCGCTGGGAAAATAATTTTGATAAAGAGCGCTGTATCAGGCTGGTTAAAGATGGCTTTGCTAACCGCAAATACATCGAAAAGATGGCAAATTACATTATTCAACGTTACCTGGATAAAGTAGATATAGAGAAACTTAAAAACGTAGCGGTTAATAGTTCAGCAAGTCTTGCCGGTAGTGTAATAACAAACAGGTTAATATTGGGCAATATTGGCACTATGTTTACTAGCCGTATGGTCGCAAAAATGGTCGTGGGATTTACTTTTTCGACGTTGCTTTCTTTAGGAGCATTACAGTCCAGAGCTGTTTATTCATCCCGTGAGCTGAATCGACGAGATCCGGAACTTTATAATTATCTCCGCAGGCTGGGAAATTTGGATCTTCTTTATTTTCTAATTGAGAAACGAGTAAAGCCTTTTGAAGACGCAACGGCTTTATGGCATCGCAACCGCCGTCTGTTCGACGAGGTGACAACGTTGTTTTTTCAGAGAGTAACTCCATGAATATATTAAAAAAAATCATATCACGGGGTATAGCAGGGATCAGCGATTGCATTATTTTGGCTACCCTTGGGCTCCTGTTTTGGTTCATTTTTATGTCAGAGTCTGAGTACCGCTATCTTAAAGCCGGTATATCATGCCTGGGTTTTATAATTGCCTATTTAGTGTACCGTATTGCCAACAGAGTTCATGATGACATTTGAGCTATAAGATTAATCGATACGGTATTCAAAATTCCGCATAAAGATTCATTTTTCCTGACTCTTGCAGAACTTCATAAAAGTGTGAAGCAGGATGAAAATTTTAATGTTCTTTATCTTAGTAATTGCGGGTATCGTTTTGATACCGGACAGCTGGGTTAGCAGCTTCGTTGGTCATTACATACCCATACATGGCGATGGCGAAGAAGCCATGGCCGATTTTGCTTTTACTGTGGTCTGTACAAAGGCGGTTCTGTCAGCAGCAATCGCTCTGCCCCTGATGTGCATCTACCAAAAAGTTCGTTAATCATACAAAGTTTAAGTATCCAAGCGATCTTAGACCTTTTGTAAATTAGGCATATATGGCCTGCCTCATGAGCCATATCAGACATGGTACTTGGTCTGGCTTTTGGCTAATAAGGTCCGTTTAGTATCATAAGCGGAAGTTACTAAAGTGGTTTGTATTAGTCATTAGGGTTAGGTTAAAACGAGATATAACTAACTGATGTTTAAATCTAATGCTGGGGCCAGGTCAAGGTATCTCTGATTGCAAACTGCAAACCATCGGACTTAAAACTCGCACTCACACTCATTACTGATCTGGCAAATAGCGAAAATAACGAAATCGAAGATGATATATTTTATAAGGCTGAGTAGATTATGAGAATCAATATCATGTAGGATAAAGAACAAAAATTAGGGCTGCAAATTGTCGATGCATTTCAGAATGAGATAGATCGTCGAGTGAAATGCGTTTTCCCTGATATAAAAATGAGTATCAAGAAAAGGTCAACTACGGTCGTTGAATTCATGGGTTTTAACAAAGAATCAGACCGAGAAACATTAAACGGGATTCTGCAAGAGGTTTGGGAAGGAGGAAGTTGGCATTAATTCAAAATCCTGCCGCACTGAAACCCTTATTTTTGGGGCGGTGGGATTGAACAACCCGCCGTGCGGGGCGTTAGTTGGCTGAACCGCTTAATAAGCATCGGGTAAAGTAGATTCAAGCAAAAATGTCCATTATGATGATCCCAAGATTAGCCCAAAAGGAAATCATCACAATGAGCATTGGATTAATTACAGACGAGCAAGGACTTTTTTACACCTTCCAGTCAAAATTACCATCAGGTGAATACTTTGAATTTCGCCCCCGTAACCCACCACTGAACTCAAAACCCATCGTTGATGATGAAAACGGGATGTGTTTTGGTTATTCCGTCGCTCAGGTTCCCGGTTTATGGCAGATTTATGATGCCAATGGCGTGTTTGTCAGACTGGAAGAGGCTCCGTTAGAAGCCCTCTTATTGACCCTACAGACCTCGCTCTAATCGCCTTTGGTGCATTTCGCCTTTTTCGGGCTGGTAAAGCGTTACTGGAGAGTGGTGTCAAAACGGCTGTAACCGTGAAACTGAGTCAGGCCACCACCAGTATCTTACGTGGCCGCCTTAAAATGGGCTTATCCGCTTGCGCGTAAAGGATGAGTGAGTCATCGGCAAAACATATGCCAAACCCCGGCCGCTATGTGCCTTTACAGATTCAGGAAAAGGCCATTCGTTATGGTACCAGAACGCCAGATCCACTGAAAAAGCCAGGGCTTTTCCGGTACGAAGCTCGTATGTATAAGCTTCTGGAAAACAAGCAAAATAAAGGCACTTATATTTACAGATCATACCGTCCTGAGGTTCTGGTCAGGGAAGCTGACTGGACTATCATGCATTTTCAGTACATGCCGTAAAGGGGGAGTGATGATAGATATCACAAGCGGTACCAGACACCTTAAATTAACGCCTTATGAAAGACTGGCTGAGCCCGAGGAGCCTGCCTATAGCCGTATTATGGTATGGGTTGAATTCTCAATTCCTGCCTTAAAAACTGAGTTCGCCGCAGAGTTTTTTTCGGTCAGTTAGAGCAGTTCAGGAATGATATGCAGGGTTTCCATCAGGCCTTAAAGAATGGGGGGGAATTTAAGGATATTAATTTAACCTCGGCATTCGAGCAGGTTGTGCTTAAATTTCACCAGGCACATTTTGCCGGGGCTGTTGGCGTTAGCATGGTACTAAAGCCTGAAAACCATGCTGACAATATTACGCTTGAGGATTCCTTCAATATTGATGGAAGTTATTTTCCAGACCTGCTCTCAGGTCTGGACGACATCGTTTCATGGCAGAACTGATGCATGAATTAAACCACAAGACCGGCACTCATAATGTCGGTTTTTAATGCCATTTATCCGCGATTTTCCCGCTTTTAAGCAGCGCATGCATAAGGTGCATGAGTTTGCATGCGTTTTTGTTTCGCACCAGGCCATCTGGAAGATGCCATTTATTTAAACCCGTTGCAGAAAATAAAAATCGCGTCCACAAACTGACTACAAGAGATCAACAGAGGGGATATTGGGTAGATCAGGGGTCCTGGTAAGCTACTGATTTTTACCTAAGTTGCTGTTCTTGAATAGTAAATAAAAAAAGACCGAATACGATTCCTATATTCGGTCCAGGGAAATGGCTCTTGTAAGAGCCGTGCGCTAAAAGTTGGCATTAATGCAGGCGATGTCGCCTTGCCTTATAAAGCGTAGAACAGTCATGAGTAATGTCCAGTCAGATGCAAACAGGCTGCAAAGAAGAGTTTAAGTCTGTGAGAACAACGGCAAAAAGCAGCCCGGGCGCTGTCTTTTAGCACCAAAATTAGCTACAGGGAATTAGCGCGGCGATACCGCGCCTGAGGGTTTACCTACACAGCTTCTCTGCACGCTCAATAATAGGCTGCAGGCTGGCTTTTTGCCCTGGGTGCTGCGGATCGTCGGCCTGAATCACCGAAATGGGCTGTGCCGTGGCTTTGCCTGAGGTCACGTTCTTTGCCGCTTCATCATTGAGCGGATACTGCATCAGGGTGCTGGGGTTGATGGCAAACAGCGCATGCCCTTTCGTACAGGTGAGCATCACTTCTTCGCGCGTAAAAGGCCATTTATCCTTGCCAATTTCAAAACGACTTACGGTGATAACTTCTGACGCTGCCAGCGCACTGGTGCAGCATCCCATCGCCAGTATTAATCCGAGGATTTTTTTCATGGGGTTACCTTATTGTCTTACTTAACTTACTCATTACGGTTGTAGCGTGGCAAAGATGCTGACTGATATCACCACCAGTACCGCCATCGCTATTTCCAGCTGCGTTGCACGCACAAACCATAATTGCGCCCTGCTGCCCGGCATGGCAAAACGCGGAACCAGCCAGTAGCGATTAAACAGCGCGGTGCATAACATTAGCGCCACCAGCCCGATTTTAATGGTCAGCCATAGCCGGTAATCATTGTTTGCAGGCCAGGGCCAGCCAACGATAAAAGCTGTGTTAACGATGCCGCTCAGCAAAGTCAGCGCCACCGCCAAATGCCCATAGCGCGAAAAGCGCATCATGGTCTGGATTGCATCAGCACGCTGCTGCGGCAATTGCGCATCACGCATTAACCATAATAACGGCAGCAGGCCACCAGCCCAGAAGGCTGCGCCGGTAAGATGAATCGCCTGATTAACACGCTGTAACACGCCAGGCCAGCCATCCAGCATAGCCGCATGTCCAACCAGCGCCAGGCCACAGAGCTGTAGCAAACCACACAGCAGCAGTAAACGCTGACGCGTGCTGCCGCCGGTTGCCAGAGCAAGGCCAGCCAGCAACGCGCCCAGCAGCTGCACGCGCCAGGCCTGACCAAAACCTGTCTGCATGACCGCCCACCAGATATTCGCCCGGGCAATATTACGCCAGTCTCCGCTCATCAGGCCGGCTTGGGCCGCCAGGATCGCCAGCGCGCTCAATAGCGTCAGGATAATGCAGAGAGTAAACAGCGGCATCAAACGCTGGCTTAGCACAGGCTGATAGCGGCGCGGTGCCAGCAGCGCGCTATAAAAGGCGCTGCCGGTTAGCAGCAACAAGGCGCTGAAGTGGAGCCAGCGGCAAAATATATACAGCGTATCCAGCGTCATCACTATTTCACGCTGAAAGTGTAACTTCCTTTGGTTCGGTGACCATCTACCGACAGTACATGCCAGTTTACCTGATAGCTTCCACTGGGCAGCGGTTTCTCCAGCGGCACAATCAGCTGATTATGTTGTTTAGGCGCACGCTCCACTTCAGCTACCGGCATCGTCTGCTGGTCAGCGGCAACAATATCAACGCCGCTGAAAGCAGGCTCAATATCCTCAGAGAATGTCAGGGTCAGCGCCTGCGGCGAGGCTTCTACATTGGCATTCGCGGCGGGATATTGCGATTTCAGATGGGCATGGGCCAGCGCAGCCGGAGAAAAGGCAACTGCCAGTACCAGGGCGGCTGCACCAGGTAAAGCAGAGAAGCGGGTTTTCAACATGATTTCATCCTGTAAACTATCGTGGTTGTCACCAACGAGGCCGCAGCATACCTCCCGTAATTAAGCCTGTCGAGGCATTAACGGCGATTCAATATAAGCACTGCGGCGCTTATACACAGGAGCAAAAAATGTCTAACAACCTGGCAACATTAACGCAGGAAGAAAAAGATAAAGTGAATGTCGACCTGGCCGCCGCTGGCGTCGCCTTCAAAGAGCGTTACAATATGCCGGTGGTAGCGGAAATCGTTGAGCGTGAGCAGCCAGAAGCGCTACGCGACTGGTTCCGCCAGCGTCTGATGCATCATCGACAAACCTCGATTAACCTTTCCCGCCTGCCATGGGAACCGAAGAAATAACAGTGCGCGTCAGCGCTAAGAGGCTTTATGCTCCGCGTGATTGATACTGAAACCTGTGGTTTACAGGGCGGTATCGTTGAAATTGCTTCCGTCGATGTGATTGACGGCCAGATCGTTAATCCCATGAGCGATCTGGTGCGTCCGGACCGGCCTATTAGCCGTCAGGCGATGGCCGTACATCGCATCAGTGAAGCCATGGTGGCGAATAAGCCGCCAATTGAAGCCTTAATCAGTCGCTATCACGGTAGTGCCTATTATGTGGCGCACAATGCCAGCTTCGATCGGCGTATGCTGCCGGAAATGTATGGCGAATGGATCTGTACCATGAAGCTGGCTCGCCAGCTGTGGCCCGGTTTAACCTATGGCAATCAGGCGTTGCGTCAGCATCTGCGGCTGGATGTTACGCCGCCAGCAGACCTGCATGCACACCGGGCGCTCTATGACTGTTATGTCACCGCCGCGCTGCTGATACGCATTATGGAAACCTCCGGCTGGGATGCGGCACATATGGCTACGCGCATGCAGCAAACCGCAGCGGAAGTGGAAGTGATGCCGTTCGGTAAATATCGTGGGCGTCCTGTTGCTGATGTAGCTAAACGCGATCCGGGCTATCTGCGCTGGATGCTGAATGCTATCCCGGATCTTAAACCTGCCCTGCGTAATGCCCTGCAGAAGCAGGTTAATCAGGATGATTAATAGCCGCTGCTGCCGTGCAGCGTGCCCTGCGCCAGGCCGATAATAAAAGCAAATTCCAGCGAAACACCTTCATAAGATTTAAAACGTCCCGATTTCCCGCCGTGGCCGGAATCCATATCGGTACAGAGCAGCAGCAGATTTTCATCGGTCTTCTGCTCGCGCAGCTTAGCAACCCACTTGGCCGGCTCCCAGTACTGTACCTGAGAATCATGCAGGCCCGTGGTTACCAGCATATGCGGATAGGGCTGAGCGGTGACGTTATCGTATGGGCTGTATTGCTTCATATAGTGATAATACTGTGGATCGTCGGGATTGCCCCATTCGTCATACTCGCCGGTGGTAAGCGGAATCGACTCATCCAGCATAGTGGTCACCACATCCACAAACGGCACCTGCGCCACGACGCCATGAAAACGCTCAGGTTGTAGATTTATCACCGTTCCCATCAGCAGGCCGCCCGCGCTGCCACCCATTGCATAGAGCCGCTGTGGATCGCCATAGCCCTGTTGAACCAGCGCATCGGTTACATCGAGAAAGTCATAAAAAGTGTTCATCTTGTTCAGTAAACGCCCATCGTCATACCACTGCTGCCCCAGTTCGCCGCCGCCGCGCACATGAACCAATGCATAGATAAAGCCGCGATCCAGCAGGCTGAGGCGGCTGGAGCTGAAATCGGCATCCATAATGGTGCCGTAAGAGCCATACCCATATACCAGCATCGGATTTTTTCCCGGCTGGTAATGCTGGCGGTGATAGACCAGCGAAACCGGCACTTCCACGCCGTCCCGCGCTTTAACCCACAAGTGCTCGCTTTTATAATTAGCGGAGTCAAAGCCGTTTATCTGCGTCTGTTTTAATACGCGCCGTTCACCGGTATCCATATCCAGTTCAAACAGCGTGCTCGGGGTGGTCATGGATGAATAGCCGTAGCGCAGCTTGCTGGTCTCCGGCGAAGCGTTATAGGCCAGCCAGGTCACATAAGCGGGATCGTCAAAGGCGATCCCAAAGGTTTCGCCGGTACGCCAGCAGATCTGCCGCAGGCTGGAAAGGCCACGCTGGCGTTCCTCAACCACCAGCCAGTCACGAAACAGCTGAAAATCCTGCATCACCACATGATCGCGCGGCGCGATAATGGTTTCCCATCGTGATTCATCCAGATAGCTGGTGCGATACAGGCCGAAGTTCTTGCCTTCACGATTCGAGCGCAGCCAGAAGTGATGATCGTAATGATCGAGCGTGTATTCATGACCTTTGCGGCGCGGCACAAAAACTCGGGGGCGCGCATCGGCATATTCAGCATCCAGCAGATGGATTTCGGTTGTAGTGGTGCTGTGCAGCGCAATAAGAACAAAATGTTCCGAAGTGGTTTTATGCACGCTGAGGTAAAAGGTGTCATCACTCTCCTCATAGACCAGCTCATCATCCTGTTGCGGCGTGCCGACATTATGACGCCACACCTGATACGGCAGCAGCGTCTGCTTATCTTTGCGCACATAATAGAGCGTTTTTGAATCGTTAACCCAGGCAAAACTGGAAGAGACATTTTCCAGCACTTCAGGATACCAGTTGCCGGTTTCCAGATTACGGAAACGGATACCGAACTGACGGCGCGACAGAAAGTCTTCCGCCAGCGCCATAATGCGGTTATCAGGACTGATATCGAGCGAGCCCATGGTATAAAATTCACTGTGGGCGGCGCGCCGGTTGGCGTCCAGCAGCACTTCCCACTCCTCCGGCGTTTCGGTCTCCGCTGGCTGGCGATAATAGATAGCGTATTCGTTACCGGCCTCATAACGGCTTTGATAGCGATAGCCGTTTTTCACGTAAGGGACCGAGTAATCCTGCGGCGAAATACGTCCGACCATCTCTTTCAGCAGGCGATCCTGCAACGCCTTTTGGGTCTGCATCACTTGATGACCATAGCTGTTTTCAGCGTGCAGATAATCCAGTACCTCTGGATCTTCACGCTGATCGTCGCGTAGCCAGTAGTAATTATCGACGCGCGTATCATCATGCAGCGTCATTTCGTGAGGAACTCTTTTCGCTTTCGGTGGCATCATAACGGTTACTGTTTTCAGACAGACATACACTAAGGTTGGCAGTTAAGACCATGATTGCCAAGCGGCAGCGGTAAAAAGCAGGTAAGAGAGAAGTAGCAGCCCGTCGCCAGACTGCGACAGGCCTTAACTGCGGCGTTCAGGAAGGAAGTTTTTCTTTTTCGGTACGAATATCTTTCTCAATATCTTCGCGCACATCTACAGGGATCTTCAGCGCATCGCCCAGCTCTTTCAGGTAGCTGCGTTCCATAAAGTGATCGACATCGATAGCCGCACAGCTCAGGAAATAGAGTTCCAGCGCCTCTTCCTCGTTTTTTATTCCCTGCGCCAGCCAGTGCGGGTCCAGTGGACGGTTGATCGCCTGCTGAATCAGCGCCTCCGCCTGCTCGCCGTACCCTGCCTGATGGATATTTTGCTCAATGGCTTTACGTTCCTCGCCATCAATATGTCCGTCGCTTTTTGCAGCAAACACCAGCGCGGTGATTAATCGTTCTGCACGCTGATCCACCGGTGTCGCCTGCTGACCAAACTCAGGCTCACCCTGATGGGCTTCGCGCACCCGCTGCTTGTATTTATTCCACAGCAGAACGCCTGCCGCCGCGCTGCCGCCAATCACCAGCGCATTTTTGCCATATTTGCTTAACAGATTACGGGAAGATTTATTGGAGATAAGCATTCCGGCCAGGCCACCGAGCGCGCCAGGCGCCAGCATTTTACTTAACCCTTCGCTGCCGCCCTGCGCTTTTGCGCCCGCGTTGCCAATTGCCGTATTGCTTAACATTTTTTGCACCTGCTGCAGCCAGTTACTCATAATCTCTCCTTTTTTGATGTGTGCCTTAGTGTGAAGCACCGGACGTCAAGAAGCGTAAGCGAGAGCAAATAGCAGAAAACGCCGCGCCGGATATTTCCGGAGCAGCGTCAGGTGATTAGCAACGGGCCGCTCGCGCCAAAGATCGCCCGTGGTTGAGCGAAAACGCGCCATCGGAGCTGTGGGTCTACATCGCTACATCACCCTGCCTGTCCTGTATAAAACAGGACGGGATGAGACGGGAGCGCTCATCCCACTCTGCTTAAGATCGTTATCAGGAAAGTGTGGCTGATATTCAACAGGCTGCAATGTTAATCAGGCTGGTCAATCAGGCGGCCTTCACTGCGCGTACTTTTTTTGCCGTTTCGTCCTGTGCTTTACCGTCATCTGTTTCCGTTGCGGTAGCTTTCGCGGCTTTTACCGCTGGCTGCGCTTCCGGCAGCTTGCTGGTACGCAAAATGTGCTGAACGGCATCTTTTTGTTCTGCCAGGAACAGCCCCAGTTTTTCCAGTTGCGCTTCCTCCAGTGGCAGTTCACTTTGTATCAGCCAGTCAGTAAAAGCTTCTGCCATATCGAGCATTTTGTCGTATGCGTCTGCTTCTTTTTTACTGGCAAATGTCATTTTTTCTTCACCTTTTCTGACCACAACAAATTTGGTTTCAACAGCCATGACTCACCTCGGGTTATACTGTATTTTTATACAGTATAACAGGCCAAACAGTGAGATCAAGTTTTCCCTGCAGCTGCCAACGCAAACGTTTTCGTATATACTGCGCGCGTTTTTACTCTTCACTTTTCAGGTAGGTACTATGACGATTCTTGGAACTGCGCTGCGTCCGGGTGCGACGCGCGTGATGCTGTTGGGTTCAGGTGAACTGGGCAAAGAAGTGGCAATCGAATGTCAGCGTCTGGGCGTTGAGGTGATCGCTGTTGATCGTTATGCCGATGCGCCGGCCATGCATGTTGCCCACCGCAGCCATGTCATTAATATGCTGGATGGCGAAGCGCTGAAAGCGCTGATTAACCAGGAGCGCCCCGACTTTGTGGTACCGGAAATTGAAGCTATCGCCACCGATATGCTGATTGAGCTGGAGCAGCAGGGACAGCGCGTAGTGCCAGCCGCTCAGGCGGCGCGTCTGACCATGAATCGTGAAGGTATTCGCCGTCTGGCAGCTGAAACGCTGGGCCTGCCTACCTCCAGCTATCGCTTTGCCGACAGTAAAACCGCTTTTATCGCCGCGGCAGAAGAGATTGGTTTCCCCTGCATCATTAAACCGGTCATGAGCTCTTCCGGCAAAGGCCAAAGTTTTATTCGTGATGCGTCACAGCTGGAAAAAGCGTGGGACTATGCGCAACAGGGCGGACGCGCCGGAGCGGGAAAAGTCATTATTGAAGGCGTGGTAACATTTGATTTTGAAATTACCCTGCTTACCGTAAGCGCCGTGGACGGCATCCACTTCTGCGCGCCTGTCGGCCATCGTCAGGAAGATGGCGATTATCGTGAATCCTGGCAGCCGCAGCAGATGAGCCCGCTGGCATTAGCACGCGCTGAGCAGATCGCTGAAAAAGTGGTTAAGGCGCTGGGTGGCTTTGGGTTATTTGGCGTTGAGCTCTTTGTCTGCGGTGATGAGGTGATCTTTAGCGAAGTTTCGCCGCGCCCGCATGATACCGGCATGGTAACGCTGATTTCACAGGATCTCTCTGAGTTTGCCCTGCATGTACGTGCCTTTTTAGGCCTGCCGATTGGGGCGATTCGTCAGTACGGCCCCGCCGCGTCAGCGGTTATTTTACCGGAGCTGCAGAGCAACAATGTCAGCTATAGCGATGTGGAAAAAGCATTAGGTGCCGGTCAACAGCTGCGGCTGTTTGCTAAACCGGACATCGACGGCAAACGGCGCATGGGCGTAGCGCTGGCCACTGCAGAAAGCGTTGAGGAAGCGGTTAGTCGCGCGGTTGCGGCAGCGGCGGCGGTCAGGGTAAGCGGTTAAGGAAACGGCTCTCCCGCGGTGGGAGAGCCATTGTATTTAGCGAGCGCCAGCTACTGCTTCACGTGCCAGCTCGGTAATACGCTGATAGTCGCCCGCTTCCAGCGCATCGTTCGGCACCAGCCAGGAGCCGCCGATGCAGAGTACGCTTTTCAGCGCCAGGTAATCACGATAGTTAGCTGGCGAGATACCGCCGGTTGGGCAGAAACGCACCTGCGGGAAAGGCCCGCCGATCGCCTGTAAAGCTTTTACGCCGCCGTTGGCTTCTGCCGGGAAAAATTTAAATTCGCGCAGGCCATACTGCATCCCGGTCATCAATTCAGAAACGGTGCTGATACCTGGAATTAACGGAACGGTACCTTCTGTGGCCGCCTGCAGCAACGGTTCGGTAATGCCCGGGCTGATAACAAACTGGGCGCCTGCCGCCGTGACTTCCGCCAGCTGCTGAGGATTTATCACCGTTCCGGCACCGACGATAGCGTCCGGCACTTCCTGAATAATGGCTTTCAGCGCATCCATCGCCACCGGCGTGCGCAAAGTCACTTCCAGTACGCGAACGCCGCCCGCCACCAGCGCTTTCGCCATCGGCACCGCATGTTCCAGTTTGTTGACTACAATAACCGGCACCACCGGTCCCGTGGTCAGGATCGCTTCGGCACTCGTTTTCCAGTTTTTCATCGCACTTTCTCCTGTGAGGCCAGCGAACGTTCCGACCACTGGCAATAATGGCGCGCATCCGCGCAGCAAAGGAAACGGACACTACCATACCTGATTTTCACCTCAGGCGTCCACGCGCTTAAGCATTTTTTGAAACTGCGGTTCATTTTTATATGACGTTTCTTAAGGCAAAAAAAAGCCCGCATTACGCGGGCTTAGCAGGAAGCGGCTTATTCGAACTCGTTCCACGAACGACCATCGCGCGTAATCATCGCGACCGAAGCAACCGGCCCCCAGGTGCCAGCCTGATAAGGCTTAGGCGCATCGTTATCCGCTGCCCAGGCATCAATAATGGAATCCACCCATTTCCACGCGGCCTCTACTTCATCACGACGCACAAACAGCGCCTGAATGCCACGCATGGTTTCCAGCAGCAAACGCTCATAGGCATCCGCCAGATGAGACTGGTTAAAGGTTTCTGAGTAGCTCAGATCCAGTTTGGTGGTTTGCAGGTTATGTTTATGATCGAGACCCGGAACCTTATTCAGGATTTCGATATCCACCCCTTCATCCGGCTGCAGGCGAATTGTCAGTTTGTTCTGCGGCAGCTCTTGCCAGGAATCCTTGAACAGGTTCATTTCCGGATTTTTGAAATAGACCACCACTTCCGAACATTTGGTCGGCAGACGTTTACCGGTGCGCAGATAGAACGGCACGCCAGCCCAGCGCCAGTTGTCGATATCAACGCGAATCGACACGAAGGTTTCCGTATTGCTGGTTTTGTTAGCGCCCTCTTCTTCCAGATAGCCCGGCACTTTTTTGCCCTGCACAAACCCGGCGGTATACTGACCACGTACCGTTTTGTCGCGTACGTTGCTGTGATCGATGCGGCGCAGCGAGCGCAGCACTTTGACTTTTTCGTCACGGATGCTGTCAGCGCTGAGATCGGACGGCGGCGACATGGCAATCATGGTGAGGATCTGCAGCAGATGGTTTTGGATCATATCGCGCATCTGACCCGCTTTATCAAAATAGCCCCAGCGGCCTTCAATCCCGACCTCTTCCGCTACGGTGATTTGCACATGATCGATGGTGCGGTTATCCCAGTTATTGGCAAACAGGGAGTTGGCGAAGCGCAGCGCCAGCAGGTTAAGCACCGTCTCTTTACCCAGATAATGGTCGATACGGAATACCTGGCACTCTTCAAAATACTCACCAACCTGATCGTTGATTTCCTGCGAAGTTTCCAGCGAGGTGCCGAGCGGTTTTTCCATAACAACGCGCGCGGGTTTGGCATTCAGCTTCGCCATCCCCAGCCCTTTACAGATAGCGCCGAAGGTGCTGGGCGGCATGGCAAAGTAGTTAATGGTTACGCGGTTCTGTTGATCCAACATTTTGCCCAGGCGCGGGAAATGCGAGGTATCGTTAACATCCAGATTACAGAAATCGAGGCGGCTGCTGAGGCGATCCCACAGCGCTTCGTCGATTTTTTCTTTCATGAACGTTTCCAGCGCTTCGCGTACGACTTTGGTATATTCCGCTTTATCCCATTCCGCGCGTCCAACGCCGATGATACGGCTCTGCTCATGAATCTGCCCAGCCTTTTCCAGCTGGTACAGGGAAGGCAGCAGTTTACGGCGCGCCAGGTCGCCTTTAGCACCGAAAATAACCAGATCGCATGCCTGGGCTGTTTGTGTTACCGCCATTCTTATCTCCTCGTTGCAGGATGAGTCGGGCCCGGATAATCCTCAGTGACCCAGCTCTTATTGTAATTTTATTCCAGCACAATGTACTGTGTTTGCGCGATGCGGGTAAACCAGCACCCGCTTCTTTTGCCATAAACGGTTATTTTAACAACGCCTGGCCTGCTTATACGCGGCGTGTTTCCCTGTAAATACTATGGCTTTTGTGCAATGAAATCAGACACAGCTCATATTCTGGCAAAAAACGTCAGGTCAGGTTTTACCTGCGCTGCCATGCTGCGGCTATAGCGCGGTATATTCGCAATAAACAGCCATTGGATGCACCTGTCTATGAAATTGACAAAAGTGATGAGCGTTACCGTATGAACAATATGTTAGAGAGAATTCAGTCGCAGCTTCCTTTTCTCAGTAAATCCGAACGCAAAGTTGCAGCAGTGGTGCTCGCCGCGCCTGAAATGGCTATCCACTCCAGTATCGCGCTGCTGGCCGCCGCCGCCGAAGTCAGCGATCCTACGGTAAACCGTTTTTGCCATCGTCTGCAAACCAAAGGCTTTCCCGATTTTAAACTGCAGCTGGCGCAAAGCCTGGCGACCGGCAAGCCGTGGGTCAGCCGTAATATTAATGAGCATGATGCGGTAGAAATCTACAGCGACAAGATTTTTCAGTCAGCGCTGGCGGGTCTGGAACAGGTGCGTCAACGCCTGGATATGCGGGCGATCCAGCGCGCCGTCGAGGTGCTGACCACGGCAAGAAAGATCGGCTTTTTCGGGCTGGGCGCGTCAGCCGTAGTAGCGCACGACGCCATGAATAAGTTTTTCCGCTTTAACGTACCGGTGTTCTGTTCAGACGATGTGGTTATGCAGCGCATGAGCTGTATTAACAGTGGCGTGGGCGATGTGGTGGTGTTGATTTCCCACACCGGGCGCACAAAATCGCTGCCGGAGCTGGCTCAGCTGGCGCGCGAAAACGGCGCGGTGGTACTGGCCATTACCGCTTCCGGTTCCCCGCTCGCGCAGGAGGCCTCGCTGCTGCTGGCGCTGGACGTGGCAGAAGATACCGATATTTATATGCCGATGGTGTCACGTATGGCCCAGCTCATGCTGATTGACGTGCTGGCGACCGGCTTTACGCTACATCATGGCGCCAGCTTCCGCGATAATCTCAAACGCGTGAAAGAGGCGTTAAAGCCGTCACGGCTGGATAAAGAGATCGACCCTTTCCCCATTCAACGTTAAGCAGGCGCTGTTACGCTGACCGATGCATTTTTTTACCGCCGACGGCGTCTGCTTTTCATGCCCTTTTCCGCTGCCACGAAGCGATAAATCTTGTCTGTTATCAACGAACTTTTCCTTCACTGCGCGTGAAGAGTGACTTTAGCATCCGGTGTCAGTATTGTATTTGACGAGAAAGTAAAAGCTCTTTAGCACAGCGCCTGCAATGCACTCAGGCGTAACAGGAAGGAATATGAATTCGCCGTTATATCAATAATCATAAAAAGAACACGCATACTTACTCTACGCATCACTCAGGTTTTTACACCTTAAGGAAAACCCATGACTCGACGTCTCAGAAGAACCAAGATCGTTACTACTTTAGGCCCCGCTACTGACCGCGATAATAATCTGGAGAAGATCATTGCCGCCGGCGCTAACGTAGTCCGCTTGAACTTCTCCCACGGCACACCAGAGGATCATCAGCTGCGCGCAGATAAAGTGCGTGAAATTGCTGCCAAACTGGGACGCCACGTCGCCATTCTTGGCGATCTGCAGGGGCCGAAAATTCGCGTTTCGACTTTTAAAGAAGGGAAAATTTTTCTCAGCGTAGGCGACCGGTTTCTGCTTGACGCCAGTTTGGGGAAAGGTGAAGGCGACAAGGAAAAAGTCGGCATTGATTATAAAGGATTGCCGGAAGATGTGGTGCCGGGTGATGTGCTGCTGCTGGATGATGGCCGCGTACAGCTGAAAGTACTGGAAGTGCGCGAGAACAAAGTTTTTACCGAAGTTACCGTCGGCGGCCCGCTCTCCAATAATAAAGGGATTAACAAACTGGGCGGCGGTCTCTCTGCTGAGGCACTCACTGAAAAAGATAAAGCGGACATTCTTACCGCCGCGAAAATCGGCGTTGACTATCTGGCGGTCTCTTTCCCGCGCTGCGGTGAAGATCTTAATATCGCACGTCGTCTGGCGCAGGACGCGGGCAGCGATGCGAAAATTGTCGCCAAGGTTGAGCGCGCCGAAGCCGTTTCCAGCCAGGAAGCGATGGACGATATCATTCTTGCCTCCGACGTGGTGATGGTGGCCCGTGGTGACCTGGGCGTGGAAATTGGCGATCCGGAGCTGGTCGGCATTCAGAAAGCGCTTATCCGTCGCGCCCGTCAGCTGAATCGGGCGGTGATTACTGCCACGCAGATGATGGAGTCGATGATCACCAATCCAATGCCGACGCGTGCCGAAGTGATGGATGTCGCCAATGCGGTGCTGGATGGGACAGATGCGGTAATGCTCTCGGCTGAAACCGCGGCGGGTCAGTATCCGGCTGAAACCGTTAGCGCGATGGCAAAAGTTTGTCTGGGCGCGGAAAAAGTTCCCAGCATCAACGTATCGAAACATCGTCTGGAAGTGCAGTTCGATAACGTGGAGGAAGCGATCGCTATGTCGGCGATGTACGCTGCTAACCATCTGCAGGGCGTAACGGCGATTATCACCATGACGGAATCGGGCCGTACCGCCCTGATGACCTCGCGCATCACCTCGGGCCTGCCCATTTTCGCTATGTCGCGTCATGAACGCACGCTCAACCTGACGGCACTCTATCGCGGCGTCACGCCCGTCTACTTTGACAGTAATAATGATGGCGTGGCGGCAGCGCATGATGCGATTAATCTGCTGCGCGACAAAGGGTTCCTGGTTTCTGGCGACCTGGTTATCGTCACCCAGGGCGACGTGATGGCCACCACCGGCACCACCAATACCAGTCGTATCCTGCGCGTCGAGTAATTCCGCAAGCTGCCGCAGAAGCGGCAGCTTTTCTCTCTGCTCTTCGTTCCCACCGACCACGGTAGCACCTGCTACGCAGCGCCCCGCTCACCATCTCCCTGATTTGCACACACCTGTTTTCCTGCTTACCGCGCAGTGGATATCCGTCTGTTTACGCCCGGTTATCTGAAGATCCTTGCACGTTCCCAGCACCTTAAACCCGAAAAAAGGTGATCTGCATCACACTTTAAATATTAATGTTACTTATAGCTTTATTGTCATCAAAATTATATTGAATGATAATGATTGCTATTTATAATCACATTTTCATTCTCATGCGCAGCATTACATTAACAAAATAGCGCGATAACCGCATAAAAAGGAGGTTTATCTGCTTCAGACGGTAGCTCCTCTGTTTTTATTTTATTACGGGTAAATTCCTCACACCCGCAAAACATTAGAAAATTTTAACTGGTGTCGTAAAACACCAGGCGTACAGGGCCGCCATTTTTTTTACTGGCGGTACGGGTTCCTACGTCCAGAAAAAGGGTCAGGAAATGGCTTTAGTTTCCGCAACAACACAACAGACCGCTGTAGACCATTGCGACTATTCAGGCATTAGCGGTAGCGAATTTTTCTTTAACGAGGCTCAGCTGGAGCAATATGCGCAGCAAACATTAAGCGCGCTGTCTTTAATTCGGCATCAGATCCAGCAGACTGAGAAGCCGTTCAGCGGCATCCTGCCGCACGAGTTGGCACCAGCCTTACGTAATATCGATCTGGAGCAGCCGCTGGGCGATTCACAGGCGGCGCTTGCCGAACTGGCGGAAGTCTATCTGCGTGATGCGGTTTGGTTTCATCATCCTAAATATGTGGCACACCTGAACTGCCCAATCGTTCTGCCTTCTCTGTTGGCCGAACAGGTTATGAGCGCGGTTAACAGCTCGGTAGATACCTGGGATCAAAGCGCTGGCGGTACGCTGATCGAGCAGAAGGTTATCGACTGGACGCTGCAGCGCATCGGCCTGCCAGCCGGTTCGGACGGTATTTTCACCAGCGGCGGTACGCAGTCTAACCTGATGGCCATGCTGCTGGCGCGCGACAGCTGGTGCGTGCGTCAACGCCCGGAACATCTGATCAAACAGCGCGGTTTGCCGCCTGAGGCAGGTAAATGGCGCATTTTCACCTCGAAAATGAGCCATTTCAGTATTCAGAAATCCACTGCCATTCTGGGCCTTGGCTATGATGCGGTGATCGCTATTGACCACGATGAGCATTACCGTATGGATGCCGTCAAACTTGAACAGGCGATCCAGCAATGTCGGCAGGATGGGCTGATCCCGATTGCCGTGGTGGCCACAGCGGGCACCACCGATTTCGGCAGCATCGATCCGCTACAGGCGATTAGCGATATCTGCCGTCACTACCAGCTCTGGATGCATGTGGATGCCGCCTACGGCTGTGGTCTGCTGGTGTCGTCACAGCATCGATCGCGCCTGGCTGGCATTGAGCACGCTGATTCGGTTACCGTGGATTATCATAAATCCTTCTTTCAGACGGTCAGCTGCGGCGCTTTCTTTGTGCGTGAAAGCCAACACCTCAGCCACGTTACGGTACATGCCGACTATCTCAATCCGCTGAGCGCACAGCAGGAAGGTACGCCCAACCTGGTAAATAAAAGTATTCAGACCACGCGCCGCTTTGATGCGCTGAAGATGTGGATGACGCTGCGTATTATGGGCGCGCAGCAGTTGGGTGCGGCCTTTGACAGCGTACTGGCCCTTGCACAGCAAACGCATCGCCTGCTACTGGCGCATCCCGCCATCGAAGTGCTGCATGCGCCGGAGTTGACCACTCAGGTATTCCGCTATATCCCCCGTCCCGGCCTGAACGATGAAACAACAGATGAGATCAACGCGCAGATCCGCAAAGCGCTGTTCCGCTCCGGCAACGCGGTGGTGGCAGGCACTAAAGTCAACGGACGCCAGTATCTGAAATTTACCCTGCTTAACCCCACTACCCGCGTCGCCGATATGGAAGACGTTATTGCGTTAATTAGCCATTACGGACGCGAACTGTCACGCAACACGCCGTTAAGCGCTGCAAATCAGTAAGGACATAATGATGAACGACACCGTTTATGACTTTATCGGCATTGGCATCGGTCCGTTTAATTTGAGCCTCGCCTGTCTGACATCGCCGCTGGAGGAGATTAATGGTCTGTTTCTCGACCAGAATCCCGGTTTTGACTGGCACACCGGCATGATGCTGGAAAGCGCCCATCTGCAAACCCCGTTTATGGCCGATCTGGTGACGCTGGCCGATCCCACCAGCCCGTTTAGCCTGCTGAACTATATGAAGCAAAAGGGCAAGCTTTACAGCTTCTATATCCGGGAAAGCTTCTTTCTGATGCGTAAGGAGTACAACCAGTACTGTCAGTGGGCCTGCTCACAGCTGAATAACCTGCGCTGGAATACGCGCGTTGACTATGTCAGCTACGATGAGGGCCGCGAATGCTATCAGCTTCAGACCCTTGATACCCGCAGCGGCGAACGTCATACCTGGCTGACGCGTAAGCTGGTGTTGGGTACCGGCCCGGTCGCCTGGCTGCCGGAATGCAGCCGTCCGCTGCGCGATCGGATTGTGCACTCCAGCGACTATCTGGTGAATAAGCAGCAGCTGCAGGCGCAGCGCTCAATAACCGTGCTCGGCAGCGGTCAGAGTGCGGCGGAGATTTTTTACGATCTGTTAAGCGATATCGACAGCCACGACTATCAGCTCAACTGGATAACGCGCGCGCCGCGCTTCTATCCGCTGGAATATACCAAACTGACGCTGGAAATGACCTCGCCAGAATGGATCGACTATTTTCATGCCCTCCCTCCGGCTAAACGTGACCAGTTGAATGCCGGACATAAAAACCTGTTCAAAGGTATCAACAGCAGCCTGATAAATGACATTTACGATCTAATGTATATCAAACAGTTGGATGGCGACCTCAAGGTGCGGCTGTTTACCAATTCAGCGCTGACCGGCCTGCGTCGCCTGCCGGATAACCAGCTGGAGCTGTCGCTGCATCAGCGCGAGCAGGATGAGCACTATACGCGCCGTACCGAGGGTCTGGTGATGGCGACCGGCTATCACTACCGGCCGCCGCAGTTTATTGAAGGCATCTCTCACCGGCTGCGCTGGGATGAGCAGGGGCGCTACGATGTGCAGCGCAATTACAGCATCGATCGCCATAACGCGGTGTTTGTACAAAATGCCGAGCTGCATACCCATGGATTTGTCACGCCCGATCTCGGCATGGCCTGCTATCGCAACTCAGTGCTGATCCGTGAAATCGCCGGACGGGAGATCTACCCGGTTGAAAAACGCATCGCCTTCCAGACCTTCCCGGCAGAGACGGAGCGCTAAGATGAGTTTTTTATATCGCTGCAAACGACCCGCTGGTGAATTTGCCCTGCGCCCAATGAACGCAGAGGACGCGCCGCTTATCCATCGCTGGGTGACGCAAAGCTACGCATGCTTCTGGGGTATGCAAAACCACACGCTGGAACAGGTCGCTAACTTTTACCAGCAGCTGGCCGCCCACGATCCGCAGGCGGCAATGATCGGCCTTTGCAATGACCGGCCAGTTTTCCTGATGGAGTTTTACCGCGCCGAACAGGATGAGGTGGGCAAATACTATCCGGCTCGCCCTGACGATTATGGGATGCATATTCTGATTGCGCCTGCGGAAAAACCGCTGCCGCAGTTTAGCTGGCAGGTATTCAGCACGGTAATGGATTACCTCTTCAGCCTGCCGCAGGTGCGGCGGGTGGTGGTGGAGCCAGACGTGCGTAACGAGAAAATCCATCGTCTGAACAAACGGGCCGGCTTCCGCTATCAGCACACCATCGATATGGGCCATAAAACCGCCTGGCTCGCCTTTTGCCAGCGCGAAGATTATCAGCAAGCGCAACTGCAGGAACAATTACAGATGACAACAAACCAAACCTTGATCAACGGACAACACCTGAGCGGCGACAACTGGGCGCTGGCTAACCGCCTGCTGGTGCGCAAGGCGATTGCTGAGTTCGCCCATGAGAAGCTGATTTCACCCCAGCCTGACGCCAGCGGTAGCTATCAGTTGGCGGTGCCGGGCGGCGAAGCGGTATACACTTTCCGCGCCCGCCGTCTGGCGCTCGATCACTGGCAAATTGATGCAGACTCACTGGAAAAGCATGAAAACGGCGAGCCGCGGCCGCTGGATGCGCTGCAGTTTATTATTGAGTTTAAGCAGCAGATTGGTATCCCTGCCGCCATGCTGGCGATCTATATGGAAGAGATCACCAGTACGCTGTGTAGCAGCGTCTATAAGCTACAGAAGGGCAACCCGGACAGCGCGGCGCTGGTAAAGGCAGATTTCCAGACGGTGGAAGCTTCAATGACCGAAGGTCACCCCTGCTTTGTTGCCAATAATGGCCGCATCGGTTTTGATGCGCGTGACTATCTTGCCTACGCGCCGGAAGCGGCCACGCCAGTGCGCCTGGTCTGGGTTGCGGTGCATACCCGCAATGCGCACTTCTCCAGCCTGGATACGCTGAGCTATCAGCAGTTAATGCAGGAGGAGCTCGGAGAAACCACCATCGCCGGGTTTAATACGCGCCTGCGGGCGCTGGGCGTGGATGCGCAGGATTATCTGTTTATGCCGGTCCATCCCTGGCAGTGGCAGAATAAGCTGCTGACGGTTTTTGCACCCGATATCGCCGCACGCGATATTATCTGGCTGGGAGAAAGCGAAGATAACTATCAGGCGCAGCAGTCGATCCGCACCTTCTTTAACCGCAGCCAGCCCAACAAACGTTATGTCAAAACCGCACTCTCAGTATTAAATATGGGCTTTATGCGCGGACTGTCACCTTACTATATGGCCACCACGCCAGCGGTAAACCAGTGGCTGGAAAGCGTAGTGAGCCAGGATCGCTGGCTACAGCAGTGTGACTTCCGTCTGCTGCGCGAGGTAGCGGCGATCGGCTATCATAACCGTTACTATGAGCGCGCTATTCAGGGCGACTCCGCCTGGAAAAAGATGTTTGCCGCGCTGTGGCGCGATAATCCAGTGGCGAACCTGAAACCTGACCAGCGTCTGATGACCATGGCTTCACTGCTGCATATCGATCAGCATCAGCAGCCGTTGTTGCCTGCATTGATTGCCGATTCCGGCCTGGCGGCGGAAGCCTGGATCGATCGCTATCTGACCTGCTACCTTAGCCCGCTGCTGCACTGTTTCTACCAACATGACATCGTCTTTATGCCGCACGGCGAAAACCTGATCCTGCTGCTGGAAAATAATGTGCCGATCGCCGCCTGTATGAAAGATATTGGCGAGGAGATCGCGGTGCTGAACCCGGATGCGGTGCTGCCGGAGAAGGCGCAACGCCTGGCGGTGGAGGTACCGGAAAACCTGAAGGTACTCTCAATCTTTACCGATGTGTTTGACTGCATTTTCCGCTTTGTCTCTGCTATTCTGGATGACAGCGGGACGCTGCCCGAAGCACGTTTCTGGCAGCGCGTGGCGCAGTGCGTTCATGATTATCAGCAGGCGCATCCGCAGCTGGCACCTAAATTTGCCCGCTATAATCTGTTTGCGCCCACCTTCGCGCTTTCCTGTCTGAATCGCCTGCAGCTGGCGAATAATCAGCAGATGATTAATCTGGCCGATCCGGCAGAGAACCTGAAGTTTGCCGGAGAACTGATTAACCCGATTGCCGCGTTCGCGCATCAGGAATAATTCATATTTAATATAATTTTGATCGTTATACTGACGCGGCCGCATTTGCGGTCGCGTTTTTATCTTTCTGGAGCATACCTGCATGGCCGCATACACCCCGGTTTCCAGCCTGACCTTCAGGCATTTACTCTTTCCGCTTTCGCTGGTGCTGTTTGAGTTCGCTACCTATATTGCGCACGACATGATCCAGCCCGGCATGCTGCTGGTCACCAACGAATTCAATGTCGGAGCCGAATGGGTTTCCGCTTCCTTGACGGCTTATCTGATCGGCGGCATCGTTCTGCAATGGCTGCTTGGCCCGTTATCAGATAAATATGGCCGGCGTCCGGTAATGCTGGCTGGCGTACTGTTTTTTATTATCTGCTGCGCGCTGATGCACTGGATTTCATCCATTGAGCAATTTATCGTGCTGCGTTTCTTGCAGGGCATCAGCCTCTGCTTTATCGGCGCGGTAGGCTATGCGGCGATTCAGGAAGCGTTTGACGAGGCGCGCAGCGTGCGGATTATGGCGCTGATGGCCAATGTCGCGCTGCTGGCGCCGCTGGCTGGTCCGCTGGCGGGCGCAGCCTTTTTAACCGTAGGTGACTGGCGCACCATGTTCTGGTTGTTTGCTGTTATCGCGGCGCTGGCGCTGATTGGCCTTTGGCGCGCCATGCCGGAAACCGCAGGCGATCGTACCGTTTCCATTAGCCTGAAAAATCTGGCGCGCAGCTATCTGGCGCTGGCACGCGATCGGCAAATCATGAGCGGCTCGCTGGCGATCGGCCTGGTATTTATTCCTATCCTTGCCTGGGTAGCACTGTCGCCGGTAATTCTGATTCAGGATGAGGGGCTGTCGCGTATGGATTACGCCCTGCTGCAGCTGCCGGTTTTCCTGGCGATGATCGCCGGTAACCTGACGCTGAGCCGTCTGGCCAGCCGCCTGCCGATTGAAGGCCCGCTGCGCTTTGGCGCATGGCCGATTCTGGCCGGACTGGCGCTTGCTGCGCTAACCAGCCTGATCGATAACCACAGTTACCTGTGGCTGACCGCCGGACTGAGCCTGTATGCCTACGGCGCAGGCATGGTAAATGCCGGGCTGTATCGTTTAACGCTCTTTTCCAGCACTGCGGGCAAAGGCAGCGTGGCCGCCATGTTAGGGATGGTAAGTATTATTGCTTTTGCGTTGGGTATTGAGCTGACGAAATATGGCTATTTTCATGGCGGCAGCGCCTGGTTTAGCCTGATCAATCTGGCGAGCGGCCTGCTGTGGCTGGTGCTGGTGACCGCTTTTTTGCGCGAGCGCAAGCGACGCAGTACGGTAAATCCGCTCTGAGCAGAGGCATGCATCTCCATGCGTTTCAGTCCGCTCTTAGCGGCTGCCGGAACGCAAATCCCGCGCCATAAAGGCGCGGGACGATGGTCACTTCTGCCCTGCCTTTGCTTTATGCAACCGGCGGGCGCTTACCGTTTTACTATTTGCGCGGAAACAGCTCTTTGCGCTTATAGGGTTCGATCTCCCCTTCACGCCGCGTTTTAAGCAGTTTTAATATCCAGGTGTACTGCTCCGGATGCGGACGCACAAAATACTCTACTTCTTCATTCATGCGGCGCGCCAGCGTTGGGTTGTCTGCATCAAGCAGATCGTCCATTGGCGCGCGGATATAGATATCCAGCTGATGATTTTTGGCATTATAGACCGGGAATAGCGGCACCACGCGCGCGCGGCATACTTTCATCAGCCGCCCCACCGCAGGCAAAGTCGCTTTATAAGTGGCAAAGAAATCAACGAATTCACTTTGCTCTGCGCCATGATCCTGATCGGGTAAATAATATCCCCAGTACCCCTGACGCACCGAGTTAATAAAGGGCTTTATACCATCGTTCCTGGCATGCATACGGCCGCCGAAACGACGCCGCACCCGATTCCAGATATAGTCATTCAGCGGATTACTTTGATTGTGAAACATTGCCGCTATCATCTGACCTTCTGAAGCCAGCAGCATGGCAGGAATATCGATTGCCCAGCCGTGCGGCACCAGAAAAATAACATTCTGCTTCTCTGCCAGCATCTCATCAATAATTTCCCGCCCGTGCCAGTGAACACGCTGTCGGACGCGATCCGGATTACGCAGCGCCAGTTCGGCCATCATCGCCATTGACTGCGGAGCGGTGGCAAACATTTCATCAATGATCGCTTCACGCTCAGCTTCCGACAGCTCTGGCATGCAATACAGCAGGTTGATTTGCGCGCGACGACGCGCGCTTTTTGCAAAACGTCCAGCAAGGCGGCCCGCCGCGCCAAGGATAGGATCGCGTAGCGCTGCAGGCAGCATTGCCATTACGCCAAACGCACCGATACCCAACCAGGCACCCCAGTATTTGGGTAACAGGAAGGATTTATCGAAGACGGGAATAAATTCTGTATTTTTTTTCTTGCTGGTTTCCATGCACTCGCCTCTATCAATAACCGGCTAATGATAGTGTCGGCAGGTAAATTTGCAACGCTTACCGCAGGTTGTCGTTAAACCAACCCTAAATAATACGAAACCAACGCACCTGTGGGGAAAAAGAGAGCAAGCGGAGGCGCACGTGTTACCGTGCGCCTCGCTGATAAGAAACTGCTGACGCTTAATTGAGTTTGAGCTGAGGCAGCACTTCTCTTGCCTGCGCCAGGAATGCGGAACGATCCTTGCCGGTAAGTCCTTCAGTGCGCGGCAGCTTCGCCGTCAGCGGATTTACGGCCTGGTTATTGATCCAGATTTCATAGTGCAGATGCGGGCCGGTTGAACGACCCGTGTTGCCGGAAAGACCGATGCGATCGCCACGTTTGACCTTATCGCCTGGCTTCACCAGCAGCTTTTTCATATGCATATAGCGCGTCATATACTGACGGCCATGGCGGATAGCAACATAGTTGCCCGCGCCGGAACTGCGTTTTGCCTGTACCACTTCACCGTCGCCCACTGCCAGTACCGGCGTGCCGACCGGCACGGCAAAATCCACCCCTTTATGCGGTGCGACACGGCCTGTCACCGGATTCAGACGGCGCGGATTAAAGTTAGAGGAGACCCGGTACTGTTTTACCGTTGGGAAACGCATAAAACCGCGCGCCAGGCCAGAGCCGCTGCGGTCATAGAATTTGCCATCTTCGGCACGGATGGCGTAGTAATCCTTGCCTCCGGTGCGCAAACGCACGCCCAGCAGCTGGCTCTGTTCATTTTTTCCATCCATCACTTCACGCGACATCAGTACGCTGAATTTATCGCCCGCGCGCAGTTTGCGGAAATCCATTTGCCACTGCAGCGCTTTGATCACGCCGCTGATCTCCGCGCTGGTCAGCCCGGCGCGCTGAGCGCTGCTGACAAAGCTGCCTTTGACTTCGCCGGTCAGCACGCTGTTTGTCCATTCGCCTTTCTGCAGCTCGCTGGACATCTTAAAACCGTTACCGATGCGATCGTAGGTACGGGTTTCGCGCCGCGACATCTCCCACGTCAGGCGTTGCAGCTGGCCTTCATCGGTAAGTGTCCAGGAGATTTGCTGCCCCACCTGGAGATTACGCAGATCGTTATCCGTTTTAACCAGCTGGTTGATTTCACCCATATCGATGCCGTACTGGTTCAGCACGCTGCTCAGGGTGTCGCCGCTGGAGACCACATAGTCATGGATGCCGCTTTCCGCCGTTACGTCCTGATCGATCTCATCCTGCGGCAGGTCATCTTCCGGCGCAGGCTGATCGAGCGGCTCGCTGGCTTCAGGCAGCAGCGTACGCAGCTGGTTTTTGTCAATTTCAATGGTTTTTACGATGGGCGATGTTTCACCCGGGTGATAAACAAACGGCCGCCAGACAGCGACGGCCAGAGTAACAACGGTCAGCGACCCAAGCATAACGCGGTGGGGACGCGGCAGATTATTAAATGCCAGAGCGACAGAGCGGGCTATCTGTTGCACTTTTAGGGATTCCTCATGCTCCTTTCAGGCAGCTTTCATACTGGCTCGACAGCTGTGAGAGGAATTTCACATAACTGTCTTTTGCTAAGCTGATGCCCATTCCCAGCGGATCGAGCGTACCTTTACGCACCTGAGTTCCTCTGGCAACGGCATCGATTACGGCCGGCCTGAATTGTGGCTCAGCAAAAACGCAGGTCGCTTTTTGCTCAACCAACTGTGTTCGAATTTGATGTAAACGCTGCGCGCCCGGCTGGATTTCAGGATTAACGGTAAAATGGCCAAGTGGCGTGAGACCGTAATGCTTTTCAAAGTAGCTATAAGCATCATGAAAAACGAAATATCCTTTTCCTTTAAGCGGTGCCAGCTGATGCGCAATTTGCGTATCGCTTTTCGCTAAATCTGCCTCAAATTGCTGCAGGTTAGCGTCAAGTTTGTCTTTGCGCTGCGGCATAAGTTCCAATAATTTCTCATGGATTGCAACCGCAGATTGGCGCGCTATTTCCGGCGACATCCACAGGTGCATATTATATTGTCCATGATCATGATGTTCATGCGCTGCGTCATGATGGGCTTCATCTTCTTCATGATGCTCATCCTGCTCTTCCGCGCCGGTAATCAGCAACGGTTTTACCGCGGGCAACTGGGCAATTTCCAGGTTCTTTTCTGCGGGAAATGCGCTGGCGGTTTTACTGATAAAGGCTTCCATATCAGGACCAATCCATACCACCAGATCCGCGCTCTGCAAGCGTTTAACGTCAGAAGGACGCAAAGCGTAATCATGTTCGGAAGCGCCATCGGGCAGTAAAACTTCTACCGGGGTTACGCCATCGGCGATCGCGGAGGCGATAAAGCCCAGCGGTTTAATCGAAGCGATAACCGCTGCGCTGGCGGGAGCGCTAAACGCAGCGGCAAAACCAAGGGAAAATAGCAGAGGAAAAAGGGCTTTTTTATTCTGTAACATAATGCGTCAATCCATCGTGACTGGGTGATGGATTGTGATATTATAACATCCGATAACTTCTGCAAGCATTAATAACTATGACCTCACTGATTAGTCTGGAAAATATCTCAGTCAGTTTTGGCCAGCGTCAGGTATTGTCCAATATCTCTTTAGCGCTGGAACCAAGACGGATCCTGACGCTCCTTGGCCCTAACGGCGCCGGTAAGTCCACGTTAGTTCGCGTCGTGCTTGGATTGATCGCGCCGGATAGTGGCACGCTGAAACGCAATAATCCGCTGCGTATCGGCTATGTTCCGCAAAAATTGCATCTCGACCCAACGCTGCCGCTGACCGTAGAGCGTTTTCTGCGGCTGCGTCCGGGCACGCGCAAAGCGGATATTCTGCCTGCGCTCAAACGCGTGCAGGCCGGACACCTGCAGCATGCCGCGCTGCAAAAGCTGTCGGGTGGTGAAACCCAGCGCGTACTGCTGGCGCGCGCCCTGCTTAATCAACCACATCTGCTGGTGCTGGACGAACCCACCCAGGGCGTTGACGTTAACGGTCAGGTTGCGCTGTACGATCTTATTAACCAGCTGCGCCTTGAACTGAACTGCGCCGTGCTGATGGTCTCGCACGATCTGCATCTGGTTATGGCAAAAACGGATGAAGTGCTCTGCCTGAATCACCATATTTGCTGTTCCGGCACGCCGGAAGTGGTGTCGCGCCATCCTGAATTTATCGCTATGTTTGGCCCACGCGGCGCAGAGCAGCTGGCGATCTACCGGCATCATCATAATCATCGTCACGATTTACAGGGACGGATAGTTTTGCGTAAAGGACAGGAAAAATAATGCTTGAACTGTTACTTCCCGGCTGGCTGGGCGGCGTAATGCTGGCGCTGGCAGCCGGTCCGCTGGGCTCATTTGTGGTCTGGCGTCGGATGTCCTATTTTGGCGATACGCTGGCGCACGCCTCGTTGCTGGGCGTGGCCTTTGGCCTGTTGCTGAACGTTAATCCTTTTTACGCGGTGATTGCGGTCACGCTATTGCTGGCGCTGGGCCTGGTCTGGCTGGAGCGTCGTCCCCATCTGGCTATTGATACGCTGCTGGGAATTATGGCGCACAGCGCCCTGTCGCTGGGGCTGGTGGTGGTGAGCCTGATGTCGAATGTCCGCGTGGATCTGATGGCTTATCTGTTTGGCGATCTGCTGGCGGTGACGCCGGAGGATTTATGGATAATCGGCGGCGGCGTGGCGCTGGTGCTGGCGGCGCTCGCCTGGCAATGGCGACCTTTACTCTCCATGACCATTAGCCCGGAGCTGGCGCAGGTGGATGGCGTCAATATCGCGCGCACGCGCATGCTGCTGATGCTGGTTACTGCCTTAACCATTGGCGTGGCGATGAAGTTTGTCGGGGCGCTGATTATCACTTCGCTGCTGGTGATCCCCGCCGCCACCGCTCGCCGCTTTGCCCGCTCGCCGGAGCAGATGGCGTTTATCGCTATCGGTACAGGCATTATTGCCGTGACCGGCGGCCTTACCTTCTCGGCCTTTTACGATACGCCCGCCGGCCCTTCGGTGGTGCTTTGTGCCGCACTGCTGTTTATTATCAGCCAGATGAAAAAAGCTCCGGCCTGAGAGCGGTTAACCAGACGAAAACGCCAGCTTATCGCTGGCGTTTTTTATACTTCGCGGGTCATGCCGAAATGCTTAAAGGCGTGCTGTGTGGCAATGCGTCCACGCGGCGTACGCTGAATAAAGCCCTGCTGAATCAGGTAAGGCTCCAGCACATCCTCAATGGTTTCACGCTCCTCGCCAATGGCCGCCGCCAGGTTATCCAGCCCTACCGGCCCGCCGGTAAACTTATCGATAATGGCTAATAACAGCTTGCGGTCCATATAGTCGAAGCCTTCGTGGTCGACATTCAACATATCCAGCGCCTTCGCCGCGACATCGCCGTCCATCACGCCTTCGGCGCGCACTTCAGCAAAATCGCGTACGCGGCGCAGCAGCCGGTTAGCAATACGCGGCGTGCCGCGTGCACGTCGTGCCACTTCCAGCGCGCCTTCCGGGCTCAGATCCAGCCCCAGACAGGCGGCGCTGCGAGCCACGATGTGCTGCAAATCTTTTACCTGATAGAACTCCAGGCGCTGCACAATGCCGAAACGATCGCGCAGCGGCGAGGTTAACGAACCTGCACGCGTGGTGGCACCGATCAGGGTGAACGGCGGCAGATCAAGCTTGATAGAGCGCGCCGCCGGCCCTTCCCCGATCATAATATCCAGCTGATAATCTTCCATCGCCGGATAAAGCACCTCTTCCACTACCGGTGACAGACGATGAATTTCATCAATGAAAAGCACATCGTGCGGTTCAAGGTTGGTCAGCATCGCCGCCAGGTCGCCCGCTTTTTCCAGTACCGGACCGGAGGTGGTGCGCAGGTTCACGCCCATCTCATTGGCAACAATGTTCGCCAGCGTGGTTTTACCCAGGCCTGGCGGGCCGAAAATCAGCAGGTGATCCAGCGCGTCGCCGCGCATTTTGGCCGCCTTGATAAAGATCTCCATCTGTTCGCGCACCTGCGGCTGGCCCACATATTCATCCAGCAGGCGCGGACGGATCGCGCGATCGATAATTTCTTCTTCGCTCACATTGCCAGGTGAGACCAGGCGATCGGCTTCAATCATGGTTTACCTCAGAGCGCAGCACGCAGCGCTTCACGAATCAGGGTTTCACAGTCAGCGTCCGGGCGGCCCACTTTGCTAACCATCCGGCTGGCTTCCTGCGGTTTATACCCCAACGCCACCAGCGCGGCAACCGCTTCGGCCTCGGCATCGTTGCTGTCGATGGCGGCATTCTCGCTGGTAAGCGTAAAGGTTGCGTCGCCGCCAAACAGATCGCCGTGCATGCCCTTAAAGCGATCTTTCATTTCCACGACCAGCCGCTCGGCGGTTTTCTTACCGACGCCGGGCAGCTTAACCAGCGTCGCGACTTCTTCACGCTCTACTGCGGTCACAAACTGCTGTGCCGACATCCCGGAAAGGATCGCCAGCGCCAGCTTCGGCCCTACGCCATTGACTTTAATCAGTTCACGAAACAGCGCGCGCTCCTGCTTGCTGGTAAAGCCATACAGCAGCTGGGCATCTTCACGCACGATAAACTGCGTAAAAATAACGGCTTCCTGATTCAGCTCGGGCAGCTCATAGAAGCAGGTCATTGGCATGTGGACCTCATATCCCACTCCGTTCGCTTCAATTAATACCAGCGGCGGTTGTTTTTCCAGAATGATGCCTCGCAGACGACCTATCACAGTAGCTTCCTTTGATTCAGGGAGAGAAAGTGTCAGAGTTATAACATAAAAAAGGCTGGATGAATATCCAGCCTGATAATGGGTTACGAACGCAATCTGCCGCGCGTCAGGGTCAGGCGCGTATCGCTTAGCCTGTTGGCGTTCTGACTAACGTGACAGTGAGTGATCGCAATCGCCAACGCATCGGCGGCATCCGCCTGCGGGTTAGCCGCCAGCTTCAGTAAGGTGCGCACCATATGCTGCACCTGGCTTTTTTCCGCGCTGCCGATGCCGACCACCGTTTGTTTCACCTGACGCGCCGCGTATTCAAATACCGGCAGATCCTGATTGACCGCCGCCACGATAGCCGCGCCGCGCGCCTGACCCAGCTTAAGGGCTGAATCGGCATTTTTCGCCATAAACACCTGTTCAATGGCAAAAAAGTCAGGTTGAAACTGCGTGATGATCTCCGTCACGCCCGCGTAAATCAGCTTCAAACGGGAGGGTAGATCGTCAACGCCGGTGCGAATACAGCCGCTGCCGAGGTAGGTCAACTGTCGCCCAACCTGCCGGATCACGCCGTAGCCGGTAATACGTGAACCCGGGTCAATGCCCAGAATAATCGCCATCAGGCTGCTCCGTCAGGTTGGTGAAGGGCAACAACCATTACAGGGTTGCCGCCACCTCGTCGGACATTTCACCGTTGTGATAAACTTCCTGCACGTCGTCACAGTCTTCCAGCATATCGATCAGACGCATCAGTTTCGGAGCCGTTTCAATATCCATATCCGCTTTGGTAGAAGGGATCATCGTGACTTCTGCGTTTTCCGCTTTCAGACCCGCCGCATCCAGTGCATCCTTCACTTCTCCTAAGTTTTCCCACGGCGTGAAGACGTCAATCGCGCCATCTTCATAGGTCACTACGTCATCCGCACCCGCTTCCAGCGCCGCATCCATTACCGTATCTTCATCCAGGCCAGGCGCATAAGAGATCACGCCTTTTTTGGTGAACAGATAGGCAACGGAACCATCGGTACCGAGGTTGCCGCCGCATTTGGTAAAGGCGTGACGCACTTCTGATACGGTACGGTTACGATTATCGCTCAGGCATTCAACCATGACCGCCGTGCCGCCCGGGCCATAGCCTTCATAAATAATGGTTTCCATGTTGCTGTTATCGTCGCCGCCTACGCCGCGAGCGATAGCGCGATCCATGGTGTCGCGCGTCATATTATTAGACAGCGCTTTATCCATTGCCGCGCGCAGGCGCGGGTTGGAAGCGGGATCGCCGCCGCCCAGCTTCGCCGCCGTCACCAGCTCGCGAATGATTTTGGTAAAAATTTTACCGCGCTTGGCATCCTGTGCCGCTTTGCGGTGTTTGGTGTTGGCCCATTTACTATGACCTGCCATAACTCTGCTCTCTCCAGTTTGACACCGGTCAGACGCCTCAAGGCCGGTTCCCTCTGCAGGGAAACAACGCACCTTAGTCTGACGCTGTTGATTTTGTATCAGTCCAGACTGACTGACAGCTTCAGCGCGCTATTGCTGATAAACAGCACGCACATTGCGGTGCGCTGCGCGGCTGTCGGCAGCGGTTAGCCGACGAATTCTTCTATCGCCTGGCGATTACTCCAGGACTTGGTAAGACGGGCGGCAGTGGCTGTATCCAGCCACTGCCAGGCCAGATGCTCGCTTAACATAATGCTGCGTTCACCCGGCAAGGCCAGCCGAAACCAGTGCTCAATATTATGCGTAACGTGCGGCGCATAGCGATGACGAAAATGCGGAAAGATTTCAAATTCAATTTGCCGCTGGCAATCTTCAAGCGTCAGCCCTTCAGCCGCCACGTCAATGCCCAGCTCTTCCCACACCTCGCGCCGCGCCGCCTCGACAGGCGCTTCTCCCGCCTCCAGGCTGCCGGTGACCGACTGCCAGAACGCAGGATCGTCGCGCCGCTGTAGCATCAGCACCCGCCCGGTATCCTGCGCGAAAATCACCACCAGTACCGAGACAGGATGCTTAAACGTCATCTTACAGGCTCTCTGGCTTTTCCTTTTTCACCACCTGAATGCTCAACTCCTCCAGCGAAGCTGGGTTAGCGAAGCTTGGCGCCTCGGTCATCAGACAGGCTGCAGCGGTGGTTTTCGGGAAGGCGATAACATCACGAATATTATCGGTGCCGGTCAGCAGCATCACCAGACGGTCAAGACCAAATGCCAGGCCCGCGTGCGGCGGCGTACCGAACTTCAGCGCATCCAGCAGGAAGCCGAACTTCTCGCGCTGCTCGGTTTCGGTAATGCCCAGAATGCCAAATACGGTTTGCTGCATCTGACCGTTGTGGATACGTACCGATCCGCCACCCACTTCGTAGCCGTTAATCACCATATCGTAAGCGTTGGCGATGGCGGTTTCCGGCGCGGCTTTCAGCTGCTCCGGCGTCATATCGCGCGGCGCGGTGAACGGGTGATGCATTGCCGTCAGGCCGCCTTCGCCGTTGTCTTCAAACATCGGGAAGTCAATAACCCACAGCGGTTTCCAGGCGCTGAGGTCGGTGATGTTCAGATCGCGACCCAGTTTCAGGCGCAGCGCACCCATCGCATCAGCCACCACGCCCGCTTTATCAGCGCCGAAGAACACCATATCGCCATCCTGCGCGCCGGTGCGTGCCAGGATCGCTTCCACGATTTCAGCGTTAAGGAATTTCGCTACCGGGCTTTGAATGCCTTCCAGGCCCTGCGCGCGCTGGTTGACTTTGATATAAGCCAGCCCTTTCGCGCCGTAAATTTCAATAAACTTGCCGTACTCATCAATCTGCTTACGGCTAAGCTGCGCACCGCCCGGTACGCGCAGCGCCGCTACGCGGCCTTTGGCGTCGTTGGCCGGACCAGAGAAGACCTTGAACTCAACCTCTTTAACCAGATCGGCGACATCCACCAGCTCCATCGGGTTACGCAGGTCTGGCTTGTCGGAACCGTAACGACGCATCGCTTCAGCAAAAGTCATCTGCGGGAACTCGCCCAGGTCGACGCCCTTCACTTCCAGCCACAGCTGGCGCGCCAGACGCTCCATCACTTCACGCACCTGCGGCGCGGTCATAAAGGAGGTTTCCACGTCGATTTGCGTAAATTCAGGCTGACGGTCAGCACGCAGGTCTTCGTCACGGAAGCATTTAACAATCTGATAGTAACGATCGAAGCCGGACATCATCAGCAGCTGTTTAAACAGCTGGGGAGACTGCGGCAGCGCGTAGAATTTGCCTTTATGAACGCGGCTCGGCACCAGATAATCGCGCGCGCCTTCCGGCGTGGCCTTGGTCAGCATCGGCGTTTCAATATCAAGGAAGCCGTTATCGTCCATAAAGCGACGCACCAGGCTGGTGATTTTGGCACGCGCCTTCAGGCGCTGCGCCATTTCAGGGCGCCGCAGGTCGAGATAGCGATATTTCAGACGCGCTTCTTCCGTATTGACCTGGTTAAAATCCAGCGGCAGCGGCTCAGCACGGTTGATGATGGTGAGGTCGGTGGCGAAAACTTCTACTTCGCCGGTCGCCATATCGGGGTTTTTATTGCGCTCGTCACGGGCGCGGACCACGCCGGTCACCTGAATGCAGAACTCGTTACGCAGCTCAGACGCCAGATTGAACGCCTCCTGACGATCCGGGTCGAAAAAGACCTGGACGATGCCTTCACGGTCGCGCATATCAATAAAGATCAGGCTCCCGAGATCGCGGCGACGGTTAACCCAACCGCAGAGAGTCACTTGCTGGCCAACATGAGACGGATTGATCTGTCCGCAATATTCTGTACGCATAACGCTATCCTTTTAACTTCGCCGCTGCAGCATGGGCAGCGCTGATGTATCGTTCTGGAGTCGGTTATCCGGCGGATAACCCTCAGGCAGACGCTGCCGCAAAAAGGCAGGCATTATAATGTAAAAAGCGAGGCACGATAAGGGGGAACGGCGCGCAGCGCAGAATGTGTGCACATTTGTTATTCCCTGCCGGCTAATGTTAGCGCCGCGCACACAGAAATTCACAAAATTCATGAATTAACGACATTTTTCTGCTCGCCCGCACGCCAGCGAGTCACGTAGGCTTACGCTTTTGTCTGTTCGCGGAGAACATTATGAAACTCAATCCTGAATCAACCGCGCTGGTTTTAATCGATTTGCAGGAAGGTATCCTGCCTTTTGCCGGCGGCCCGCACAGCGCGCAGCAGGTGGTGGCAGGGGCGGCCAGGCTGGCGGAAAAATTCCGCGCCGTAAACGCGCCGGTGGTGCTGGTGCGTGTTGGCTGGTCGCCTGATTTTGCCGATGCGCCGAAGCAGGAAGTCGATTCTGCGCTGATGCACGGCGCACTGCCGGAAAACTGGTGGAACTACCCTACGGCGCTGGGCGTGGCGTCTGGCGATATTGAAGTGGTTAAGCGCCAGTGGGGCGCCTTTTACGGCACCGATCTGGAGTTGCAGCTGCGTCGTCGCGGCATCAATACTATCGTCCTGGGCGGCATTTCCACCAATATTGGCGTAGAATCTACCGCGCGCAACGCCTGGGAGCTGGGCTTTAACCTGGTCATTGCCGAGGATATTTGCAGCGCTGGCAGCGTAGAGCAGCATAACAGCAGCCTGGAATGGATTTTCCCGCGTATCGCAAAAATACGCCGTAGCGAGGAGATTATCGCCGCGCTGTAACCTGTGGTGGACACTCTTCTGTCCGCCCGTGAAGCCCCGGCGGGTGATCCGCTTTTCGCGTTTGCAGAGCGGGCCAGTTCGCCGGGGGCACTTTGATACGGGAGCATTATGACACTTCGTCTGGGTTTGCCGCAGTGGCAACATCCGCACTGGAAGCGCTATGGGCTGGAAACGCTGGCTGACTATGCCCGCTATTTTAACTGCGTTGAAGGCAATACCACGCTCTATGCGCTGCCAAAAACAGAGGTGGTGTTGCTCTGGCATGATATGACCAGCGATGATTTTCGTTTCTGTTTTAAATTTCCCGCCACTATCAGCCATCAGGCTGCCCTGCGCGACTGCGACGATCTGCTGGATACCTTTTTCCGTACGCTGGATCCGCTTAGCGCCCGCATTGGTCAGTACTGGCTGCAGCTGCCTGCCACCTTTGGCCCCGATTCGCTGGCGGCGCTGTGGGCATTTCTTGATGGTTTACCTGCCGTGTTCCGCTATGGCGTTGAAGTGCGTCATCCGGCTTTTTTCGCCAAAGGTGAAGCGGAGCGTGCACTGAATCGCGGCCTACATCAGCGCGGCGTTAACCGCGTGATCCTTGACAGCCGCCCGGTTCACGCTTCTGATGCCGTTACGCCCGCCACGCTGGATGCCAAAGCGAAAAAACCGAAGGTGCCGACGCACGCTATCATGACCGCCAGCGACCCGATGGTGCGCTTTATCGGCAGCGAATCCCTGCAGGAAAATCAGATATGGTTCGAGGACTGGCTAAACAAGCTGCCTGGCTGGCAGGAAAAGGGAACGCCGTGGCTGTTTATTCATACGCCCGATATCGGCGAGGTGCTGGATCTGGTACAAACGCTGTGGCCGCGCCTGCAACAGGCGTTGCCGCAGGTAGGCGCGCCCCCGGACTGGCCGCAGCAGGCGGCGCTGTTTTAAGCGTTATATGCGGGTCGCCATCAATTTGCCATCGACGCGATAAAGGGTGAACGTAGCGATGAAATTTCTGCCGCCCATTTTTGCTGCTGGCTTAATCTAGTGGATAAGCCTGTTTTTTATACATATCCCATACCCTATAACCGAAGGTATAAAGTACATAATAATCGGCAATAATTTGGGCTTGTTGTTTCAGTGAATACTGTAACAGTGGTTTACCCTCAAGCTGACAGGTATAGTCCGCAGCCCAGCTAAGTAACCCTCTTGTCCGGACCCACATTCTCTTTTGGTGTTACCAGACATGCATCATTTCATGAATAAAAAGATGCTTTGAAGACACAGATTCCATATTTACCGTGAAACACTAAGCGCGCGGCGCCTTCACGACTCAACGGTTGTCGCAGCCGGTGCAGTGCTACGCGACAAAAGATGCAGCGCGCCGCGCTTTCTGCCAAAATAACGCCCTTTCCGTAGTTGACCGGATTTACCCCTATGTCTAATCGAGATACGCTGTTCTCCGCGCCTATTGATAAACTGGGCGACTGGACGTTTGATGAGCGCGTAGCTGAAGTTTTCCCGGATATGATCCAGCGCTCGGTGCCGGGTTATTCCAATATCATCTCTATGATCGGCATGCTGGCCGAACGCTTTGTTAAGCCCCATACCCGGGTTTACGATTTAGGCTGTTCGCTTGGTGCCGCCACGCTTTCCGTGCGCCGTTCGGTACAGGCGGAAGGCTGCAAAATTATTGCGGTTGATAACTCTCCGGCGATGGTTGAACGCTGCCGTCGTCATATCGATGCCTTCCGCGCCAGCACGCCGGTTGAGGTTATCGAAGCTGACATTCGCGATATCAACATTGAAAACGCCTCAATGGTAGTGCTGAACTTCACCCTGCAGTTCCTGGCACCTGACGATCGTCTGGCGCTGCTGGAGCGGATATATCAGGGTCTGAATCCTGGCGGCGCGCTGGTGCTGTCGGAAAAATTCAGCTTTGAGAATGCCGAAGTGGGCGAGCTGTTATTTAACATGCATCACGACTTCAAGCGTGCCAACGGCTACAGCGAGCTGGAAATTAGCCAGAAGCGCAGCATGCTGGAAAACGTGATGCTGACCGACTCGGTTGAAACACATAAGGCGCGCCTGCGCCAGGCCGGTTTTCAACACAGCGAACTCTGGTTCCAGTGCTTTAACTTTGGTTCCCTGGTGGCGTTAAAAGCAGGTACGGCATGATCGACTTCGGCAACTTTTATCAGCGCATCGCGCAGGGTCCGCTGGCCAGCTGGCTTGAAGTGCTGCCGGCGCAGCTGGCAGCCTGGCAGCGTGAAAATCTTCACGGTCATTTCCGCAACTGGACCAAAGCGGTAGATAACCTGCCGCAGCTCACGCCGCAGCATCTCGATTTACAGCACAGCGTTACCGCCGACAGCGATGCGCTTAGCGATCGCCAGCGTCAGGGCATCGAAAAACTGCTGCGCACCCTGATGCCGTGGCGTAAAGGTCCTTATTCACTTTACGGCACCTATATTGATACCGAGTGGCGTTCCGACTGGAAATGGGATCGCGTGCTGCCGCACATCTCCCCGCTCACCGATCGCACCGTGCTGGATGTCGGCTGCGGCAGCGGTTATCACATGTGGCGCATGATTGGCGCGGGCGCAAACCTGGTGGTAGGCATCGATCCTACACAACTGTTTCTCTGCCAGTTTGAAGCGGTACGTAAGCTGCTTGGCAACGATCAGCGCGCGCATCTGCTGCCGGTCGGTATTGAACAGCTGCCGGAGCTGAAGGCTTTTGATACCGTTTTTTCCATGGGAGTGCTTTATCATCGGCGATCCCCGCTGGATCATCTCTACCAGCTGAAAAATCAGCTGGTGAGCGGCGGCGAGCTGGTGCTGGAAACCCTGGTTATTGAAGGCGACGAGCATGATGTGCTGGTGCCGGGCGAACGCTATGCGCAAATGCGCAATGTCTGGTTTATTCCGTCGGCGGAGGCTCTGGCACGCTGGCTGGAAAAATGCGGTTTTGTTGATGTGCGCATCGTGGACTATTCCCGCACCACCACCGACGAACAGCGACGCACCGACTGGATGATTACCGAATCGCTGGCGGACTTTCTCGATCCCCAGGACAGCAGCAAAACTGTGGAGGGTTACCCCGCTCCTTTACGTGCCGTACTGGTAGCACGCAAGCCGTAACAGGATAGTCAGGGGCATCCCGGGATGCCCTTTTTTAATGCCACAGCGCCCTTCCCAACGCTTTATCTCCTTCCTCATACCCAACGGCCCCGCCGCAGAAAAGCAGATTTTTGCGTTGAACACTAAACTTAACGCAGCGATCGCAGGAGGGCCAATGAGAGAGTTTGATTATCAGCAGGATTTTAAAACCATCGATTTTCGCCAGCACCCGGAGCTGTATCAGGTAGGCCGGGGCGAACAGGGCGTACTGCTTGTCGAGCCCTACAAATCGGAAATTTTACCGCACTGGCGCTTTCGTACCCCAGCCATTGCGCGTGAGTCAGCGGAAAAAATTATGGCGCTGTTTGAAGCCTATCGACAGCAGGATGACTTTGTTGGTATGGATATGGCGCGTAAATTTATTCAAATGGGTTTTACCCGCGCACGACGCTATGCCAATCATCCCGGCGGTAAAAAATATGATGCGCAGCGGCAGGTGCTGCCGCAACAGCTGGATGCGGAGAAAGTCGAATCGGCCACCATTTTTAAAGGATACTGGGATAAAATTCGTGCC
The DNA here is from genome assembly GCF_002101395.1 of Pantoea alhagi. Lineage (NCBI taxonomy): Bacteria > Pseudomonadati > Pseudomonadota > Gammaproteobacteria > Enterobacterales > Erwiniaceae > Pantoea > Pantoea alhagi. Next base: position 3,375,354 of record NZ_CP019706.1, on the reverse strand, counting down.
GATGAAGATTACCTGCGACGCAAAAAAGCCCACCAGCAGCGCTATGGATAATTCTCCTTTTCCCACACTTTAACAAACCCATGCCCGGAAACCTGCCAGGCTTTAGCTAATACGTTAAATCAATGGCTAAAAGGAGAACCGGAATGAGTAAGTTTGTTTTTTCCTCCCCACGCAAATATGTTCAGGGCGCAGGCGTACTGGCTGAACTGGGAACCTGGCTGAAAGAGCTGGGTGACAGCGCGTTTCTGATCGCTGACGATATTGTATGGGGACTGGTTGGCGAACAGGTGCAAAATACGCTGAAACAGAGCGATATCCAGCAGCACTATGAAAAATTCAATGGTGAGGCTTCCGGCAGTGAGATTACCCGCCTGGCCAATGCCGCACGCCAACAGGGCTCTGTGGTCGTGGTTGGTCTGGGCGGCGGCAAAACGCTGGATACGGCCAAAGCGGTGGCGGATGAGCTGCAATCGCCGGTGGCTATCGTACCGACTGCCGCCTCGACCGATGCGCCCTGTAGCGCACTCTCCGTTATCTATTCCGAGAGCGGCGTCTTCGAAAGTTATCGCTTTTACAGTAAAAACCCCGACCTGGTGCTGGTAGATACCTGGGTCTGCGCTCAGGCGCCGGTGCGGCTGTTTGCCTCCGGCATTGCTGATGGCCTGGCGACCTACGTTGAAGCGCAGGCGGTGCTGCGTTCACACGGTAAATCGATGGTGAATGGCGATCCGACCATTGCCGGAATGGCGATCGCTCGCGCCTGTGAAGAGACGCTGCTGACCTGGGGCTACAGCGCCTGGACCGCCGTTGCACAAAAGCGCGTCACGCCTGCGGTTGAAGCAGTAGTGGAAGCCAATACGCTGCTTTCGGGGCTGGGTTTTGAAAATGCCGGGCTGGCGGGCGCGCATGCCATTCATAATGGCTTTACCGCTATCGAAGGTGATATTCATCATCTGACGCATGGTGAAAAAGTGGCGTATGGCACGCTCACGCAGATGGTGCTGGAACAGCGGCCTGATGAGGAGATCGCCCGCTATATCCGCTTCTATCGCGCGATAAACATGCCGACTACGCTGGCAGAGATGCACCTGGAAAATGAAAGCTGGGAAAACATGGTTAGAATCGGCGCGCTGGCAAACAGCGAAGGCGACACGCTGAAAAACCTTAATCCGGGTCTGACGCCGGAAACGGTCGCCAATGCTATTCTGGCAGTAGATGCGTTCAGCCAAAGCGTGAAATAGTGACGTTACGGCGTTAAACAGCAGAGGCGTCAACGGGCGCCTCTGTTCAGATCCTCTCCGTGCGCAAAAGCGTTTAGCGTTTTTCCTCTCCGTCCTTTTCTGCCTCACTATCCCAGTACTCAAAGCGATACGCCGTCCCCAGCTGACGCTGCAGGGTTTCCTGCCCGGCAATTTCGGTTTCATGGGAATAGCTCAGCGTGCAGTTACCGATTTTATCCCAGCTCTGGCACTCATCCAGCGTGGTAATGGTGCCGTTGCTGGTGGTATTAACCATCCGCATTCCCAGCTCGCGCTGTTGCGCATCGTAAGTGTAACTTTCCTTGCTTTGCGCCGAGCTGCTGCCCAGCAGCAATCCCACTTTGCTCCAGCGATAGCGATATTCACCGTTGGTGAGCCTATCCGAGCCGCGTGATGTGCTGCTGCTTAAACGCATTTGGGGATCATAGTCGTACGTTGTCTCGGTGAAACCTTTCTTTCCCATCAGCATAAAACTATCGCTGGCGCTGATGATATTGCCCTGGGTTCCTATCATATAGCTGATATTGCCCTGCTTGTTATTTACCTCCACCAGGGCATTCTCTTTTTGCACTTTCACTGAGATTTGGTATTCAGCCAGCCAGCCGTGATTAACGCGAAAAATATGCTGCTCCATGGCCAGGACAATATTTTGATCGTTTTTATCGTAGCTGATATCCGCGACGACAAGCTGACCGCAACGGTCGAACTGGCCCAATACGCGCTTTTGCGAATTGACATTTTTGCCGAACTCGCCCATCACCACCTGTTTAACCGGCCCTTTTGCCGTGCCGCCCAGCAGAATGACGCTGTTGCTCTGTTTTATCGCTTCAGGAATGGCGCGGCAGGTTTCTGCCGCCAGGCTCAGGCTGCAAAAGCTCAGGCTGCAAATGCCGGTAGTCAGTGCCAGGTATCCAGACTTCATTATCAATTCCTGTGGTAATGCCACGGGGATACCAGCATCAAGGCCTCCGCCGTAGACGGCAGTAGCATCAGGTCAGGCAGGCGTAACTGAACGCGTGCTTTCCAGCATGGCCCATGGCGCTTTCGCCTCTTCACCCGTGGCATAGTAGTAACGTAGCTGCTTACTTACATCATAGCTCAGTACAATCTTGCCTGAGGATTTACCAATAGCATTTACGGCGGCGGCGGAGGAAGCAAGCTGTGCCTGCGGATAGACAAAGCAGAATCCCCGTAGCGGTACCGTTACCCTCCAGCCGATACCCGGTCAGAAATATACTATTAAAAGGCGCAATAGCCGCTTTATTATAAATTATTTTATTTTTAGCCTGGTTAACTAAATCAGTATCGTTAATGACTGTGACAACTCCTTCTGTTTCGGCATAAACCGGTTAAAAAAGAGCCCGGAAAAATAAACTAACTGGATTTAACAGGTTGAAAGGGATAAAGGAAAAAAGGTGAAAACTTACCCGGTAGAAACCGTATTAATAACTGGCTGCTAATATGCGCAAGGGTGTGTTCATACTGTCATACAGAAGGAGTAAGCTAAGGAACGGCATTGTTAAATTTATTTAAGCAAAAAGGGCCTTCCGCATTGCACGGAAGGCCTGGTTAATTAAGCTGGCGTCACGGTTTCAGCATAATCAAAGGTTACCCAGGGCGCATTAGCACTCTGCCCCGTTGCATAGTAGTAACGCAGTTTCTTATCGGCGTTATAACCCAGCACGATTTTACCCATCGCTTTGCCGAAAGTATTAACTGTAGAAGTTAACGATTTAAGCTGCGCCTGAGAATAGACGAATCCACAGGTAATGCCATCATTCTGATTAAACAGCCATTCAATTTCCGGTACGTCCCCTGTGGTTAATGAGCTGGAACCGCCCGCATCATTGGTTTTGGTATAGCGGATTGATAGCGGAGAAGCTGAGTTAAGGTTATAACAGTTGCTCATGACAAACTTCTCGCCAATATCACGCATATTTGCAGCATATTTATTTCCAGAAAAACCGGTACTGGTAACGTGCACTTTCGACAGGTTCATCAGGCTCAGGGCATAATCATTGGTGCCCACATCAATAATACTGTGGTTAATAGAGAGCGTACCGCCTGCACCGCCCTGGAACAGAATGCCGCTTGCGGTACCATTGCCTCGCAGACGGCAACCGGTCAGCAGGATAGTGTTAACAGCATTGGTAGAGCTTTTGATTAAGTTCGCGAAGCCATCGGCAAAACAGTTATTCAGATGCAAATCTTCTGCCGGTACTAAATTAAAGGCGTTATTTTTGGCTTCACCTTTATTCAGCATGGAAACCTGCAGCGTCAGTTTATGCTGGCCAAATACCGTTGATGAGCGATCGAGAATAAAACCATCACCTACTGAACCTTCATCCAGGACCGCCGTGGAGCGTATGGTCACATTATAAGACCAGTTTTGTACGCAAATAGCCCCGCGTTTTGGTACCCAGTTTGAGCCCTGCAGATCGGCGGCGGTACGGGTATATTTAAGGGTATTTTCTGCCAGCACGTTGGTACACATAATATAAGCTTCGCACCACCAGGTAGCACCGCCGATGGAGACGTTGCCAATCGAGGTTCCGTTGGTAATCCCTTCCATGACAAAGTGACGACGGAACGGGCCGTAAGCCAGGTTATTTGCCATAATGGTGTGCTGCGCGTCAAACTGTGCACGCCCGGTAGTGGAGGTCACCGGCGCTTCGGCGTGGAAAGCAATACGTCCATCGGTATCAGCCTTACAGGAGGCATAGTTATGCGCAATAACCGTACCCGATCCCCAGATACTTACCGCATCGCCGCGATCTTCCAGCCCCACCCCAATACAATCTAAAAAGTTATTATTGATAATACGTGAACCATGCGCACGGTAAGTCGAAGAAGCGATAACGGCGTTTACCTGATTTACCATGGTACAGCCTTCAACGACACAGAAGTCCGCCTGAATATCGATAGTACCCTGACGGCCGCCGCCTTTTTCATTACTCTGCAGCAAGAGAGGGTTAGCGGATTTCAAACTGCTTACCCGGCAACGTCGATGCTTTAAAGCCAACATGGCGCGGCCGCTCATGGTGGTTCCTATCGGCCTGATTTCACCCGTCTCCGTTCCTTCGATAATCTGCCCTTCAAAGGCAGTTTTAACCTGTGCAGAAAGATTAATAATGGTATCGACGATGACATGTCTTTCCTTATTAAGCAGCGCCTGAAAAGCGACGGTATTATCGGTTGTATAATCAGTTGCACTTGTTGCAGCAATTTTTTGAGAAGATGTAGTTAAAGCCATGATGAACCTCCAGAATGAAAAGTAAGGGTTTTTATCCTTGTTAAAACTGTTCAGCGCACGAATTAAGGTTGCGGAAATCCCTTTCCGCTTCTATTACGGAATTATTCTTTACCGTTTTCATTATTAAGCCCTGGTGCGTAATATTTAATTCAAGGCGTATTATTTGTGCCTTCTGTATCAGCTGGCGTATTGGTATCAGGCGGTGCTTTTTGCCTGGTAATACGTGAGAACATTCCCACCAGCATCACAATAAATGAAGTGATTTGTAGCCAGTGAGCCGGAATCAATGCTTTCCACTCAGCAGGCATTTCAAGCCAAATCGTAGGTAGCAGACCGAGTGCAACCAGCGCTTTCGTAGAATGCCAGCGCCACCAGTTCGGCCAATCCTTAACCAGCCGTAATTTCATATGATTACCCCTCTGTAACTCTCATAACTGCCGCTACGCATTACATCCGCATGGCGCTTCGCCCGGTTAGGCGTTTGCCGTGCCCACTTACTCATCAACATGCTGCTGGCCGCTGCGGTAAAATTTTCCTGAGAAATTAGGGCCAGCATATTCTTGAATCCGGCTAACCCCTCAACCCCCATTTGCCATGCCATGCTGTACAAAATATCGCTCCGCGGTTCGTTACAATGTCGCAGCGCATCGACAATTCCCGGCATGGCATTCATTTGTAACCTGTTATTGCTCAACAGAGTTTCCAGCCATACGCTCCCCACCACCTCCGGCACCGTGAAGGTATAATTACTGATTGGGCATCCGCGCGGCCCAAGTTTGATGCCATAAGCCACGGTCGGATATCCTTCTGTATCGATATAAGGCTTTGCCCGATAACCTTCTTCAAATTTAAGAATTTTTATTATCTCGCTCATCGCACTCTCTCCTTCTCTAACTTACCCGTGACCTTGTTAAAAATTGGCTCTGCCACATTGGTGGTTTTCATTCTGTTATGTATAATGCTTGAACCCATAACAAAACGTATCGAATCAGGCCATAGCAAAGCGTGTTTGACGAACAATACGGCGCGCTATAAATTTTCGTTTATGAAAACAGATTCTCTTGCTACGCGGCTCAATATAGCGATGAACATGGCCGGAATGACTCAGGGTGCTTTAGCTAAAGCATCCGGCGTTTCCCAGCCTACTATCTGGCGTCTGACCAAAGGTCAGGCCGCTGGATCACGCAAACTGGTCGACATCGCGGCCGCACTCAACGTCAATGTCGAATGGCTGGCCAAAGGTCAGGGAGAGATGCAGGGACCTTCAAACAAAGAAGGTTTTTCACATACTCCCGCGGCCAGTGACGTCCCTGTCTGGACGCTGGCAGGTAAAACCAGCGAGACCGTAACCACGCCTAACGGCGTCCGCGCCAAAAAAACCTGGCGAGCCTACTTGATAGATCGAAACAGCGGTTGTGCTGAAGCTACTGCGGGCAGTATCGTCATTATTGATACTGATATTCCGCCAGAGTCAGGCGACCTGGTGATCGCTCGTGTTAATGAGCGCATCAGTGTTTATCGCTATCTCGAAGGTCCATCTAACGGCTTTTTAACCGTGGATGATCCACGTTTACCGGCTGTCGAACTCTCCCCCTCCGCCGAACTTATCGGCGTCGCTATCTTTTTAATCCGTGATTTGCGCCGGTAAGCCGCCACATCATCATCCGGTAAGGTGAACTCGCGATACTGCCCACCGGCGACACGATATAAGACATAAATCATGGCGAACCTCTTCAGCTACTCAGCCCGTCAGTTATCTAACTTCCCATCGGCGCCTGGGCGCCGCTCCGGGTTCAACTATGCTTCAACACGCCTATGAAGCATGAATGCGGCTTAATAGTTCGCTGACGAGGCGGTTAACACATTCACCACACTTCATAACCTTTGTTATTAAAAATACTATTAGCTATTAAAAAAGTGTCAAGTTTGTTTGCTGAAAAAATGGGCTTATTCACAGGCGGTTTCGATAGCAAAACGTAGCGCTGACAGGCATTTCAGCAGGGTTGTGGATGAGCTAACTTCCTGTCAGCTAATCATTTTCTGATTTTTAATGATTAAACAAGCTTAACGGTAACAAGAGATGAAAATTTGCTTAAAAAAATTTTTGATAAGGTGAAAAACTTCCTTCCTTTCCAGTGATAACTTTCCCGCCTATAGAATTTATTCTTTAAATACAGGGAATTATTATCAATTCAATCAAAAACTCGCTCTTTTGGGAATTTTTGAGAAAAATTCTCATTCGCGCCAGGAGAAAGGCGTTCAATAAAATAGGTATATCTTTCAATAAATTATAAAGGCAGAATTTATTTTGCGGCGTAACGGAAGATCGGCACCGGATCCCGTGATGTGTTTAGCACTGGTAACCAATGTGAAAAATGTGACCTGTCTCATTTAGTTAAATTTGCTGCAGATTTAACTTTTCGTCTCCGTACCAAAGCGTATTAAAGTTAATAACATTCTTTTCAGGCCTTAAGGAGTTTCCAGTGATGTAGCTATCAGAGGCAGGCAATACGTTTTGCCGATATCTATCGTTAAAAGGGCTCAGGAGAAGTAGCGAGGGAAGAATAAGGGTGCCGCCGGATTAGGCTCCGGCAGCCAGGGGGCAACAGTTGATATCACACAGCTGTGATGCAGAATGGCAGGCTTACCTGTTAACGCACAGGCTTGAAAAGAGATCCGCTCCCCCTTTTATGTTCCTGACTGGGCTTCGAAATCTTGTTTTAAACGTTCTGGATTGAGCGCGATGTTGTGCGTATCAGTAGTGATAATTTGACGCAACATCAGGTTTTGTTGCGTATAACGTTTGGCCAGATCGTTAATCGCAACCACCACAGAACTCATTTTCGAGGTTTTATCCTGCTGAATGGAATAGAGCATAAATGATGACTCGTCTTCTTCGGGTTTGCATCCCACAAACCACTGCTCATCGCGATAAAGGAGTTTACAGGTCGCGCTAAAAAGACTCATTGTTAAACCGCTCTGAATATCACTACGTGCAATAGCGGCCCAGTCAGGAGGCGTGATTGATTCACCTGACTTATCTGGGTTTTTAACAAACGTTACACTTTCTTGCTCATTACACGCTGTTAAAGCCAGTACCATAACGGTGAGAAGCGCTGGTAACTTCCTGTTTTTCATGGGCTTTTATCCTCACAATTTATCTAAAGTAGTCTTGTCTTATTTACAAAACATCAGTACCATTTAAAAATTACATAAGAATTTAGCCAGGATAATCGAGAATATTCTTATCGAAATTTAATAATAGTTAAAATCAGGCAAAAAAATGCAGAATTAATTCTACAGCGGGAATGTTGCGTTGATGTCAAAATCCCGGGGTGGCAGGTGAAGTGAGCGTGTGAAATCCACTAAAAATGATGCAGCAGGCAGGTTATGATTTTAAAGTCACGCCTTTTATCTGGCTCTGTTTGGCATAAAAAAAACCCCAACAAAGTGCTGGGGTTTGGTACTTGCAAACATCACGTCTGAGGAACGGCGTGCTGCGCGGCAAAAACTGTTTATGGTTCAGGCAACCCGAACAACATTCATCTGCATAATGCTCTTCATCGCCTCAACCATCTCGCCATCAACACATTGACGACTGAATTCATCGGTCTCGACATCGGAACTCATGGAAACACCCGCTTTCCGGTAGCGCATCGGGGAAGAAACCAGATGACTGGCTGAGCTGTGCAGCTCACGGATCCCGACATCCAGAAACTTTTGCAGGTTGCTTAACCTGATGCCCGCCCCCGCCATAATAATTGGACCTTTACTTAACTCAGTAAGTTCCTTTAACAATGCAATTCCGTTCTCCGCATTTTGTTGCTGGCCTGATGTCAGAATGCGCGCAACGCCCAGCCCGGTCAATGTCTCCAGGGTACGTTTCGGACTATGGCAGAGATCAAAAGCACGATGGAAAGTCACCTGCATATCGCCACACAGCGACATTATTTCCTCCATCCTGTTGATGTCTATATAGGCATCTTCATCAAGCATCCCCAGCACCACACCGGGAAAACCCAGTTCCCGAATTAACGCTACATCCGATTTCATCGTGGCGAATTCACGGGCGCTGTAGCAAAAATCGCCGCCGCGTGGACGAACAATAGGGTGGACCGGAATATCAAGATGTTCACGTGCCGCCTGTAACATGCCTGCGGACGGTGTTAAACCGCCCTCTTTCGGCGCGGCGCAAAGCTCAATCCGGTCAGCGCCCGCCTGCTGGGCGTTAACCGCGCAGTCGATTCCGTAGCAGCAGACTTCCAGTTTAACCATTTCATCCTCCTGTTAATGACTGCTGGCTGGTTTCCTGATTCTCAGTTAGGCTCAGTTTGCAGGTAGTATAAAGAGAGACGTAATCATGGCATTCAATTTCGACCAATGGGTAGACCGGTATCACAGCGATAGCCTTAAATGGCGAAAATATGGCGACCGCGATGTTTTGCCGCTGTGGGTAGCGGATACTGACTTTCGTTCGCCGCCTGCGGTTATCGAGGCGCTGCACGCGCGCGTGGAACATGGCGTATTCGGTTACGGCAGCGAGCCCGACGAGCTTATCGATATCGTTATTGAACGTATGGCCACCCGCTATCACTGGCAGATTGAGCCGGACTGGTTAGTGTTTTTGCCCGGCGTGGTTACCGGTCTCAATTTATGCGTGCGCGCCTTTACCTCTCCTGGTGAAGGTACCCTTGCCCCGACGCCCATTTATCCTCCTTTCAGACTGGCCGCCGCCTGGGCAGAGCGCAGCCAAATCAATCTGCAAATGCGGCTGGAAAATCAGCGCTGGGTAATGGATCTGGCAGCGGCGGAGATGCAGCTAAAGGGAAATGAGAAATTGCTGATGCTGTGTAATCCGCACAATCCCGGCGGCACGGTCTACCGGCGCGAAGAGTTAGCGGAGCAACTGCGGTTTGCCCAGCGCCACGATTTGATTGTCTGTTCTGATGAGATCCACTGCGATCTGATCCTGGAGCCGGGCTTAACGCATACGCCTTTCGCTACGCTTAGCGAGGATGCCGCGCAGCGTTCAGTGACGCTTATTTCACCGTCGAAAACCTTTAATATCGCTGGCCTGGGCGCATCGCTGGCGATTATTCCGAATAAAGCGTTGCGCCAGCGTTTCAAAGAGGCACGTCGCGGCCTGGTACCCTCGCCAGATATCCTGGCGCTGACCGCTGCTACCGCAGCCTGGCGCGATGGTCAGCCCTGGCTTGAGGCTCAGCTCGACTATCTGCGCCATAATCGTGACTGGCTGTGTAAACGTGTTAACGCGCTGCCAGGTTTGTGCGTCGCGCCACCGGAAGCCACCTATCTGGCCTGGATTTCAGCACGCTTGCCCAGTATTGACAGCCCGACGCTCTGGTTTGAGCAGCACGGGCTGGGTTTTTCACCGGGGCGGGAGTTTGGCGACGATGGCTTCGTGCGTTTTAACTTCGGCTGTACGCGGGCCACGCTGGAAGAGGCGGTGACACGTCTGGAACGCGCGGTCGCTGCGGCAAAGGCTTAATCCTGCTCGCTGGCAACGATCTCCTGCAAACTCCAGGGATGAAATTTAATGGTGATCTGTCCGTCGGTCACAGCAAGCGTGGGATTAGGCAGACGTTCGCCTTCGCCCTGCGGCGCACTGGTTTTGAATGAAATGCCCGGCTGCAGCAGGCCGCTGTCGGATAATAATGCCATTGCCCTGGCACCCAGCGTGGCCGGATCGCCGCGCAGGACAATTTCAACATGCTCCCATCCTTCATGGCGATAGAGTTTATTGCCCGGCCAGGGCAGCTCGACCACCTCGATCCGCCACGGCCCTACGCTCAGCGGCTCGTGCAGTTGAAACAGACAAATCGGCCTGCCGTTAATCATTTTTTCTGAGAACAGCTTGCCAACCTGCATCAAGCCTTGTTTCCAGCGCTCCGCTGTCGCAATTTGATGGCAGCGCAGCGAAATATGGTCGGCATCGAGATTTTCCAGTACTAAACCCAACTTTTCCGCCAAATTCACCAGTGATTTTTCAAAACGCGGCAGATCGTTTGTCAGGTCAGACAGCGCTTCCAGATTATTCCTGAATGGCACAATTACTCTCCACTTTTAGACAATTTCTTTAAACATTGGTTGCTTTATAAGCAATTTCGCAAGACCAGTTATAGTTGTAAAAATAGCGTTAATGACAAGATTTTTTAGATAAGCTGGCGTAATTTACCTTATTTATGTCCAGTTTAGCACGGCACAGGTCCAGGAAATATTTTATAAAACCCCGGTTAACCTAATGTTTTTAATTATGTTTGCAGGGAGTTTAAGGTAATTCCTAATTGGTTGAGTACGCAATTGCGACTACTAAGTCTTTCTTATAGATTTACCCGAACCATCACACAAGGAATGGCTTTATGCTTAAACTTATTATTATTGCAGTTCTTATCGCGCTGATGGGGTATGCTCTCACCCGCCACTGGAAGGTGCGCAATGAAAAAACGGTAAATAACCCATATCGGCATTCTCGACGTCGTTAACCTTTTTTCGTCGGTGGCGGAAACATCAACAGCAATGTTTCCGCCTGCTACGGCTGCTGACGCCCCCCCGCAAATAACGTATACTTCCCCCCTTCTTTTTTCCGCGACGCTATTGTACAGCACCCTGCCAGACTGTCAGGCGTCGCGATGATTATGCCTGCCGCCCCTGGCGCGGCGGGCAGTGCAGACGGATGAAGGTAACTCGGTGAATATTCAGGCTCTCCTTTCGGAAAAAGTTAGTCAGGCGATGATCGCCGTTGGCGCGCCGGCAGATTGCGAACCTATGGTTCGTCAGTCGGCCAGAGTTCAGTTTGGCGATTACCAGGCCAACGGCATTATGGCGGTAGCGAAAAAACTGGGGCAGCAGCCACGTCAGCTGGCTGAGCGAGTCGTTCAGCATCTTGATCTTAATGGCATTGCCAGTAAGGTTGAAATCGCGGGTCCGGGCTTTATTAATATTTTCCTCGCCCCTGAATGGCTGGCGCAGCAGGCAGAAGCCGCCCTGGCATCGCCGCGTCTGGGCGTTGCGCCAGTGGATGCGCAAACTATCGTGATTGACTACTCAGCGCCAAACGTGGCGAAAGAGATGCACGTAGGCCATGTGCGCTCAACCATTATTGGTGATGCGGCGGCACGTACGCTGGAATTCCTTGGTCATCACGTGATCCGCGCCAACCATGTCGGCGACTGGGGCACACAGTTCGGTATGCTGATCGCCTATCTGGAAAAGCAGCAGCGTGAGCATCATGAAGAGATCGCGCTGGCCGATCTGGAAGCATTCTACCGTGAAGCGAAAAAGACCTATGACGAAGATGAGGCTTTCGCCGAGCGCGCGCGCAGCTATGTGGTGAAATTACAGGGCGGCGATGAATATTGTCGCACCATGTGGAAAAAGCTGGTTGATATCACTATGACCCAGAATCAGAAGGTCTATGATCGTCTGAACGTGACGCTGACGCGTGACGATGTCATGGGTGAAAGTTTGTATAACGATATGCTGCCGGGTATCGTTGCCGATCTGAAAGCGAAAGGGCTGGCGGTGGAAAGCGAAGGCGCAACCGTTGTCTTCCTTGACGAGTTTAAAAATAAAGAAGGCGAGCCGATGGGCGTGATCGTCCAGAAAAAGGACGGCGGCTATCTCTACACCACTACCGACATTGCCTGCGCGAAATATCGCTATGAGCAGCTGCATGCCGATCGCGTGTTGTACTATATCGATTCGCGCCAGCACCAGCACCTGATGCAGGCCTGGACCATCGTACGTAAAGCGGGCTATGTGCCGGAATCGGTGCCCCTTGAGCACCATATGTTTGGTATGATGCTGGGCAAAGATGGACGTCCGTTTAAGACCCGCAGCGGCGGTACCATTAAGCTCTCCGATCTGTTGGATGAAGCGGTTGAGCGCGCTACCGCGCTGGTATCGGAAAAGAATCCAGAGATGGATGCCGATGAGCTGCGCAAACTGGCAAATATTGTCGGTATTGGCGCGGTAAAATATGCCGACCTGTCGAAAAGCCGCACCACCGATTACATTTTCGACTGGGATAACATGCTGGCATTTGAGGGCAATACTGCGCCGTATATGCAGTATGCTTATACGCGCGTGCTGTCAGTGTTCCGCAAAGCCGGTATTGATGAGAATGCGCTGCTGGAAGGCACCATTCAGCTGAACGACGAGCGTGAAGCACAGCTGGCGGCACGTCTGCTGCAGTTTGAAGAGACCATTACGCTGGTGGCGCGTGACGGTACGCCGCACGTGATGTGTGCTTATCTGTACGATCTGGCCGGTCTGTTCTCTGGTTTTTACGAGCACTGTCCGATTCTGTCAGCAGAAGACGCCGCAGTACGCCAGAGCCGTCTGAAGCTGGCACTGCTGACGGCACGCACGCTGAAGCAGGGTCTGGATACGCTGGGTATTGAAACCGTCGAGCGTATGTAAGCCACCGGCTGCCCTTGTTTCTGGCGAAGGCCCGATGACATCAAAAAAATCCACGCTCCGGCGTGGATTTTTTTATCTGCTATCAGGCTTCGGAAAGGTTGTTGTCAGAAATGGCCGCAATTGGAGTGGTTTGAGTCGCAGTGCTCCCCCATGAGGAGCAGGCAGATCGGTGCGATAAGACGCGGTACTAGTTATAATTTACCATTACCTGATTGCTGCGCACCCGCGTGACAGGAAACAGCCTTCCCTTCCCCTGTACACTATACACAAAACGCAGCGTATCGCTGGCGGGCACATTGGTCAGGCCGCGTGTCGAGCCGCTGGCCCCTTCGATCGGCGTGCAGCGGGTGCTGGAACAGAGTTTTACCATCAGGCCAGCTGGCTGCGGGCCGGTCAGTTCGAAACGCCAGTAAATCACATTCATCAGGCCGGAAATCGGACCCGGCGGCGCAATCGGCGGCGATGATGCCTCCACGCCGCGATTACTTAACGTCACGCCGGTGGCGCTCCCCTGCCAGGCACCATCCGCCGCCAGGGTTGTCAGCGGCAACAGCAGCATCAACGCACAGAGTGAAAATCGCATTACTGACCTCCAATGGTTGCGGTCATACGGATATGGCGATTATCGCTCAGCTCCATATTCGAGAGCACCGCCAGCTGCGGCAGGTTACGGCGCAGGAAGCGCGCCAGCAACGCACGCAGCGGGTGATTAACCAACAGCACCGGCGGCGCGCCTAACATCTCCTGGTTTTGCAGCGCGCGCTGCGCCTGCTCCAGCAAACGATCCGCCAGACCCGGCTCCAGTCCGCCACCGCCCTGCAGCGCCTGCAACAGCAGACGTTCCAGCGTCGCGTCAAGACCAATCACCTGCACTTCGCCATTGCCCGGGAACCACTGCTGGGTAATGGCGCGGCCCAGCGCCACGCGTACCACCGTCGTCAGCTCATACGGGTCATTCTGTACCGGCGCATGTTCCGCCAGCGTTTCAATAATGGTGCGCATATCGCGGATCGACACACGCTCGGCCAGCAGATTCTGCAGCACCTTATGCAGCGTTGTCAGCGACACGATGCCCGGCACCAGATCTTCAGTCAGCTTCGGCATCTCCTGACTTACGCGATCCATCAGCTGCTGCGCTTCCTGACGGCCAAACAGCTCACTGGCATATTGACCAATCAGATGATTAAGGTGCGTTGCCACGACGGTACTGGCTTCCACTACGGTAAAGCCCTGAATCTGCGCCTGCTCTTTCAGCGCGCTGTCAATCCAGATCGCTGCCAGACCAAATGCCGGGTCAACCGTCGCTTCACCCGGCAGCGTACCGGAGGCCGTACCAGGGTTAATCGCCATCCAGCGCCCCGGATAAGCGTCGCCGCTGCCGATCTCAACCCCTTTCATCAGAATACGATAGCGGGCGGCAGGCAGATCCATATTGTCACGGATATGCACCACCGGCGGCAGAAAGCCCATTTCCTGCGCAAACTTCTTACGAATACTGCGGATACGTCCCAGCAGCTCGCCATCCTGCTGCTGATCCACCATAGGGATCAGGCGATAGCCCACTTCCATCCCCAGTGAGTCTTCCAGCTGCACATCGCCCCATGTCGCTTCAACCGTTGCGGCCGTCTCCTGCGCACGCGGCAACGGCTGCGCTACCGGCTTCGGCTGCATCTCGCGGCCACGTTGCCACCAGGCTAAGCCTAACAGCGCGGCGGTAAACAGCAGGAACACCAGGTTTGGCATGCCCGGCACCAACCCCAACAGGCCTAATACACCGGCGCTCAGCATCATTACGCGTGGATTGTTGAACAGCTGGGTCACCATCTGCTCGCCCACATCCTCATCGGTGCCGACGCGGGTAACAATCACACCGGCGGCGGTCGAGATCACCAGCGCGGGGATCTGCGCAACCAGGCCGTCACCGATGGTCAGCAGCGTATAGGTTTCCCCTGCGGTACCCAGCGACATTCCGTGCTGGAGCACGCCCACCAGCAGGCCGCCCACCACGTTGATAATCATGATCATGATGCCCGCGATAGCGTCACCACGAACGAACTTACTGGCACCGTCCATTGAGCCGTAGAAATCGGCTTCCTGGGTCACTTCTGAACGGCGCTTTTTCGCTTCTTCTTCGCCAATCAAACCGGCATTCAGATCGGCGTCGATCGCCATCTGCTTGCCCGGCATCCCGTCAAGTACAAAGCGCGCGCCCACTTCGGCGATACGTCCGGCACCCTTGGTGATAACCATAAAGTTAATGATGATAAGAATGACAAACAGCACTATACCGATGGCGAAGTTGCCGCCGACCAGGAAGTGGCCAAACGCCTCCACCACCTGACCGGCCGCCGCCGCGCCGGTATGTCCTTCCAGCAAAATAACGCGCGTGGAGGCAACGTTCAGCGCCAGGCGCAGCAGCGTTGAAAACAGCAGAATGGTCGGGAACGCGGCAAACTCCAGCGTCCGCTGGGTAAACATCGCTACCAGCAGCACCATAATCGACAGCGCGATATTAAAGGTAAACAGCAGATCGAGGATAAAGGGCGGCAGGGGCAGCACCATCATCGACAGGATCATCAGAATCAGCAGCGGGCCAGCCAGCACCTTCCACTGCGTATCTTTCATGTTACCCGGTAAGCGAAGTAAAGCGGCCAGATTAGCCATCAGTTCTCGTTTCTCCTGCAAAGTCCAGTTCAGCCGGCACCGGCAAACGTTGAGGTTTCTGCGGTATCAGGCCGCCCTCGCGCTTCCAGCGACGCAGCTGCCATACCCAGGCCAGCACTTCCGCTACCGCGCCATACAGCGCGCCTGGAATGTGCTGCCCAATTTCACTGTGACGATAAAGGGCGCGCGCCAGCGGCGGCGCTTCCAGTATCGGCACGCGATGTTCTTTCCCCAACTCACGAATCTTCAACGCCACGTCGCCCGCCCCCTTCGCCAACACTTTCGGCGCGCTCATTCTCTTCTCGTCATACTGCAGCGCGACGGAATAGTGTGTGGGGTTGGTAACGATCACGTCCGCTTTCGGCACGTCCGCCATCATGCGGCGACGAGCGGCTGCGCGCATTGCCTGACGGATACGGCCCTTAACGTGTGGGTCGCCTTCCATCTCTTTATATTCATCGCGGATATCCTGCTGCGACATGCGTAGTTGCTTGAAATGACTGTAGAGCTGCCAGAAGACGTCGAAGCCCACCATCGGCACCAGCCCCAACACCACCAGAAAACAGCATACGGCAACCATGCGCATGCCGTGCTCCAGCGCAACAAACGGAGCTTCGCTGACCAGGTGCAGCATCTCTGGCCAGCTTACCCAGATATACCAACCGGCCACCGAGCTCACCAGCACCGCTTTCATCACCGCTTTTAACAGCTCGGCCCAGGTCTGCGCTGACACCATGCGCTTCAGGCCGCTCAGCGGATTCAGCTTGCTAAACTTGAATGAAATGGATTTACCGCTCAGGACAATCCCGCCCAGCAGCATCGGCGCGGCGATCGCTACCAGCACCAGGCCCGCCATCATCGGTACCAGCGCCCATACCGCCAGCCCCAGCAAGCGACTGATGTGACGTACAATCTGTCCGGGGTCATTAATCAAATGATGATCAAAGCTAAAGCCGGAGGCGACCATCTCAGCCAGCTGACGCGCCATCGTCCCGCCGCCCATCCACAAAATCAGCAACCCCGCCACCAGCATCAGCAGAGAAGTCAGTTCGCGGGATCGCGGGATCTGCCCTTCTTTGCGCGCTTTCTCTAGTCGGTGGGGTGTGGGCGATTCTGTTTTTTCCTCGTCGCTACCTTCAGCCACGTTGATCACCTGCTCTGGAATGGGAATTACGCATAGCTTGCCAAACCCAGGCAAATTTAATGGGTGGAGTAACAGGGTTAAACAGGGGTTATTTCAGGGAATGGAAAAAGCAGGCCGACGATCGGGCGATCGTCGGCCTGTGCACAAGCAAAAGGGCTACCGCTCTGTTTTACCGAACGGCAGCCTTTAACTCAGAAGCCCAGACTATCGAGCAGGTCATCAACCTGATCCTGGTTCGCAACCACGCCAGGCGCGGCGGCATTGATTTGCGGACCGTTCAGCAGGCTGTTCTCTTCCCGCTTCTGACGCGCATTCGCTTCCGGCATATTCTCCAGCAGCACCATCAGCAGCTGGCGCTCAATTTCCTGGATCACATCCATCATACGCTTGATAACCTGACCGGTAAGGTCCTGGAAATCCTGCGCCATCATGATGTCGAGCAGTTGTGCGTTGGTAAAGGACGTGTGTTCCGGCACGGTAGCCAGATATTCGCGCGTATCCGAAACCAGCACGCGCGCATCCGACAGCTCGATGGGGTCCTCAAACCAGGCATCCCAGCGTGTCTTAAGATCTTTGGCGCCGCGCTCCAGCGCATCCTGGCGCGGCTGTGATGCTTCTACGCAGTTCAGCGCGCGCTCAGCAGCCTGAGCAGTCATCTGAACAACATAATCAAGGCGGTCGCGGGCGTCGGGAATCGCTTCCGCCGCCTCTGCTATGGCCTGATCCAGCCCCAGCTCACGCAGACTGTCACGCAGCATGCGCGTTAACGAGCCAATGCGTGTGATGATGTCCTGCGCCGATGCCGCGTCGGTCGCTGGTTTCGTAAGTTCGCTCATCACGTCTCCTTACATACCTAATTTTTCGAAGATCTTACCTAACTTCTCTTCCAGGGTCGCCGCAGTAAAAGGTTTCACCACATAGCCACTGGCTCCCGCCTGCGCCGCAGCGATGATATTCTCTTTCTTCGCTTCCGCGGTGACCATCAGCACCGGCAGCTTGCCCAGCGTGGCGTCGGCACGGATGGTTTGCAGCAGTTGCAGACCATCCATGTTCGGCATGTTCCAGTCGGAAATGACGAAATCGAAACCGCCAGCACGCAGCTTGGTCAGCGCGTCTGCCCCATCTTCGGCTTCTTCAACGTTGTTGAAGCCCAGCTCTTTTAGCAGGTTACGTACAATACGACGCATCGTATTGAAATCGTCCACCACTAAAAAGCGCATGTTTTTGTCAACCATATCTACTCCTGTGTTATCTCAACCCGCTGGACGGGCCTGGTTAAATACGCAATGCCTGTCCGGCGCTAATTTTGGCCAACATATGCTGGCTGATTTGGTGCAGATCCACCACTTCACTGGCTCCCCCGTAAGCAATTGCTTCACGGGGCATACCGAAAACCACACAGCTTGCTTCATTCTGCGCGATGGTCCAGGCGCCGGCGCGCTGCATCTCCAGCAGCCCGGCCGCACCATCATTGCCCATCCCGGTAAGGATGACGCCGACGGCGTTACGTCCGGCATGCTGCGCCACCGATTTAAACAGCACATCCACCGAAGGCTTGTGACGATTAACCGGCGGACCATCGTTCAGTTTCACCTGATAGTTAGCGCCGCTGCGCGCCAGCTCCAGGTGCATAGCGCCGGGCGCAATATAAGCATGGCCCGGCAGAATACGTTCGCCATCTTCCGCTTCTTTCACGGTGATCTGGCACAGCTTGTTCAAACGCTCGGCAAACGAGCGGGTAAAACCTGGCGGCATATGCTGCGTAATCAACAGCGCCGGGCTGGTCATTGGCAACGGTTGCAGCACATGACGGATCGCTTCGGTGCCGCCAGTTGATGCGCCGATGGCGATCAGCTTTTCACTACTGAGCAGCGGGCCCGCTTTCAGCATCACCGGCGCCGCCTGATTAAGGCGCGGCACCATACGGGCGCGCGCTGCGGCACGAATTTTATCGGCAATCATCTGGCTGTAAGCCATCATGCCTTCGCGAATGCCCAGCTGCGGCTTGGTAACGAAATCAATCGCATCCAGCTCCAGTGCGCGCAGGGTCACCTCCGATCCCTTCGCCGTTAGCGATGAAACCATCACTACCGGCATCGGGCGCAGACGCATCAACTTTTCCAGAAAATCGAGGCCGTCCATACGCGGCATCTCGACATCCAGCGTCAGCACCTGCGGATTGAACTGTTTTATCAAATCGCGCGCCACCAACGGATCGGGCGCCGTCGCCACCATTTCCATATCGGGATGACTGTTGATGATTTCTGTCATCAGTTGTCGCATTAGCGCTGAATCATCAACGCACATTACGGTGATTTTGCTCATGATCTTTCCTTAGTCAGCCCGTAAACCGTTTGTCCGCGCAGATAAAACTCTTTGCTTATCTGGCTGAAGTTTTCCGAGTGACCAGCAAACAGCAGGCCGCCGGGCTTCAGTAGCGGAACAAAGCGCCGCAGGATCTTTTCCTGAGTTTCTTTGTCGAAATAGATCATTACGTTGCGGCAAAAAATCGCATCAAACGGTCCGGGCAGCGACCATTCGTGCGCCAGCAGGTTAAGCTGGGTAAAGCTCACCATGCCTGCCAGTTCAGAACGCACCCGCACCATGCCGGAGTGTGGGCCGGTACCGCGCAAAAAGAAGCGCTGCATCTGCTGCTGCGATAGCGTGCGCAGCTCTTCCTGGCGATAGATCCCCGATGAGGCCTTTTCCAGGACCTGAGTATCGATATCGCTGGCATGAACCGTGAATTTGCCCGGGCCCGTGCCCAGCGTTTCCGCCAGCGTCATGGCGATGGAGTAGGGTTCTTCGCCGGTAGAAGCCGCGGTACTCCAGACGTTGTAGTTTCCCCCGCGCCGTTTGGCATGCTCGGCCAGAATCGGAAAATGGTGCGCCTCACGGAAAAACGCCGTCAGGTTGGTGGTCAGCGCGTTAATAAATGCCTGCCACTCGGCGCTGTTCTGATCGTTTTCCAGCAGGGCGAGATAACGTCCGAAGTCATCGATGTTCAACGTGCGCAGACGACGCACCAGCCGGTTGTAAACCATCTCGCGCTTATGGTCGGCAAGTACAATACCGGCACGCTGATAAATGAGCTGACTGATACGGCGAAAATGCGTATCAGAGAGAGGCAAGCGCTGAACCATCTGAGATAACAGCGTTGCGTTCTCGGGTGGTGCCAGTAATGTTGATTTCTTCATCCAGGTTCACCCAACAAAAAGCAGATAAAAGGTTAAAGGGCGCCGCTTCAGGGCGATAGCTTATGTGCATCTCGCCTGAATGCGCCGGTCTGGCAAGCAGCAGCGCAAACCGCGCCGCTGTTACTCAGACGAATTAGCCAGGCTACAAGCTAATCCGTGGCCGTTGCCGCTTCCTCTCTCAGCGCGGCATTCTGCTGTGTGACCCAATCTGGCTGGCGGCCATTGGTATGGCTCGCCATCATTTGAAGCTGGACAAGGACTTCCTGCTGTCAACACATCACTTATTGCCACTGCGCACTCAATCAGAAGGTTTCCCAGTTCTCATCCGTGCCGGTGGATTTGCGCGCTGCCGTTGTCGGCGTAGCGCTCTGCAGCTTTTTCGCTGCCGTATTAACGTTAACGGCGGCGGCGGCAAATTCTTTACGAATTCTGAACACGGCGACAGCCTGGCTGAGGCGGCTGGCCTGTTCTTCCAGCGTGGCAGCGGCAGTAGCGGACTCCTGCACCAGCGCGGCGTTCTGCTGGGTAACGCGATCCATCTCCGTCACCGCCAGGCCCACCTGGTCAATCCCGCGGCTCTGCTCGTCCGACGCCGAGGCGATTTCGCCCATGATGTCGGTTACGCGCGTTACCGCACTGACGATATCGCTCATGGTTTCGCCAGCGCTTTCCACCAGTACTGAACCGGTATCGACGCGGGCAACCGAGTCTTCAATCAGCGTTTTGATCTCTTTCGCCGCCTGAGCGCTGCGCTGCGCCAGGTTACGCACTTCACCGGCAACCACCGCAAAGCCACGCCCCTGCTCGCCGGCGCGCGCCGCTTCCACCGCCGCGTTCAGCGCCAGAATGTTGGTCTGGAAGGCGATACCGTCGATCACGCTGATGATGTCGGCGATCTTTTTCGAACTGCCGGCGATGTCATTCATGGTTTTCACCACGCCGTCCACCACCTTGCCACCCTTCTGTGCGGTTTCCGACGCGCTCAGCGCCAGCTGTGACGCCTGACGGGCGTTCTCTGCGTTCTGTTTCACCGTGGCGGTCAGCTCTTCCATGCTGGCAGCGGTCTGCTCCAGCGAGGCAGCCTGCTGCTCGGTACGGGAAGAGAGGTCATTGCTGCCCGCTGTGATTTCGCTTGCGCCGGTGTAGATGGCGTCTGAACCGTCGCGCACGTCGCTGACGGTGCGCACCAGCTCCTGCTGCATATGCTTCAGGCTGGCGGCCAGCTGGCTCATCTCATTGCGCCCTTCCACTTCAATCGACTGCGTCAGATCGCCTGCGGCGATATGACGAATATGCTCCATAGTGGTTTTCAACGGACGCAGCAGAATGTGGTGCATACCGGTCCAGACCAGCGCAACGATACTTGCCAGCACCAACAGAACGATGCCAATGATCCACAGCGCACGCTGATAGGCGCTCTCATTTTGTTCGGCACCGGCGGTCATAAAGGTGCTGGTGGTTTGTGCCCAGGTGTTATAAGCACTTTCAAAATCGTTCTGATAGCCCTGCGTCGGCTGGTCAACAAACCCTTTCAGGTTGCCTGCACCCAGCATCTGCACCAGCTCGGTTAACGCGTCATGCAGCACCTTATATTTTTCATTTACTGCCACCAGGTAAGCCATGTTTTTGACATCATCCGGCACTTCCTGTTGATAGGCGGCAAAGCTTTTATCCGCTGCTTCCAGCTGCTGATTGGCCAGCGCTACCAGCTCGGCAACGGTGCTGCCGCTGCCCGCATTATTGGCATCCAGCATATAGCGGATACCGGCGCGGTTAAGGGTATTACGCGCCTGAATCAATGCTACCCAGGCGGCGTTGAGATTGATCTGCTCACGCTGGATCTTCTGCGTAAGCATAAAATTTTGCCGATCCCCTTTCAGGGCATTAAAAAACAGCCCGCTTGAAGCAATCTGCAGTCCAGCGAATATCGTCAGCACCAGAATCAGTGCCGTCACAACTTTAATATGTTTAAACATAGTGAACCTTAAAGCGTGGTTGAATGAATGGATTTATCGGCACGCTTATCAGGATCTTTATCCTTATCTGAAATTAACCGCCGCCCACCCCTCTATCGCTCTGTAAATGTACGGTTCAGGGCGCTTTACTTTTCTGCACAGGGATGCCGTCACCGAACGGCATCCCTGGTTATGGTTATTTCGCAGATTCAGGGGTAAAAGAATTAAAAGGTTTCCCAGTTGCTGTCAGTAGCAGGGGCCGCTGCCAGCTTTGTTCCGGCAGGCTTGCTCAATACCTGCGTTTTCAGCGGCATTGAACGAGCAGCCTGCTCCTGACGCACTTTAAACACCGATACGGCCTGGCTAAGGCGGCTGGCCTGATCTTCCAGCGCGGCAGCAGCAGAGGCGGACTCTTCTACCAGCGCGGCGTTCTGCTGGGTTACGCGATCCATTTCGGTCACCGCCAGGCCCACCTGGTCGATCCCACGGCTCTGCTCGTCCGATGCCGAGGCGATTTCGCCCATGATGTCGGTCACGCGCGTTACCGCACTGACGATATCGCTCATGGTTTCGCCAGCGGTACCTACCAGCGCGGAGCCGGTGTCAACGCGGGAAACCGAGTCTTCAATCAGTGATTTGATCTCTTTCGCCGCCTGGGCGCTGCGCTGCGCCAGGTTACGCACTTCACCGGCAACCACCGCAAAGCCACGCCCCTGCTCGCCGGCGCGCGCCGCTTCCACCGCCGCGTTCAGCGCCAGAATGTTGGTCTGGAAGGCGATGCCGTCGATCACGCTGATGATGTCGGCAATCTTCTTCGAACTGCCGGCAATTTCGCTCATGGTTTTCACCACACCGTCCACCACCTTGCCACCCTTCTGTGCGGTTTCTGACGCGCTCAGCGCCAGCTGTGACGCCTGACGGGCGTTCTCCGCGTTCTGTTTCACCGTGGCGGTCAGCTCTTCCATGCTGGCAGCGGTCTGCTCCAGCGAGGCAGCCTGCTGCTCGGTACGGGAAGAGAGGTCATTGCTGCCCGCGGTGATTTCGCTTGCGCCGGTGTAGATGGCGTCTGAACCGTCGCGCACGTCGCTGACGGTGCGCACCAGCTCCTGCTGCATATGCTTCAGGCTGGCGGCCAGCTGGCTCATCTCATTGCGCCCTTCCACTTCAATCGGCTGCGTCAGATCGCCTGCGGCGATAGCTTTAATGTGCTGCATGGTTTTTTGCAGCGGCGCGAGCAGAATGTTCTGCAGGCCAAACCAGCAAAGTACAATCACAGTCACGACCAGCACCATAATGATGCCCAGGATCCACAGCATGATATTAAAGGCAGTTTCGTTTTCGGCGATACCTTTCGCTGACAGCTCTGCCTGCGCATTGCGCCATTCGGTATAGACCGCCTGGGTCTCATCCTGTTTCTGCTCAATATTGAGCTTAAACATCCCTTCCAGCTGCTTCGCTTCCAGCAGGTCGGTCATCTCAGATAACGTCTTGGCCAGCGTGGTATATTTTTCTTCCATACGCAGTGAAAGATTATTGTATTGCTCATCCAGGCCTGGCGTGTTTGGCAGCGACTTATATTCGCGGTAATGTTTTTCCGCTTCTGCCAGTTGCGCCCGGCTTTGCTGCACCAGTCCATCCAGTTTGCCGCCATTGATCTCGCTGGCCAGAGAGCTTTGCAGACGCAGCATGCCACGGTTAAGCGTGATACGCGTCTGGTTAAGCGCAATCCAGGCATCGGTCAACGCGGCGATGTTCTGACTGGACGTTTGTGAAACGTTAAAATTGGTTTTATCTTTATTTAGCGCATGGAAAAACAGCCCACCCGCCAGTAGCTGCATTACGCCAAAAATGACCAGCACGGCAATCAGGCTGGTCACCACTTTAATTCGCTTTAACATATTTACCCCTGGTATTAAGAAAATGACTACCAGTCAGTTATCGGCAAGGAAGGGGTAAGTTTTATTTATTGAACTAAAAAAAGCGGATGGAGTAATAAAACTGATGCCGCCGGGTGACGGCATCAGATAAGCAGATACAGCGGTTAAAATGTGACCCAATTATCTTCAGCAGCTTGCGCTTTGTCTTCCAGTCTGGTGTGAGTTTGTGTCAACATCAGCGATGTCTCCTGCGTCTCCATGCTGTTACTGCCGCCCGGCAGCGTAAACACCGCTACTGCTTTACCCAGGCGACTGGCCTGTTCTTCCAGCGCGGCGGCGGCGGCGGCGGATGCCTCTACCAGCGCGGCGTTCTGCTGGGTTACGCGATCCATTTCCGTCACCGCCTGGCTTACCTGTTCAATTCCACGACTCTGTTCATCCGAAGCGGCGGCGATTTCAGCCATAATATCGGTCACGCGTTTTACCGCGCTGACGATTTCATGCATGGTTTCACCTGCGCTGCTCACCAGCACAGAGCCGGTATCCACACAGCTGACCGATTCGTCAATCAGGTCTTTGATCTCTTTTGCAGCCTGCGCACTACGGCTTGCCAGGCTGCGTACCTCACCGGCAACCACCGCAAAGCCACGCCCCTGCTCACCGGCGCGCGCCGCTTCCACCGCCGCATTCAGCGCCAGGATATTGGTCTGGAAGGCGATGCCGTCAATCACGCTGATGATGTCGGCGATCTTTTTCGAACTGTGGGATATTTCGCTCATGGTGGTCACAACATTGTGTACCACCTTGCCGCCCTTCTGCGCCGTTTCCGATGCGCTCAGCGCCAGCTGCGATGCCTGGCGGGCATTATCAGCGTTCTGTTTCACCGTGGCGGTCAGCTCTTCCATACTGGCGGCCGTCTGTTCCAGGGAAGCCGCCTGCTGTTCGGTTCTGGATGCTAAGTCGCCGCTGTCGTGAGAAATGGTGGTGGCGCTATGATAAATAGTGTTCGCCCCACCGCGCACATCACTGACGGTGCGCCGTAAAGATTGTTGCATCTCACTCAGGCTGAGCGCCAGCTGGCTCATTTCGTTATGACCTTCAGCAGAGATGTCTTCCGTAAGATTGCCGCGCGTAATACGCTTGATATGTTCCATTGTGGACATCAGCGGCTTCAGCAAGATGCGTCGCAGCATGATCCACATTAAAACGGTACTGATAACCGACAGACATGAAATAAAAATGGATAGCCCGATTGAATACTCGTGATCCCGTTCGTTTATCGCGTTGGCTTCTTCAATCAGCGCATGATTTTTCATCAGCCAGTTTTCATAAGCCAGAATAAAGCGCTCCTGATATTGTATCGTGGGTTGCGCCAGCGCGCCCGCCATATCACCTTTATTTAACATCAGTCGCAGCTCGCTCAACGCCTGATGCAGCTGGTGGTACGCCGCGATAACCTCATCATTATCCTTCTCTTGCGACTGTTTTAGCGATTGCTGGAATTCATGGAATATCGCTTTTGCCTCATCCAGATTTTTTTTGGAGCTAACCCACATTTCCTGCGAGGAAGCAGCAAGGCTTTTATCTTCTTCCTGCAGCTTTAAATAAAGTGCATAGCGAACCAGGGTATTACGTGCCTTTAACAGCGTCGTGCCAAGATCATATAAGTGCTCTTGCTGCACGCGAATAACATGGTCAATTTCAACATTATGCTGATTTTTTTGCAGAGAGTAATAGAACAAACCGTTAGTTATTAATTGCATTAGGCTAAATAATGCCAGCACGGCATACAGCACCGTTACAATCTTTATATTTTTAAACATATAGTTCCCTTATTTCAAACACAAAAATAACAATTTGTGTAAAGAATCCGCTGTCATGGAGGGGTTTACTCCAGATATTCCGTTATTACTGCGGCTTTACCTGCAGCCGCGATTCACTGCTTTCTTCCCCCATCCGACGCGTTATTGTAAGTGACCGGTAATTGCAGGCCTTTCCGACACGGGCTAATCTGCAACAGCATTAATATGCAACTATTGATGAATAAGAAATTTCCCAAAGACATAAAAAAAGGGCGTCAGTATGACGCCCTTTTTTTATTGTGTCACCCCGTTACAATTTATCAGGTTTATTACCTGCCGGGGTTAACGGTATATTTTATGCGCTACGCAAAGTATCCATTAATGCCATTTCTTCACTGCTTAACAGCTTCTCAATATCTACCAAAATAAGCATCCGCTCACCCAGCGCACCAAGCCCTGTCAGGTATTCGGTAGACATGGTCACCGCAAATTCCGGCGAAGGACGAATCTGATCGGTCGTCAGCGACAGCACATCAGAAACGCCATCCACTACGATGCCCACCACGCGATGCTCCAGATTAAGCACAATAACCACGGTGTTATCGTTGTATTGAACGCCCGGCTGCGCGAACTTCACGCGCAGATCGATGATGGGTACAATCACGCCGCGCAGATTAGTTACCCCTTTGATAAACGCGGGGGTATTGGCGATACGGGTCACCTGATCGTAACCACGGATCTCCTGCACTTTCAGAATATCGATGCCGTATTCTTCGTCACCGAGCGTAAAAACCAGAAACTCTTGTCCGACGGTTTCACCGGCCAGTTTCGTTACATTTGCCATTCCAGTCATAGGTTTGCCCCTAATTGGTTACGTTTACGCGGCGCCGGCCACGCGCTTTTCGCGGTTTAATGATTGCAGTGCAGAGACATCAACGATCAGCGCAACGCTGCCATCGCCAAGGATGGTGGCGGCGGAGATGCCCGGTACTTTGCGATAGTTGCTCTCAAGGTTTTTAACCACAACCTGATGCTGGCCAATCAACTGGTCAACCAGCAAGGCGTAGCGTTTGCCCGCGCTTTGCAATATCACCACGATGCCCTGAGTCGCCTCGGTTTTCGCGCCCTGCACATCAAAAACGTTCCACAGCTCTACCAGCGGCAGATATTCACCACGTACTTCAAGTACGCACTCGCCACCCGCCAGCGGCTTCAGATCTTCTGCGCTTGGCTGAAGTGATTCCATCACCGCATTCAGCGGCAGGATAAATACTTCATCCGCGACGCGTACTGACATGCCGTCAAGGATCGCCAGCGTCAGCGGCAGCAGAATACGGATAGTGGTGCCTTTGCCCTGCTTCGAAGCGATCTCAACGTGGCCGCCCATCTCCTGGATGTTTCGTTTCACCACATCCATTCCGACGCCCCGGCCTGATACGTCGGTAACCTGCTCGGCGGTAGAGAAGCCAGGGGCGAAGATCAGCATGCCAACTTCTTCATCGCTCATCGCATCGCTGACCGGCAGGCCAGATGAGAGCGCCTTCGCCAGAATACGCTCACGGTTCAGACCGGCACCGTCATCAATCACTTCAATGCAGATATTGCCGCCCTGATGTTCCGCTGACAGGGTGAGATTGCCCACTGCGGTTTTACCGTTGGCAACACGCTTCTCGGGCGATTCAATCCCGTGGTCAAGGCTGTTACGCACCAGGTGCGTTAACGGATCGATAATGCGTTCGATCAGGCTCTTATCCAGTTCCGTTGAGCTGCCCAGCAGCGTCAGTTCAACTTCTTTGCCCAGCTTGCTGGCCAGATCGCGCACCAGACGCGGGAAGCGGCTGAAGACATATTCCATCGGCATCATACGGATCGACATCACCGATTCCTGCAGATCGCGCGCGTTACGCTCCAGCTGGCCCATACTGTTCAGCAGATCGCCGTGTGCAACCGGGTCAAGCGCACCAGAACGCTGCGCCAGCATCGACTGGGTAATCACCAGTTCGCCAACCAGGTTAATCAGCTGGTCAACCTTCTCAACCGCCACGCGAATACTGCTCGATTCGCTGGTTTTCGCCGGCGCGGCCTTTTTGGTTTCACGTTTTGCCGCTGGCACCAGTTCGGTGACCGTGGCTGGCGTCGCAGCAATCTCCGCTTCGGCCATAGTGGTCGGCGCAGCCGGTTCCGGTTCCGCTACCACAGGCGCAGGCGCAGAGGCTGCATCCAGGAAACTGATCTGAGATTCTTCAATGACAAAACAGAGCACCGCCACCAAATCATCTTTATCGATGGTGGTGTCGAGCGTGGCTTCCAGGCTGGTTTCCCCCTTCTGCACATTGCTAACGGTGCCGAGGTTGCTCAGCTCCTCCAGCAGCAGGGCCACTTCGTTCGGCTTGAGATCGCTCAGCTTCAGGCGCAGACCAGATGCAGCAGCAGGCGCGGCGGTAACCGGTTCGGCTTCAGCGGTTTTCGCTGGTGCGATCGTTTCGCCTTTTGCTTCCAGCGCCAGCTGGCGCAGAGCTTCGCAAATGTATTTAAAGCTTTCGGCGTCAGGCTCCTGACCCGCCTTATAGGCATCGAGCTGTTCCTGCATAATATCTTTGGTTTCCAAAAACAGGTTGATGATGTCAGTGCTGAGCTGCATTTCGCCCCGGCGCGCACCGTCCAGAATATTTTCCAGGATATGCGTGGTTTCCTGCAAAACCACGAAGCCAAAGGTGCCGGCCCCCCCTTTGATCGAATGGGCTGCACGGAAAATGGCGTTAAGCTGTTCCGAATCAGGCTCCTGCGGGTCTAACCCCAGCAGGTGTTGCTCCATGTCCGCCAATAGCTCGTCAGCTTCATCGAAGAACGTCTGATAAAAATCGCTGATATCCATGCTCACGGTTATCACCTCTGCTGTGAGTCGCGATCAGGCTGCGGCGTGCTGGCAGGAGCTGGCGGTAAATCGGTTACCGGCTTCTCCTGACTGACCGGCGCGGCCTGTGAAGGTTGAAGATCTGGGTTTATGACCGCAGCAGACGGCTGAGCCGGCGCGGTTATTTGTTTAATACTCTGTGGATCGCTTAGCTCTACAACGTCACTTTCGGCATTCTCTTTTTCGATTTGCGCCTGAGTGTCGCGATTTAGCACCAGCAGGCTGATGCGACGATTTATCGCCTCATTGCCGCCGCGGTTTTTCAGCCGCATGGTGTCGGACATGCCCACCACACGCAGCATTTTGCTACCATCCAGGCCACCCGCCACCAGCTCACGACGTGAGGCGTTAGCGCGATCGGCCGACAGTTCCCAGTTGCTGTAGCCGCGATCGCCCGTGGCGTACTGAAAATCATCGGTATGGCCTGCAAGACTGATCTTGTTTGGCAAATCGTTTAAAATCGGCGCAATTGCCTGCAAAATATCGCGCATATAAGGCTCAACCTGCGCGCTGCCGGTTTTAAACATTGGCCGGTTCTGGCTATCGATAATCTGGATGCGTAATCCTTCATCAACCAGATTAATAATCAAGTGCGGTCGCAGCGCTTTCAGGCGCGGATCGGACGCGATCAGCTGGTCGAGGCGTTCGCGCAGGCGGTTAAGACGGATCTCATCCAGCTTGCGTTTTTCCGCGTCTAGATCGATATGTTTCTGTACTTCCCCTTCCTTTCTGCTTGGATCGTCGCCGCCGCCGGGGATCGGGCTTTCACTGTCGCTACTGCGCTGACCGCCAGACAACGCCACTTTCAGCGGCGTCTGAAAATATTCTGCGATCTGCGTCAGCTGCTTGGGGTTTGCAACCGAGATCAGCCACATCACCATGAAAAACGCCATCATCGCAGTCATAAAATCGGCGTAGGCGATTTTCCATGAACCGTGACCACCCTCATGTTTTTTATGCTTGCGCTTTTTTACCACTACGATGGGGTGATTGTGGTTGTTCATGCGTCCTGGCCCGAATTCTGTTTACCGGCTGATTTCGCGTTGCGTACGTGCTCTTCCAGTTCGGTGAACGACGGACGCTCGGTGGAGTAAAGCGTTTTACGACCAAACTCAACGGCAATCTGCGGCGCATAGCCGTTCAGGCTGGAAAGCAACGTCACCTTGATGCACTGCATCATCTTGGTGTTTTCCGCACATTTCTGACGCAGCACTGATGCCAGCGGCGAAATAAAGCCGTAGGCCAGCAGGATACCGAGGAACGTACCGACCATCGCATGAGCAATCAGCTCGCCCAGCTCTGCCGCCGGACGGTCCGCCGAAGCCAGCGTGTGCACCACGCCCATCACCGCCGCCACGATACCGAAAGCCGGAAGCGAATCGCCCATCGCGCCGATACTTTGTGCTGGCACATCGCATTCATGCTCGTAGGTTTCGATCTCTTCATCCATTAGCGCTTCAATTTCAAACGCGTTCATGTTGCCGCTGATCATCAACCGCATATAGTCGGTAATAAAGTCCACTAACCTGTTATCGGACAGGATGCGCGGGTAATTAGCGAAAATTTCACTTTCTTTGGGATTTTCAATATCGCGTTCCAGCGACATCATGCCCTGCTGACGTGATTTGGCCATCAGACGATATAACAGCGCCATCAGGTCCATATACACGGCTTTATTATATTTAGAGCCGCGGAACAGCATCGGTAACGCTTTTAACGTTGCCTTAATCGCTTTGCCGTTATTGCCGACAATAAAAGCGCCAATACCGGACCCGCCGATAATCACCAGTTCGGAAGGTTGATAAAGCGCGCCCAGGTGACCGCCGACCATCATATAGCCGCCTAACACCGAGCCAACAACGAGGATATAACCCAAGATAACCAGCACAATAAATCCTTACGTCAGTAACGTGTTGGTGGAAGTTAAGCCAGAGAGCCGCAGGCGTTATTCGTCAAAGTGAGGACAAAAAAAAGCAGCGGTTAAAAACCGCTGCTGGATGCCTTTCACAGTGCGAACAAACTTAAACGGCGTGTTTAACCTGTTCATCCAGCAGTTGTGAATTGTTATCGGCAGCCTCTACCGAAAGTTTACGTCTTTTTACCGCACGTGACGGCGGCTGGCACAGGCTACAGGCAAAGCTGCCTGTTGGCTGATGCGCATGGTTGATAAAGCTTCCACCGCAGCATTTGCAGTCGGACAGTTCGAGCATGCCACTCTCAACAAAGCGCACCAGAGTCCAGGCGCGGGTCAACCCCAGCAGCGGGCCATCATCCGACTGCGGACACTGCTCAAGATACAGACGATACGCTTTAATAACCGCATCCACGCCGCTGGTGAGTTTGCTTTTCAGCAGAAACTTCCAGGCGTTACAGAACATCGATGCATGAATATTCTGTTCCCAGGTCATAAACCAGTCGGTAGAAAACGGCAGCATGCCTTTTGGCGGCGGACTGCCACGTAGCTCTTTATATAATTTGATTAAACGGCCACGGCTAAGCTGCGTTTCACTTTCCAACATTTGCAGGCGCGCACCCAGCGTAATTAATTCCATCGCCAGTTGAATATCACGCGCTTCCTGTACAATACTTTTTTCGCTCATTATACCGCCCTCTTTTTCGGCGCTTCATCTTTTGCAGCATCGCGTAATAAGCGGCTGGATAATAGAATACCTGTGTGGATTTGCTGCAAATCATCCACACGCGATTCCTGCGTCAGGCGGTTAATAAGATTGTGGTCGTTAAACCGAAACTGACATACTAACTGGTTAGTTTCCGCTAATTTAACCATTTCCGGCAGCGTTAACTGCGACAAAGTATCAGCCATTGACTCATCGATACCCAAACGGAACATTGCAGAGGCTTTTTCCTGGTTAATTAAACGTTGAGCAAGCAGCAAATATGACAAGTTGATATCGTAAATATGTTTTAATAATTCGGATGTACCCATTTTTTTCCCATCCTGACTAACACTACTTTTAACTGTGCGGAATGGTTACCGCATTCTTGGTTGCTGGCTGGTAAATCTAAAGATGGCAAAAAATCAGCGGCAGAAGCCAAACATTTTCTGAACGTTTTCACATCCCATCGGGCTACTGAGTCAGTAATAGTCATAACACCAGGCCATGCATTACTTGAGTTGTTGCTGTCTTCCGTGACGTTCGCTTACATTTTTTTAAGATAATTCCGAAAGCAGTGCAAATGTATCCCCTCTGATTTCGACATACAACGAGCGATCGGTAAAATTTTAGATAAAGTGTGATCCACGTCACACTTTTAACGCAAATTCCCAAAAAAAATCCATCAGTAACGCTTGTGAATAGTTCATTACACCAGCAAAAAAGCCCCTTTTTGCTAAGTTTTTAGCTTCCTGTTAACAAACTCGCATCAAAAGGTTGCTTTTTGCTCAGATTGCATCTCGAAAAAGAAAAATGTGCTGTTACGCAAAATTAACATCCATCTATTTTTGTAAACACCATATTTAATACTGGATCGGGCATGATGAACCCGTTGTGAAATTAATCACTTAGGGTAATTGTTTCGTACGAAGTGGATTGAATCAGCAGGAGTCAAGAGGTCGGATCACCGCTTTATGGCAACGGTTCGTTAACAGTGAAGCGTCATTGTATAGAGCATAGCAAGAGGTGTAACGAGCTGTTACATAAGGAATATGAATGATTTTATGCAAAGACGGAGGGTAGTGATCTACTATCGGCACGGATAAGCGGTTCTTTATCAATAAACGCGGTTTTTTTCGCAAATAGCTCGCAACTGCACAAAAAACAGTCTGTGCACACTGCTTTGCGCGTTTTTTCGTTCAGGCTATTAATAAGCGGGAATGCATTATTTTATGCGGGATTCAGGCGTTTTTACAGGTAGCTTATTTCAGCCTCTTCAGGCGTAACGGCTGAGTAAACGGCGGCAAAAAGAGAAAACGCATCAACCTCCCTGTCGATGCGTTAGCTTAATCAGGCAAGACGTTGAAAGGTTGCGACCTTGTTGTCCGTCTTACCATCTTCAGAGCGCGGCGTAATCGCGCGCAAATCCTGCAGGAAGTTTTCACGCCATGCGCTAATATCGTTTTTGCGCAAGATAGTCATCATGTCGTTATAGCGAGAAATACGCTCGGTACGTGACATGGTTAATGCCTTATCCAGCGCCGCCGCCACTTCATCGCGATCGTAGGGGTTAACGATCAGCGCCGAGGTCAGCTCGTTTGCCGCACCTGCAAAGCGCGACAACACCAGTACACCCGGATCTTCCGGGTCCTGTGCGGCAACGTACTCTTTAGCCACCAGGTTCATGCCGTCACGCAGCGGCGTAATCAGCGCAACGTCGGTCAGGCGGAAAATTTTCATCAGCAGACGGCGATCGAAATGCTGGTTCAGATAGTAGAGCGGCGTCCAGCCCAGGGTGCCGTATTTACCGTTGATGCGCCCTGCTTCCGTCTCCAGCTGGTGACGAATGTCCTGATACGCCTGCACATCGCCGCGTGAAGTGGGCGCGATCTGTGAATAGCGAATTTTGCCGCGATGCTGCGGATAGTTCTCCAGCAGCGCTTCGTAAGCCAGAAAACGTTCCGGCAGGCCTTTGGAGTAGTCCAGGCGCTCACAGGCGATAATGTTCTTCGCATCGCCCAGTTCACGTTTCATTGCCGCCATCTTCGGCGGCAGCGGACCCTCTGCCATCTCTTTGATGCTGTCCGGCTCGATGCCGATTGGATAGACCTCGGTAGCAAAAGTATTGCCAAAGGCACGATGCAGTTTCGGCCCTTGATGCTGAACCTGGGTCAGCATCGCCATGCACTCCAGGAAAGCCTGGCGATCGTTTTCTGTCTGGAAGCCCAGCAGATCGTAATCGCTCAGCATTTCCAGCAGCTCTTTATGCGGCGGCAGCGCGTTGAAGATTTCTGGCGTTGGGAAAGGAATATGCAGGAAGAAACCAATCCGGTTATTTACCCCGCGCTTACGCAGCTCGGCAGCAAACGGCAGCAGATGGTAATCATGAATCCACAGAATATCGTCTGGTTCGATCAGCGGCAGCAAACGTTCTGCCAGCAGCTCATTCACATGACTATAGCCGTCCCACGCTTCACGCTGGAACTGCACTAAATCGAGACGGTAATGGAAAGCAGGCCAAATAACGGTATTGGAGAACTGGCAATAGTAGAGATCGTAATCGTTTTGATTCAACGGGAAAGAGGCGTAGGTAATGCCTTCCTGTTTAACAATGTCGATCTCTTCACTATCTTCTTCACCAATGGCGCTGATCTCTCCATTCCAGCCGAACCATAATCCACCGGTCGTTTTCAGTGCATCCAGGATACCGACCGCCAAACCGCCAGCGCTGGCTTTTGATCCATCTGGTACAGCGATACGGTTAGATACGACTACTAAGCGACTCATAACCTTGACTCCTTACCGACGTTGTCTTGTCTTGATCTAATTGTAATTTGATTTGCTCCAGCCAGGCATAGACCTCACTTACCCCTTTCAGGCGAAAGTGCGCCTCGCTTGAGCCTTCACCAACTTTTACGGATATGCCCTGCAGCGCGTTAACCGCGCGAAATCCTTTTTCATCCGTTAAATCATCACCAATAAATACCGGAATACGTCCGGCAAACGGCGCTTCTCCCATAAATGCTTTGATCGCTTCGCCTTTATCCACACCCTGTGGCTTGATTTCCACTACACATTTACCCGGCTGCAGCGACAGCGTCGGATAATGTTCAACCAGCTTTTGAGCCAGCTGCATGACCTCATCTTCATACTGCACGGCGCGACGATAGTGCAACGCAAACGCCATGCCCTTGGTTTCCAGCTGTGTACCCGGCCACTGCGCCATGGCATTGTGCAGGGTATCGCTCAATTCCTGGCCCATCGAGGCTGGCAGAGAAATACGATGCAGTTCGCCGCTGGCGTCGCGTCGTTCCGCGCCATGTACGCCAGCTGCCGGCACCTGCAACGGCGCGGCCAGCATATCCAGTTCATGAATGGGACGTCCTGAGACCAGCGCCAGTGCGCCCTCGCTTAATCGTGAAAGCGTCAGCAGCGTTTCTCGTACCGGCTCAGGAATAAAAGCTTCGTCGGGACGCGACTGGATCGCAGCCAGCGTACCGTCAACATCAAAGAAGAATGCATAGAGGCCGCCGCTCAGGGAAGGTAATACGTGGTTTTCTACTGCTACGGTTGTCACACTCTTCCTCCTGCCCGGATTAACACGTTTAACCAGCCGGATAAGGCCCTGGGGTTAACGCGCTTAGAAATTTTTGATGCAGCAAAAGGATAACGAAACTGGGCAGGTTTACAGCGCGGCTGGATGAGACAAGTGGCACAATGCTGGATAGCTAATGATGGCGACTCTCCCGGGTTGACCTGTTACCTGGCCGGCCCTGAGCCGACTGCCCATCTCGCATCACTTTATGCGGACATCGTACCAAACCAGTATAGTCATCAATTCCGGCTTCGCCAGGAATGTACGAATTTTCAGAACAGACTGAATTTTGCAAAAAAAGGTGGACTTAGCCGGTTTAACAGAGCGGGTCCTCTATGGGATCTACCAGTTCCGGCTGTTGATGATGCGGATTGCCTACTGCCCGGCTGACGGGATGCCAGCTAAACTGCTGCGCATCCAGCGCTGCCTGCCCGGCCAGCTCGCCAGCGCGCTGGGCGGAGGTATCAGGATGCAGCCATTCGCTTACCGCCTGCGCTTCCAGCACCAACGGACGCCTGTCGTGCAGATCAACCATGCCGCGATCGCTGGCTGCGGTGATAATCACAAACCCTTCTTTTTCCTGCGGACGTGCATAGGGCGCATGACCTATCGCCGCGAAAAACAGCGGCTGGCGCTGGCGATGATAGATGTAGTAAGGCTGTTTCTTTTCGCCCTCACGTTTCCATTCATACCAGCCATCCGCCATCACCACGGCGCGCCCGTGCTGCCATAGCGGACGAAACATTTTGCTTTCTGCCGCCGTTTCTACGCGAGCGTTGATCAACGGCGCCTTATGCCACCAGGGCGGCGCATAGCCCCAAAATACCGGATCGAGATGCAGCGCATCGTCACGGTGATTCAGCAGCAGCACATGACTGCCGGGCGCAACGTTGTAGCGCCCGATCGGCTGCTCATCCCAGGCGATATTGCGTTCTGCCTGGCCTTCAAGCGCTGACAGCCAGGCTTCGCGTGATTGAATTTGAGTAAAACGTCCGCACATAGCGCCTCCTTTATATATAGCAGTATAGAAGGCGCGCAGAGATCAGGCGGCGGTACGCCACGCCTGTACGATCTCAGCGGTGCTGATCACCTGCACGCCATTGCCCGGCAGGATAAGATTGGCCCAGACTTCGTTATGCTGCTCAATCAGTTGCTCTGCTGTGGCCCAGCGGCGGCTGGAAGTGGTATGCGCGTCGGCTGCCACGCGGATGGCGTATCCCTTGCTGCTGCCGACTTTAATGGTGGTATCCACACAATAGTCGGTAGCGCAGCCGCAGATAACAAAGGAGGAGGCATCCAGTCGTTGTAACAGCTGATCGAGTTCGGTGTTCCAGAAGCTGTCGCACGCCTGTTTATTAATGTAGAGCGAGCCCGGCGGCTGATGCAGCTCCGGTAAGATTTGCCAGGCTTCGGTTCCTGGCTGCATATCCGTATCCAGATGTTGAATAAAAATGGTGTGTTCAGCGGCGTCAATCAGTTGATTAATACAGGCGACGCGCCCTGCCCGATCGAAACGCGGCGTATTAAAAACGCCGTTTTGCATATCAACCACAATCACTATACGTGCGGACATAGAGTTTTCTCAGTGAGAAGGGAAGATTCCATCCTGGCTGATGCCTGACGCCGGGGTCAATCCCTGCAATAGGCGTGGATCACAGTTTAGCATGCAAATGCTGAGGCGGCTGAGTGCCAGTAATAGGTGGCATCACTTTGCGCATTAGCGCCATAAACTGGCGCAGGCGGGCTGGAACGGTGTGATAATCCTGGCGACGCTGGCAGCGGCGGGCGGCCTGATTATTCGTCTGCGTAGCCGCTAGTGCGGGCTTTCGCTGGTGCCGCGCGCGTCACCCGCTACACTCAGAGAAGAGTCTCTTTCACCAGTGGAGGCATTATGACTGATTACAACAAGCAAAACTTTCCCGTGGAAAAAGTGCGCAAATATCTGGAACCTGGCCCGGTGGTTCTGGTGACATCGAGCTGGGAAAACCAAAGCGATATAATGACGCTGGGCTGGCATACCATCCTTGAATTTTCGCCTTCGCTGGTAGGCTGCATGATCGCCAGTATGAATGTCAGCCACGATTTGATCCGTAACAGTGGCGAATGCGTGATAAATGTCCCTACCCACGAGTTAATCGATCAGGTGGTGGCCATTGGCAACAGTCACGGCGATGAGGTGGATAAGTTCGCAGCTAACCGCCTGAACATCGAACCGGGCAGCGTGGTTAAAGCGCCGCTGATTGCCGAATGTTTCGCCAGTTTTGAATGTCGGCTTTACGACGGCGCGCTGGTAGATAATTACAACTTTTTCATCTTTGAAGTGGTAAAGGCGCATG
Organism: Pantoea alhagi; assembly: GCF_002101395.1. Taxonomy (NCBI): domain Bacteria; kingdom Pseudomonadati; phylum Pseudomonadota; class Gammaproteobacteria; order Enterobacterales; family Erwiniaceae; genus Pantoea; species Pantoea alhagi. Next base: position 3,338,301 of record NZ_CP019706.1, on the reverse strand, counting down.
TCGATCCCCAGGTAGCCTTCCCTGCTACGCTGCACTATACCGGCGAAGGCCTGTTTCGGGTTATGGGTGAAAAAACCAGCGATCAGCATAAGAAATTTAAGCCGGAGATGCTGATTTAACATGAAAAATTTTCCTGTTAGCCGGTTAGCTGAACAGAAAGAGCGGCGCTAATTGCCGGTGAATAGCAGATTATGCGAGGATGGCTCCCTTAGCGTCACGACCCAATCTGGAGAAGTAAAAGAATGGCAATTGAATATGCGGTAATTGCAGGCGGATGTTTCTGGTGTACCGAAGCGGTATTCAAGGACATCATTGGCGTTGAATCTGTAGAGAGCGGCTACACCGGCGGAACGCGCCCTAACCCAACCTACGAGCAGGTATGCAGCGGTGCAACCGGACATGCCGAAGCCATCCGCATCGGTTTCGATCCGGAGAAAGTGAGCTATGGCGATCTGCTGGATATCAGTTTTGTTACGCACGATCCGACTCAGCTGAACCGTCAGGGCAACGATATCGGTACCCAGTACCGTTCCGCAATTTTCCCGGCGAACGCTGAACAGGAAGCGGAAGCCAAAGCAGCGATCGCGCGTGCGCAGCAGGATCACAGCGATCCGATCGTGACCACTATCGAGCCGCTGAAAGAGTTTTACCCGGCGGAAGATTACCATCAGAACTACTGGGAAGGCGAAGGCCAGCGCAACGGCTTTTGCATGGCGGTAATCCCACCCAAGCTGCAGAAGCTGCGTAAAAGTTTTGCTAACCGCGTGAAGTCATCTTCTTAAGCGGAGAAAGACATAAGGCGAGCCTGGCTCGCCTTTCTTTATTTCTGTAGCCCCAGCGCGTTATGTATAGTAAAGAAGAGATCGGTCTGGTCTGTTAGTCCCACCACATTTGCTGCATGAGGACCGTAGGCGGCGATACGCAGCTGCGTGCCGGTGTGCTCTTGCGATTCCCCTTCCGAATTACCATAGCTAACGGTCATGACTGCACCATCTTTGGTGTTTAACGCCTGCGTCAATCCCGGCGCTTTAGTGCCGTTTTCAACAATCTGGCTGGAATGTGCATGATCGGCGGTGACGATCACCAGCGTATTGCCATCTTTACGCGCAAATTCCAACGCCTTCTGTACCGCTTCATCTAAATCTACCGTTTCCCCAATCTGTCCGCAGGGATTGGCAGCGTGATCCTGTTTATCGATCGACGCGCCCTCAACCTGCAGGAAGAAGCCCTGCTTGTTTTGACTGAGCAGGCTAATGGCTTTATCGGTCATCTGCGCCAGCGTTGGGGTGCTGGCTGAACGTTGGGTGTTGACTTCGCAGGTCACAGCGGGCTTGTCGATATTGCCATGATAGCTGGCTTTTGGCCCCTGCCAGCGCACCGGCATATTGCCTTCGCTAAACAGGCCCAGCAGCGGCTTCTGTTGATTGGCTACGGTTATCGCCTCTAAGCTTTGCAGATCGCTGACCAGTTGATAACCACGCGCTTCTGCCTGTTCGCGCAGCGTTTTCCCCTGATAGTCCCCCGCTTTGGCTACTTCGCTGAAAGTTTTCGCTCCGCCGCCCAGCGTGACATCAGCACGCGTAACTAACAACTGCTCGGCAATCGACCCTTTGCCACCCTTTTCCAGCGCATTGCTGGCGCAAAGCTCACTGGTTTTTTCCGGACCGTAGCACTTACGTGAGGTGACATGCGATATTTGCGCGGCGGGCGTGGCATCTTCCAGTTCAGCAGTAGATACGTTGCCGGTCGCTTTACCCGCTGCTTTGGCCAACTCCAGCAGCGTCGCCTGAGCGTTGCCGTTCACGTCAACGCCAAGCGCGCCATTATAAGTTTTCACTCCGGTTGACCAGGCGGTTGCCGAGGCGGCAGAATCAGTTACATAGTTGGGTTTATGCGTCTTTTTATCCAGCGAGTAGTGCGTATATTGTCCGGTGAGCGGTAACGCATCGATACCTTTGAAAAAGCCGCCTGCTCCCATGGCATAGTTGCGCGCCAGGGTAATTTCCGAATCACCCATACCATCTCCAATCAGCAAAATAACGTTTTTTGCCGGAGCGCTGCTTAACGATGCCTTTAGTGCGGCGGTTTGATCGCCAGTAAAACGGCGCGCGCCGCCGTGCTGAGTGATATCGCCGATCGCGGCGCGTGAGAGAGTGGCGATTTCAGCCACGGCATGACCGCTAACTAAAATTGCCAACAGGGAGAGCGCTATAAAGGGCTGCTTTTTCATTCGCTTAGTCCTTTGTAAATGTTTATCTGCCATTAGTGTAAAGAAGCGTAAAGGAAAGGGATGTATTTTTTCTTACAGGGTGTTGGCATTTTTATGACAATGGGTTTAACGCGCCTGAATTGTATAAGGCTTAACCGGCGCTAATAAAAGGGAAAAATAGTGCTTGACCCTTTTATAACAACTCCCTATAGTAGCGCCCCGTTGCCACCCAGAGCGGTGTCAGCAGACAATACGGTGAGGTGTCCGAGTGGCTGAAGGAGCACGCCTGGAAAGTGTGTATACGGCAACGTATCGGGGGTTCGAATCCCCCTCTCACCGCCATATTTAATGAAAGAGCCTGAGCGAAAGTTCAGGCTTTTTTGTACGCATAAAGCACCGCAGAGAGGGGTGATGAGAAGCCCCGCCGGGTTCGACAACCGGCAAAGCCGGTTGGACAGCCACAGGCTGCCCGCAGGGCGAGCGCTTCAGCGCGAGTCAATCCCCCTCTCACCGCCATATTTAATGAAAGAGCCTGAGCGAAAGTTCAGGCTTTTTTGTACGCATAAAGCACCGCAGAGAGGGGTGATGAGAAGCCCCGCCGGGTTCGACAACCGGCAAAGCCGGTTGGACAGCCACAGGCTGCCCGCAGGGCGAGCGCTTCAGCGCGAGTCAATCCCCCTCTCACCGCCATATTTAATGAAAGAGCCTGAGCGAAAGTTCAGGCTTTTTTATTTGCATTAAAGCCTGAGCGAAAGCTCAGGCTTTTTTGTATGCATAAAAAAGCCCGGACTTACGTCCGGGCTTGGGCTACAGCTACTCACTCAATCAACTATAAGCATGCAGCGCGCGCTGACAGAGCGCGGAACGCACACAATCCTCTTTCCCAAACCGCACTACGCTTACCATTTCATCTTCGACAAAACGGTCAAGCGCATCGGCCAGGCCCGATGTTACCCCGGCCGGCAGATCGCACTGGGTAATGTCGCCGTTGACAATAACCGTGACGTTCTCGCCCAGGCGGGTCAAAAACATTTTCATTTGGGCGGCGGTGACGTTTTGCGCCTCATCAAGGATGACCACCGCGTTTTCAAACGTACGTCCGCGCATATAGGCAAAGGGGGCGATCTCCACCTTACCAATTTCCGGACGCAGACAGTATTGCATAAAGGAAGAGCCGAGACGTTTAACCAGAACGTCATAGACCGGGCGAAAATAGGGAGCAAACTTCTCAGAGATATCACCAGGCAAAAAGCCCAGATCCTCGTCGGCCTGCAGCACCGGTCGGGTCACGATAATCCTGTCGACATCCTTGTTAATCAGGGCTTCTGCTGCTTTTGCAGCGCTGATCCAGGTTTTACCGCAACCCGCTTCGCCGGTTGCAAAGATCAGCTGCTTCGTCTCTATGGCGTTAAGATAGTGCGCCTGAGCCTCATTACGCGCTTCGATAGGTGAACGATCGCGTGAATCACACGCCATACCGATGGCGTCCAGGCCGCCCATGTGCACCAGCGAGGTGACCGATTCTTCTTCACGCTGCCGGTGGCTGCGTGAATCGCTACGAAGCACCCGACGTGCTTCACGACGCGCTTTGATCACTGCTTTCTGTCTTCCCATAGTGGCACCTTACAGTTGGTTTCATTTCCCGCACCGGAGCTGGTCTGGTGCGATTACGTGAACGCTTTAGAGGGTGGCTTCCTTCAGAGCCTTACGAGCCATTGAATGAGCGCATGCCGCTGACATACGCCGGAAATCATAAAAGGGACGAGTTAAGCCGAGAGGATTGATAAAAGAAGCAAATAGTCTGGAGAAAGAAAAACGCTCGCGAAAAGTCTTGCGATGTTTTTTATTTAAAACGGGCTGTCCATTACAGGACTTTTCCATTCGCATTCTCCATCGAGGAAGCTGAGCATTACAGACTACCGACCTGTATAAAGTGCAACAGATTCTTATAATTTTGCAATAGCAATTTTGATCAAATGAATAAAAAATAATCACCCGGCATCCATGAAAAAGTCACTCTCCTGATTTATGCTGATAATTCAGTAGGTTAAAAAACAAAAATAGCGGTGAGATAATTCAGAAATTTCATAACAGGAAAGAAAGCGGAATAGCAAAGAGAAAGATCGAGCAAAAAACCGTCTCCCGCCATTTATAACCTGGCGGGAAACCGTAAGTTAATCAGGCCTCCAGTAATGACTGAGCCAGATAATGTTGATTATTTATCACGCCCGGCAGCACAAAGAAATAGCCGCCCCCTGTGGGTTTAATATATTCCTCCAGCGCCTCGCCGTTGAGCCGTTGTTGCACGGCTAAAAATCCTTTTTCTAAATCGTGCTGGTAGCAGACAAACAGCAGCCCCATATCCAGCTGACCCGCAGACGTAATGCCGGCGGAATAGCTGTAGCCACGACGCAGCATCAGGCTGCTTTGCGTTTCCGGCGTACGTGGGTTGGCCAGACGAATATGCGCATCCAGCGGAATGATCTTCCCATGCGGATCTTGCGCGTAATCCGGCTCGTCATGTTCATGTTTCATCCCCAGCGGCGCGCCGCTAAGCTTTTCACGGCCAAAGATGGTCTGCTGTTCACCCAACGGCGTACGGTCCCAGAACTCGACGCGAAACTGAATAATGCGTACTGCCTGATAACTGCCGCCCACGGCCCAGGCGGGCTCCTGCTGATCCTGCGTCACCCACAGTATCGAATCCATCAAAGCCCGGTTTGCCGTGTCGGGATTGGCCGTACCATCTTTGAAGCCCAGCAGGTTAATGGGCGTTTCCCTGCCTTTACTGCGCGCCGCATGGTCCGGGATAAAGCCTTCGCGCCGCCAGCGTACCGCCAGCAAATCAGGCGTATGCTTAATGATATCGCGCAGCGCATGGATTACGGTATCGTTGGTGTTGGCGCAAATCTGCAGCAGCAGGTCGCCATGACAGCTTTCCGCATCCAGCGCGTCGTTAGGAAAACGCGTCATGGTTTGCAGCTTTGCAGGCTTCAGCGCCGTAAGACCGTAACGATCGTCAAATAGCGCCTCACCTACCGAGACGGTGATCGTCAGATTATCGGGCCAGATACGTTCGCCGAGGATGCCGGAATCAAGCGGCGGCAACCGGGGATTGGTGACCAGCGGTGCCGTGCCGCCCGTGGTCAGAAAAGCGATGCGTTCAGTGAGCAGTTTAAACAGCCGCACAAGGTCGTTTTTATCGCCTGCCAGCACATCAAAAGCCACCAGCATCATCGCGGCCTGCTGCGGCGTGGTGATCCCGGCCTGGTGCGGTCCGTAAAACGGCTGGCGCTCTTCCCGGAAATTGGGAGAAAGCGCCCCAGGCGAGAAGCTTTCCGCCGCCACAGCGCTTACCGGGCAACCGCTGCCAACCACAGCGGCGCCGCTCAGCAGACCAAGCCCTTTTAACAGGCGACGCCGTGAAGGCATCGCCGCGTCGGTCACTTTTTCCATCCGGCTTAATCCAGTCCCAGCGTGCCACGCAACAGAGCCAAATCTTCCGCCAGGACGGTAATCGGCCCTTTCAAGCGGTTGCGATCGGTTATGGTCAATTTTTCATATGAGGCGAAGCCATCCTGCGTACGATATTTGGTCAGGATGACATCGACTTTTTTGAAGTTGTTATCCACCTTGCTTAGCAGCTGCGGATTGGCTTTTTCCAGCTGCGGACGCAGCAGATTGACGATTTTCTGCGCGCCATCAACGTTGGCCTGGAAATCCCACAGATCGGTACGGCTGTAACGATCTTCTTCGCCGGAAATTTTGCTGGCGGCAACTTCTTCAATCAGGCCAGCTGCGCCGCCCACTACTTTGCCCGGCGGGAAAGCCAGCGCATTGATGCGTTTTTGCAGCTCCAGCGTGTCCTGATACAGACGATCGGCATAATCGTTCATGCCCTCGGTGCTGCGATCGCCAAACAGTGCTTTTTCCAGACGATGGAAACCGGTGAATTTAGGATCCGCTGCTTTTTGTTCATAGTCATCTTCACGCGCGTCAATGCTGCCGTCCAGGTCAGAGAAGAGCTCAGCGATCGGTTCGATACGCTCATAGTGCTGCCGGGTTGGCGCATAGAGCGACTGCGCTTTTTTCACATCACCCGCTTTAACCGCGTCGGTGAAAGCTTTAGTGCTGCTGACCAGCTGCGTCACTTCGCCAACAACCCAGCTTTTATAGTCGGTAATCGCTCCGCTTAGCTGCATCAGCTCAGCCTGTTTGCCGCTGCTCTGCTCAGTGCCGGTCGCCTTAACGATCAGTTTGCCTTTCGGGTTGCTGAGCAGGCCGCAGGTCATCTCATATTCGCCAGGCTCAAGATTGGCGGTGAGCTTTTGCGTAAAGCCCGGCGCGATATTTTCACGCTCTTCTACCACCATAACGCCCTTGAGGATCTCCCACTCCAGCCCTTTCTGGCTGTTGTTACGGATAATAAACTGGGTTTTGCCGGCATTAACGGTGAGTGCCATCGGTTCACATTGTTTATCGTTAACGCTGACATTTACCTGCGGCACATCAGCCGCACCGGACACAGCGGAATACGCCAGAAGAGAAGCCAGTAAGGCTTTACGGCGAGAAATCATAGTCATCAATATAGTCCCTGTTAAAGTCACAAACAGGCGCGAAAAACGCGCCATTAGTTTTAGCTTGTTGAACGTGCCGCTGCGGCACCCGGCCGGGCAGGCATAAAAAAGAACAGTAGCGCCGGGATCAGATAGATAAACCAGACTGCGACTTCGCTAACGGTAGGCGTCTCCTGGTATCCCAGCAGGCTTTCCAGCAGCGTCCCGAACAGGGTGTGTGTGGAGAGCGCGTTACTGAGGTCAAAGGCGATGATTTGGTAGTGATTCCACAGCCCCGCTTCATGGAAGGCGCGGATCGCCCCGGCAGCCAGGCCGGCGGCAACAAAAATGATAAACAGGCTGCTCCATTTGAAAAATTTCGCCAGGTTGAGTTTGACGCCGCCCCAGTAGATTAGCGCGCCGATAGCCGCAGCCGTGATCAGCCCGAGCACAGCGCCAACGGGCGGCGCCATACCGACATCCTGGGTAAAAGCGGCCAGCAGAAAGAAGACCGATTCCAGCCCTTCGCGTGCCACGGCAAGAAACACCATCAGCACCAGCGCCCAGCCATTGTGGCTGCCTTTTTGCAGCGCCTGGTCGACGGCATCTTCCAGCCGCGCTTTGACGTTGCGCGAAACGTTGCGCATCCAGAAAACCATCCAGGTAAGAATCGCTACCGCTATCACCGCCACAATACCTTCAAACAGCTCCTGTTCCTTTTGCGGGAACTCACCGGTTGTGGCGTTGATGAACACGCCAAGCGCCAGACAGAGCGCGGCCGCAATAAAGACGCCAGCCCACATGGCGCCGAACCAGCGGGTGCGTTGGGTACGCTTCAGGTAGCTGGCAATCAGGCTGACAATAAGTGCTGCTTCCAGCCCTTCGCGCAGCATAATCAGAAAGGGTACAAACATGCCTGATCCTCAGTAGTTTTAGTTCGCGTAAAGTGACGTAAAGATGCGTAAACACAAACGATACTGATTATCATTATCGGCACAAAAAAAACAAGACGCCGCAGTGATTATTTATCAGGGCGCAGGAAATTTAAGCCAGCGACGTTTTTCAGCGTCAGAGCTCCTTCAGCGGCAAGTAGGCTTGCTTCAGCTCCCCTCCCCGATCTTTTTAATCGGCAAGGTCACCAGCGGTTTAATCTCTTTCAGAACAAACATACTTTGCATCTCTTTGATTCCGGGAAGACGGCGCACTACCGACATGGCGAAATCGGCATAGGAATCCAGATCCGAAGCCACTACCTGCAATAAAAAATCGGCATCGCCGCCGATGCTGTAGCAGGCCACCACATCTTCCAGCGCGGTTACTTCCTCTTCAAATTTCCTTGCTTCCGCTTCGCTGTGGCTGTCGATCGCTACTCGCACAAACACCATAACGCCCAGGCCAATTTTTTTGCGATTCAGGACGGCACGATAGCCCTGAATCACTTCATCCTCTTCCAGCTTGCGTACTTTGCGCCAGCATGGCGAAGCGGACATGCCGATTTTTTCGGCCAGTACCTGATTAGTAACACGCGCATCATCCTGCAACAGCTTCAGGATTTTCATTTCTGTCGGGCTAAGCGCCATAAAAGAAAGTTCCTTTCGTTTTCACCGTGATAAAAGATGATTTTTTCCTGACACCAGCAAAGAAGCAAGTGATATAGGTAACAATTTCCCTTCCGGCTACGGCATAATACATTCGCAACTTTAATGATTAATTGAAGTGAATGCCGAAAGGAACCGACTCGTATGTTAATGCATATCGTCTTGTTTACGTTTAAAACCCCATGGAGCTGGGCTTCCATTGAAGCTATCGATGCGGAAAGATCGACGCGTGCGCACCCTAATTACATTGATGAAATTAAAGGATGGACCTATGGTCGCAACATCACTCGCCGTCATATCGCGGCTGATTTTGTCGTTATCGGCATGTTTGAAGGCCGCGCTTGCTGAAAAACCAGGAACCGAATATGAAATTTGATGCCAGCCAACATCGTTGCACGATTGTCATTGATAAAGATTTGCCCGCCGGTCTTGCCATTAACGCCGCGAGCGTGATCGGCATTAGCTTTGGCCGCACCGTTGAAAACCTGGTAGGCCCGGACAGGCAAAGTCTGGACAACATCAATTACCCGGGCGTGATTTACGCGCCGCTCCCGGTACTGCTGGCGCCAGGCGAAGTCATCCATGAACTGCAAAAGACGGCTGAAAATGATGAAGAGATCTATGTTATGCCATTCAGCGCCCTGGCCCAGTCCTGTAAAACCTATGATGAATATGGCGAACGCATCTCTTCAGTCAACAGCAGTAATATCGAGCTGGTCGCCATTGGGCTTATCGGCCCGAAAAAGAAAATCACCAAAATCACAGGCAGCCTGCCGCTCTATAAATAACAAGCCATAACATGCCGAACGCCATCAAACAGGCAGCTTAATCGCAAAGGCTGGCTATTTTGTGCAGCGGCGTACAGGCAAAGAAGCATGCCCACATGATGATGGTGGCACGGACGTTCCGCTCTCTCACCGTTTGGGGACCGCAGGAAGAAGGCGCTACCGCGTTTGCTAACCGGTGTCGTGAACATCTGGACCTTAAGCCCTGCTGGCGCAATCTTTCTTTTTCTGAACAGGAATAACTATGCTGGGAACTGCACAAATCCTCTCTTATATCGCCGCGCTTGGATTAGCTGCTGCTATACCAGGTCCGGGGATGACCGCCCTGGTCGCCCGCAGCGTTAGCGGCGGTGCCGTGACGGGCTTCACCATGTTGACCGGTTTGATTCTGGGCGACCTGATTTATCTCTCTGTGGCGGTGTTTGGCCTGGCGGTTATCGCCCATAACTACACTTCGCTGTTTACCCTGATTAACTGGGCGGCCTCGCTCTATTTATGCTGTCTCGCCTGGCAGTTCTGGCGCTATCAGCCGCAGGCGGTCAATATCGATCAGCGGGCGACGCGTAAACAGCTGGCCTCCGCCTGGTTCTCCGGGCTGACCATTACGCTGGGCAACCCGAAGACTATCGCCTTTTATCTGGCGATCCTGCCGCTGGTGATTTCGCTGGATAACGTCTCGTTGCAGATTTGGGGCATGATGCTGGTGCCGCTGACCATTTTCGTGCTGTTGGCAGTCGGTGCCGTATTTATCCTCGCGGCGCTTAAGATACGCCATTTCCTTACCAGCGCTGAAGCGCAGCGCCTGCTATTCCGCTCTGCGGGCGTGATTATGTTGCTGGCGGCCATCGGCATGGTGGCAAAAACGCTGTAGCTCTATCCACTGTTATCCACGCCCCCTGGGGCGAGGGCTTCCCCGGGGGTATCAACACGCTCAACTACCGCGTAGCGGATTGCGCTCGCAGGCTTTGCAGCGAGCACCGCTGACGGCCTGCGGCATCAAAATTCTCCGGCGCAAGCCAGCTGCGTAGCGCCATATCCACTTCCGGCCACTCTTTATCGATAACAGAAAACCAGTCGGTGTCGCGGTTACGGCCTTTTGTCACCAGCGCCTGGCGAAAACGCCCTTCATACTGAAAGCCCAACCGTAACGCAGCACGACGAGAAGCTTCATTCAGACTGTTGCATTTCCATTCATAGCGGCGATAGCCCAGCGTCTCGAAGGCATAACGCATCAGCAGCCACTGTGCCTCGGTCCCCATTGCCGTGCGGGTTAACAGCGGTGAAAAATGAACATGCCCCACTTCCGTCACGCCATTCACAGGATCGATCCGCATCAGCGCCAGTGATCCGACAGGCATCATGTTCTGTTTATCAATTACCGCAAAGTGAAGCGGATCGTTGAGATTTTCCACGCTCTTTACCCAGGCGGCAAAACTGGCGTTGCTGTTGTCAGGCTCCCGCAGCAGCCATGTCCAGTCGCGGGCATCGGGTGCCTGCTGAAACGCGGCGTACAATGTCTGCGCATGGGTCATGTTTAGCGGTTCCAGGCGGCAGAGGCGGCCCTCAAGCTGCGTGCGTTGCGGATGTGGGCGCGGCTGCCAGTCAGATAACGGCTCGCCAACTGGCTGACCAAATTCATTATAGTGATGCATTATGCCTCCTTAGCTGTTAGAGAGGCAGAGCATATAAAGGTACTGGTTCCTTAAAAAGCGCCACAGTGGTACGTTTTTATGGTACCACCAGGAGATGTGATGAATATTCCCGACGACGCTTTTTATACGCTGCTTGAAAATGCGCTGGCACAGCGAGGCGGCGTAACCCGCCAGCGTGCGCTGTACCATGCTTTACGTGATGCCATCCTTGCAGGAAAGCTACAGGCCCGAAGCCGCCTGCCAGGATCGCGTACCATCGCGCAACGACTAACGCTATCGCGCAATACGGTTAACGGCGCGCTGGAACAGCTGGCGCTGGAGGGCTATCTGCTACGCGACCGCAAGGGTTCGCAGGTTGCGACACTGGCGGCGCAAAATACTTTTTCGGTGAATACCAACAGCGTTTCCTTGCCAGCGCATCTGATGCAGCTTCCGTCTGGCAGCCAGCGCGATTCGCCGCCTTTGCTTTTTACGCCCGGTACGCCCGCTCTCAACTACTTTCCACTGCCGCTCTGGCGTCGTTTACTCACTCGCGTTCTGCATGAAGAAAGTTGCACGCTGTTGGGCTATGGCGATGCAGCAGGCGAATGGTCGCTGCGGGTGGCAATTGCACGACATCTGGCGCTGGCGCGCGGCATTCACTGCGACGCTTCGCAGATTATTATTACTGAAGGCGCGCTGGAGGGGCTAAGCCTGTGCGCACGTTTGCTGACGCAGCCGGGCGAAAGCGCCTGGATTGAAGATCCCGGTTATCTGGGGGTGAAAAGCGCGTTTACTGCGGCAGGATTGGTGCCTGAAGCGATCCCTGTAGACAATGAAGGGCTGTGCTTTGCTAATTTCACTGCCTTACCGCCCCGAATAATTTTCACTTCGCCATCGAACCAGTATCCCACCGGAGCTGTGCTCAGCGCCGCCCGTCGCCTGGCGCTGCTGACGTTTGCGCGGCAACATCACGCCTGGATTGTTGAAGATGATTACGACAGTGAGTTTCGCTACGACAACGCGCCCATACCGGCCATGGCAGGCATGCAGCCTGATGCGCCGGTAATCTATCTTGGTACATTTAGCAAAACCCTGTTTCCGGCACTGCGCACCGGATTTATCGTGTTGCCGCCCGCTCTGGCGTTGGCGGCGCGGCCTGTGGTGGGCGCACTGCTGCGCGGCGGGCACCGGGCGGAACAGCGCGCGCTGGCGCGATTCATCGAAGAGGGACACTATGCGCGTCATCTTGCGGCGATGCGCCGTCTCTATCGCAAACGGCAGCAACAGCTACGCGCAGCGCTGGCGAATCATCTAACCGAGCCGTTCACCATTACTGGCGGAAACGGCGGCCTGCATCTTACCATCACGCTTAATGCTATTGATGATGTCATGCTGGCCCGACAGGCGCGTCAGTATCAGCTGGCGCCCGCCCCGTTAAGTCAGTTTTATCTTGATAAAAACCGTGTCCGGTACGGGCTGGTGCTGGGCTACGGCAATACCTCAGCCTCGCAGTTTGTTCCGGCGATAGAGCGGTTACAGCAATTGATTACACGTCTGCGCCATCAGGCGAGCGGAAAGTAGCCTCTGCCCTGCCCTGAGCAAAAGGGGAATGCAGCAGAAACAGTGCGGCCTGCCATAAACAGGCAGGCCGCGATCAGAGGAAATATTCCTGTAAGGTCATCGGGCCTGTCGGCCCGGGGAAATTAATGCGATTTATATTCTGCGTCGGCCGCATCGAAACGCGCCTGCGCTTCAGCAGAGGGCGCACGCCCCATCAGGCTCACAACGTAGATCGCGATGCTGGCAAACAGGAAGCCAGGGATGATTTCGTACAGACCCAGCCAGCCGTAATGTTTCCATACCAGCACCGTCAGCGCGCCAATTACCATGCCCACCAGCGCGCCGTTGCGCGTGGTGCGTTTCCAGCAGACCGAGAACAGCACTACCGGACCAAACGCGGCGCCGAAACCCGCCCAGGCATAACTCACCAGCCCCAGAACACGGTTCTCAGGATTAGAGGCCAGCGCAATAGCAATCAGAGCCACCACCAGCACCATCATACGGCCAAACCAGACCAGCTCTTTCTGACTGGCGTTTTGACGCAGCAGACCTTTATAAAGATCTTCCGTCAGCGCGCTGGAGCAGACCAGCAGCTGGCAGCTTAGGGTAGACATCACCGCCGCCAGGATAGCCGAAAGCAGAATGCCGGCGATCCACGGGTTAAACAGAAGACGCGCCAGCTCGATAAAGACGCGCTCGCCGTTTTCACTTACGCCAGCCGCCTGTTCCGGATGGCTCTGGAACCAGGCGATGCCAAAAAAGCCCACCGCGACCGCGCCGCCCAGACAGAGGATCATCCATGCCATACCGATACGTCGTGCGGTACGGATCGAGCGATGCGAGTCGGCTGCCATAAAACGCGCCAGAATATGCGGCTGACCAAAATAGCCCAGGCCCCAGCCCAGCAGCGAAATTACCGCAACAAAGTTCAGCCCTTTCAGCATATCGATGTTTTCCAGGCTTTTCGCTTCAATCACCCGCAGAGAATCTTCAAAGCCGCCCACGGCGATAATCACCATAATCGGCGTTAACAGCAGAGCGAAAAACATCAAACTTGCCTGCACGGTATCGGTCCAGCTTACCGCAAGGAAACCACCTACAAAGGTATAAAGAATAGTGGCGGCCGCTCCGGCCCACAGTGCCGTTTCGTAGCTCATACCAAAGGTGCTTTCAAACAGGCGCGCCCCGGCCACAATGCCGGATGCACAGTAGATGGTAAAGAAAACCAGAATAACGATGGCGGAGATAATCCGTAGCAGCTTGCTGCGATCCTCGAAGCGGCTGGTAAAGAAATCAGGCAGCGTCAGGGCGTTATTGTGATGTTCAGTTTGTACGCGCAGGCGACCCGCTACAATTTTCCAGTTCAGCCAGGCACCGATAATTAGCCCGATGGCAATCCAGCTTTCTGAAATTCCTGACAAAAAGATAGCGCCGGGCAACCCCATCAGCAGCCAGCCGCTCATATCCGATGCGCCCGCTGAAAGTGCGGTAACCAGGCTGCCCAGACTACGCCCCCCAAGAATGTAGTCATCGAAATTTTTGGTTGAGCGCCAGGCTATAAAGCCAATCAACACCATGCCAAGAATATAGATGATGAATGTCACCAACATCGGTGTGCTTACTGTCATCAGGTTCTCCATTTATTATCGGTATTAAGCAGAGGGTTATTTGCCCTGTCTTCACCGCCGGAACGCAGCGGTTTTTATTAAAAACTTATCTTTGGCGCGCTATCCTGCCGGAAAGGTTCATAACGCACAACATTTAACACAGCTGTTACACTGAATTCACTCCCTCTGGTTATCAGAATTTCAGAAGGTTGCACCAGGTCACGTTTCAATCAGTAGCACCCTGATCGCAACCGCGCCAACTTCAGAAAATTCGGGCTTTCGCAAAGATGGCGAGGAATTTGCAGCAATATCCATGCCGCTTTCGCAGATTTAACAATTTGGCGTTTGCGCGGAGTGTTAACAGGCTCACAATTAACACGGTTGCACAAAGTTGCAACATGGGTGATATTGCGCCATACAACGGTGATATAAGGTTTTGAGGAGCGTTTAAGGCATGGCAACGACGACAATGGGTGTCAAACTGGATGAAGCCACCCGCGAAAGAATCAAACAGGCTGCACAACATATCGATCGCACCCCGCACTGGCTGATCAAACAAGCGATTTTTAACTATCTTGAGCAGCTGGAACAGGGCACGCAGCCCGCTGAATATCCGCTGCAGGCAGCAGCAAATGAATCAGAAGAGGCATTGCCGGAAGAGCCGCATCAGCCGTTTCTTGATTTCGCTGAACAGATCCTGCCACAAACGGTTACCCGTGCAGCCATTACCTCTGCCTGGCGTCGCCCGGAACCTGAAGCCGTCTCAATGATGCTGGAGCAGGCGCGTTTACCTGCCCCGCTGGCAGAAAAAGCCCATCAGCTTGCGTGGTCGCTGGCGGATAAGCTGAGGCACCAAAAAGGGGCAACCGGACGCGCCGGAATGGTGCAAAGCCTGCTACAGGAGTTCTCGTTATCTTCTCAGGAAGGTGTGGCGCTGATGTGTCTGGCGGAAGCGCTGCTGCGCATCCCCGATAAGCCGACACGCGATGCGCTGATCCGCGATAAAATCAGCAACGGCAACTGGCAGGCGCATCTGGGCCGCAGTCCTTCGCTGTTTGTGAATGCCGCCACCTGGGGTCTGCTGTTTACCGGCCGTCTGGTCGCAACGCATAATGAAGCCAACCTGTCGCGCTCCCTTAACCGTATTATCAGTAAAAGCGGCGAGCCGCTGATCCGCAAAGGCGTGGATATGGCGATGCGTTTGATGGGCGAGCAGTTTGTTACCGGCGAAACCATCGCAGAAGCGCTGGCCAATGCCCGTAAACTGGAAGAAAAAGGCTTCCGCTACTCTTACGATATGCTGGGCGAAGCGGCGCTGACCGCCAGCGATGCGAAAGCGTATCTGCTCTCTTATCAGCAGGCGATCCATGCCATTGGCAAAGCCTCCAACGGGCGCGGTATTTATGAAGGCCCGGGGATTTCGATCAAGCTTTCTGCGCTGCATCCACGCTACAGCCGCGCGCAATACTCGCGCGTTATGGAAGAGCTCTACCCTATTCTTAAATCGTTGACGCTGCTGGCGCGTTCTTACGATATCGGGATTAATATTGATGCCGAAGAGGCGGATCGTCTGGAGCTGTCACTCGATCTGCTGGAAAAACTCTGCTTCGAGCCGGAACTGGAAGGCTGGAACGGCATCGGCTTCGTTATTCAGGCTTATCAGAAGCGTTGTCCGTTTGTGATTGACGCACTGATCGATCTGGCGCAGCGCAGCCGTCGTCGTCTGATGATTCGTCTGGTAAAAGGCGCTTACTGGGACAGCGAAATCAAACGCGCGCAGGTCGAAGGGCTGGAAGGCTACCCGGTCTATACCCGCAAGGTCTACACCGATATCTCTTACCTGGCCTGCGCCCGCAAGCTGCTGGCTGTGCCTAACCTGATTTATCCGCAGTTCGCCACCCATAATGCCCACAGCCTGGCGGCGATCTATCATCTGGCGGGCAATAACTATTATCCCGGTCAGTATGAGTTTCAGTGTCTGCACGGCATGGGCGAGCCGCTGTATGAGCAGGTGGTGGGCAAAACCGCTGATGGCAAGCTGAACCGCCCGTGCCGTATCTATGCACCGGTCGGCACCCATGAAACCCTGCTGGCTTACCTGGTGCGTCGTCTGCTGGAAAATGGCGCTAATACCTCGTTTGTTAACCGTATCGCGGATAAAACCCTGCCGCTGGATGAGCTGGTGGCCGATCCGGTTCAGCAAGTTGAGCGTCTGGCCGCAACGGAAGGTGCCATTGGTTTGCCGCATCCGAAAATTCCGCTGCCACGCGATCTGTATGGTGATAAACGCCCCAACTCCGCCGGACTGGATTTAGCTAACGAACATCGCCTGGCGTCACTCTCCAGCGCCCTGTTAAGCAGCGCCGCGCATTTATGGCGTGCCGAACCGATGATTGAAGGAGAGCTGGGCCAGGGTGAATACCGCCCGGTACTGAACCCGGCCGATCCTTCCGACCGGGTGGGCGAAGTGCGTGAAGCCAGCGAGCAGGAGGTCGCACAGGCGCTGGAGGCGTCGGTGAATGCTGGTCCAATCTGGTTTGCCACCCCAGCGCAGGAGCGCGCCGCTATTCTGGAGCGCGCCGCTGAACTGATGGAAGGTCAGATGCAGACGCTTATCGGCATCCTGGTGCGCGAAGCGGGTAAAACCTTCAGTAACGCGATTGCTGAAGTGCGCGAAGCGGTCGATTTCCTCTATTACTATGCCGGCCTGGTAAGCAGCGACTTTGATAATGAAACCCATCGTCCATTAGGGCCGGTGGTCTGTATCAGCCCGTGGAACTTCCCGCTGGCGATCTTTACCGGACAGATTGCCGCCGCCCTGGCGGCGGGCAACAGCGTGCTGGCGAAACCCGCAGAGCAAACGCCGCTGATTGCCGCTCAGGCAGTACGCATTCTGCTTGAAGCGGGCGTGCCGGCTGGCGTGATCCAGCTACTGCCGGGCCTCGGCGAGACCGTAGGCGCCCAGTTGACCGGCGACGATCGGGTGCGCGGCGTCATGTTTACCGGCTCGACCGCGGTGGCGAGTTTGTTACAACGTAACCTGGCCGGACGCCTCGATCCACAGGGCCGCCCAACGCCGCTGATTGCCGAAACCGGCGGAATGAACGCGATGATTGTCGACTCCTCCGCGCTGACCGAGCAGGTGGTACTGGATATCGTCTCCTCTGCTTATGACAGCGCGGGCCAACGCTGTTCGGCGCTGCGCCTGCTTTGCATCCAGGAGGACGCCGCCGAGCATACGTTGAAGATGCTGCGAGGCGCGATGGCGGAATGCCGTATGGGTAATCCTGAACGCCTCTCAACCGATATCGGTCCGGTAATTGATGCCGAGGCGAAAGAGAATATTGAGCGTCATATTCAGGCGATGCGCGCCAAAGGGCTAACGGTGTTCCAGGCGGTACAGGAGAATCAGCAGGACAGCAAAGAGTGGACGCAGGGCACCTTTATTAAGCCGACGCTGATTGAGCTGAACAGTATCGATGAACTGGATAAAGAGATTTTTGGTCCGGTATTGCATGTGGTGCGTTATACGCGCAGCTCACTGCCGCAGCTGATTGAGCAAATCAATGCTTCTGGTTATGGCTTAACGCTGGGCGTGCATACCCGTATCGATGAAACTATCGGTCAGGTAACCCAGCGTGCGAAAGTTGGTAACCTGTACGTTAACCGTAATATGGTTGGCGCAGTGGTTGGCGTACAACCGTTCGGCGGCGAAGGCTTGTCAGGTACCGGCCCGAAAGCAGGTGGCCCGCTTTACCTCTATCGTCTGTTGTCGCATCGTCCGGATAATGCGCTGCAGGTCACGCTCGATCGTCACGATGCCGAACAGACGCTTGATGCCACACTGCGCCCTGCCCTTATCGAAGCGCACAAAGCGCTGAGCGACTGGGCCAACGCGCAGCCGCAGCTGGCGGAAGTTTGCGCCCGCTATGAAAAACTGGCGCAGGGCGGCACGGTACGCTTGCTGCCGGGCCCAACCGGCGAGCGCAATACCTATATTCTGCTGCCACGCGAGCGCGTGCTCTGTCTGGCGGATAACGAGCAGGATGCGCTGGTACAGCTGGCAGCGGTGACCAGCGTCGGCAGTCGCGCTTTGTGGCAGGATGATGAGCTGCATCGTAAGCTGGCGCAGTCGCTGCCGGAGAAAGTGCGTGCACATATCGACTTCGCCCATGATCCGCTGGCTCAGGAACAGCACTATGATGCGGTGATCTATCACGGCGACGCCGATCAGCTGCGTTTGCTGTGCGAGAAGATTGCCGCACGCGGCGGCGCGATCGTTTCAGTGCAGGGCTTTGCCCGTGGCGAAACCAATCTGCTGCTGGAGCGGCTGTTAATTGAACGCTCGCTGAGCGTCAATACCGCTGCGGCGGGAGGAAACGCCAGCCTGATGACGATTGGCTAACGCCACCGGTTAACAACAAGCCGCCTTGCTACAGGGCGGCTTTTTTTTTGCTCTGGTGCCTGGACGATCATTACCCTGATGAAAATGACCGGCCTTTCTGAGCACGATCTGGCGCAGATCCACCACTGATACGCAGCTTCTGGTTTAAAAGAGGCTACTGTTAACCCGATGCGGTCAAACAAACGCGTTAACAGGCCTCTTACCTTTCGTCAAAACCTGATGCCCTTGTTATGGATTACGCGGCCTTCGGTTATACATCGAATTTCATGCGCAGCAGACGCGGATAGATAAACAGCGATTTCCCCAGCCCCTTATTCAATAGCTTCCATACTGCTATCGAACAGAGTGAACAGAGCGCCACCATGCCAACCGGAAAGCCGGCCGCCCAAAGTATCGAGAACAGCGCGGAATCAAACAGGTGATGATCCAGCGCGAACAGGATCGCCGTCATACCGAAATATTCAATAAAGATGCGGTGCAACACATAAATTTGCAGCGTATTTTTACCGATCCAGTTCATCCACGTCATACGGAAGTGGTTATTCAGGGTACGGCAGAGCGCGATACAGAACAGGATAGCTAACGTGCAGAGAAACAGGTTTTTCTGTAGACCCAGCAGTAGATGCACCACGGACAGTAACGCTAATCCCAGCCACGGCAGCAGGTTATTTTTGTGCCATTCGCTAAGATGGATAACCTGCGCACTCCAGAATGAACCCATAATAAAATAGATAAAATATTGTGAGAGACTTTCCGGTCCCCATCCAGGGATGATTTTTTCCACTGCCAGATAATTCAACAGCACCGCGACAATAACCAGCGGCAGGCGCTGTTTGCGGAACAGTTTCGCAAACAGAAAGAACAATCCCAGCGCATAAAGATACCAGGAACTGCTCATTGCCAGCAGCATCAGTGATATAAATTCCTGCGGTGATTCAGCATACGAGGAGTTAATATTACTGGAAATACGATGATGAGTAATCTCTGAAGAGATACCGTAAATAGAAAACCACTGAATAACACCCCAAAGAATATAAAGATAAAAAAGATTAGTTACGCGACTGGTAAATACTTTTTGCCACGGTTTGTCATTAATTGCCCGCGCGGCCAGCATGCCGGATACAAAAAAGAAAGCTGGCATACGCAACGGCGACAGGACAGTATTAAACGCCACCCACAGGTGGGCCGGTAAGCCGCCTGCCGTGAGATGTTTCAGCGTGCCTTCAAATCCAGGCAACACCACATGATAGAGCACCACCAGTAGAATGCAGCCGCCTTTGAGCGTATTGACCCACTGAATTTCCTGGCTTTTTTTATCGTTCATTGCTGTGATTCCCGCTAAGTTGACGGAAGTAAAAAGGCAGAATAGCCAGCCTGCATTATTAACGGGACGTGAATGAATTCGCTGTAGCTTTTATCTTAAAAAGAATAATCGGTCCTGACACAAAATAATCAAAGGGTCACTGAAACAATAAAAAAACGGGCAGCCCGCGAATGTGGCTGCCCGTTGGATAAATAGATTTAGGAGTAACCTGGCGTCGGTAAGGCCAGTTATTGGCTGAGGAATTTCTCCAGGAACTGGCGCGTACGCGCCTGTTGAGGATGCGCAAACAGCTCTTTTGCCGGCCCCTGCTCCACAATGCGTCCCTGATCCATAAAAATAGCGCGATCGGCCACGTCACGTGCGAAGCTCATCTCATGCGTGACAATTACCATAGTGCGTTTCTCTTCCGCCAGTGAACGAATGGTACTGAGCACCTCGCCGACCAGTTCAGGATCGAGCGCCGACGTGGGCTCATCAAACAGGATCACTTCAGGACGCATCGCCAGCGCACGCGCAATGGCGACGCGCTGCTGCTGTCCGCCAGAAAGGCGGCGTGGATAGCTTTCCTCTTTACCGTGCAGCCCTACCTTCTCCAGTAACGCCCGGGCGCGTGCTATCGCCTCGGCTTTGGGTTCGCCCTTAACGATGACCGGACCTTCAATAATATTTTCCAGCACCGAGCGATGCGGAAACAGGTTAAAGCTCTGGAATACAAAGCCCACCTGCTGGCGCAACTGGCGTACGCGCTCTTTCTGTTTACTGACCGGCAGAGCGGCATTGATTTCAATATCGCCCACTTTAATGGTGCCGCCGTCGGGTACTTCCAGCAGATTAATGCTGCGCAACAGCGTGGTTTTTCCCGAGCCGCTGGGGCCGATGATCGCCACGACCTCACCGGAAGCGACCTCAAGATCGATACCATGCAGCACCGTCTGACCGTTAAACCGTTTTACCAGTTTGCTGACTTCAATGGCGCTCATTTGCCCTCCCGATCCTGACGGTTAACATAATCTTCCAGGCGGTTTTGCAGCGCTGACAGCACAGACGCCATCACCCAGTAGATCAGCGATGCCGCCAGATACATGGTGAAAACCTCCAGCGTGCGTGATGTGATCAGCTGTGCCTGGCGGAACAGCTCCGGCACCTGAATGGTGGCGGCCAGCGAGGTATCTTTTACCAGGCTGATAAAGCTGTTGCCCAACGGCGGCAAAGCGGTACGCGCCGCCTGCGGCAGCACCACGCGACGCAGCGTTTGCCAGCGCGTCATGCCGATACTGGCCGCCGCTTCCCACTGACCGCGCTCAATGGCGGCAATCGCGCCACGCAGCGACTCAGAGGCGTAGGCTGCGGTATTTAACGACAGGCCAATCATCGCCGACGGGATAGGATCAAGCTCGATGCCAAACTGCGGCAGACCGTAATAGATCATAAACAGCTGAGCAATCAGCGGGGTGCCGCGAAAAATAGAAACATAAATGCGCGCCAGCCAGTTAATTGGCCAGAAGGATGAGAGGCGCATCAGCGCCAGGATAAAACCCAGCACCAGGCCAAAAAACATGCCGCCGATGCTGAGCTGCAGCGTGAACAGCGCGCCCTTTAATAAAAAAGGTGCTGAATCCAGCACCAGTTGGATACTCTCTTGCATTATTTAGTAACGTCCGCGCCGAACCATTTTTGTGAAATCTTATTCAGCGTGCCGTCTGTCTGCATGGTGGCAATCGCCTGGTTAATAGCGTTCAGCATATCTTCATTGCCTTTACGCAGCGCCACACCCGCTTCCTGACGTGAGAATGCCGGACCTGCTACCGCCATGGTATTACCGGTTTTCTTCACCAGGTCGAGCGCAGCCAGACGGTCAACCAGAATGGCATCCACACGGCCAGAGCGCAGATCCTGATATTTAGTCGGGTCATCATCGTAGGTGCGAATATCAACATTTTTCACATTCTCACGCAGCCACTGCTCATAGTTGGTGCCCAGGCCGACACCAACTTTTTTGTTCGCCAGATCCTGCGGGCTTTTGATGGTGCCTTCTTTATCTTTACGGGTCAGCGCCTGAATGCCGGAGACGGTATAAGGCGTGGAGAAATCATATTTTTTCTTGCGTTCGTCGGAAATCGTGACCTGGTTAATCACCACATCGATGCGTCTGGAATCCAGCGATGCCAGCATGCCGTCCCATTTGGTCGGCTTCAGGCTTGCCTTAACGCCAAGATGCTCAGCCAGCGCTTCGGCAAACTCCACTTCGAAACCGGTCAGCTTGCCGTTTTCATCCTGAAAGCTAAACGGCGGATAGGTGCCTTCCAGGCCCACCAGCAGGCTGCCGCGTTCTTTAACCTTGTTGAGCAGGTTTTCCGCCGCGAATGTTTTTACGTTAACACCCGCGACCAGCGCCACGGCCATCACGCCCAGAACCAGTTGACGACGTACCTGAGAAAAAATCATATTTACCCCGTTTATTGTTGGATTGTGTGTAAAACGCTTTCGTTAAAAAGCAAAGCCGAATAGTTCGGCTTTGTTACGAAAAAGCAAAGATCATTAAACAGAATGATTGTATACCCTAAATAATTCAAGCTGCATCGCTGCGGCAACCGCCTGGATCCCGATGCAGTTACACAAGTCAGTGCTGCAGGAAAGAAAGGGGTGCCAGCAAAGATACCGCCTGAAGTATAACGGCTATCATCCTTTTCGTTTTTCGGTATCAGACCGAAGGGTGATAAGCAAATAATGCCGGTGCGCCGCCGGTATGCACAAACAGCAACGGTCCTTCACGCTGAAAGCGCTGCTGGCTGATGCCATCGATTAATCCCGCCATCGCTTTGCCGGTATAGACCGGATCAAGGAAGATGCCTTCCAGGCGCGCCAACAGCTTCACTGCTTCCATACCCTCTTCGCTGGGCATGCCGTAACGCGGACCAAAATAGTCATCCCAAAGCGTGATCGCCGCGCTGCCGTGCGTTTCCAGCATGCTGGCAACCTGCTGCTGGAGGCCGGTGACCAGCGGCAGCTGATCCACAACTTTACGTGACACCGTCACGCCAACCAGCTCCGTTTCCGGCAGCAGATGTTCTAATCCCAGCGCCAGACCCGCGTGCGTGCCCGCACTACCGGAGGCCACAACCACCGCAGCGAAATCCACAACATCCTCGCTTTGATGCGCGATCTCCTGCGCGCACTCTACATAACCCAGTGCGCCCAGCGCGTTGGAACCGCCAACCGGCACCACATAAGGACGAAAGCCCTGCGCTTCCAGACGAATACGCAGCGCCTCCAGCTGTTGTGCGGGCGCATGTAGCGTATCCACCAGCTCTACTTCGCAGTCCATCAGATCAAGCAGCAGACGGTTGCCGTTGCTGAGATAGTTTTCCGCCGGGGTTTGGATCGGGTTCTCCAGCAAGGCAAAACACTTCAGACCCAGCTTTGCCGCCACTGCGGCTGTCTGGCGTACATGGTTTGACTGGATGGCCCCGGCGGTAATCAACACATCGGCCCCTTCGCGCAACGCATCCGCCGCCAGAAACTCCAGCTTGCGTAGCTTGTTTCCACCCAGCGCCAGCGGCGTAATATCATCACGCTTGATAAAAATATCGCGGCCAAGGTAGTCGGAAAGACGTGGCAAATGCTCCAGCGGCGTTGGGGCGCCAACAAGTTCCAGACGGGGAAATTTGATCAGATTAGACAGGGACAAAGCAGCCTCCACGCACACAGAATAATGGCTACAGTGTTGCAGAAGATCTGTCGGGGATCTATGGTCAGTTCGTGTGATGAGGCGCAGACGCGCTTAGCTGCTGAAAAAGTCAGCGCGGCACGGATGAAAACCCATCCGTGCCGAACACTTAATTACGCTGCCATCCTAAAAACTGGTCATATTTTCGCAGGGCAATGCGGTAGTTATTGTTTCCGGCATCCGGTAAGTCTTTTTCCAGACATTCGTGCCAGCTTCCGCCGCGTAATTTCTCTGCCGGGTAATTTTTCGCCGACAGCATGTCATCCAGACGACGCAGACGAACCACATACTCACGTATCGTGCTGTGGCTCATTTCCGTCTGTTCAAACAGATATTGTTTAAACGCCATAATGTCAAAATAATTGGGGTGCGTATTGCAGTAAATATCGCTGCAAAACCGGCACAGAGCGGTCAGTTCGTTTTGTAGTTTAAGCCAGACCTGATCGTCGATCGGCTGGTCCATCCGGGATATGGCTTCTTTATTGATGATCTGACCGCGAAAAACTAACGCCATCCTGTCGAGTACTTTTCCGCAGTGTGAACAATTACTTTGGCTGTGTTTAAAGTCTTTAAGATAACGGCTTAATGGCCTCGTTTTTAGTTTGGTTCCCATTGAGGAGACCCCCGGTTATATGTCTCGAAAGCGAGAGCTGACGCTGTCAGCGCGCTCCCGTTAACCGGGCGCGCAGGCGTTTGATCGCCTGACTGTGCAGCTGGCTGACGCGGGACTCTCCCACCTCCAACACCGCGCCAATCTCTTTCAGGTTCAACTCTTCCTGGTAATACAGTGTCAGCACCATTTTTTCGCGCTCGGGCAATGCCTCGATCGCTTCAATGACGCGTTCACGCAGATTCCCTTCCATCAGCTGGTGAAGCGGATTGGCATCTTCATGTCCTTCCGTCACCAGTTCCGCACTATCGCCATGCTCTTCGCGATATTCGTCATAGGAAAAAAGCTGGCTGTTGTTGGTATCCAGCAGAATCTGTCGATACTCTTCCAGCGAAACATTTAACTGCCTGGCAACTTCCTGCTCGGATGCGGCACGCCCCAGTGTCTGTTCACACTGATGCATCGCAGACGCGACTTCGCGCGCGTTGCGTCGCACGCTGCGCGGCGCCCAGTCACGGCTACGTAGCTCATCCAACATGGCCCCACGTATGCGCTGTACGGCATAGGTGGTAAAGGCGGTACCCTGCAGCGCGTCATAGCGCTCCACGGCATTCAGCAGCCCGATACCTCCAGCTTGCAGTAAATCATCCAGCTCAACACTTGCGGGCAGCCGTACCTGCAGACGTAGCGCCTCATGGCGCACCAGCGGTACGTATCGCTGCCACAGCGAGTGTTTGTCCATCACGCCATCAGCGGTATAGAGATCGTTCACTTTGACTACCCTGCGTTAGTTACGTTATCGGCATGATTATCCGATTCTGTAGGGCGATCGATTGGGGGAATAGGGATAAAAAAGGCGGGTTATTTAGAAAATGTGTGTGACCACTACCGGTGCGATGCCGATGGGATCACACTTTTGTTAAAACAGGCGCACCGTTTTCTTTAGCCGTTCGCGGGTTGCCGGCGGCACACATTGCCAAAGCGCGCAGACTTTGCCATCAATGTCATGATAAATGTCATGCAGGTTATCTTCACTTTGCAGCGCCGGACGAATATGCACCGTTCCCTGATCGCTATCGATAAATAATCGTCCGCTAATAAACAGTCGCCGCAGGTCGCTGCGTAAAAACAGACCGTTGTCGACGCTGCTATCAGCCAGCAGACCTTCGCTGTTTTCGCTGGCGTCTATATAACAGGCTTCAACCCAGGGAGCAGAAGCGCTCTCTGAAAGCGTAGTGCCGGTAATCACGCAACCGCCGTAGCGCGCGTTAACCGCCGCGCTGAATTCCGCCTGGCTGGCGCGCTGCAGCACTTTAACCCTGACGCGCCGTCCGACCTGCTGGCCAGCAATCACCGCGGCAGGCGCAGGCAGCATCGGCGTTTCCAGCACCACGATAAATTGCAGTGTGCGCGCCTCGTTAAAGCAAGGCTGCGCTTTGGGATCATAAAGCTGCCAGTAATCGTCATCGCCCTGCTGACGCATCAGCGTCAACCGATAGCCGCGGCTGGCCAGCAGATTTTGCGCCGTTGCCCCGTTGGGATCGAGCATCGCATAGACCCGGCTCTCCCCCATGACTTTCCATAACGTCCCGGCGGCATCATTGCGCCTGAGATAAAGAAAGGATTGCCCCTGATGCATATAGTGCTCAAAGCGGCGCAGATAATTTTTTCGATCGTTATCGTCAGAAACAAACAGCAGATCTTCCAGCGGACTGTTTTCGGCCTGATGGGCAAATACCGCCCGAATAACCAGCTGACGCGGGCTGGTGGATGGGCTTAATAAGCCACGAAAGGTCAGCGCCTTTTCCGTTGGATATTTTTGCCCGTAGCGCTGGCTGATCTCTTCAAAGGTCAGCTGTTCCCCTGGTAACAAGTCATAATTAAAGCGCATAACCACTCCCGAAAAAGAGTCACGGGTTAATCAGCGAAGAGACGCTGCTTTGCCGTTATTATCGGCAGCGGGTTACTTTTCTGTAACGCAGACTTAAAATCTTTCTCGCCCGCAGGTTATCCGCAATAAAGCCCCTGCTTTCCCCTCTTATTTGCGCCATTACTCATCGGATCTCAGGCGTAATCTTTATCACATCCCCGGGGAAGGCTCCCTGCATCTTGTTATATCGAGACTCTGTATGAAAGGTATCGTACTCGCTGGCGGCACAGGCTCGCGCCTGCATCCGGTCACCTGCGGCGTATCCAAGCAGTTGCTGCCTGTGTATGACAAGCCGATGATCTATTATCCGCTTTCCGTGCTGATGCTGGCGGGCATTCAGGAGATTCTGGTGATCACTACGCCAGAAGATCTCCCGGCTTTCCAGCGACTGCTGGGCGACGGCAGCCGTTTCGGTATTCAGTTGCAGTTTGCCGTTCAGCCGAAACCTGAAGGGCTGGCACAGGCGTTTATTATCGGCGAGGACTTTCTTGCCGGTGAAGGCTGTGCGCTGGTACTGGGTGACAACATCTTCTTCGGGCAAAGCTTCGCCAAAAAGCTGGAAGAAGTGAGCGCGCGTGACAGCGGTGCAACGGTTTTCGGCTATCAGGTGATGGATCCGGAGCGCTTTGGCGTGGTGGAATTCAATAAACAGTTTCAGGCGATCTCGCTGGAAGAGAAGCCGAGCCAGCCGAAGTCCAACTATGCGGTGACCGGCCTCTATTTTTATGACCGGCAGGTTTGCACGATGGCGAAGCAGGTAAAACCTTCCGCGCGCGGCGAACTGGAGATTACCACGCTTAACCAGATGTATCTGGAAGATGGCCTGCTGTCGGTAGAAGTGCTGGGACGCGGTTTCGCCTGGCTTGATACCGGCACCCATGACAGCCTGCTGGAGGCATCGCATTTTATTCACACCATTGAAAAACGTCAGGGTTTCAAAGTCGCCTGCCTGGAAGAGATAGCCTGGCGTAAGGGCTGGCTAAGCGCCGGCCAGCTGCGCGAGCGGGCCAACTATCTTAACAAAACCCAGTACGGATCCTATCTGCATCAGTTGCTGGTGGAAGCATGAAGGTAATCAATACGCGTATTTGTGATGTAAAAATTATTCAGCCCGCCGTCTATGGCGATGCGCGCGGCTTCTTTCTGGAGACCTTCGAAAAAAAACGCTATCAGCAGCTGCTGGATATAAAGCTGGAGTTTGTGCAGGACAACTATTCCCGCTCCGGTAAAAACGTTTTGCGCGGCCTGCATTTTCAAAAAACGCAGCCGCAGGGCAAGCTGGTGCGCGTGGTACGCGGCGAAGTGTTTGACGTCGCCGTGGATATTCGCCCGGATTCACCCACCTTTGGCCAGTGGGAAGGCGTTATTCTTTCCGAAGAGAATAAGACGCAGCTCTGGATCCCACCCGGCCTGGCGCACGGTTTCCTGGTGCTCTCTGATATTGCGGATTTTGAATATAAATGTACCGATTACTACAACCCACAAGATGAAGCCTGTCTGCTGTGGAATGACCCCTGCATAAATATTGACTGGCCGGTGAAAGATCCGTTGCTGTCGGAAAAAGATAAAAAAGGTTTACCTCTTACGGAGTTGTTGCCATGCGCGTATTGTTAACCGGCGCTTACGGCCAGCTGGGCCGGAGCCTGCTGGACCGCTTTCCTGCCGACTGGATTTTACTGGCCTGCGGTTCAGCCGAGCTGGATATTACCAACCAGGCGGCAGTAGACCGCATTGTTCGTCGTTTTCAGCCCCAGGTGATTATGAATGCTGCTGCTTACACGGCGGTGGATAAGGCGGAGACCGATCGCATCCGCGCAATGAAAATTAATGCGATTGGCCCGGAAAATCTGGCACGCGCTGCGCGTGATAATGGCGCCCAGCTGATCCATATTTCTACCGATTACGTTTTTGACGGCACCAAAACCACGCCCTATGTTGAAAGCGACGTTCCCTGCCCGGTTAACTTTTACGGCTTAAGCAAATGGGAAGGCGAAAAGCGCGTGCAGGCGATACTGCCCCGCGCCATTATCGTTCGCACCTCATGGGTGTTTAGCGAACATGGCAACAACTTTGTTAAGACTATGCTGCGTCTGGCGCAAACTCAGCAAACGCTTCGTGTCGTGAACGATCAGCGCGGCTGCCCGACCTACGCGGGCGATCTGGCGCAGGCGATGATCACGCTGGCTACCGATGCGAATGCGGCGGGAATTTATCACTACTGCGGCGATAAGGCGGTCAGCTGGTATGAGTTCGCACTGACTATATTCAACCTCTTCGGCAATGAGTATCCTGCGCTGCGCTCGATTGAAGTCTGCCCGATATCCACTGCGGCCTTTAAACAACAGGCGTGCCGCCCGATCAACTCCGTGATGCAAAGCGAAAGAACTGCGTCTCAGGCCTCCTGTTGGGATAAGGCGCTGGGCATGGTGATGTCAGCCTGAGCGGTGGAGTAACAGAAACGCCCCCCTCTCAATTTTTAGTAACAAGCCAGCAACCAAGGCTGCTGGCTTACTCCATGCTATCTTTATTGTTAAACAAAAGGCGAACACGCCGCTCCGTTAACCCAGCCCTTCAACTCTCGCTGCATAGTCTATGATTGTTCTGTGTATGCAGCCTGAGGCCAGGTTAACCGGACACCGTTTTATCTCCTCACTAAGCGGAACAGCCCTCTGATCGTTATCAGAAATGGGCCGATCCGCTGCGGCATCCAGATCGCGCTACAGGCTTAAGCGAATAGCTTGCATCACCGAACAAAATTACATGATGTCGTCCATGGGTCATTTCTGCGTGAAGCGAGGAAAATGAATGGAGTCCAAATCATTTCGTAAGAGTTGGGGCGCCGAATATGTGGCTGCCGATACAGTGCGTTTTCGTCTTTGGGCACCCGGCCAGCAGACGATAACCCTGAGGATTGACGGCCATGACCGCGAGATGAATGCAAGCGGCGACGGCTGGTTTGAACTACAGGCTAATAATATTGCGCCCGGCACGGAATATAATTTCGTTCTTGCCGATGGCATGGTGGTGCCGGATCCGGCATCCCGCGCTCAGAAAGAGGATGTTAACGGTCCTTCTCTGGTTATTGATCCCATGCGTTATGCCTGGCAAAACAGCGCCTGGCAGGGGCGTCCGTGGGAAGAGTCCGTGGTCTATGAGATGCATATCGGCACCTTCACGCCACAGGGTACGTTCCAGGCTGCCATTGAGAAGCTACCCCGGCTGGCCGAACTGGGTATTACCATGATTGAGGTGCTGCCCGTTTCGCAGTTCGGCGGCAACCGTGGCTGGGGCTATGACGGGGTGCTGCTTTACGCGCCGCATTCGGCATATGGCACGCCGGATGACTTCAAGGCCTTTATCGACGCCGCTCATGGTCATGGACTTTCAGTGATGCTGGATATTGTTCTGAACCACTTTGGTCCCGAAGGCAACTATCTGCCGTTGCTGGCCCCGGCATTCTTTCATAAAGAGCGGATGACGCCCTGGGGCGCGGGTATTGCGTATGACGTTGATGCCGCTCGTCGTTATATCGTTGAAGCGCCGCTCTACTGGCTGAAAGAGTTTAACCTTGACGGCCTGCGCTTCGATGCTATCGATCAAATCGAAGATAATTCTGAAAAGCATGCGCTGATTGAAATTGCCGAGCGTATTCGCACCGAAATTACCGACCGCCCTGTCCATCTCACAACCGAGGATAGCCGCAACGTTATTTTCCTGCATCCGCGCGAACAGGATGGCTCCGTGCCGCTGTTTACCGGCGAATGGAATGATGACTTCCATAATGCGGTTCATGTTATGGCGACCGGTGAGACGCATGCCTACTACCAGGATTTCGCCAACGAGCCGGAAAAACTGGTGGCACGTATCCTCACG
The DNA here is from genome assembly GCF_002101395.1 of Pantoea alhagi. Lineage (NCBI taxonomy): Bacteria > Pseudomonadati > Pseudomonadota > Gammaproteobacteria > Enterobacterales > Erwiniaceae > Pantoea > Pantoea alhagi. The sequence continues at coordinate 3,308,483 of NZ_CP019706.1, read as the reverse complement.
GAAGGTTTCGCTTATCAGGGCGAAGTCTCTGTGCAGTCGGGCCAGCCGCGCGGCGTTAGCAGCAGCAGCCAGCCGCCGGTTGCCTTTGTGGACTTTATTCAAAACCACGATCAGGTCGGCAACCGCGCTCAGGGCGAAAGGCTGATTGAACTGGCTGGCGTTGAGCGCACTAAAGTGATGTTCGCCACGCTGCTGCTCTCGCCACATATTCCGCTGCTGTTTATGGGCGAAGAGTATGGCGAGACCAATCCATTCCTGTTTTTCACCGATTTCCATGGCGATCTCGCTAAAGCGGTGCGCGAAGGCCGTGCCAGAGAGTTTGAGGGCCACGCGGGCCATGAAGGTGAAAGCGTACCCGATCCCAACGCCGAAACCACGTTTGCAGCCTCAAAGCTGGACTGGCAGAAACGGGAAAGCGAGCAAGGTAAAGCCTGGCTGGCGCTTACCCGTGAGCTGTTAGCGCTGCGCCAGCAGCATATCGTGCCGCTTCTGGCCAACGCGGGCGGTAATGCGGGCAAGGTGATCAAGACAGCAGAGGGCTTTGTCGCTGTGAGCTGGTCTTTCCCCGCAGGCACGCTGTCGCTGGCGTTTAATATTGGCGCAACCACGCAGCCGCTGCCCGACCTGCCCGGCGAAACCCTGTTTGCCTGGCCGCAGGCGTCAGCGGAGCTGCCGCAGAATTCGATGATTGTCCGCCTTGCTCCAGGAGATACAGAGTGAAGATCCCGACCGCTACCTATCGTATTCAGTTTCGCAACGGCATGACGTTTGATCGTGCCGCTGGTCTGGTGCCCTATCTCAAGCGACTCGGCATCAGCCATCTGTATGCCTCGCCGGTTTTTACCGCAACGTCTGACTCTACTCACGGCTACGACGTGACTGACGCTAATGAGATCGATCCGGTACTGGGTGGGCGTGCAGGCTTTGACCGTATGGTTAAGGCGCTGCAGGAGGCCGGGCTGGGTCTGATCCTAGATATCGTGCCGAACCATATGGCCGCCTCGCTGGAAAATGCCTGGTGGCGCGATGTGATTGAGCACGGTGAAAACAGCCGCTACGCCCGCTATTTCGACATTGACTGGTCGCGTCGCCTGACGCTGCCTTTCCTGGGCGATACTTTTGAAGCGGTCCTGGAAAAAGGCGAAATCAGCGTCAAAGCCGATCCGAAAACCGGTAAGCCGGCGCTCGCCTATTATGAAAGCTTTTACCCGCTGACGCCGGAAAGCTGGCAGGGCCGCGAAGAAGAGGTGTTGCGGCTTACCGATAAGGCGGAGATCGCTAAGCTGCATGAGCGTCAGCCCTGGCGGCTGATGTCGTGGCGCGATGCGCCGCGCGATCTCTCTTATCGTCGTTTCTTCGAGATCACCGGGCTGGCAGGCGTTCGTGTTGAGGACCCGCTGGTATTTGATGATTCGCACCGGCTGATCCTGGAGCTGGTACATTCCGGCGCGGTTGATGGGCTGCGTGTGGATCATGTGGACGGGCTGGCCGATCCCAAAGCCTATCTTGAACGTCTGCGCCAGCAGGCCGGGCCGGAGTGCTATATCACCGTGGAAAAAATCCTTGGCAAAGATGAGCAGATCCCAGCGGACTGGCCCATCTCTGGCACCACCGGCTATGAATTTATCGAGTCGCTTTCCGATGTGCTGGTGGATGGTGAAAATATCCGTCTGCTGCGTAAAGCCTATGATGAGGTAACAGGCAAGCCGGTGAACATGGCCGCCGAGCTGCGCTCAGCCAAGCTGTTGATGACCGATCGCAATTTTGCCGGTGAATTTTCAACGCTGCTGCGTCTCTCCATGGAGATCGCCAGCATCGATAACGTGGCGCAGGAAGAACAGGCCGTGCGCGCCGCCCTGCGTGAGTTGCTAATCGCTTTCCCGGTTTACCGCACCTACGGCACCGCAGAAGGCCTGCCGGCGGAAAGCAACGAGATGCTGCAACGGGTGGCGGAAAAAGTAAGAACCAGCGCCAGTGCGCCCGCGCCTGAAGCGCTCGATTTCCTGGTGCGCATTTTATGCGGCGAAGTGTCACAGCAAGCTAACGAGGTCGCAGCCCAGTTTCGCACCCGTTTCCAGCAGCTCACGGGCCCGCTGATGGCAAAATCGGTAGAGGATACGCTGTTTTTCCGTCAGAACATGGAGCTGGCGCTAAACGAAGTGGGCGCTGAGCCAATCCCGCGCGCTTTCTCGCTCGATCGCTTCCACAGCGAAATGCAAACGCGGCTTGAACGGCAGCCCGATGCGCTTTCCGGCACCTCAACCCATGACACCAAACGCGGCGAAGATGCCCGCGCCCGGCTCTATACGCTGACTGAAGCGCCAGAGCGCTGGGCCGAATGCGTTGCCCGCTGGCGGCAGATGAACCGTTCAAAAATCAGCGTGCTGGAAGATGGCCCGGCCCCGAAACCCGCCGTGGAATGGATGCTTTATCAGGCGCTGGCTGGCGTCTGGCCGCCAACGCTGCATCCGCAAGACGAGGCAGGTCTGCAGGCGCTGGAAACACGTTTCCTTGCTTTTGTTGAAAAGGCGCTGCGGGAAGCGAAGCTGCGCACCGACTGGGCCGACAGCAATGATGCCTATGAGAACGCGGTGCTGGACTATGTTCGACATCTGCTTTCACCGGCTAATCAGGCCTTCCTGCAGGACTTTACCGAGGCGCTACAGCCTTTTATTCATGCTGGCCTGGTCAATAGTCTTACTCAAACCATTATCAAACTGACCGCGCCGGGCGTGCCGGATATTTATCAGGGCAGCGAAGCGCTGAACTTCAGCCTGGTGGATCCCGATAACCGCCGCGAACCTGACTTTGCGACACTTGACGCCATGCTGAACGGCCATGAAACGCCGGAGTCCGCATCGGAAGAGAGCTGGTTAAGCGGTCGCTTAAAGCAGCATATCATTGCGCGCCTGCTGCATCTTCGTCAGCAGGCTCCTGCGCTGTTTCGCCGGGGTGAATATCTGCCGCTTTCCACCAGCGGTCAGCGGGCAGAGAACGTTATCGCCTTCGCCCGGGTGGAAAATGATGATGCGCTGATTGTTATCGCACCGCGCCTGGTTTTCAGCAGCCTTGATGGCGGTCTGGCCCAGCCGCAGCCACAGCGCTGGCTGGAAACGGAAATTGCCCTGCCCGAGCGCCTCGCTAACCGTCGTTACCGGGACATCCTGAGCGGAGAATTTGTCTCGCCAGCCGACCGCTTAAGCCTGGAGACGGTGGCCTGTAGTTCGTCTCTCATACTGGTAAGCGCATGATTTTATTTAAATAAAAACGCTACAAATTGCTGTTGTGCTTAAAAATTATCTTTCAATGGAGAGAGATGTATGTCAAACGATCAGCCTTTTGAAATCACGACGGGGCATAGCCACCAGCTTGGGGCTAATTTTGATGGCGAGGGCGTCAACTTCGCTATTTTCTCTGCGCATGCCGAACGCGTTGAGCTGTGCCTGTACGATCAAGATGGCAAAACAGAAATTGCCCGGCTGGATCTGCCGGAGTATACCCATGAGATTTGGCATGGTTATGTCCCGGGCCTGAAGCCTGGCGCACTGTATGGTTATCGCGTTTATGGACCTTACGATCCCGAAAACGGTCACCGCTTTAATCCCAACAAGTTACTGATCGATCCCTACGCGCGCGAACTGGTGGGCGATGTTGAGTGGAATGAAGCGCATTTTGCTTACGATCTGCTGCATGAAGACAAAGATTTAACCTTTGACACGCGCGACAGCGGCCCTTTTACGCCGAAGTGCCGGGTGATCGATCCCAATGAATTCGACTGGCAGGACACCAATCGCCCGACCATCGCCTGGCCAAATACGATTGTGTATGAAGCCCATGTAAAAGGCTTTACCCAGCTTAATCCCGCCCTGCCGCCTGAACTGCGCGGCAACTTTGAAGGGATGGGGCACAAGGTTTCAGTGGATTACATTAAAAGCCTGGGGATTACTTCCGTTGAACTGCTGCCGATCCACTGGTTCCCGGACGATCAGCATCTGCTTGAGAAAGGCCTGAAAAATTTCTGGGGCTATAACTCCCTCGCCTTCTTTGCGCCTGCCTCACGCTATTACGGTCCGAAGGGCATTCAGGGGTTCCGCGATATGGTGCGTGCGTTCCACGATGCCGGTATCGAAGTGATCCTTGACGTAGTTTATAACCACACGGCGGAAGGGAATGAGCTCGGCCCTACGCTCTCTTTCAAAGGCATCGATAACTTTTCCTATTACCGCACCCTGCCCGACCAGCATCGCTATTACATCAACGATACCGGTACCGGTAATACCGTAAATACTTCGCATCCGCGCGTGCTGCAAATGGTAATGGATTCGCTGCGCTACTGGGCAGAAACCATGCATATTGACGGTTTCCGCTTCGATCTTGGCACCATTCTGGGACGCGAGCCGGAAGGCTTCGATCAGCGCGGCGGCTATTTCGATGCGGTTATGCAGGACCCGGTGCTCTCAAAGCTGAAGCTGATCGGCGAACCCTGGGATATCGGCCCCGGCGGCTATCAGGTTGGCGGCTTTCCGCCCGGCTGGGCAGAGTGGAATGACAAATATCGCGATACGGTGCGCGAATACTGGAAAGGCGATAACGTCTCAACCGATTTCGCCGCCCGACTGCTTGGCTCCGGCGATCTTTACGATTTGCGAGGCCGCCGTCCCTGGGCCAGCGTCAACTTTATTACCGCCCATGACGGTTTTACGCTGAACGATTTGGTTTCATATAACGAAAAGCACAACGACGATAACGGCGAGGATAACAACGACGGCCATAACGATAACCGCTCTTATAATTACGGTGTCGAAGGACCAACGGATGATGAGGGCATCAATGCGGTGCGCGAACGCCAGAAGCGTAACTTCCTCGCTACCCTGTTCTTTTCCCACGGCACGCCAATGCTGCTGGCAGGCGACGAGTTTGGCCGCAGCCAGATGGGTAACAATAACGGTTATTGCCAGGACAGCGAGATCTCCTGGGTACACTGGGAAAACCTGCCGGAAAGCGCCGAGGCGCTGCGCGAGTTTACCCGTCAGGTGATTGCGTTGCGTAGCAAACAGCCGCTGCTGCGCCGCGAAAGCTGGCGCGACGGCATGGATATTAAATGGTTTAACGCCGGCGGCGGCTTCCAGCAGCCTGAACAGTGGGACGAAGGATCGACGCTGGGCGTCTATCTGGGGCGCTCCGATCTGCAGCAGGAAGAAGGCATTTGGCACGATGTTCTGATTTTGCTCAACCCGTTTGAAGGTAATGTACCGTTCCTTATCCCACAGTTTGGCGAAGGCGGCTGGGTGCTGGAGCTTTCCACCTCCGATACCGACCGGCGTGGACTGGTGATTACGCGTGAAAAGGAATTTGAACTGGAAGGCCGCAGTATCGTGTTGTTCAGAAGGCCGTAGGGAGCGTTGTAGATAGATGAGTAAAATGGCGGGGTTACCCGCTATGAGTTACAGATAAGTGCGGACAGCGAATCCTGTCCGCGTTTTTATCGCTTAAAGTTGTTACTATTTCCCTTGATGTAAAATAGTGATCATCTACATCGCTTATAAATGCAGCCAGGCGTTCCGCCACTTTTCAAGCAAGCCGTCCCTTAGCATCCAGTTCTCATGAATCGCTTTTCTTAACTCTTCTCCTTGTCGCTCAAGGGCTTCCTTTTCGTGAATATGCATATTAATTGCCTCAGCCCACTCTGCGTAGCGGTTATTTACGTGGGTAACAGGTAAACCGCAGCGGAAAGGTTCAATATCAGTACAGATCACGGGTATGCCGCAAGCGCCCAGCTCAAGTAAACGCAGGTTACTTTTACATATATTAAACTGGTTAATTTCCAGCGGTACTAAGGCCAAATCTAAATCAAGGCTGGCCAATTTTTCCGGATAAACTTCAATTGGCACGCCCGGATGAAATTCGCATTGAACACCTTCAGGTTTCATGCCCATAAATACCCACTCAATCTCATGCTCAAAGGCTTTAATGAGAGGTTTAATAAGCGAAAGATCGCCTGTATGCGTAGAACCACCGGCCCAACCTACCCTCAGCTTCTTTTTAGTCCTTTTATTACTTTTCAGTTCTCCCCAAATATCTACAGGTAACCCATTTGGCGCAATCCTGATATTAGAGGTAAAACGCGAAAACTCATCAGCCAGCGGGGCTGTAGAAACAACAACCCAGTCAGCCTGCGCGCAATCACGACGAATATCTTTAATAATATCCTGTTTAATATGTTTTCTGACCATACTACGGACAGGGATATTAGGCGAATAATCATCATAATCGATAACAATTTTGGCTGAGGAATAAGTTCTCACCTGTTCAAAATATTTACTTAACCCTCTTCTTAATCCCGGTTGGATTAGCATTACATCAGGCTGTAAACGCTCAATCTCAGGAAGAGCTATCAGCGTATCGTTTACCCCGCCATCAATATAAAGCTGTTGTTCAAGTGCTGTATAAGGATGGATCACACGGTAATAGCCACAGCCTTGACGATCAATATTATTGGCTAATATCACTGGCAGCGGCCTTCCCGGCAATGGATCCTGCACGGAAGCCATATAAGGTGAGATCTCAAATCCAGGGACATGCTTACTTAATTGCTTGTTATAAGCACTGTCAATGGAAAGCTGATGAAGCCATTTATGATACAGCCGATCTTTATCCTCTTTACTGGGGAAAGCTTTCGCTCTGTTTTCCCCTTTATAGAGGGATGTTCTGTTAGTTTGAAACAGCGTGGCATAAGGCGTCCATACATGCAGATAACCTTGTTGGCTCAACCTTAGAGCCAAATCAATTTCAGTAAAATGTTGAGGGAAATCTTTATCATCGAAACCATTAATAGAGAGAAATGCCTCTTTTTTTATCATTAAGCAGGCGCTACTAAGCGCGCTCATATTTTGAGCCACTTTCAGGCGATTCATATAACCGGACGAAGCAGAGTTTAGCCCCTGATTAACAGTACCTGCTACACCGTTCAGGCCTAACACGATACCCCCATGTTGTACTATACCCGTTTTGGTAATGAGCCTGGCCCCTACAAGGCCTACTTCAGGTCGTAGGGCATGGGAAATCATCTCGTCAAGCCAATCAGATTCAAAAGCTTCAATATCGTCATTGATAAACAGGAGCAGTTCACCTGTAGCAGCGTTAACAGCAAAATTATTAATTTTTGCATAGTTAAAGTTGCCATCCCATTCCAGTAATCTTAACTGAGATATATTTAGTGCCTTTAATTTTTGCAAATACTCAACCATATCACTATCAGTTGATCCATTATCGACGATGATAATTTCATAATGGTGATAAGCTGTCTTTTCCATCAATGACTCAATACATTGACGTAAAGTTTTATAGTTATTTTTCGTCGGTATGATGATACTGACTTTATAATTACACTGATGATGATAACGAATCTTTAATGCAGAACCTTCATGTGCACTATTGATATCTGCGGCAATGCCAAACCGTTTAAAATGTTCATTAATCACTTGTTGATATAAATTATTATTGCTGCTATTTAACCAATGCAGCAGAGGTAAAGCTGCCCTGACGCTGATATAATCGATATGTTTTACGCAGCCCGGACCGGCAGCCTCAATGGCTTTCCATACCATATCAATCAGTGCAAACTCACCAGATGCCGGGTTTAACCCGTTAACAGCCGGTAGCAGACCGCGTTCAAACGCCAATGACCTGCCGATATAAGGATAGCTGCGTAGCAAATCAATATTTGTATCAGGCTTCAGCATAGGATTTATTCCACCCTGAGCATCAGAAGCCTCTTCATCAAAATAAAAAATTAGCGATGAAGGATAGCGTAGTTTGTGTTCCGCAAGCTTCAATAAACTATGCGGCAAAAGGCAATCGCCGGCATGCAATACCAATAGTAAATCAGCCTGACTCTTTTCAGCGATCAGTGTTATGCCATCACACCAACTTTCCTGCTGATGAATAACGTTAATCGGTAAGGTTGTTGTTTCCGCAAAATGTTGACCGGTGACCCAGATGTTATCTGCCCGATAGTGCTGTGCCATAACACTGTCTAACGAAGCCATAGTAGCTGCAACATCACCTGCATTGATCACGATGATATCAATACGACAGGCAGCATCGTTGTTTCTCAGAATGGCTTCGGTTGCAGCCAGTCGATGCTGACTAAGCGCACGAGCTTCTGTCCATTTTTTATATGACCATACAGGGGCAGTCCCCTGCCGCTGCGCCTTATTATGAATGGATAAAGTGCGAGATTCCTCATCACTAAGTTGATAATGCTGAGGTTCCGCCAAACCTGCCAGCAGAGCAGGAAGCTGTTGTGTCAGGCTCCAGCGTTGGATAAATTCAGAGCGCTGCTGCAGTACATAACGCTGTGCTTGCTCAAACCCGTCAATTAATTCCTGACAAATATTCGCTGCTTCGCGTTTTTGTTTGGTGGCCCGCCCTGAAAAGTTATGCCATGCCGACTGGGTAAAATTGCTTTCCGTAAGATAGCCTTCACCGCCATACATATCATAAATATAAACGGGAATACCGGCTACCAAAGCATATTGAACTGATTTACCAATAGTGATAATAGCGTCGTAACTGGCAATAAGCGCAGGAGATACGCGTAATTGCTTGCCTGCAGCACCGATCATATCGCAGCGGACGCCCTGCTTTTCCAGCATCTGCTGTGCTTCAAAAAGTTCTTGTGGCGGATGATTAGATATACACAGAACATTTTTTAGCGTTTCTTTATATTCAACTGACGTACCGGCAAATTTTACCGGAGCAGGATTATCGAAAAGAATAATTTTTTCTTTTTTAATACCCTTTTTCACTAGCATTTCCGCGCATTCATGCGAAACAGCTAATACAGCTGCTGCCAGACGATTTTCCAGCTCGGCATCCAGAGGCATTTCCATTGATGCAAAAGACGACATGTGGTTAAAGATAAAGCGGGTGTTAGTTCCCTCTTTACAGAGTCGCTCAATCATATAGGCATTGAGGACAGTATGCTGTATCCAGACAATGTCATAAGCCTGTTCAAAAGGATAACTGTCATCATCAGTAACCAGTAAACGTTCCTGGTTCGGAAGGCTTTCAAACTCATTTTGAATGTCGCCACCTAAAAGATGCGTGAATACATCCACATACCACCCCTGATCAAGCATAAACTCAACCAGCTCTAGTGTAACTAACTCACTACCTTGCAGCTTTTCTAAATGGTTTGAGCAGATCAATATACGCGACATAATATCTTCCAGGTTCTATTGTGACTTTCCCCGAAAGTGATGCAGAATGAGATCCCGAGGAAAACAGATTTGATTGCTAATCTACCGCGGCCGTGCTTTTCCAAAGCGCCGAGATCAGCGCTAAAAGGGCATTAATTTAACTGATAGATACCGAACCAGGAAAAGTTAGACAGGTGAAAATAACGCTGGATACTGCTCAGTCAAATGAAAGGATACTGCTCAGTCAAACGAAAGAAGTAAAAAAAACGCCCTTGTAATAAGGGCGTCTTTGATAGCGTAACCGGTAACCGATTAACGCAGCAGGGACAGCATGGTCTGCGGAACCTGGTTGGCCTGCGCCAGTACGGAACTGCCAGCCTGCTGCAGGATCTGCGCGCGGGACATGTTGGACACTTCCGTTGCGTAGTCAGAATCCTGAATACGGCTGCGGGCTGCAGACAGGTTGTTCACCGTGTTGTTCAGGTTGGTGATGGTGGACTCAAAACGGTTCTGAGACGCACCCAGCAGGCTGCGCTGAGAATCAACGGCTTTAATGGCATTATCAATTGTTGCCAATGCACCACTGGTTGCGTCGTTTGCATCCCCGACTGCTGTCAGTACATCAAAGCCGCTGGCCTTGACTTGACGATCGTCCGCTGCAACGCTGGCGCCGCTGACGCCTGCAGTTGCGGCCGCCTTATACATGTTCCAGCCGGAGCTGCTGTTCATGGTGATACTGATGGTTTCGCCATCTTTAGCACCAACCTGGAAACTGAATGTCTTGGCGGTATCGTTATCCAGGATTTTAGTGCCGTTAAAGTCAGTCTGGCTGGTCACGCGATCGATTTCAGCCATACGCTGGTTAACTTCAGACTGAATGGAGTCGATGTCTGAGGCAGAGTTGGTGCTGTTCTGCGCCTGAACGGTCAGGTCACGTACACGCTGCAGGTTGTTGTTGATTTCGCTCAGCGCGCCTTCAGCGGTCTGCGCCAGAGAGATACCGTCGTTAGCGTTACGTGCCGCCACGGTCAGACCGTTGATGTTAGAGGTGAAGCGGTTAGCGATTGCCTGACCTGCTGCGTCATCTTTTGCACTGTTGATACGCAGACCAGAAGAGAGGCGCTCAATCGCGGTGCCCAGAGAAGACTGAGATTTGCTCAGGTTGTTCTGAGTGGTCAGCGACAGAGTGTTAGTATTAATAACTGCCATGATAAGTATCCTTCAAGTTAAATTAGGGTTCGGCATTTGGCCTGCGGCTTCATCACCGTCATAAATGTTATCGACAACGTTAAGCAGGACTTTAGAATTTTTTTGCAGCTTCGCTAAATAAATTAATAGTGGTAAAGCGACAAATAACGGCTAAAAAAACGCCCTCATAATGAGGGCGTCTTTGATAGCGTAACCGGTAACCGATTAACGCAGCAGGGACAGCATGGTCTGCGGAACCTGGTTGGCCTGAGCCAGTACGGAACTGCCAGCCTGCTGCAGGATCTGCGCGCGGGACATGTTGGACACTTCCGTTGCGTAGTCAGAATCCTGAATACGGCTGCGGGCTGCAGACAGGTTGTTCACCGTGTTGTTCAGGTTGGTGATGGTGGACTCAAAACGGTTCTGAGACGCACCCAGCAGGCTGCGCTGAGAATCAACGGCTTTAATGGCATTATCAATTGTTGCCAATGCACCACTGGTTGCGTCGTTTGCATCCCCGACTGCTGTCAGTACATCAAAGCCGCTGGCCTTGACTTGACGATCGTCCGCTGCAACGCTGGCGCCGCTGACGCCTGCAGTTGCGGCCGCCTTATACATGTTCCAGCCGGAGCTGCTGTTCATGGTGATACTGATGGTTTCGCCATCTTTAGCACCAACCTGGAAACTGAATGTCTTGGCGGTATCGTTATCCAGGATTTTAGTGCCGTTAAAGTCAGTCTGGCTGGTCACGCGGTCGATTTCAGCCATACGCTGGTTAACTTCAGACTGAATGGAGTCGATATCAGAGGCAGAGTTGGTGCTGTTCTGCGCCTGAACAGTCAGGTCACGTACGCGCTGCAGGTTGTTGTTGATTTCGCTCAGCGCGCCTTCAGCGGTCTGCGCCAGAGAGATACCGTCGTTAGCGTTACGTGCCGCCACGGTCAGACCGTTGATGTTAGAGGTGAAGCGGTTAGCGATCGCCTGACCTGCTGCGTCATCTTTTGCGCTGTTGATACGCAGACCAGAAGACAGGCGCTCAATCGCGGTGCCCAGAGAAGACTGAGATTTGCTCAGGTTGTTCTGAGTCATCAGCGACAGGGTGTTAGTATTAATTACTGCCATGATGTTTTTCCTTTAAAAAATGGTTCAGATTCAGGCATCTGTTCTACGGCTTCATCACCGTCACCCTCATTATCGTCAGCCTTAAAACAACCTTTAGAAAAATTTTCGAAAAATTCGCAAACGGGTTAAAGCCGGAAGTGCAATAAAGAAGGGCTTTTTATCTGCCGATTGTTTTTTTCCATTCAGGCTAATATTTTCTCAACTGCTGCCGATACCCTTCCCAGTGATAGTCAACCAACAAAGGATTACAACATGGCAAGTGTTAGCTCTCTCGGTGCGGGAACCAGTCTCGATCTGCAATCGTTGTATGACAGCCTTGAGACATCAGAAAAAACACGCCTGACGCCGATTACTACCCAGCAGACCTCCTATAAGGCGAAGCTAACCGCCTGGGGTATCGTGCAAACGTCGCTGGAAAAATTGCAAACCGCCGCTGATAAGCTGAAGGATACTTCCAGTATCGCATCAACCAAGGTCAGCAGCACTAATACCGCTTTTAGCGCGGCGCTGGCTAACGACGCAGCGGCAGGTAACTATTCGGTAGAAGTGACTACTTTGGCTAAAGCGCAGTCACTGCTCTCTAAATCTGCCACCAGTAAAGATACCGATCTCGGCGACAGCTCGCTGGCTTCGCGCACCATTACCATTGCGCAAAGCGGCCAGTCAAAACCGATGACCGTAACGCTGGCTCAGGATAAAACCAGCCTGGCGGATATTCGTGATGCGATTAACCAACAGCAGGGCAGCGTTACCGCCAGCATCATTAAATCTGACGATAACACCTATTACCTGTCGCTGACCTCGCGCGATACCGGCACCGCTAATGAAATGACGGTGACCACCGATGACAGCTCGCTGGCGCAGTACATTAGCTACGATAAATCGTCGAGCACTAACGCAATGAGTGAAAAAGTTGCCGCCGCAGACGCCCAATTAACGCTTAACGGCGTGGCGATTACGCGCAGCAGCAATACCATCACCGATGCGCCGGAAGGGGTCACCCTGACGCTGACGAAAACCAACGTCGGCAACCCGGAAACCCTGACGGTAGAAAAAGATAATCAGCCGATGGTTGATGCAGTACAGGCCTACGTTGACGCCTATAACTCGCTGCAGACCACCATCGCTAACCAGACGATATATACCGCAGTGGATCAGGGCAGCGGCAGTCAGAATACCGGTAACGGCGATCTGTTGGGTGACGGCACGCTACGTAATATTCAAACGCGCCTGCGCTCAACGCTGTCCACCGCTTCGCAGACCGGCGGTGATATTTCGCTGCTGTCGCAAATTGGCGTGACGCAAGATCTTAACGGCAAGCTGACGGTAGACAGCGATAAGCTGAACAAAGCGTTGAATGAAAAATCAACCAGCGTGGTGAATTTTCTGTCAGGCGACGGTAAAACTACCGGCTTCGCCACCCAGGCCAGCAATCTGCTGAAGTCCATATTGGCTTCTGACGGTTCAATTCAGCGTGCGGAAGACGGTATCAATACTTCGCTGAAGCGCCTGTCCGATCAGTACGATCAGGTCACCGCCCAGATTGAGGCGACCATGGCGCGCTATAAAACGCAATTTACCAGCTTAAGTACTTTAGTTTCATCGATGACGCAGACCGGGAACTACCTGACCCAACAGTTCAACGCGATGAATGGCTAATCAGAGGAATAACATGTACGCAAAATCGGGAATCCAGGCCTACGCCCAGGTTGGCGTTGAAAGTGCCGTGATGAGCGCCACGCCGCATCAGCTGGTGGTCCTGCTATTTGATGGCGCGCTAAGCGCGATGAAAAAAGCGGTCATTTTGATGGAACAGGGCGACATTCCCGGCAAAGGTCAGGCGCTCTCTAAAGCGATCAACATTATCACTGGCGGCCTGCGCGCCGGCCTGAACCATGAAGCTGGCGGCGAAATTGCAGCGAACCTTGATGGGTTGTATGACTATATGACTCGCAGGTTGCTGCATGCCAACCTGCATAATGACGCTGAGGCGATTGCCGAAGTGGAAAGACTGTTGACCAATATTGCCGATGCCTGGAAAGAGATCGGGCCGAACGCGCACGTGACTCAGGAAGCCTGATAATGTCGGCTAACCTCGATTTGCTGCGCCGCTATCAGCAGCTGCTGATGCTTAGTAATACCATGTTGGCGCTGGCGAAGCAGAGCCAATGGGATGAGCTGATCGGCCATGAGATGGGCTATGTGCAGGCGGTAGAAAGCGTGACGCTTTCCATGGCCGGCACTTCCCTGCCCGCCGCGCTGCAAACGCAAATCCGCCCGCTGCTGAAGCAATTGTTGGATAATGAAAACCTGATTAAAAGTCTGCTTGTCAGCCGCATGGATGAGCTGCGCACGATGGTTAATCAGGGTAATCAGCAGAAAAACGTTACCTCCGCCTATGGCCGTTTTTCTGGTAATGTCCTGCACCCTTCCGATCTGTAAATCGGGGCGCCGGATAAAGGCATGGATAACCGAAATGCAGAAGATGACGCCCGCGCGTCATCTTCTGTTGGCTACGGCTGGCCTGCGGCGGGTTGCGTCGCGAAAACGGCGCGCATATTGTGCGGCTCGATATTCTGAATAACCGCGGCATCCGGCTGTAACGCCACCTGCTCCAGCGCCTGCTGGCATTCAATCGTCGGCTGCTCTACTTTTTTCAGCGTCAGCTTGTCGTAATGCAGTTCATTGCCTTCCAGTGCCAGCGGCATTACGCGCAGCTGCTTATTCACGTTAACGTATTCTCCGTTTAGCAGCGTCAGCTTACCAGGCTTGGCTATCACGCGCTGCCACTGGCGGCAGTCCAGCGTATCGCCTTCGGCAGTAATGATCAGGCTACCCATCGCCCGATCGCTAATCAGCCCGCGCTGCGGCCCGGTAGTTTGCCAGTAACCCTGCAGATTGGCCGGAGCCGGTGTTTTTACCGCCTGCTGATATTGATCAATCTGCGCACAGCCCGTCAGCGCCAGCGCGCCCAACAGCATCCACTTTTTCATTCTGGCTCCCTAACCTTCATTTGATGGCGGCTACGTTATAATTTTTCACCCCGCCAGCGCAAGAAACTTGCGCATCAGTCGGGTTAATGCAGGTGATTAAGAACATTTTTCCCCACCCCGCCCGGGCAGTGGGTAACTTTGCGGCGGTTAGATGGCGATCGCCTGACAGCTGCGTCGCCTCAGGTTACACTTAACGCCATCATTATTTACAGGTTACGCCCATGAAAACGCCTCAAGAGTATTATGCTATCGCCCGTTCAATGTTTTTGTCAGCCCATCCTGACTTTCAGGCTGCCCTTGATGGCCTGACGCAGCAAGAAGCAGACGGGTTTAATATGTCGCTGGCACAGTATCGCAGTATGCAGGCGGATCGGTTTTATGCCGCGTTTTTGCGGGCTAAAAATCAGGATGCCATTCTGTTTTCTATTCAGCTGGCGGAACCTGATAAAGAAGTAGCGATTCAGGCAATTGAAACCTATCTGCAAGAGCACGCGGCAGCGCTGGGAATGACGTGGGAAGAGTTTTGCCAGAAAAATGATTTATAACGGCTAAATAAGTGACAGTAAAATGCGTCAATAACAATGCCGCACCGTCATCATACTGCCTCTGAAGGTGTCGCTGGATCAGCACCTTCAGAGGTTGTTGTTAACTTCGCTCTACCACGTCTTCATCGATATAGCGCGTTACCGCCAGCAAACGGTTAATGTGCGTTAAGAGCAAATCAATATCAGACTGGATCACGTCGGGTGATGCCCGCGAAGCGGCCAGTATAGCGTTGCTAATGTTCTTTTCGATGCTGTCAGACCCTTCTTTCCCGGCAGTTAACAACAGCGCGGCAACCAGCAATGATTGTGCCTCCACCTGCGCTGTAAGTTCTTTGGCTTCCACATCCATTTTTGCCAGTTTCATCAAAATATCGATGACAAGGTGTTTCATGGTGATCCCCTTTTAGTTTTGCGATCGAAACTACCACGCAAATGGTGCAAGTTGTATAAGACAATACGTAAAGCAACCGGAATAATTATTTCTGATGTGCACGTTAAAAAATGCATTTGATACTGTTTGCATATCCAGTATGATAACGGATGCTTCGAGCGGTGCCGAATCAAGAGGATTGCTACCCATGTTTGTTGAACTGATTTATGACAAGCGCAACGTTGCCGGGCTGCCTGGCGCGCATGAACTTATTCTGGAAGAGCTGCAAAAAAGAATTCATCGCACTTTCCCGGATGCAGAGGTAAAAGCTAAGGCTATGCAGCGTAACGCCATTGAAAGCGACGCCAGCAAAAGCGATAAATCAATCATTATCCGCATCGTTGAAGAGATGTTTGATGAAGCGGATATGTGGCTGGTAGCGGAATAACCCGTCTGTCAGATAAAGAAACCGCCCTTTGGGGCGGTTTTTTTGGCTAGATTACCGTACTGGGATCCTGGCCTTCATCGTCATCATCTTCCAGCGGATCGGCATCGTCATCGTCGTCAGCGATTTCGTCCGGCGTTTGCGGTACGGGCTCATCATCTTCTAACGGATCATTTACATCAGGACGCTCTGACATTTTAACCTCCAGTAACCCGACAGGGGCTTAATAAGTGTAGGTGGTGGCCACAGATAACCGGGCAAGAAATTTATCTCTTGTCGATGCGGTCACAGTTAATGCGCCTGACCTGCCGTTTGTCCCGAACGGCTTTACACCGGACTTGTGTTGACCGCCTGTTATGCGCTTTAGTGTGGTCCGGCTGATAACACTTTGCAGGCAGAGCGGATTTTCAGGCATAAAAAAAGCCCACCGAAGTGAGCTTTTTATTCAAAATACGCGCTGATAAATCAGCCGCTTTTGAAAGATTGCCCCGGTCAGCAGACCGAAGCTTTTGCCTTTATCATGGCCTTTGCTGCTCAGGTTAAAACCTTCATCGCTATCGCAAGGCTTGATGCAGGCTAAAACGCCTTACAGCGCAACAACGTTAGTTGCTGACGGACCTTTAGCACCGTTCTCGATAGAGAACTCTACTTTCTGGCCTTCATCAAGGGTTTTGAAATCGTTGCTCTGGATTGCAGAGAAGTGTACGAATACATCTTTGCTGCCATCTTCCGGAGAAATGAAGCCGAAACCTTTCTCAGCGTTAAACCATTTTACTAAACCAGTCATTTTGTTAGACATAGTAACTTCCTTCTTAATTGGTGAGCCAGCTAGCGTGGCATACAAGGTCTGTATTGCAGAGAATACTTACTGGGCACTTAGAAGAGGCTCAAGAAGAAGGGTATCTAAGATAACGCTTTAAATGAGGACTGCTTTACTAAAACTGCTTTCATAAGGTCTGACTTCCAAACCGATGCGTCATTTACTCATGGAACCTAATTGAGCGCAAGCGTTATTTTGAATTGTTTTACTGTGCGGTATGAAATAATAAGCGCAGCGCTTGTGCGTACTGACCTCATCGATATGTAAAGAAACGTATAGGGAAAAATAATGCTGCTGCGCTTTGTTTTATTAATATTCTCTGCTACGCCGCACAAATAGTAACCTGAATGGCAGCGGGCGTGTTATTCCCGCTTCGCTTTAATACTAAACCAGGCAGAAGCTGCCGCAAGGATTAAAAACATCACCCCGAAAGCCATGCCGCCGGCCATAAAACGCAGAATAGCACCAGCTAAAAACGCAATCGCTAAAATGGCAAAAAGTAGACGTTTGTTCATTTTTCGCTCCCCTCATCTCTTTCTTTTAAAGATTAGCAGAGCCCCGGCGGCCTAAGATAAAAACTACGCGAAAACCTGCTGAAAACAGTAACGATCCCTATTCAGCAATTGCCTGACACTCCGTACTGGTATCCTTCATCAGGTCGCTAAAAATACCGCTTCGGCCTTTGCTCCACCACTGCCAGATATTACCGTTATATTTCGCCCCACTGCCTGATATCACGTTAGCCATCACTATTTCAGGGCCGCTCCCCTTCTTTATTACTGCAAGTGCGTTGGGCTGGTTATTATAATAAGTGATCTCAAGCCGTTGACCATCATCACATCGGTAAATCGCCTGCGTCGTGTCGGTAACGCCCTTTCCCGGGAATGAATACGGTGTGCTGCATCCGCAGAGCAACATAGCGATCACGGCCAGACCTGCTTGATTTTTATGCATAACTCCTCCTTAAAATCAGCGCACCCGGAGGCGGATTTGGTACTTCCTGAAAGCCCCGCACTCATTCCGCCATCCTGTTTAACACTCATTATTAGCGTTAATTTCCCCGCCTTTCAGCAAATAATAGTGACACAAAATTGGGACATCGCAGAGCTGATACCGCCTGGCTCTGCGAGCAAATGCATAACGGGGATGACTCAACGATGGATTTTAAGCCCTGTACGTTATTAAGGCTACATCTTCACCCGTCCAGATTTCAACGCTTCATCCGCATAGCTGTGTATCGTTGCGATAGCAATAGCCAGGCGTTTCGCCTTCGCTGGCGACTGGCTAATCTGTTCTATTTTTCGCGCCTGTGCGGCAATGGTTTTCTTTAGCTTTTCATTTTCCAGTAATAGCGTGCTGTCATCATGACTGTGCAGCTGTTCGCAATAAAGCATTAAAGAGGAAAAATCATTAGCATTAAGCGTTACCGTTTCAGGCGTTCTTTTTTCAATCCAGCTAAGTAATGACCTGATACGCTCTGGCGACCAATCTGAAACCATTCTACTCATAAATAACCTTGTTATTATGCTGTGCAAATAAAAATTAACAATAAGAACAAACTGCCATGCTTATTAAAGAGCGCTATTATTAGCCATTGCCTGATGTTGATAAAATGATCGAAATCAAGAATAAAAACGCAGTTTTATCCCTAATTCACTTATTCAATATAATAGTGC
The DNA here is from genome assembly GCF_002101395.1 of Pantoea alhagi. NCBI lineage: Bacteria > Pseudomonadati > Pseudomonadota > Gammaproteobacteria > Enterobacterales > Erwiniaceae > Pantoea > Pantoea alhagi. The sequence goes on along the minus strand of NZ_CP019706.1, from coordinate 3,290,121 downwards.
TTAAAATCAGATTTTCCCTGGTATCACAGATAACGGAAAATGATGAAATTTCAGGCAGCTTATTATTTCCATTGAGTAGCTTACCTTATCAAAAAAAACCCACCCAATTATTATTCAGTGTTCGTAATTTGCTTATTAATGTAATAAAAAATAGCGCTCACGATATAAGATTGCTAATTATTCTTACTTATTTTATTTAATTATTGCTATCGGTTATAAAACCCTTTGATTGTTCATCCCATATCCAAAACGCGCGCATCCAGTGACTTGCGGCAACAAAAAGCCGCCCGCAGGCGGCCTGATAAACATAACAGCATGCTAAGATACGTTACCCACAATGTGGCCATCTATCTCTTCGATTTTTAGCCGTAGCAGGGCATTGTGCATTTCATCAAATTCGCCGTTACCTGATTTAACTCTCAGATCTTTCATATGGATAAAGTTTGCCGGGATAGATTCGCTTTCAGAAACAGGGGCGTAAACATCATCCGCGACCCGCGCAAAGTGTTCCGCCAGGTTTTCACCGATATCTCCCACCTGCGCTAAGTTTTCAGCCAGCGTTGAGTAGTACTCTTTACCAGATATCATTAAGCCGCTGATCACCGTGCCTTTCAGGAACAGGGTAATTCCAAAAGATCCGCCGACCGCATTCACTATATTGGTGAGATAAACCAAATCCATATCGCGCATTTTGCTTGCCACGACGTTTTTAACTTCTCTATCTTCAGACATCACATCCCCCTTGCCATAATGAAGGTGATACAGCTGATAAGAATATCTTTAGCGTAGTAGAAACCTGATGATGTGCCCGCTCTTGTTGGGTATCCTCGCTGCCCGCCAAAAACATAACGCATTTTTATTTACCGGCTATGCAGTACGCGCTTTCGCTGCTATCAATGTTTTAACTGGTATCAGCTTCCCTTGATATGACGCAATTTTTACCTTATATGTTGTGGTAGGATACTTCCCGCCTGGGTCGTTAGCTCAGCTGGTAGAGCAGTTGACTCTTAATCAATTGGTCGCAGGTTCGAACCCTGCACGACCCACCAGGCGGCCATCGTATAATGGCATTACCTCAGCTTCCCAAGCTGATGACGCGGGTTCGATTCCCGCTGGCCGCTCCACGCTTCCCTCTTTTTTACATGTGACATGCCGCAGTCGACAGATTTTGGGGAATACTTCAGGGCGGTATCGAACATTACAGGCAGATCGCCACGCCGTCGCCATACAGCAGCGACGCGCAATCAGAAGGAGGAGAAACAGTGAAGAAAACAATTTACCTGCCCCAGTTTGATAAAAAGGCGGAGGCTGAGGTTTTTGGGGGCAAAATCACCGTACGATACGACGGTAATGAAGGCTTCCCACGCAACCTTAAAGTTAAAGATCAGTTCTACGTCGTTATAGATGAGCAAGAAAAGGTGATGATCCTGACCCGAAAAGCCATTGGCTCATGGCACTTTTCATTGCTGTAACAAACCACTGAACTCAACAAGCCTCGCTCCTGCGGGGTTTTTTATTATCAGGCAGATATTTCCAGGCAAGGTTTAACAAACAGGCCTGAACCAGGCCCCACTACACCTGCATATTCATGAAACCACCTCATAGTGCCGCTATGCTGTGTTGATGCTGGGTGATGTGAGTTTTTGCAATGCATTACCGCAAACCGATTCCTTGCCTGCCGTGGCTTTGAGTTGCTTTGCGGTAATTTTTTGCCCTACATATGCCCTAACCCATCCAATGCGCGTTTTGTGAGCAGCAAAGCTTTGGCAAAGGTCACAAAGCCCTGCATGTCCCAAATTTGTCTCACCAAATTATCTACTGCATTAGACATCATCATCGGTAACCACTTGTGAACCTTTCTCTTTAAAACTAAGATTCTTCCCAATAAAAATTACCAGGCTTAACAGATGCTTTTCAATTCCTTGTCTTTTATCCTGCTATTCCTGCCAATTACTGCCGTGGCATACAACCTGATCAGGCGCTTTAGCGTTAGTGGAAGTAAGTTATTCATGATCGCCGCTTCTGCATATTTCTATGTCTACACAACATATACCGGCGCTCCGGTTCTGGCTGCTTCATGTTTAGTGAGCTATGCATCATACCGAGCTATTATCATGTCCCCCAGAAGACGTAAGTTGGCGATGATAATTGGTGTGACTGCGAATGTAATTTTGCTGTGCGTTCTCAAGTACAACCACTTTGTTCCGATTGGCGCTGCATATGCTACTGACTGGCTTCGCACATACGGCATGCCGCTGGCGGTAAGCTTCTTCACCTTTCAGCAGATCTCCTTTTTAGTGGACGCCTACAAAGGGAAGATTGAGCGGGTAGCACTTTTCGATTATCTCTATTACGTGCTGTTCTTTCCTAAGATGATCGCAGGTCCTATCACCCGGTGGCAGTCACTGATGCCGCAAACAAACTCCCGGGAGATGATACGCTCGTCTATGGTGCTGGCCGGACTGACGGTAATCGCCATTGGACTATTCAAAAAGGTAGTTCTCTCTGGCCTCTTCGCTCGTTATGCAGATGTCGGATATGCCAATACTGCAGCATTGAGTTTCGCCGAGGCATGGGTAACGAGCCTTTCTTACACTGCACAGATATATTTCGATTTCTCCGGCTACTCTGACATCGCTATCGGCTCAGCATTACTGCTGGGTATCCGCCTCCCGGATAATTTCAATTCTCCATACAAGGCTGTGAACATCCGGGATTTCTGGAGCCGGTGGCACATATCACTGTCTACCTGGCTCCGGGATTACGTTTATATCCCCCTAGGAGGCAGCAGGAAGGGAATGCCGCGGACCATGGCTAACCTGCTCATCACATTTCTGATAAGCGGAGCCTGGCACGGAAGCGAACTCAACTTCATTATCTGGGGTGCCATGCATGGCATCGCCACGATCGTTAACGTGCTGTGGGAGAAGGCCGGGCTGAGGATGCCGGCGCTTGCTGGATGGCTGGTTACCATTCTGTTCATCAACTTGTCATGGATACCCTTCCGCGCCGACAGTGTTCAGTCGGCCTACAACATATTCTGCGCTATGTTCAGGCCTGATTTGGTAGAGCTACGTAACTGGCTCTATCGTGACCCTTACAACGACTGGAACTGGCTCAAATCTGTATTCAGCCCTAACCAAGTGACGACATACGCAGCTATGTATGTCAGCGTCGTATTGCTCTTTGTTTTTACCGTAAAGAACACTGCCCAAGTGATAAACTCAGGGGAAATTGGGTTCCTGAGAACGGTGCTTGCAGGGCTGGCTTTAGCTGCCTCTATCATATTTATGTTTGGCGGTGCTTCTGCAGCTGCTTTCATTTACGCTGCTTTTTGAGGTCATCATGAAAAACACAGTTAAGGTATTAGTATTTTTTATCTCGGCCATTTCTTTATCAGCAGTTTACGCATTGTTGTATAAGCAGCAGATTGGAGCGCCAGTCAAGGCCGAGTGGTGGCTAAAAGAAACAGTAATTAAAAAAACAGATTTACTTTCAAAAGTAAAATCGCCAGAAAGAATAGTTATAATTTCCGGTTCAAACTCCCTTTTTGGTTTTGACAGTAGCGTGATTGAGGAAGGCACAGGAATACCAACGTTTAACTTTGGCTTACATGCGTCACTCGACATGAGTTACCTGTCAAAGGTAGCAAGTAACATCGCGAAAAAAGGCGACATTTTTGTCGCTCCGCTAGAATATACTTATTATGTGCGAAAAAGCATGTATTCAGATTGGTTTATAAACAACATGATTGCATGGGGGGCTGACTATCTCCATGGGTTAGATATTTTTGATCAAGCCAGCTTTATTGCGCATACCGATGCACGAAGAGTTTTTGAGGGGCTGCTTACGCCAAAAAGGCGAGTTTTAACCAGCGAGCATGACATTAAGCGATTTATACCTACTGGTGTATATCGGGGTTACAGCTATAAATCAATAAAACGCAATGGTGACATAATAACACCAGAAAACCAGACCAGTCATGTAAAGAGCCTCATGTCAAATATTGATGCAGAGGGTTCACCTCTGACATATGAGTCTTCGTCTAAGCCTGCGAAATATAGCATCGATCAAATTATTAAACTAAAAGAAGCCATTGAATCGAAGGGTGCAAAGCTAATATTAATCTGGCCGGCATCGATTAAATCTGAATCATTTAATGAAATGAACGAAAGTTCTAGCCACTTCATATCAGAAATTAAGAGGGAAGTGAGTGAAGAAGGGATTGATATTCACTGCAAACCTTATGAATTCAATCTGGACTCCAAGTATTTTTTTGATACTTACTACCACTTGAACAAGAGCGGAGAGGAATTAAGAGCCAATAAGGTTCTTGATTGCCTGAGAAGAGAGGTTATAGCGCCTATCCATGGCGCTTGAAGTTAGTTGTTATCTTCAGCTTTTCTAGGGAGCTCTTTGCTCCCGTCTGCAGCTTTAAGGTAAGAGCGAAGCGCTATACGATAGGAAGTCCATTCATTGATTAAATTTTTAATCTCTTCCTCGCTACTATCCTCATAGTCTCCATCTTCTACAATTTGTCTAAGAGCATTGATATTTGCAGTTGCAACATCATACTCAGACTGAGCTGTGGAAATATTTGCCAATGCTATCTCTTCATCAGTCATTACTACAGATGGTGGTGTAAAAGACCAAGACCCTTTTTTGTCTTTCTTTGCTGAGAATCCGGGTCCGATTTGTTCATTTTCTTTAACTTCATATGTTGTGAAGGAATCAAACATTTGTCCTTCGCCGTCCCATACAACAACATTTACAACCATTTCATCTTTAATAAGAGCATATGTCGACATTTATGCATACTCCCAAATAATCACAACTCCGCCTGTGCCAGAACCACCAGATCGTGATGGGTTCGCTCCAATATTTATTGCGCCTGAACCGCCAGAGCCATATCCGGAACCGTCAGATCCATTACTTGTGGCGTTTGTACCGTCGGCACCCTTCCCTAGAGGGGATGACCCGCCGCTACCAGCGAGGCAGCCTGAAGCGACGCCCGGGTTAACGATCAGTCCTCTGGGGCCCAAAGAGGCAGACATAAATAAAGAGTTTGCTGGATAGTTGAGCGTGCCAGATAAGGCCCCATTTGTTTGGGCGATTAAGTTGTTAGTTGATGCAGAACCACTTCCTCCGCCAGGACCACCTCGCAGACTTATTATTGAGCCTACAAGGGTGGCTCCGCCTGCATTGCCAGGATTTCCTGCCGTGCCTCCTGATCCAGCGGCACCAATAGTTATAGCTTGAGCTTGAGCGCTTATTAAAGGGGTTCTGACGTATTCGCCACTAACCCCCCCATTACCGACAGCAGATTGCCCAGATGAAATATTAATTACAGATCCGCCGCCGCCAGCTCCGGAAACAGCCTCTATAATGCACTTTTTTGCGCCTGCAGATGGGGTGTATGTGCCACTTACTGCGAAAATCTGAATGTTGATAAGCCGGCCGACGAAGCCGCTGACATCACTCAACCCGAGGCTAAGAAGACCATTTTTATCATTAATCAACTTCGCCCATTTTGATGATGGCGGAGGACTGTTAATGTTGTTACTGGCAACAGATGAGTATGCATCTCCGTTCCTGATGCATAGAGAGCCAACATAGTATTCCTGAGCGGCATCCCATTCCGGCACACCCATCTGATGCTGGTATGAAATGAGCTGGCTCAGCGTATAGAACGCGGCGTTGAAATCCTCCAGCGAGGGATTCTCAGACGGGCCTACTATTCCCCACCCACGGCGAAATGCGTCAGTAACCTGTGATGTCAAATCGTCAGCCTGCGCCGTCCCACCGAAGACGGTTCGCTCCAGTCCCTGAGCATTAGATGCAAAAGCGGGAAGATTCCCTGCGTATCGTGCAATCTTAGACATGAATTTTCCTCGAAAAAAAACCGCCCTGATAGGCGGTATTGAATTTGCTTGCGAACCCTCTGGCTGAGGGGTTTCTTGAGAACCCAAACGTCTGCCCGGGCGTAACCTGATAGTAATAGTCGTATCTGACGCCGGCAGGCTTGGGTAAAAGGCCCAGCTTTACGATCAGGCGCAGTTCATCCAGGGATATCTGAGGGGATATATTCAGAGCCAGCGTCATATCCTTGCGGTCTGTAACGTAAGCCTCTCCGTTAAAAGCGGCCTGAATGACCTCCTGCAGGCTGACGCGATCATCAGACGCTATAGTTCCGGACGTGGCGTTCTTAGCGATCTTAACCTTCAGGAACCGCCGGTATTCATTATCTCCAAGCTGATAATCACCGTAAGCCGGCGAAAACTTACTGTAGAATGGCGCCCCCACGTAGCCGGGCTTGGACTTGCTTTTAAAGCCAGCTGAGTTTTCATGCCCCTCAAAGCCAAAGAATACCTTTGCAATCACTGCAGGAACGCTTCGTGATAACCCCACTATGCGACCAATAACGTCCAGCCGGTAACCAGTCGCTTTATCAATATCAAAGTTGTCAGGGTTGCGAATGAAGTCGGCAATAATCTGCCACTGCTTCATCATGGCCTGAATTTCAGCTTTGGCTTTCGGCTTCTCCCAGTACTGCCGGATGAGCATCAGCGTATAGCGGTTAATGATGTCGTTATTCATCAGGTCACCTCGGTGATGTCGATATCACTGGTGCTTAAGGTGAATTTCCCCTGAAATCCCGGAGAGAGTTCCGCATCGGTGTATGTGCTTCCGTCATTGCTGATCATGAGGTCAGTAAGTACATAGTTCACACGGCTTGTGCTATACCCGTCGGCGTAAAATTCGTTTGCGTCAATGCTCTCACCAATGTGCAGCTCCCGGGATGCCAGAGCCTCCTTCAGTGAATCCTGATCGACCGGGTCATTGGTAATCTTGCGTCGGGCCGTAAGCCTGATGTACAGCGGCTTGTAAACAGGACGGTCAAATTGTAGGTCATGCGCTATCTGAAGGATGGAGCCGTCAGGCCGAGCCAGTGACTCAATGTAGCGCCCGGTAACGCTTCCTTTAGTTCCTGTGCCGCCGCCCTTCTGCTTAACCATGACCTCAACGATTTCAGACACGGCACCACCCTCCACTACCAGCCATATCGAGTTGGCAGGAATACCGGTTTCCGCATCATCAAACTTCGTATCGTTCTCATCGATATTGAGATCGGTTACACCGGCGAGTTGCGCTATCTTTGCAAATATGGCCCCAGTGCTGCCCGTGGCCGGGTTTTCCAGTGACCTGTTGCGGCGCTGGCGAAACTGTTCGGGTGTTTCCTCATCCCTTCCCACAACAACGGCAGTGTCAGAGATGATGCTCAGAATACCCAGCTCAGGTGTTATCTGAGTGAAGGTGTCGGATATCAGCCCGGTCACCTTTCCAAAGTTTTGCGCAAAGAACGTAACCGTGGTCGTGCCGGCCGGCACCGTAATATCTTGCCTGACAAACCAGACCTGATTAGCCTGGTCACGAATTTTGTAACCACTGTACAAAAGCACCGGTCTGTCAGTTGTGACCTTCAGATCTCGCTGAGAGCGGGAGCCAGGGCGAAGATAAAGCCCGTGCAGCTTTGCGATGATCTGCTGCATGTCGCCAGTGTTGAAATCCGGGTCCATCTGCGAGTAAATCCACTGCAGCGCCGCTTCAATATCGGTGCGTGCCTGTGCCTCGATTGCAACGCGCTGGCCGTCGGGCGACTCCTGATCGAGGTCGATATCCTGACCGTAAATTGCCTTATAACCGTCGCTCAGGCTCTGGAATATATCCCTGAATGTATCTATCTGCAGGCCGTTATTATCAAACTGTAGTGCCATCGCTCTGCGCTCCGCCAACAGGGAAGTTGATTATCTGTTCGTCAAATACTGTCTGGATGCGTAATTCGATAATCTGATGTCTGGTCCGTTTATTGACGGTCAACTCCAGATTGTTAATCCGCATCACGCCATCTGTTGCCAGCGTGACGCGCTCTATTTCGCGCAGTATTTGCTGTTCGGTGTTTTTCTCGGATAGCAGATAAAACCAGTCGATGTTATCTGCCATGTTGAGGGGGTTGTCGTTTTTGAATGACCGGATTCGGCACTTAACTTTCTGGGCAATGGCGGCCCCGCCAGTGATGTAATTCGCCCTCCCGCGGCCAAACCCCCAGTCGTCATCTTTATCGAGCGCAGATACGATCATTGAGGCCCTCCTGTATTTCCACCGCTATCACCGCGATGGGTATGCGCGCCAAAATCAATACCCCCAATTGTTGCTGCGCCAACTGTCAGGCGGCCTGTGCAGGTGATATCGCCTGTGACAGTCAGATTTCCTGTAATAACCATATCCCCGAATGATCGGTATTACCCATCATGAGGCGATTCTGTTTTGGAATTGATATCGCAGACGCGAGCGGGTTAACGCCGCATAGTGCGAAGCCGTCCGAGTAGTCGTGCATGCGCATTTCAAGCGGCGGAACGAAATCACTACCGGCATACCATGAGTCATAGCAGCGCTCTGATATCAGAACGAGGCAGTAATCATCAGGCTTCACAGGCTCAACAATGTAGCTCCCACCGCCTTGCATAATGACCGGCGGAACCTCGATAAGCTCGGGCAACCTGATGCTCGCACCATCCACAACACGATTTATAACTGGTACGCAATTAATGGTTTTTTCGTTTACAGCAGTGATTTTTGCTATGACAATGGTGTGAACATTAGCCAGGGCAAAATCGACACCCTGACCTATGGTGTCGTGGAGTTCTTCAATCATGAATTTCACCCATAAAAAAACCCGCCAGGTGGCGGGCTTATGTGCTTTTTTTAGGCTTAAGCTGACTCTGCAGCTTCCTGAGCCTCAAAGAAGCGCTGACGGAAGCGCATTGGGTCTTTGATGAAGCGTATTGGGGCATGTGCAGAACCGGTGTCACTGATTACCAAGGAGCCGTAACCGCAGATGCGACCAATAATACCCTGTTTGATTTGCAGGCTTGATACTTTCTTAATAGGGATTTCTACAGTATCTCGCTTTATCAAACCAGCTTTAGCAATCAATCGCTTGTTTGTTATTCCTGCCTCGTTAGAGCGGAGACTTAAGTAACCTAAAGGAATGAGAAGTAAGCCTACCCCCATGGTAAACATCGCCAGAATCAAACCCCAGATAACCCATGGTATCAATGCTAATAGAGTCACCTTTCCACGGTACAAAACTTCTTCATTGCCAACCAGATTTGAATCGATATAGGACATATCCCAAAAACTCCTTTGCAAAGGGATTCGGATAATATCACCTTACAAAATTTGTTTCGATATGTTATTGGAGAGATTAATCAATAAATTTTAAGTAATGACCTTATACTCGCCCGCTGGCTGGCACACAACCTTCTGTGTCCATGCTGGTCCGGTGTACTGCCCGCTGGTTTCAATCTGGTAAATTTTATAAACCCCGTTCAGCGCGGGGTTTGTTACGCTCTCCAGAGAGCACAGACCACCAATTCTGAGCATTGGATTTAGTTTTGTTTCGAAGACGATCTGGCCTTTCACCTGAGAAACTAACGTGCTGGAATCCACGGTTTCTTTACTGTCTCCGCCGGGGTCGGTTACTGGATTGTTAGTAGGGGCTGGCTTCTTCTGGTTTCCACTCGCCTGTGCGCTTGCCTTAGTCGATTGAGGCGTATTGAGCAGTCCACTCCTGGCATTCACCACCGGTATGTTGCCTGATACCACCTCATTCGATTTCAGAATATTGATGCGCTCATCCTTAATGAAAAACGCTTCATCAGGCGACAACATGTCACTCAGGATTTTGCTTGAGCTTCCTACCAGAACCTTTGGCCGGATCAACTGCTGCTGACCCGTAACCGCCCCTTTCTTCGTGTTCGGCATGTCCTGCAACACAGCATCTACTACCCGCTCTTTGCCGCGAACAGTGCGCGATGTGAACGCATTGATATAGTCGTGACCGCCATCCTCGCATTCCAAGCTTACGACGTGAATCGGACCTTCTCTTTTCACGGCGCCACTTTTTACAGAGCCCTGGAAAACCTGCCGCAATTTTTCGTTATAACCAACCTCCAGCCGTACCGGGATGTATTTTTTATCATCCTCAGATTTTACCAGTTGCAGGCGTGTCGACGGTTTCAGGCCGTTTATCGACACTGATAGTTTTCCCAGTGATTTCTTATCTACCGATTCGAGTGCTTTGAAAGACACTGACATTGGCGGCTCAATAATCACTGCCTGATTGCCGATGCCGACCGTCAGCCGGTAGTCACGATAAAAGGTTTCCATCACGGCACGTCTCCCCCGCGTACTTCAATCATCTCTTCCGGCGTCACCATATACATCTCACAGCGTCCGGTAGAGAAGTCATCAGCCCGGCATGGATCAATGCCGGAGTTATCAGTGGTGAGCAGCGCAATATCAAACGGCCAGTTCTTGTGTCGAAAATGCAGCGTTCCCAGCGATAGCTTAACGCCGTCGATAAAGTCACCATTGTATTCCATGCGCATCTTCCACATTTCTACCGTTGGCAGATGGCGAATTGTCATTACCGCCTCACCACGCTCAAACAGAAGTACATGCCGCTGAATAGGTTCGTCGGTGATATTGGTTATCAGGTCCATGTGTCATCCTTAAAGAAAGCTCTTAAAAGCGCCTTTTAGTGAAGTGGCGAGTGACTTTGACCTGACGGGCCCGCCGCTTACTTTAGAGTTATCCGCCGGGGTCTGAGCGCCTTTATTCGCCACGCCAGCCGTTTTGGATTTAGCTGCCGCGGATGGGGATTTGAAGTAGCGACTGATTGGCGTTGTGGTTATCTGCGTGAAATTGATTTTAGTGAAGGTGGCTTCGAAGCGGGTTTCCATCGTCTGATTATCAGTGTTCAGAGCAAGTCCGCTCAGAGCCATGTTTTCGTGCGTACGGTAATCTACCTCTACGGATATCAGTTGCTTGCCGTAATAAATCGCCTCAATAAAGTCGAGGAACTGCTCACGCAGCCCTTTGGCGCCGCCAGAGGTGGGGTTGCCCACCAAGCCAAACAGATCGGCACCTTTATCCACCAGGCGTTTCGCTTTCAGTACCTGCTGCTCCACCCGGTCGGCGATCTCATTTACCTTCTGAAGCTGTTGCTGTGTTTTCGCCGGAATGTACTCAATGACCTCCCCCACGCGGGAATAGTCGGGGATGATGCCAAATGACTCTCCCGGTTCAGCGTCAGCATACACATCAGAAACCACACCGCTGATTGTGACCACAAGTGGCCCGTTAATGATGTCATCAGATGCGTTGCTGCCATCCTCCAGTACATCGACGGGAACCTGTGATGGATACTGTGTTGAGTCACTGACGCGGGCAAACATCGAAAACCCGCCGATGCCGACATTTTTTACCGTGGCTTTACCAGACTCCTGAGCTTTTGTGAAACCGTCGAGAATACCCATTACATCCCACCTCTTCTGCTCATCCTGTTAGCGTCACGCATGCTCTGCTGCAATCCATCTGCTGCTGTGTTGCCTGCAACAACCGGATCAGAGGTGTTGATGTGAATGGTATTGCTCTGACTAACGTTGGAGTTACTGACGCCGCCCGATGCGTATGCCAGATTGCCATTTAGACCAGGATTACCGTATGGGATGCCATTCATGCCAGCCCCCCCAGCTGAGTACGCAGGCACGGATTGATCTTCATCACCCCCTGCACCAAAAAATGACTTGGTTGCATTCCATGCATTTGACGCGGCGTTGCTGATTACATTCCCGATGTAATCGCCCAAGCCCGCAAAGATATTTTTCGCCCAGTCTATGAAAGCAGTAAATGGCATTTTCATCAGCTCGACGCTGTTATCGAAGATTTTAACAACATCATCCCATGCACCTTTAAAATCGCCGGTTACCACCTTCCATAGAGCAGAGAACAGCAACTTTATGCTTTCAACGCTGACCTTGAAGGAATCGATGATAAAATCCACCACGACCATCACGGCATCTTTTATCGCCAGCAGGCCCGGTACAATATCGATACCCCATGTGTCTTTAAAGAAATCTGCGATGACACTTTGCCCGCCCTGCATAGCAACAATCAAATCATCGATAACAAGAGCAATGCCTATTATCAGGGCTGTAATAAGTAACACCGGGGAGAATGCAAGCTTCAAAGCATTGCCCAGGCCAAAGGCTGCGATCTTCCAAATGGTAAACCCAACTACTGCTAAGGCGATGACAGGCAATAAGCGCCGTATCATTCCAGCCAGAGAGAAAACAATCTCGCCAAACGCATGTAGTCCGTTTTTAATTAAGTCCGCATTGGTGTGCAGCCACTCTCGCATGCCGTCAATTACATCTTTCAGCATGGGAAGAAAACTTAGGGCCACCTGCGTGGATACAGAACTGTAGCCCATGCGAAGATCTTTAAGGGAATTATTAAAATCGGCGGCAGCATCAGCCTGTTCTGTTGTTACAACGCCCCAGTCACGAGCCTGTTGCAGGGATTTATCCAGTTCCTCACGGCTAAGCGACAACATCTGAACCATTGAGCGATCAATACCCATCTTGTCCAGCAAGGAAAACTTCTCTGCCTGGCTCATTCCGCGCATTTTGTCTGATAGCTCGGTGAATGTTTGCGTGGCATCCTTTACGTTGCCCTGAGAATCCTTAAAGCTCATGCCAAGTCTTTTGGCAATGTCAGCCATTTCACCTTCACCAGTGGAGACAAATTCTCCAATCCTCATGGTCATTTCGCCTATGGAGTCGGTGACTGCCTCCATGCTGGAGCCGTTAAGCTCTGCCACGCGCCCAAGCTCCTGCAACCCTTCCACAGAAAGCCCGGTTTCGCGGTGAAACTGAACCAACGGGTCAAGACCGTCTATAATGGACGTGAACCATCCGGCAAGAGCGCCCGCCGCCCCCTGAATAGCTGCCCCCATACCAGACAGAAGGCCAATGGAAGCCTTCAGATTTGCGTTAAACGATTCCTGCGGCGCAAGGTTACCGATAAACCCAAACTTGGTAATAAGCTCATTAACTATCGCCATTGCGGGATTTCTCCATTTCGTATTGCTGAATGTCAGCGCTGATGTTCTCGAACTCCAGCATGTCCAGCAGTTCGGGCGTATCCAGCCTGATGAGCTCAGAGTAAGAGCCGTACCCGGCCTTTGACAGCGCCAGGTACATACTCATCTCATCGCTTACGTTCGAGGATTTAACGTAAATTTCTGAACGTCTGGAGCTTCTGAACGTGAGTTCATATTGCTCCCGCCCATAAAAGGCCAGCTAATTACCTGCAGCGCCGTGGTAACCAGCATGACGTAGTCAGCGGGGTACGATTCAAAGTGGTCAGGCTGCTTGGATAACTGAACGCCATCAAACAGCACATAATCAAACATCACCCGCTCAACTTCTTCGAATCGGGCAGTATCAAGGAACTCCAGAGACTGCCTGCCAAGTTCGCTGGCGATGCCGGTAAAGAAAGCAAACACCTTGCGGCGCTTCTTGTGTGTCATCGCTGAGAACTCGTACCGGTTGCCGTTAATCTCTGCATAACCGTCATCGTAAACGGCCCGGATCATATCCAGCGCTTCTTTCTGCTTATCTTTTGACATGGCTTATACCTTGCGCACAACGTTGCGGAACTCGATGGTGTATTCCATCAGCGCGTTAACGTCCTGGTTGTTTTTGGTTTGCGTTGGCTGGGTCGTGATAGAGCCGACCTGCAGATCGTAGGTTTCTTTCAGCGCGGCACCATCACGCACAAACGACTCTTTAACCGATCCATTAAACACGGTAGGAATTTTGGCGTTACGCTGCTGGTTCAACCAGATGTCATCGTTGGAAAACTTCTGAACCCTGAGCACTGCAACATGCACCCCAGCATCGACACGCCCGGAGATTGTGACCCCATTATTTGCACTGTTGGCGCGGCTGGTCAGGGCGTTTGATGGCGTCAGCGTGATGTAATCACCCGCTGAGATATCTGTAATAATCCGCCCGTTCAGTACGATAGTGGCGGTATCTGCGCTAATAACAATCTGTGACATTTACCGGCCCCTATTTATTGAAGTTGATGATGATGTCGCCGCTGTGGATAGCTCCGGCATTCTTCACGGCTACCTGGACAACAGGCGACTTGCGCTCCTGCCGGTCAGCGGCTGACTGGTCAGCCAGATCGCCAGCCAGCACGTAGAACCCTTCCTGCTCGATGTTGCGCAGGAACATGTCGCGGTCACCGAAGAAATCAGGCAGCGTCCAGGTGCCAGGGCTGAACACATTCGCACGCACAAAGCCACGAGTGGTTTTCTCCACGCAGTCCTCTAGCTGGTCAACACCGTAATAGGTCTGAGCCACTTTAGTAGGCGTGGTTTTAAGGAGGTTGAAGGAGTCAGTCTGCACGGCGTCAACGTACGCCATCAGGTTGTAGACGTTATCCACAAAATCGTTGGTGCCACTGGACAAGACGCACGGCACGTCTTTAATCGTGGTGTAGATGTCCAGGCCGATGCGTTTAGCCTTGTCGATTTCCGTCTGCGAGTAATCCTCAGCAGAGACGCTCAGCGTTTTCAGGTGCAGGGTAATGGCTGTCCGTTCACCGTTAAAATTGACAGTATGGGTGCGCGCCATGTAACTGACGCCCAACTTGCGGTTGCCCGCCTTGCTGTACAACATGCGGAAATTGGTCTGACTGGCGAGCGTTACCGCCCACGCCGGGTTAGCCGGGTCAACCTCAAGCGCCTCACTGCCGGTGAACGTCTCATACACTATGACGGCATTTGCTTTCGCCCAGGCTGCTATGAGCGGCACCTGCGCATCAAGGATTTTATCGATGAAGCTGACGCCCTTGATGTTTACCAGCGCTTTGAGAGCACTCAGCGCCTGTAGCTGTGTTTCAGGATCAACCTGAGAATCAGCCTTGCCATCAACATGCGCTGCGCCAGAGCCATCAGAAACAGCCAGAAGGTCACCGATAAACGTGCCGGTAGATGATGCCTCCGGATAGCCAACAATCGATGCTGCGCCCGTTGTTTTACTGGTGATAACGATGTGCGAGCCATCAAACACGACCGAAGCAACCTCCGGAGTCAGTTTGTCCTGAATCTGTTCCACCACGTCTGCCAAGGTTGCTGCAGTTGATCCGTCAATGCCGGTGACTTCATGCTTTGTGCCATCCACCGTGATATTGAATGACCAGTCTTCATGCTGACGCAGAACAGGCAACACAATGGCCTGTGAAATCTCAGAACCACGCAACACACCTGCAGTGGCGGGGAGAGTTTCACCGGCTGCATTCCAGTATCCGATAATCAGCGTTCCGCCGGCGGAAACCGGGTTAGGGCTCGTGCCGAAAAACGCATTGGCGAATGCCGCAGTTACAGACGATGCGCCCCAGTCCTGCTCCACGGCAGATGGTGACTTATATGAACGCCAGCGCTCTGCCGTGCTTAGTACGCCGGGCTGACTGGTCATGATGGCGCACACGTTGATGTTATCCCGCGCCGCTGCCCGCCCTTCTTCCAGAAGCGTCACATTGATGACGTTGTTAATTGATGCCGACATTTATTAGTCCTCTAAAAATTGAAATTGCGGCGTGTCGATACGCAGCGTCTGCACGTCATGCGCCGGGGCATACTGAACGTTGAAACTGAGATGGACGCGGTTGCCGTGAGACTGACCCAACAGTTGCCCCACATCGGTGATATTCGATACGGCCATAATGGTCAGTGCATTTTTGCGCCTGAGTTCGTTAGCTCTCTGGCTCTCACTGAGCATCATGAATGCCTGGGCGTTGGTGTAGGCGTTGCTGCCGTAGAACTCCAGCACCACAGCGTGGCTGACGGCCGCCGTGTAGGTCATCACCTCGGTTGTGCCATTGAAGTGTTGCCCGCGCGCCAGCACCGTCTGCGGAAGGGAGCCATTAACGATGATGTAGCTCGTCTCGAAATCGGTAGCTATGACGTTCTGGCGATCGAATTTTATTAGCTGCTCATCATAGCTCAGCAGGTCGCGCACAAAGCGGGCCACGGCTATCAGGTGGGGTTGTCTCATGGCGTTGGCACCAGTAGTGGAAGCTTGGTTTCCTCCGCAATGGCAGAGCAGAAGCCGTAGTCCATGAAGTCGCCGGGAGAAACGACCTTGTAATCTCTGCCGTCCTTCTCAATGAACTGCCCCGCTTCCATCTTCGTGCGCGCATGAATAAGCAGGTACTCTTTCGACCAGTCCAGGCTGTCGAGCGTCAGGTTTTCTTTGTTGGCACTCTGCACAACTGCGATGATGTCCTGAACCGTGACGACGGCGACGGGCATAAAATTCACCGTGACTTCAGTTCTGGTTTTGAGCTTTACCGGCCGCTCCCAGCCAATCAGCGCGTCGGTCATATCGAGATCGGATAAATCACTCACTGCGAACCTCCCACGTTATAGAGCCGCGCAGCTCGCCTGTGTCTATCAGCACCCCGGATGAGCCCTTTGCCTTCTTGGTCTCTTCCTTGATATCCGGCCATGTACCATAACCGCCGGTCTCAAATGCTTTTATGCTAATGTTTTGGGCAACGATGCCAATCAGGTTAAGAGCCGATACTGCATCTCTCTGGCCGGCGCCGACACTGGCAACCTGACTTTCAATAGCCCGGTTTATTTCTGATTTCTTCAGGGTGAATGGAGCGCGCAGGAAAGAGCGCTCATCGATATGCTCCGTGCCAAACTCATGCGCGGCGCCCGCCTCAATGACTGACACGCCGCCTTCATATTTCTTATCGGCCACCTTTGATGCCGGCAGGCCCACAGCCACATGGTGAGACTTCATCGCCTGCAGGTTCTTCAGGTACTCAGTTGTTGCCCTGAGCGTTTCTTCCGGCGTCATATGGCCCCCTTAGCGAATTGCCAGCACATGCACGGCTACCAGTTTGCGCAGGCGGATGTATTCCTGCCCGTAGCCGCTGGATGCGTAGCCGTCGTGATTTGAACCAAACCCGGCATCAGGTAATGAGTAGCTGACAGAAACGCCCGCCACGGACTTGCTGGCGATCGTCTTCATCGGGTTACCGTTGGAATTGCCGGAGGCTGTCAGCGCGCCAGATACAAAGAGCAGATGAGCCGCTAATGCAGCCTGACCCTGTTCATACAGGCGGCCCCACACTTTGCGGCTCATCTGGTTTGCTGCATCTTCAAGAGCCCCGCTGATGCGGGCTGGTGCGGTGCTGGAGAATTCGGGGTAACGGTCAGTGAATTCCATGCTACCCCCTTCTGTTACTGCGGTGAGGACTTGTAATCCACGTAAACGGCGGACTGCGGCTGCTTCCACATGGCGCCGCCAAACGCTGAGCGATAACCGCACTCATACGTCAGCAGGTCACGTGCGCGGACAGGCAGCAGTTCCGGCATGTGAACTTCCATCTCAAGGTAATCCGCCTCATAGGTGTAAATCACCATGCGCGTCTTGCCTGATTTGATGCCTACTGCATAGTTGCTTGGCACCTTCACAAACGTGATGCTGAAAGCTTCATTGCCTGACGCTTTACGCAGCGCCGCCATGATGCGATCCATTGCCGCAACCGGCAGCAGGTCCGTTCCGACAATTGCCGAGTCAGGATCGAACTTCTGCATTGCCAGCATGAAATCACTGGCGTCCATCGCGATATTCGTTGGCTGGATGCGGTAGCCAGATTTCTTCCATGCTACGTTGTAGGCGTTAAGCACCAGCGCGACGAACTCAGCAGAAGTCATGTCCGCGATGGTTTTGTTGCCTGCGTCAGTAATTAGCTGCACGGAGGCGCCGGTCAGCAGGCCTTCCTGACCTTTCACGCCCTGATGGCCCACGTAACCGGCATACTGAATGGTTGCCAGCGCGTTAGCGTACAGGTCATCCTGCTTTTTAGACTGCAGGCTGATGTTCAGCCGGGCGATCTTCTCCAGCTCCTGCTGCGTCCAGGTGGCTGCTTTAGCCCACTGGCCCACAGGTGCCTTCATCCATTCGATATCGCTATCAATGGTTTTCAGGCTGTTGGTTTTGTTTCCGATGATGCCGTCTTTTACTGAGCCGACAACCGTAGAGACGCCGAAATCAACGTATTCGAGGGCGAAATCCAGACCCTCTTTGATCGGCAGCGCTTCACCGATGTTGATTTCCGGAAGCTCGCGTTCCTGCAGGGTCGTATCGCGCTCGGTCAGCGCTTCCTGCAGTACGTTTTCAAAATCTGCGGTTTCCATTGCCATTTCTTATTCTCCCGCCGCTGCCGGCGCTGCCTGCTGTACATAACCCAGGGTGATCGCCACGCAGTTATTGCCTGCGCTCACATCTTCAACCCAGTAACCCAAATCGATGTTGCCGGTTGCCTCGCTGGTAACCTTGCCAGCGTCTGCACCGGTCGCAACGATGTACGCCGTATCGCCGCGCACGAAGTCCACGCCGTCAACCGCCAGTGCGCCAACGCAGTCACCGTGTGAGAAGTGGCCGATATTAGAGGTCTTGTTAGCAGGTGCTGCGTCGCCGTAAATGTCACGCACCACGATGCCGTGAATGCGAGTGTCAGCTGCCAGAGGCATAACACCGCCTGCCGGATTAACAGCTACAAAAGTGCCGTACGCCAGCGGCGTGTTAGTCAGGTTCTCTTCACCCCAGACCTTGTCGTTTGAGCTGGACGCGCGTTTGATTGAACCCGGTTGGATAGTGCCGTCTGCACCGTCCCAGTCAGTGAATCCGAATGCCATGATTATTTACCTCCGAGGCGCTGGGTGGCCGTTTTAGTTGGAGCGGGCTTATTGTCGTTAAACAGGTGAGAACCGATGTTGCTGCGTGATTTAGCCGTAGCCTGAATCGCCGCATACGCCGCCCGGACCTCGCTGTCGGTCATTGCCTTAACCTGCGCATCGTTAAATGCACGTGTGCTGACCAGCACGGCAGAGCGAACGGCGCGGGCTGATTTAGCATCGTTAAAGTTAACTTTTGGGAAGCGGGCTTTTGCGTCGGTCAGAGTTGCTTCGGTTTCGCTGTCTGCCTGCAGAGCGGCGAGCTTATCTTCCAGCTCCTTCACCTTGTCTTTCAGGTCAGCATTCTCGGTTTCGAGCGCGGTGATTTTCGCGTCTTTGTCGTCGCCTCCGGAGGTGTCCGGATCTGCATCAACAGGAGGCGTAACAGTCATGCCTTCGAGTTGCGCTTTCAGTTCCGCAAGCTGAGACAGAACCTGCTGAGCCTGAGCGTTTGCCTCATCGGTACCCTGAGAGTTTAAATCTTCGAGGGCTTTTTCCAGTGCGGAAATCATCCCCACAATCTCATCGGGCGTCAGGCTGGCGCCATCTGCGTCTTTGAGCTTTTTGCCCTTCAGGAAACTGAGGGCGTCGGTTAGTGTTTTGAACATCGGCTTACCTTTTTTGTCGTTTAACTTACACTGAGGCCCGTAACGCCCCTCTGCCACGCCCGCGACGTGATTGCCGCGAATGTTGATGTGGTAAAGCTGCCCGCCCCGGTCAATCAGTTCTGCGGGCTCATAGCCAACCGAAACTTCCCGGATGCCTGTCTTTTCCAGTGCCTCAATCGCCGCTGAGTCAGTCAGGAAAACATCGCACTCCACCTCATCACCATTGATGCGGGTGTTTGCGATATGCCCTGAGGCTTTCTCTTTGTGGTCGTTCGCGTTCACTGCGCCATCGTCCGGATGCGTCAGCGTGAACGGTAGGCCGTTGAATGAGGCGAGGGTTTCTGGTTTGGATAGCTCATCGAGCGTGCGGGTTACTGTGATCTTCTTGTTGGCATCGCTGCCGGTTAACCCCAGCTCATGCCCGTAATATTCAATAGGACCGGCGCGGGTTATCGTCGCAGTGGTAATTACGTACCCCTGCGGTGTTCGTTTCCATGTCATGGCTTATTCCCACGCTACGTAAGGGAGAGAAAGGCACCGGCACTGGTAATCCTCGCCGGGGTTGCCCTCGTAGGCACCAATGCTGCTGCGCTTCTTCCACGTCTTGCCGCCGTCATCTGAGTAGGCGGTAGGATCGGAGTATTTGCAGAGTTTGCCGTTCAGGGCGAAGTGACTGTCACGCTCTCTCTCATCGCCTGTGCCGCTCCACTCGTACACGTCCAGCCCCAGCGCCTGACTGCGCGCTTCTGTCAGCTGTGAGTTGAGCTTTGCAGTCTGGTCGCGGGCAATGAAGCGGGCGCGGCTCAGAGAGACGTTACCGCGCTCCTGAATGATGCCTATAAGGTTCTCGCTCCGACCGCCTTCACGCAGGTTGCCGAAAACCTTCTCCCCGATGTCGTTGATGAAGTCAGTCTGAATAGACGTAATCAGATCGACGTTTTCGCGGACCGCATCCTCCATTTTCTCCCTGACAGCGCCGTCACCCAACATGCCGGTGAGGTCGATACCAAAGGCTTCTTTGTAGGTGCGCTGCGTCTGCTCTTTGTTCTGAAGGTTGGCCCTCCGAACAAGCCCGGAGGCTATGCGGCTGGCTATCTCGCCTATTGAGATGCTGGCGAGGCGCTGCATGATACGGGCGAGTCTGGCGGTGATTGAAAGCGGGTTGTCGTCTGGTGCGTCAGTAAGCGTTGGCCTTTCCAGTTCCTCAGTGACGATCTGAGTCATGCTGCTGATGAACTCTGATAGCCGGTCCCGGTACCACACCTCAGCGCGCTTGCTGGGTGTGGGTGGCCGCATCTTACGCCGCCGCGGCTTCCGGCGGCCCTGCTTGCGCTCCAGAAGTTGTTGTAATTCCATAGTTACCCCATGAGCCGGAATCTGCACCACCGCTGACGATGCCCTGAATTTCCTCCTCGGTTACCGTCTTCAGTACGCCTCGGGCAATCATCTCCCGGAGAGCGATCTCCTCGGTCAGAATCTCGCCGGTAACGAGCGTATTGAAGCCGGTCGCGTACTGAGTGAAGCGCGTTGCCTCTTCCGTTTCGTTGATGCTGTCGATTGACGGATATTCGTAGGTCATCTGCTCAGTAACAGCCAGGCGGTCAAGGAGGAACCTGTCAGCGAAATCCTGCATCGGCCGCAGGCGTGTTTCCTGCATGCCGTTGATGGTTTCGTAATAGGCTTTGTTATCCTCTTCCCCGCTGCTGAACCCGCTGGCAGACTGCCCGAACAGCACCGTGATAGGCCTGTCGAGCGCGCCAGCCAGTACGGTCGCCATCTTGGTGATGACGTCAGACAGCCCGGCAAACTGAGCGTTCTTCTGCTCATAGCGCCCCTGCGCCTCTGGTGTGCCTGCGTCAATTAGCAGGAGGCCGGTAGATGATTTCGTTTCCTTCATCACCCGCGCATAGTCCCGCACCTGCTGCTCCTGACCGGCGGCGATCTGGTTGTTCATGCCAGGCACAAACAGCACGTCCACATTCGCTTCCTGAATGGTGTCACCCGTGCTCAGAATGGCAGTGTCGAACGTCTTGATATGCTCATAGGGCGCCTGAAGGTCAGATGTACCGAATTTCGCACGGTCTTTGATGCTGTGCCGGCCAAGCTTCGTCCGGTGGCATCGGGTGTGGTGAAAGAGCAGCTGTTTGTTGCCGATGTCTATCTGGTAGGTCAGCGGCTCGCCAAAGTACGGGGAGCTGACATCAGTGATGACGTTGCTGTCCGGCGTGTACTCACCTTTGCGGAACACCAGAAACTTGATGATGTCCTCTGATTGCAGATTGACCTCACTGGCGATCAGCTCGTCAGAGCAATCGGTGACAGCCACAATGAGCGAGTCGCCCATCAGAGACGCCCAGCTCAGCGCATCGTTGAACACCTGATCCAGCTGAAGCTCTGCCTCAATATCTTCGATGCGTTGCACAAGAGTGCTATCCACGTCGCCTGAAAAGGTGCGCGGCAGCTTCAGCATGTCGGCGGCCGTCTTATCGATGTACTTCTTCACTACCCACGACTTTTTGTACATCGCGAGCAGCTCTTTATCCGGCACATCGGGCTTAGTGCTGCTGTAGCGCACGGCGCCGATTTTCTCCCCGAGGGATGTCATTAAGCTGACCAGGCCATCACTAAGACGACCAACAATTTTTTTCTTCGTCATTACATGATGTCCCATACCGTAGAACGGCCTTTGATATGCCCGTCGAGGCTATAGCGGATCGCATCCCAGCAGTGTTCATATCCGTCGGCCAGTTTCGGCAGCACCTCGCCAGTGATGCGGTCGGTTTTGTATGACCACATGCGGGCTTCCCGCGCCACGTTCTTACAGCGAGGGTGAATGATGATTTCATCGAAGCCACGCAAATGCGCCACGCCATCTTCAACGCTCCCCTGCCATTTCTTTGCGGCTGAGATGTCGAATCCTTTACGGCGCAGGTAGCTGATTGTCTCAGGACGCGCAGAGTCAGCTTTGATAGGCCAGTCGCGCGAACCGGGGACCGAGTCATACAGCGCTGGCATGTGATCGAGTTCAGTCTGCAGTCCGTACGCTTCGTATTCGATGTACAGCCGGTTGTGGAGAATGAAGGAGCGGATCAGCGTGTTAGGGTCTTTCGCAAAGCCGAAGTCGCCACCAAAGAAAAGCCGCTCTGCTTCTTTCCACAGCGTGTCACTGAACTCAGCTATGCGGTATTTGCCGGCCAGTACCTGCTTGTCGGAGTTCTCGAGATAAGCCCCCTCCCATACCCACGCGTAAGTTGCCGGGTCAAGACGCCTTAAGTCATTAAGCCGATCGCCTTCCAGTACCTTAGGGAACCACGGGTTATCTGAATAGTTCATCTCAACAGTGATGCAGTCATCGCCCGGAGACTTGCGGAACCGCTTGTCAGTCGCGCTACCGTCGCGCTCCGGGTTCCACGTCACCCATATTTCTGAATCTTCTTCGCGTACGGTCGGAGTGAGCTTCGTCCAGGCGGTTTCGCTGACTGATTCAGCCTCATCAACCCAGCAGAGCAGAATGCGCGCTTTCGACTTGATGCTGTCGAGGTTATGACGCAGGCCAGCAAACACGTAGCGAACGCTTCTGTCTGTTGTCCGGATGTAGTTTTCACCGATGTCAAAATTAGCCGCCAGCCATGGCACCGAAAGGATCGCCTGCTTCACCTCTTGCATGCTCGACTCTTCCAGCGAGTTCATAAATTCACGTGCGCACAGGATCACCCCGCTCTCACCGTTCATCATCGACTGATATGCCTTCACGGCCGTCATCAGGGCAAAGGTGCGCGTCTTGGCACTACCGCGGCCACCATGTGAGCAGCGATAGCGTTTACCGGTTGCAGTGAACAGTGGAGCAAGCTTTGCAGGGATTGGCAGCTGGGCGGTTTCACTCATGGCTTTGGCTCAACAGGCAGCAGCTGGATAGTCGTTGGCTTGGTCGCCATGCTGCCATCAGATGATTTGTGGTCGATTTCCTGACTGACTTTGTCACCGTACTTCTTCGGGTTCATGCGAGCCAGCGCCCACTTGCGAGTGTCGATACGCAGGCGTGCTTTTCCTACCGCCGCGGCCTCTTCGGCAACGTTGTCGGAAATATCAAACATCTCTTCGAAAATTGCGTCAGCGCGGGTCTCTGTGGCTTTCGCGTATTGGTCGCGAAACTCATCATGTTGTGCAAGCCAGCGGAATACGGTTGCCTTATTCGGCATCCCCGGACGCTCACAAACTTTGCGCAGGCTTTCACCGTCGGCAAGCAGTGAACAGATGTCAGCAGCCACCTCTGGTAGATAATCAGAAGGGCGGCCAGTTTTTTTGTTGGTCGCCATATGTAATCCTGTTATGAATATGCTTTTGCAGAAGGAGATGCAGCGTGAAGAAGGTTTCTGTAATTATTGCAGTGGCAATGCTTGCCGGCTGTGCAACAGCTCAGAAGATAAATCGCCCCGATGGCTCTACTGAGTACTTAGTCCAGTGTGGCGCCGGAACTGGATGGGATATCTGCTATTCAAAAGCAAATGAGCTATGCCCATCTGGATATGCAGACCTGTCTAAAGACGGTGGATTCAACCGCAAAGAACTTCGGATTCTGTGCAAGAAATAAAAAACCGCCCGGAGGCGGCTTTTAATTCAATATTAGCTTTCAGACTCGATAGCATCTTGTATTGCATCGGCAAGAGGCGCTATTTGGGCCGCGTACTGTTTTAGTTCATAATCAAAATTTCGAGGTCCAGCCTCGGTAGATACAGCAGCTTTAATCAACTCTAAAGCAGCTGATACAGCGACCAACCTTCTATGCTCATCATGCTCGCCGCCTAGTGGCGTCTCAAAATATTTTTCTAACATCACAACCTCCTTTTTATAAAGTGAGGCTACACATTACCCTTCGGATAAATCTTAGTGAAGTATTATTAACCATTATCAAGCCCACCCTTGGATGAGCTTTGTAATGGTCACTGAGAGCCGTTGTGAAAGTGGCTCTCTAAGGTTTTTCCCTGGTAGCTATGGAAAGCATCACCTCTACAAGTACCTTTGCCATTTCCATGCTTTCTTTTCCTGCGCTTATTCGCCCGGAATCTATGAGTAACACCCCAGACTCAATGTACCGTTCGACTGTCGCCAGTTGCTGCCTTTCATCTTTGGTCATTCCGGCAGCCCAGGGATTTTGATTTGAAGTTGGCTTGCCAGAGAATTGATCTCTGCCAACAAAACAGGTTTTGTATAACGCCAACCTGCCAGACCTGAACCACAGAAGCTTGCCATGTCTTTCTTCTGGTCAAACTCATGACACTTGATGTTCAACTGAGCGCTGAGGCTGTTTTTATGCTGCAGTTGTCCAGTAAAGTAATCATCCAGAACTTTGTAGGCTGCATATTTGAAGCCCGGGTTTAACCATGCGGCATAATCGTAAGCAACGAACTTTCCGCCATAGGTTCCACCCTTTACGCCGCGCTCAGTGAAAACCACAGATTCGTGGTTTTTCTCCAGCTCAGCCAGAAACTCCTTCGTCTGCTTATTGCGTAGGTAGTGATAGGGGGATTCGCTATCGCTTTTCCCACTGGCCTTCCACATGTCAGTCAGGCAAATCATACCTTCATGGTCAACGCGGATCGGTGTTTCACACAGTTTCAATGCTTTCATCGGATATGCCTTTTAGTGATGAACCTTGTTCGCACAGGAAAACGGCCCTCAGAAGGCTCCGACAGCCAGCCGGTTCCTCAAGGGTCATCCTGAAAGGTTCTGAGTTGAATGCGCTGCGACGCGCGGAGGTTTACTGCGGGTATAAAAAGCCCCGGGCTATGCCGGGGCGAGTACGTTTTTTTTGCCGCGTACGCTTGCAGATCAGCGAAGAGCTATTACTTTTAATTGTTCAGTTGGTTTCAAAATACCACTGGTTCCTTAATTCGGCGCAAAGGACGCGCCGCCTTTTTTCTCTTCAATCTTCCTGATGCCCGCCCGGTCAATGTTGCACTGACCAAGCAGGCCATACAGTTCAGCATTCAGCGACACGCTGTCACCGAACGTCATGCTGTCCGGCACCGGAGGCACATCAATCGGAGTGGTTAACTCAGCGGGGATCGGCAGGTTTTGCTGCTTTACTGTCCGGTACTCCACTTGCGGATTTTGCTGCGTCGCGCAGCCGGTCAACAGCATTGCTGTCAACAGGAGCGACAGCGCACTTGTCCGCCGCCAGATAGCGCTTGATTTCATTCTGGAGCTTCCTGTTTTGCTGTGCTGTGACTGCCCGTTGCTCAGTTACCTGAGACATGACGGCGTTCTGCTGATTTACTGCTGTGACCAGGTCTTTCACGCTGGAAGCCAGGTCATCGTTTTTAGAACGCAGGTCGTTTATCTGTGAGTCCTTATCGTTAGCCAGTTTCTCCAGCCGCTCATTTGTGGCGCTGAGTTGGGAGTTACGGGCATTCAGTCCCCAGAGGGCGATACAGATAAGACCGATGATAAAAACGCCTGAATTGTTTCGGATAAAGCCGATTACGTTGAGCATAGAATCCCCTTAGCCTTTGTGAGGCGGGATTTCCTGTCTTCTAAGCCGTTAGTGCCACCGTTAATAATTCTGGTGATGCGGGTAACATCATCAGAATCCGCCAGCTCGTTAAGTCCGTGATTCTTCCACCATGCCGCAGCCGATTCGGCAGCCAGCTTGTATCCGGTCAACAGGTCAGGATTGCCAACCACGTCAGCACCAAGCTGCTCAACCAACGCGGCATAGTTCGCCTTGCCGGTAATCTGAATCAGTCCACGCCCGCGATAGCGATAACCGTCACCTGATTCGATATCACCATTGCCGTTCCGGTTTGCATAAATGATATTGGCGATCATCTCCTGGTCGGCAGCGTGAAGCTCGTTGCGTCCGTACTTCTTGGCCTGTGCCGGGGTAATGCGCTTACTGAACATGGAAAGCAGTGCACTTTCGCTGTAATTCAGCCCTTCCTCTACTTTGCGAAATCCAGATGATTCATGACCTGTCTGTGCAATGAAATGAGCCTGCCTCAGCGGCGTGTTAATGCCGTACTTGGTCATCGCCATTGCAATGTTTGTGTACCAGGCGTCGCGCAGAACATCACTGACACCGGCAGCTCTTTGAAACTCACTGGCTGTTAACATCACTGTCTCCAAATCGTTTATCAATCTGGCGCCGGATTTTCGACGAGATGTAATCCACACCAAGGAAGCCAAGGAAAACAGCAGCAACGCGAGTCGTGTCTTCACTGAAGTTCCAGTTAAATACAGAGCCAATCACCTGTAGCGTTGGCTGAAGGAAGAATGCAAAGAAGCTACACATCGCCGCATCGAGAAAGCGGCGAGGCCATGTCTCTTTACCGATATACGTCGCACGGAGGAGAGCCATTACGCCAGCAAGGCCTGCATAACCGGATTCGTTTCTGTGGGCATAGAGCCAGGCTATAAGACTCGCCCAGAACCCAGGGTCTTTTTCTGGCATATTTTTCATCTCCACCTCCCGCCTTCGGGGTGGCTGTGTGTCGTTGTTGAAAGGAAGAAAATGCGCATCGACGACTACGGATCACGAGGTGTGTGGTAAGGGATTCGTCGTGCGCAAAAACGAGAAAAGGCCGCCAATGGCGACCTCTCTGAATGGATGTAAAAAAGCTGCCGCAGCGTCTCTAGGAACACTTACGGCAGCCTACCCTTATATAGTGGCTAATTGGCTAAAAGATGTCAATGGCTTTTTAGTGAATTTCCGATTGATAGATGCATTATCGCGAACGTTAAATGCATTTCGCAGCGGTTGATAGATTAAATACAGACTGGCATTGAGTATCTCATCTACCTCATTTCGGCATGTTGCCAGTGATGGCCGGCGAATACTTTCTCCACCGCGCCCTGACATTTTGCGGGGAGTTGCAACCTTGTGATAGTAAGATGCAATGGCTCGCTTGGAGGAACCATGAGCGTAGTAACTTAGCAGGATGCCAAAGGCTTTTTTGTCGATGCACATGACGGAATCCACGACCTGAGAAATCAAGAGTCCGTCATCATCGTTACACATCGGCCTGTATGGATAGGATTGGGGCTCAACAGTTGCCATATACTGCGCTATGACACTGCTCTGGCGCTTTTCCAGTCTGCCTGAATAAACCCATGCGCCCCACAGCTCAAGCCAGCCATTCAGCCAGTCGTGCTGGTCTTTTGTCAGGTTAAGCTCGCGTACTGACATGCTTTGCCCCCATGATTTTCGCTGTGTTGCGCAATATGCGGTAGTTGATTTCATACATGCCGCGCATTTTCATGATGCGAAGCTTCAGCCACTTCTCTTTGAGGTATTCGGTCATGCTGGCCTCCTGTTCCATGCCCTGATAGCTTCACGCTTGGTTTCATATGTGTCGGTAATGGGTTTGATCACGCATTGCCTTGTCGCGCACCCTGCGTATACGCCATCACCATCAGAGAAAAGCTCCGCATTGCCACCACAGAATGGGCACTCAAGAAGTGATGCCCATTGCGGAAGATTGAGATCGAAAATCATGGGTTTCATGCTGCCTCCCGGATGATCTGGTCGTCACTCAGATACAGGCCGCCGAAGCTGTAGCGGATGCCTTCACGCACATCTTCAAGCGTGCAGAATGGGAAGTGGTTCAGATAGAACTCGGTCGCCCTGTCAGCCTCGGAAAGAAGCTCAGATGCATGCTGCGGTCGAATAACAAAAATGACGCCCTGAAAGATCGTTGCCGTTTCGCATGGGTAATGGATTTTCTTAACGTATTTTTTTGTCATACAGCCTCCAGTTCGGTGATAACCACTTCCAGCCTGCCGCCCCTTACCACTTCACAACGCACCATGCGCACGTCATCAATCAGGCTGTCGTCAGCAATGACGCCTGCATGTGTGAGTGAGTCGAGAGGTGCTTTGAAGAGGTTGTCGAGGTCACGTCGGGCGCGTGTAGGTGGATATGCGAGGATTTTTACTTTCAGCCTGCCGGCCAGTTGGAATTGCTGATTTGCTTCGGTGATTTGCTTGGTTACTGCTGCGGTGTATTCCCTTCCCTTTTTGCTTTTTATCTTTCGCCCTCGGAATACTGAGAAGAGGTTGTTATTCCCGGGCGGCCAGGGCAACGATATCCGATACTGGTTCATGTTTTTACAAGCCCCTCCTTCAGCCAGATTACCTGCGTCCTTAAAACACCCTCAGCATGCATCAGGGAAAGCTCTTCACGGCTGTAGCTGGTCTTTACACGGCCATCGACAATATCGTGACAGCAGTTGCAGGCAATCGCTCCAAGCAGGTCATGCGGCTTAATGCCGGTTCCACATGTGCCAGTCAGGCGAAGATGTGCAAGACATGACGTTTCAGGGTTGTGGTTGCAATAACCGGGAATCCGTATCTGGCACTCTCTTCCGCGAGCTTCTTTCCGCAAGTTACTCATCATCGTCTCCAGCCATATATCCGTTCGGGTCTCTGAATATCGTGTAGAAGGCACAGCAGTCAGAGCAGACGAATGTCTCGTCTGGTGACAGCGGGATTCCACAATCTGCACAGAGTCGCTCTACTGGTTCGCTCATCGCGTCGTCCTCATCCTGTCCCATTTCGCGCGCAGCAGGCCGCCTACGTAATCAAACGTGGTTATCTGGCTGGCGGTTGGGATTGGTTTCTTGCGGGGCTTACGGTGGGTGACGCGGAACTTGAGGTTATCTATCGCTTTTTGCGTGATACTCACTCGCTGTCGCATGGCTCGACCTCCGCTATCAGCTTATCGAGATACCAGCGGGCCTTTTTGAGGTCTTCAGCCGGTGCCAGCTTCTTCTCGTAGCGCCACAGATACTTCTGGATGTTTCCTTTCAGGTATCCGAGAAACGCTTCGCTGGTCATGCTGGCTTTCATGGCGTCGATACACTCAATGCCGCCCGTCGTGTAATGCGATGGATGGTTAACGTTGTCAGTCATTTTTGGCGGCTCTCCATGAGTCTGGCCCTGCTGTCCATATAACGCAGCTGGCTTGGCGAAAAACCCATGCGCTCGCTGATTATCTGAAAGCTCAACCCTTGCTGGCGAAGTTTCTTAACACGATTGCACTGCTCAGGTGTGTGATGTGTGTATCTGCTCATGCTTCACTCCCGCGATTGTTTGCGCTCTGCCAGTAGCGGCTCATGACTGCATCAGGAACGCGTAGTTTTATCTGCCGCCGGTACGCCCAGTTCTGAACCCCTTTAACAGGACGCTGCAACTGTCGGGCAATAACATCAACCGGCACTTTCCCGGCAACCCGCCGGATGTATGCTGCGTCGTCAGTGCTGAACGGTGTTCGTTTGTTCATGTTCCGCTCCTGTTGTGTTTCTCGCTCGCCACACCCGGCAGGAGGTCGAATGCGTTGTTGCACTGATTCCCCCACATATCCCAGCCAGCAACACTGTCACGGCTGAATAACTCACAACGCGGTACATCTCCCAGCAACCTGACCATTAGATCCCGGAATTCTGGCGGCTTGGCGCTGTGTTCCATGCGAGGGGCTGTGACATGCTGACAAATTGATGCGTCCATGCGATCCGGCAATTTACCCTTAACCGCGAACAAGCAGTCTTCGGTGTTGGCTCGCGTCATGTGGCCCATACCTATCGCACTGTTACCTTTGCGCTTATTGGTTTTGTGCCAGGTGAAGCCCTTCATGGTCATCAGGCGAAAACCCCATGCATCCATGACCTTTAACGCTTCCATCGGCTGAGTTGGCACCCACCACATTGCAAGCAGGCAGCTTTCGGCTGCTAAATCCCAGACCGGAAGGCGACAAATTTCCGCAACGGTCATTGTTTGATATTTATGGCCTGCGCCTCGTTCGCCGTCATTGGCTTTATCCCGGTATGTCCATGGCGGATCTGCATAAATCAGGGTGTATTTTTTCATGCCGCACTCCCAAATCTGTTGGCCCACTCCCGAGCTCGCGCTGATTCATCACTGAACCTGACGTTATGCTCGGTGCCGAAGGCGTGGATTAATTCGATAAGGTCACGCATCTCACTGACGCGCATCTTGCTTGTTGACTGGCCCAGCACTACGAAGCCGCCATTTATCCCTGGCACCGTCTCCTGTCCCTTCAGGCTGGCGCTGAAAATGTTCTTCCAGCTGTCCGAGTCGAGTTTCTTCCCGTACCACACCACCTGCTGCGATACGTCACGCAGGCAGGCCCAAAGCATGCGATTTTGCGCAAGGCTGCGGGTGTCTTCCTGGATGATTATCTGTAGGGGGCGATCGGTATTGGTGGGGAGGTTCTGAATGGCTTCTATGCAGTTCTGGCGTATCCTGCTGTCACGAAGCAGGAAGCGCTTTGTCTCCATCGCTCTGCTCCTGTTTGCTGCGGGCTACACACCACACTCTCCACGAAGTTTGAACTGTGAAATTTTGATAATTCCCCCAGTCCATAAAAAAATCATTAAATCCAAGCGCCCTCATGAGAGCCTCGAATTCCGCCCGTTCCAGCTCATCGTTGTTCATAGTTTCCTCCTGCAGTTAACGCAAAATTTTGCAGGTCTAACATAGCCGGGAATCGGAAATTAGCCACGGCCTCACGCATTGCTTTACCAGTCACATGGATAAACCCGTTTTCGTCTATAACGTATGTTCCCTGATTATTTTTTAAGGCTTCAAATAGACGTTTTTGGCTTGGCGTCATCTCACTCTCCTTCCTGATGTTTGCCGGACGCCTTCTCTTGCTGCTCTAGCACTGGCAGCGCTATCTCTAAGGCCTGCCTGAAGTAAGCTCTGTCGATGCTAAGACCAAACTCTTTCTCGACAGCATTGATGCGTTCAATGAAATATCGCGCTTTATCAGCTGTTAGCGGTTTCATCACTCTTCCTCTTTGTCGTGCATCATCAGGTAGCACTCCATTGCAGCCCTTAATGGGTTTTCATGCTCTGAATAAATCCACGGCCGAAATGTCGCGCCCCAAAGCCCTTCTTCGTTCCAGTCTGAAATCAACGAAATAGAATTTTTTCGGATAATCGGACCGGCATCAGCCCATGAGTTGCAGGGGTTGAATGATTCAGCCTCAACTTCAAATTCAACATGCTCACCAAGCTGCACGTCATTTGCTGTGAAGGTGACAACCATTGCGCCATTTTCTCCTTCTTTGAAATCAGGCGCGCCGTCATGTAATGCCACAAATACTCTCCAGTTAATCTCAAAGTCAGACTTCTTGCTGTAGTCCATCAAAATCCACCTCTCTTCTGCGGCTTGGCTTCGCGCTCTGCGGCCTTAGCCTGATATGCCAGCTGGTCAGCGTCGTAGATGGCGCCGTTCTTCTGCTCTGCGTACACAACGCCGGTCTTGCCGTGGCGGTTAAGCCGCAGAAGCAGCTCTGTTTCGTGCTGCGGGTAGTTCTCGTCGTAGGCGCCTTCACGGTAGATACCCAGCCAGTAGTCGCAATCCTGCTCAATCTGTCCGGTGTCGCGTGAGTCGCTTGGGAGAGGTCGCTTGTTGGTACGCTTCTCAAGGTCGCGGTTAAGCTGCGTCAGAAGCACCACTACGCAACCAAGCTCTTTAGCGAGGTTCTTCAGGCCTTTCGTGATTAAGCCGAATGACAGGTCATTGCGATCGGCCTTTTCGCCAGTCATCAGCGTCAGGTAGTCAACCATCACCATGCCGACGGCTCCCTTCTCGCGCTTAATGCGGCGGGACTCTGCAACGATGTGCGCCAGCGTGATGCCGGGCGTGTCGTCGATGAACAGGTTGCCGGACTGGACCAGCTCCATTGCGTGGCCGTTAGCCAGTGCGAAGTCAGTATCGTTATCGCTGCCTCGGTAGAAAATATCCGTATTCACGCCAGAAGCCTGACCTACCATGCGCTCGAAGATTTGTTTATCGGGCATTTCCAGAGAGAACAGAACGGCCGGCAGCTTCTCACGCATTGCTGTGTTAATTGCCATCTGGCTGTAAAGCGTGGTTTTACCCATCTTTGGCCGGGCGCCGATGACGAACAGCGAGCCTTTGACCAGCCCTTTTGGCTCAAGCATGGCGTCCAGAGAAGGGATGCCGGTAGATAACCCGCGGTGCGCGCCAGTGTTATCAAAACGACCCTCAACCTCTCGCAGCCAGTCATCCATCACATCAATCAGCGCTCTGGCGCCGCGGCGGTTGCCCGTCTTGGCATAGTCGCTAATCTGGCTGGTCAGGGTGCTGACGGCTTCCAGCTTCTCAACCGCGTTCATGGTGCTGCGCGTGTAGAGCATCTCGGTTGCTTCGGCCAGTTTGCTGATGGCGTAACGTTCCATTGCACAGTCACGAACTGCCGCCGCGTAGTGAACGATATTCGCTACTGATGGGACGCCCTTGCTGATTTCAGCAAGGTAGGCAAATCCGCCTGTCTGCTCCAGCTGACCACGACGGCCCAGCTCATCGGATACGGTCAGCAGGTCTACCGGCTGGTTGCGCTTCAGGAGGTCACGCACGGCTTCGAAGATGGCGCCGTGAGCCTTGTTGTAAAAACTTTCCGGCTTCAGCATCGCCAGCACCTTCTGGCTACGCTCTTCGCCACCATCCAGCATGATGCCACCCAGCACGGCCTGCTCAGCGTCGGTGTTGTGTGGCGGGGTTTTGTAATCAGCGGTCATCCTTGTCTCCTTCCCGAACTTCCAGATAAAGCTTCTCAGACAGGAAGCTGTCGAACTTCATGCGGCGCCATGTCTTGCCAGTGCGGTTATCAGGGCGGTCTTCCAGCATCCAGCGGCAGTTGGCGCTGATGTACTGCAGGTACTCCCGAAAGCCCTGCATGGTGAGAGGCTGACCGTTGTCCATCTGGCGGGCAATTTTGTTGGCCTTTGTCCAGAACCGTTTAATCAGGTTGCGGCGCGTATCGTCCATCACCCTCCAGCCTCTGGCTTCCGGAAGTTCTTCTTTCAGGCATTGCCAGACTTCTTCGCAGGAAATCCGTTGCTTTGGTTCAGCCTGTTTTGCGGCGCCAGTTGCACACTCAATATCTTTAGATATTGAGTTATTAGTTATTAATTCATTGTATGTGGTAATTTGCTGGGAATCTGTTGGGACAACCTCAGCTACACGCCTTATTCCATGCGGGTTTGCGTTGGTAATCTGTTGGTAATCTGTTGGTAAAAAATCAGCCTGATATTCATCGTATTTGAGGATGGTTATCACGGTGAATTTACGATTAGATTCCGCGCTGATCATCTCCATGCTGACGAACTTTCTCAGCAGGTACTGAATGCGATCAGGTGAGATTCCGGTTTCGCTAGCCAGCTTGTGACGACCGGTAATGCACTGGCCTCTACCAAGCTGGATATCGCCGAACTCTGTGTTTGAAACGATAGGCTTGTGAGTGGCCTTCATCACCAGGTGGAACCAGAGGTGAACGGCTTGAGAGTCCTTGTAGAATCCACAGTCCATAATTTTTCTGTGGAACAAGGCAAACCCCTTATCTACTGAAGGTTTCGCTTCCTGCTGCTTATAGTCCTTGTGATCAGATATTTTCCTGACGACGTTACTCATTTGCCCTTCTCCTTCGCTTTGTGTTCGTCCAGCATCTGCCGAAACTTCTTTGCAGCTGCCTCGCTAAAGCCACTAAGGAAGCGTTCACGGGCAAGGTTTTTCTTTGCATCGTTATGGTCAACTACATGATTTCGTGCCATAATTACCTCGTTGAAATTGCACATATTTCGATACTAGGCCTCGAAGAATTCGCCGTTCTTCGGGGCTTTTTCTTTGGTTATTTCCAACTGCAACTTTGCGAACTCCATCGCAACTGTCATCAGCCATCGGTACTGCTCCATTGGCATCTTCTTTTCTCCGTGCATGACAAAATCCTCTACGCCGCTGGCGGCGAGAGTTTCCATTAGCTCCGGGTATTTTTCTGTCCTGCGAAGGATGGTTGAATCAGCTACGTTAAGCAGCTTTGCAACCACTGTCTGACGGGTGTTGCTTAGTGCCTGATGTGCGGTTGCCAGCAGATGACGACCGATAAAAGATACGCTGTCCGATTTGCGTGGTTTTGCCTGTTCCATTTAGTAATATTCTCTTGTTGGTTAGTTAGTTAGGCGTGACAAAGCCGTAGCTATTGCCACGAACGTTTGTTGTTTCGTTTGGATTTCGCTTTTCAGCGACGTAGGACTTCGTGTCCGTTGTGAAAAGAGCGTTGGTACTTATGCTGCTGTAGGGGGGAAAAGATCATCTATTCCCACTGACGCACCGTGCTTATTCAGCACACTTACAATCAGGCGACACTGGGCTACATTGAGGCTTCTGCGTCCATTCTCGTAATGGCCAATTGCACCCTTTGTTAGCCCAAGCTCGGTAGCAAGGTCGCCTTGCGTCAGTCCCAACTGCTTTCGAATGCTTCGCAAGTTGTTCATGAGTTCCTCCTTTAAAGCAATAGTATACATTTCGTATTTATAGCAATCAAGCCGAATATACAAAATGTGTCTCGATAAAAGAAATACAGAATGTATGATTTAGTGATGAACATGAAATGGAATGAACTCGCCAAATCCCTCATGAAGGATCAGGGCGTTAATCAAGAAAAGCTTGCTGAGCATCTTGGTTTAACCAAGGGTGCGGTTAGCCATTGGCTGAATGCAAGGCGTGAACCGGCAATCGAGGATATAGCCAAAATCCTCCGCTACTTGGGTATGCGTGAGTTCACCGTAAATAGTGACGGAACAATAGGATCGCCAGGCAATGTGGCAAACGTCACCAATTATGAAACTTATATCCCTAGCAATAAGTATCCGGTTTTGAGCAAGGTTCAGGCAGGGGCTTGGTGTGAGGCCTGCGAGCCGTATGCGTTAAAAGACATAGACTTATGGCTTGAGACGGATTCGCATATTCAGGGCGAAGCTTTTTGGCTTGAGGTTGATGGGGATTCAATGACCGCGCCTATGGGATTAAGCATCCCTGAAGGGACATACGTTCTTTTTGATACAGGCCGAGAGCCGGTGAACGGCAGTTTAGTTGTAGCTAAGCTTACCGATAGTAATGAGGCGACCTTCAAAAAGCTGATTATTGATGGCGGCCAGAAGTACTTGAAGGGGTTAAACCCTCAGTGGCCAATGATACCTATCAATGGGAACTGCCGGATCATCGGCGTAGCGATCGAAACGAAGATGCGCTTGGTTTAAGGCTCAGTGGCCGGAAGAGACGTTTGGGTGAGATGAGGTCGCAGAAATGCTGCCTTTTTTGTTGTTATGGGTTGACAATTGGACATACTAATAACCTATGGGTTTTAAAGCCCTTCAAGTTCAACGCTCAGAATTCCGTGCTGTCATTCATGAATCCTCAGTGTATTATGCTATCTAAATTTAAGCAGTTATGTCTTATTTAGCATGATTCATGATGACGTAGTGTGATAAACGATTTATCATTACTCAAAAATGAGCAAAGGATGTATAATGCACTGTACATCCATACAGACATCTGAAAGCGTCGTTCTTTTGGATTAACCTTCTACTATCTAAATTTAACCAAAGGAGGCATAACATGGCTTACTCTGCTATTGCGGTAGCTAATGCCTTCATTGAAAAGGCAAATAGTAAAGGCATTAACGACCTATCGCCCATGAAGCTCCAGAAGCTCGTCTTTTTTGCTCAGTCTTGGAGCTTGAGACTTCTAGAGCGTCCGCTAGTTGAAGATTTTTTTGCAAAGTGGCAGTACGGGCCTGTAGTGCCTCAGCTTTACCATGCAGTAAAGGATTATGGCAATAGACACATTTCCGGCCTGATAAGTACGCTTGAATTCACTGATGATGGCGGCTTTTCAACCGTGACACCTAAAGTTGATGATGACATTCAGTACAACTGCCTAATTGATAACATTTTAGATGTTTATGGCTCAATGACGGCTGCATATTTGTCAAAGCTAACGCACTTGCCTGGGTCGGCGTGGTCCAAAACGGGTGATGAGCAGGCGGTGATTGACAACAGGCTACTGAAGGAATGCATTGTCATTGAAGAAGGCAGGTTTATGTCCTCTGCAGAGTTTCCTTTTAATTTTGACCTTGAGCGCATGGAGTGCCGCGCTAATGATGAGTTTATCATCATCCCAGATGAGGTGTCTTCGGTCGAAGATATGGATGCTTGGTTAAAGGAGATGGTTGGGAAATGAGAGTCAGCTTAGGAAAGCAATTTGGTAAAGAACTTCTCAACTACCCCAAGGAAGATAAAGAAAAAATTTACCAGTTTATTCTTCATGTTAAGGAAAATGGTTTATCAGGATTAGAGGGCAGGAATAAATCCTCGGATAATGTACATAAAGATGATCCTGAATATCTAAAAAAGGTGAAGTTAGCGGTACAGTACAGGTTATGGCACTATCATATTGGCATTGTCGAATATGATTACAGTAAACCTTTCGGTGACAGAACCTCTGAGTATGTGCTGCACTATATGAACGAGTTGGAACCAAAAGAGATAAAGGTGGTTGATTTCTCAGCTCACCCTCCATTTAGACCGCCATCTGCCTCATACTTAATGTAACCCGGCCACCGCGCCGGGTTTTTATTGCTCGGACAATAAAGCTTCCCTCACTTCTGCCGATAATCTTTCATCATGATCATATCTGGGAACTCTCGATGAAAGTCGTTAAAGCCGCACTCTTCCTTAGCATCGCTCTTCTTGCTGGCTGTGCCACGAAGCAGTACCCCCAAGCCCCGTCGTTAACGCCTGAAGAAGTTGCAGTTTTTGACTGTAAGGCTCTTGATCAGGAAATTGCCAAAGTTCACAGCATGCAGAATCAGATTAAAGAAACTGGTAGCTTTGATGGAAGAACCGTTTTGGGTTTTATGGGTGATTTCGGCTTAGGGAACGGTTTGGCTAAAAGCGCAGCTACCGAAAAAGCTAATGCTCGATTAATGCAATTGCAAAACATCAAAGCCTCCAAGAACTGCCAATAAACTTTACTTGAAGACACTAGCCCGCCACTGTGCGGGCTTTTTTGTGCCTGTGATATGCCTCGCAAAAAATAAATTCACACCAAAATCATGCACATAATGTATCCACATCAAATTTGTATACATTTCGTATTGAATTGCATGAATACGTTTTGTATATTACATCCATCAGCACGACGCTGAGTCAGTAACGAAACGGACAACACGCTCTTTATACAACGGTGACGGATCACCTACGTGGCTGAAAAGCCAAATTCATATACCGATGCGGATTTCCGAATGCGTTGATAGCAGCGCAACCGGAAGCCCACAGGAGGATTTATGACACGCAGAACAGCATTTACCGGTTCAGCAGAAAGCCGCCGCCGTGAGCGCCGCGCACATCTGCAAAGTGAAGTTAGCAAAAGCGCGGATACATTACACCGCCCTACCCCTAGCCGCGTTGAGCTGCAGTGCAAGCGCAAGCCAATGAGCCAGGCGGACAAACTGACGCCTAACGAGTACACGCTTCAAATTGAAGCCGCTGCTGAGCGCGTAACGTTGTCGCTTGGTAAGCGTAAGAACTTCGACACCGTTCGTCCGGGCGCAACGCACATTGTTAACGCCCGACAGAAGATGCGCGGGAAATCGATTCCGGCTTATTACGATTGATTCTTTTCGATGTCGATGCGTAATTAATCAAAGAATAGCAGTTACGCCTTGGCGATAATCATTAACAAAGCGCCAGGAGGGAAAATGAAAAGCAATATGTCTTACACCGCAATGCGGGTGAAGCAGTTTGGTTTCACCCCAGCAGTAGAGGTTGAATGCATCGATGGGAACAGCAAAGAAAAAACGGACTGTTTATTGCTATTTAAAACAATTGATGAAGTAATTTTCTTGGGTGCCGACAACCTCCATCCTTTAACAAAAGCGGAAATGAAGCAAGTTGCTATTGATGCGTTGCAGGTTGGCAAGGGCAAATTGCAAATTGAAGCTAAACAGCGTGTAAGTGAGTTGGAAAGCAGCAGGTTGCGGCAGGCCAGCAGAGCAAAACAGTTTAACGATGCGATAGCAGGATGGTCTCGCGAGTTGCAGTCGCTTAACTGGGATGTCCAGAACGGCCTTGATACCCCAACCCTTAGATCTCGCTTATCCTCGCTTGTTAATAGCATGGAAAAGCTAAAGCCAAAGAAATGAAACTTTATACACAGGTCGCCACGGCGGCCTTTTTTATTACCTGAATTCAGGCCAACACCATGGTTACACGAGAAGAGAGTGTGGTGATTGTTTTAACAATAGTCGCGCTGATGGCGCTGGCGTACGTAACAGGTTACTGAGGAGATTGAAATGAGCAAAGAAACAGGCGGGCCAGTATTTCCAACAAGTCCGGCAAATTACGACGAGTCCGGATGGTGCAGTGAAGGATTGCAGCTTCGAGACTACTTCGCAGCTAAGGCTATGCAGGGGATGCTGGCAAGTGGCGTTCCATCAGGAGAAATCCCTATTTACGCTTACGAAATAGCCGACGCAATGCTTGCAGCGTGCGGCCAGTAACAACTGACAGGAGAAGAGATATGGGAAATATGAGCTATTGCCAATTCAGGAATACGAAGCTGGATTTCGAGCAGTGCCTGGATGCGATTGGAAATTGCGAATCTTTATCGGACTTCAGCGCTGCAGAACAGGAGTATGCAAGGTCGCTGAGAGAAATGGCTGAGCAATATATTGAATGGTTCGATCAGCTTGTGACTGAGTAACACCGTAAAGCTGTCTGCTCAGACGGCTTTGAGGTGCTACGCACCAACGCTTTAGAGACCTTCAATAACCAGACAGTAAGACACCCTATGGGAGCCGCAATGGCTCCCTTCTTTTTGATACCAATAACCAATTTTAAGGAACCGCCATGCAACTCGCTTTTGCAGGGCAGCCTGTTGCTGGCTGCTCTGAATCACTTCTAGAACTTATCACCCGCCGCCTGCGTACCGGCTGGCGCAACCTCATCGATACGCTGAATCAGCCCGGGAGGCCATAACAATGACGATTATCCCCGATAACGGAATCCTGCGGGTTATGCAGCGTTGTCGCCTGCTGGATAAGCACTACGAAGCATCTTTCCCTGATAACAACGAAGGGATGCACGACGCGATTGAGTGGGCTTCACAGATTTGTCTGGGCTGGCATATCAGTCAGGACGCGGAATTCACAGCAAAGGTAACAAGCCATGCAGCAGCTTAACGACGATTTCTACTTCATCGAGATGATGAAAGCCATCACAGAGCCTCTGATGCAGGAAGTGATGACAGATGAGCAGGCAGCGAAGGATGCGATTGCTGACCACCACACGGAAATGCAGCAGGCGCGAATGATGGGAGGTTCCGCATGGGAACAGCAACTTTAATCCTGGGTGAATCGGGAACAGGCAAAACAACGAGCCTGCGCAATATTGACCCCAAACAGGCAATGCTGGTTAAGCCGATCGGCAAGCCCCTGCCATTCAAATCGAAAGAATGGACTCCATGGGACAAGGATAAAAAGACCGGTACCGTGGTGTCGACAGATAAGCATGATGCGATCGTGAATGTCATCAAGTGGGCTCACCACCTCGGCAAGCGCATCGTCATCATTGATGACTTCCAGTACGTGATGAGCAACGAATTTATGCGCCGCTCTGAGGAGAAGTCGTTCGATAAATTCACGGAAATCGGCCGGCACGCATGGGACATCATTAAAGCCGCTCAGGACGCCCCTGATGACCTTCGTGTTTACTTCCTGGCTCATACCGAAGAAACAGCCATGGGTCGAGTGAAGATGAAAACGATCGGCAAAATGCTGGATGAAAAAATCACTGTCGAAGGCATGTTCACTATCGTCCTGCGCACCCTCACCCGCGACGACCAGTTCTTCTTCACCACCAAAAACAACGGCGCTGACACAGTGAAGTCGCCGATGGGTATGTTTGAAACCAACGAAATCGATAACGACCTGGCGATGGTAGACGCAACCATTTGCGATTACTGGGGCCTGTCAAATGTTCATAACCTCAAGGAAAACGCCGCATGAGCAACGTGATTTTTACTTACAACGAAGAAGCAGCATTAACCGCCGGAATGGGCGGATTTATCAATGAGTCCGGCGCCTACGTCATCACCATTACGGAAGCTGCTCTCACGACATCTCAGGGCGGCGCCAAAGCCATCGAGTTCTCTGGCGAGTCTGATGATGGCCGCAAGGTTCAGTACCTCAGCGTTTACGTCAGCAAGAAAGACGGCAGCGCCAACACCTTTGGCGTAAACATGATTCACGCCATCATGGGCTGCGCCGGCGTTAAGCAACTCACCAACCACATGAAGGCAGTCAATCAGTATGTGGCCCCGGAGTTCACCGGTAAAAAAGTTGGTCTGGTGCTTCAGAAAGTATTGCGCAGCAAACATGACGGCTCAGATACCTACGGACTGGAAATTCGTTTGCCATTCATTGCACAGACCCGACAGACGCTTCAGGAAAAGGCTGAAGGTAAGCCGGCGGAAACAGTAGACCGCATGGCGTGCGGACTGAAAGATAAAGATGAGCGTAAGAAAGGCGCTGCGCAGCACAACGAGTACGAGCAGTACGGCCAGCAAGACGATTCAGGCTTCACTCCCTTCTAAGTAACTACCACAGGATAAACACCATGCAATCACCTCAAGCCGGGGCGGCATTGTCACGCCTGAAGGATATGGAACGCCGCAGGCAGGAGGTGCTTGCTGGCGCTATCGGAGCTATTCAGGCAATGCGGCAGGGAGAGCAGCACGAACGCATTAAATCAACTGTAGACAGGCATACAGAGCGGCTACAGCGTCATCATGCAGAGCAGACAGCCAAGCGCCCCATCCTGCCCTGCATCACTGTTACGCCATATCAGGAGACGCACGAATGGTATGGCGATTACACCGACCGCCGCAAAGGTGCAGGCGACGCCGACCGTCAGGAGTGATTATGCGCAAATACCAACGCAGGCTACGCAAGGAAGCGGGCCGCATTCAGGAAGGCTGGAAGCTGGAGTTTGAAGATGGTCAGCCGCGAGAGGTAAGCGAGGTGCGCCACCAAAGAGGGAAAGTGCTGTGCGTTGTGGACGGGATTCATCACTCATTTGAGCGCGACGAACTGGTCTGGCTCATACCTCAAGACATTAAATAACTTTAATAAATCCTGTGATTTCAGTGGATATTTATACTGTATTTATATACAGTAATATTTCTTTGGGCCGTTGCGCTTCGAAGGACAACCATTTAATAACATGACGTTATTTTCATTAAAGGATATCTATCATGCAGACTAAAGTTAAAGCGTTACTTCTCCTGGCGTTCTTATCTTTTGGCAGCCAGGCAGAAACATTTACAATTAGTGGTAAAGCCCACTGCATTTATCCCCCGTTAAGTAACAGTAAGGTTCAGGCAGGTACTGCACTACAGTTTCAGTTAGCTCCCGGCACATACAATGTTTCCCTGGCATCCAACAACATGAGTTGCATGAATGGCTCATTAACTAACGGATGCCTGATTAGCTCTGTTTATTTACAGGGCGGGCTGGGTAATGGCCGCTGGGGAACTACTATCAACAGCACCCCAATGACTCTCAATATACCGACTACATCAACAATGATGGCATTCGTAACTGACGACAACTGCGTTGATAACACTGGTTATGCCACCATTCAGGCAACCAAAGTGCAGTAACAAACATTTTTCGTAACAAGCCGCCTTCGGGCGGTTTTTTTTGTCCAGATTCCGGAGGTAAGAATAAATGCTGACAGGCTTCATCCTCCTCATCACCGCTCACTCTCACGCCCTACCCCTGACCGATAAAATCTACTCCACCAAAGCAGAATGCGAGTTCATGAAGCGCCGCGTAAATGAGCGGCGACCATTAGCTCAGCTTGAGTGCGGTGAGGTAAGGAGATAATTATGATTAGCAATGAAAGGTTAGCTGAGCTCGTAGCGTTTGAGCCCAAGCCAAGCAACGAGATTAATAGCGCTACTCAGGAAGAATGGCGAGCTATGGCTCGTGAGCTTCAGGCGCTGCGGAAGGCGTTCAGTGAGCCTGCTGCCTGGGTGCCAATGTCACAATTAAGCCTTCTGTGGAAGAAAAAGGGAGTTGTCGTGGAGGCCGACCTGTCATCCACCCAACGATTCAATGAAGTGCCTCTATACTGCAAGCCCACCCTGATCCAATAAGCGATATACTCCACTCAGGAGGTATCGTCATGTCCGATGATAAAAAGAGTGCACCGAAAGCAAAGAGCGGCGGTAATAAATGGGCTCGAAAAGCTATGGCGAAGGCAAATGCTGAGCGTTTTGAAAATGGCTATGTGCCGT
Source organism: Pantoea alhagi (assembly GCF_002101395.1). Taxonomy (NCBI): domain Bacteria; kingdom Pseudomonadati; phylum Pseudomonadota; class Gammaproteobacteria; order Enterobacterales; family Erwiniaceae; genus Pantoea; species Pantoea alhagi. The sequence continues at coordinate 3,247,655 of NZ_CP019706.1, read as the reverse complement.
CATTTGATGTTTTGAAAACCCCCTACGAGCAGAGGAAAAGGCGCGGTAAGACTGCAGACGGGGAGGATAAATCATGAGCCACAATCTCGCAGCACGCAGCAAAGAAGAAAGGGATAAGGTTAACGTTGACCTCGCGGCGTCAGGCGTGGCTTACAAAGAGCGCCTGAACCAGCCGGTAATCCCGCAGCAGGTAGAGATGGAGCAGCCGGAAGAGTTACGCGGTTACTTCAGGGAGAGATTGCAGCATTACAGGCAGGTGGCGCAGCAGCTACCTAAAGGTACTGACCCGGTTTATTTTAAGCAGGAGGATGGGAAGTGAGCCAATATCAAATTTATTACATAGACGGACCAAAAGAAAACGATATAGATGAATTCGCCTCACCGCTTCGCAATGGAGCTCGGATTTCAGCACACCACAAAGAGCCTCAAGTTCTTTCTTCCAGTGACAGACTTGCTCCCGCCAAACAAATTAACATGCCTTTTTATAACGTGTTTGAAGTGTGGGATAAGCAACATCGCTACTTTATTGGAACCATTAATTCCATCATTGAGTTTGATTCGATCGCTATAAAACGTGCGATAGCCGCAGGGCTTAAACCTCACCCATGATAGTTTCTAATGCAAGCCGCCTGATGGCGGTTTTTTTACGCCCAAATTCCGGAGAAATAACATGAAAATTGAAATTGATAACCGTTACATCATCGAAAGCAGTACCCACGATTTTGTGCTTTATGAGAAGAAAGTGTCGCAGTCAGGAAAAACGAAGGGGCAAATCGTTCTCTCGCGTCTCGGCTTCTTCCCGAAAATGCATCAACTGGTGCGGGAGCTTATCACTCATGACCTGAAGCAATCCGATATTGACACAATCAAAGCCATGCAGGAGCGAATTGAAAGCGTAGCCATGCAGTGTGAACAGGCCTTTAAAGGAGAGTAATCATGCATGCCGATATTCTCGATGAAGCCGCAGAACGCGAGCAGCAGCTGATAGAGATAGCACTGGCTAACCGGCCTAAGCCCGTTATGACATTCACCGGCATATGCCACTGGTGCAATGAGCCGATAGACAAAGGGCACTTCTGTAGCGATGAGTGCCGAACTGACCATGAGCGCATGGTGTGGGCTGAGAGGCAGAGGAGCGTGGCATGACACAGGATGAAGTGAGGCAGCTGGCCGACGATGAACTATGCCGACTTTCACGCGCAGCAGCCTGTTACTGGGCAACGTCACCGCTTGAGAAAATCGACCTCTCAGTTATTGCCGGAAAAGAGTGGAACCCGATTAAATCCACAGAGCAGGCCATGCACCTTGCCGCTTTGATGGATATGAATATTTGCTTCGGCGATCGGGTTGTTTTGGTTAGCGAGCCAGCAGGAGCGCAATCCCGCACTGTTGAGTATCAGTTCAATCGGCGCTTAGAAGCTGTGCGCCTCGCAATCACCCTGCTCGCCGCTGACTCAGCGCAGTACATCTAACCCCCAACCCCTACCCCTATTCACTATCGCGCTATGCGTGAGGAGTTGTTATGTCTGAATTAGCTATGCAGGTTTTGCAATGGCAGGCTAATGGCCGCGTCGGCGTTAGCTCTGCAACAATGGCGTCTATCGCTCTGGGCATGGATAAACCTTTTTACGGAAGCCACTTTAGCCCGCCGTGGGACCCATCTGACCTTAACCGCTGCCGGAAGCTGGTTAAAGCAATTCCAGAAATCAGAGACCACTTTCCCACCATCGGCGAAAAAGTACCGAAGTTTAAGCCGATTCTCGATAACTGGGATGAATTGATGACGTTGCTAAGCGCTGAAATTAAGCGCCCTGATAACCGCGCCCCTGAGACATATCGGCGCATGAAAGAGCTACTCGGAGAATGATCACCCCACTCCACCTTCTCATCACCATCATTGCGATCATCATCACCAGAGCAATATTCAACTACCTGTAGAGGTCATTCATGGAAAACGTTATCCAGCTCATGCCGAGCAAGTGGGTATCTGAGGCCGTTCTCATGCAGATTACTGGCCTGAAAAAGAACACAATTAAAACTGCCCGCGAAGTCTCCTGGATGGAGGGGCGCGAATATAAACACGTCTCTCCTGACGGCGTCCCACGGGAAAACAGCATGTGCTTTTATGACTGGCGAGCCGTAGAAAAATGGATTGAGAAACAACCGCCAGCGATTCCTCGTCGCAAATCTGCTTAAATGCCCTTCCCGTTCACTAATCAGGAGTTGTGATGGCAAAGTATCCAACGGGCGTTGAGCCCAATGGCGGGAATCTGCGCATATGGTTCGCATATCAGGGCGTCAGGCGAAGGGAGTCGCTTGGCGTTCCAGACACGCCAAAGAACAGAAAAATGGCCGGAGAGTTACGGGCCAATGTGATGTACCAGATTAAAACAGGGACGTTTAACTATCAGGAAAGCTTTCCCGATTCTCCACTCTTCAGACATTCGCACACACAGGAAAGCGAAATAACCATGGGTCAGCTGGCAGCCCGCTGGTTAAAGTTAAAGGAACCAGAAATTGCACACAGCACATACTGTACGTATGAACGCCGGGTAAGAAAGACGATTGAGATGCTTGGACCTGACCGGGCGGTAGGCTCAGTAAAAAGCGAGGATTTACTGAATCTCAGGAGAGAGCTTCTAACCGGTCCACAACTTCCGGGCAGAATGCATTCAGTAGAGAAACAGGGGCGATCGGTTGCCACCGTAAACGGATGCATGACAGACCTGTCTGCACTGTTTAAGTTTGCCTTTGATAATGGCTACATACCCCGCAATCCTATGGCAAGTATCGCACCACTTAAGAAGGACCATAAGAAACCAGATCCACTTACCCGCGATGAGTTTGCCCGAGTCATTGAGAAATGTGCAAACCGTCAGGTTGCCAACTTATGGAGCCTGGCTGTTTTAACCGGATTGCGCCACGGCGAGTTATGCGCACTCGCATGGGAAGATATCGATTTGAAGGCCGGTTATCTGAAGGTGTGCCGTAACCTGACCAATGAAGGCCGGTTTACTCCACCGAAAACCAGAACCAGTACCAACCGCATCGTTTGTCTTATCGATAGTGCGATAGAAGTCCTTAAAGACCAGATGGAACTGACCCGCATGAACAAGCCCGTCGATATCGAAGTTCATATGCGTGAGTTCCAGAAAAAGGAGCAGGAGCAATGCACCTTTGTCTTTAATCCAGGCATCTACGCAATAAACAGTCTGGCCGGAAACTATTACGCAGTGGCCTCTTTAGGGCAGACATGGAAATCAGCGCTCAGACGTGCCGGGGTGAGACACCGGAAGGCATATCAGTCTCGTCACACCTATGCATGCTGGTCATTGTCTGCCGGAGCCAACCCAAACTTTGTGGCAAACCAAATGGGGCATGCGAATTCCCAAATGGTTTACCAGGTATATGGGGCGTGGATGCCGGAGAATAACAACGAGCAAGTTAGTCTTCTGAACTCAAAGCTGAATGAATTTGTCCTACATATGCCCTACAGGAGAACAGCAAGCCAAGGTATTTAATATATTTCAGTAAGTTACCCCACTACACCTGCATATTCATGATTTCCTGGTAAGCTGATACCAGCTTATTACGCACCTGAATGCCCATCTGCATGGAAACCGATGATTTCTGCAGATCGATCATTACGTCGTTCAGCGCGATACCCGGTTTACCCATCGTAAAGTCCTGTGCCTGCGCACGCGCGTGGTTTTGCGTTTCACTGATCTTATCCAGCGCCGCTTTCATCTGCGCGGAAAAATCAGCCTGCGCCACGCTGTCAGTGTTTCTGTTACTGGCCTGCAGCGAACCAAGCTGCAGCTGCTGAATCACGCTTTCTATCCCCTGGATTGCCATGTTAACCCTCGTTGTTATTGGCGGTTCGTTTAGTCTGTGCGAATAAACTTAACACAAAGTCAATAGGACAAAGGGTGTAAATGACAGCAAAAAACATGGCTTTTTGACCCATCGAAATTTGCGAATAGGAAAATAATGGCATCCATTGAAGTGGAACTTTTCTAAGCCGTATCAGGGAGTCAGTTTTGTCACCACTTAACACACAGTCCGGTCAACTGTCAGGCAGGAAATGGTCATGAATGCAACCGCAACTCAGGAAACAACAAATAAGAAAGGCTTAAATGACCTTGTTGCTCGCCTGCGCGCCAATCCGCGGATCCCGCTGATAATCGCAGCCGCCGCCGCTACTGCCATCATTGTTGCGATGGTACTGTGGGCAAAAGCACCGGCTTATAGCGTCCTTTATAATAACCTTTCAGATGAGGATGGCGGCGCAATCGTGACGCAGCTGACTCAGATGAATATCCCTTACCGCTTCGAAGATAAAGGCGGCGCCCTGATGGTGCCGGCAGAAAAGGTACATGAGCTGCGCCTGCGTCTCGCTCAGCAGGGGCTGCCGAAAGGCGGCGCCGTGGGCTTTGAACTGCTGGATAAAGAGAAGTTCGGTATCAGTCAGTTCAGCGAGCAGGTGAATTACCAGCGTGCGCTGGAAGGCGAGCTGTCACGCACCATTGAATCACTCGGTCCGGTAAAACGCGCCCGTGTACACCTGGCGATGCCGAAACCAACGCTGTTCGTTCGCGAACAGAAATCCCCTTCCGCCTCCGTCACGCTGAACCTGCAACCGGGTCGTGCGATGGATGAAGGTCAAATCAACGCTATCGTTCATATGGTTTCCAGCAGCGTGGCCGGTCTCCCGCCGGGCAACGTCACGGTTGTCGATCAAAGTGGTCGCCTGCTGACGCGCTCCGACGCAGCCGGTCGTGACCTGAACGATGCCCAGCTGAAATACGCAACCGAAGTAGAAAGCCGTTATCAGCAGCGCATTGAAGCGATCCTTGCGCCGATCGTCGGCAGCGGCAATGTACACGCGCAGGTCACCGCCCAGATCGATTTCGATACGCGTGAACAAACAGAAGAGCAATACAAACCAAATACCGATCCGGTCAATGCCGCTGTTCGCTCACGTCAGAGCAGCAGCAACGAGCAGATTGGCGGCCAGTATCCTGGCGGCGTACCGGGTGCGCTCTCTAATCAGCCTGCGCCTGCGAACAGCGCGCCGATCGAAACGCCAAAAGCTAATGCTAATGCTAATGCTAATGCAGCGAATCCGGCTGCGGCTGCGGCTAATACAACGGCCACCACCGCTGCTGCGCGTCCGGTGCCGTCTAATACGCATCACGATGAAACCACCAACTATGAGCTGGATCGCACCATTCGTCATACCAAGATGAATGTGGGCGGCGTGAAACGCCTGTCGGTTGCTGTAGTAGTGAACTACCGCGCCGATGATAAAGGCAAGGCGGTGGCGCTGAATGAGAAACAGCTGAAACAGATTGAAGATCTGACGCGTGAAGCAATGGGCTTTTCCAGCGATCGTGGCGACAGCATCAACGTGGTCAACTCGCAGTTTACCCAGACAGAGGATACCGTCAGCGAACTTCCGTTCTGGCAGCAGCAGTCCTTCTTCGAACAGATGATGAACGCGGGACGCTGGTTACTGGTTGCTCTGGTTGCCTTCATCCTCTACCGCAAACTGGTTCGTCCGCACCTGCTGCGTAAACAGGAGCAGACCAAACAGGCGGCTGAACAAGCGGCAGCGCTGGAACAGCAACGTAAGGAACAAGAAGCCTTCTCTGTTTCGCTCAGCAAAGACGATCAGGAGCAGGAACGTAAATCTAAACATCGCGTCAGCGCCGAAGTCATGAGCCAGCGCATCCGCGATATGTCTGAAAACGATCCACGCGTTGTAGCGCTGGTAATTCGCCAATGGATGAGTAACGAACTATGAGTCTGACCGGTACTGAAAAAAGCGCCGTCCTGCTGATGACGATCGGTGAAGACCGTGCCGCTGAGGTGTTCAAGCACCTCAGCACACGGGAAGTGCAGCACCTGAGCGCAGCCATGGCCAATATGAATCAGGTTTCTCACCAGCAGTTGGCCGACGTGCTACGTGAGTTCGAGACGGATGCCGAGCAGTTCGCGGCGCTGAGCCTGAACTCCAACGAATATCTGCGTTCGGTGCTGATCAAAGCGCTGGGCGAAGAGCGTGCTTCAACGCTGCTGGAAGATATTCTGGAAACGCGCGAAACCACCAGCGGTATGGAAACGCTCAACTTTATGGAGCCGCAGTCGGCTGCCGATTTGATCCGCGACGAACACCCGCAGATCATCGCCACCATCCTGGTCCATCTCAAGCGTTCACAGGCGGCGGATATCCTGGCTCAGTTCGACGATCGTCTGCGTCACGACGTGATGCTGCGTATCGCCACCTTCGGCGGCGTGCAGCCAGCGGCGCTGGCGGAGCTGACCGAAGTGCTCAACTCGCTGCTGGATGGTCAAAACCTCAAGCGTGCGAAGATGGGCGGCGTAAGAACCGCAGCGGAAATCATCAACCTGATGAAAACGCAGCAGGAAGAAGCTGTTATGGAAGCGGTACGCGAGTTCGATGGCGAACTGGCGCAGAAAATTGTCGACGAAATGTTCCTGTTCGAAAACCTGGTGGATGTGGACGACCGCAGCATTCAACGCCTGCTGCAGGAAGTGGAATCCGAATCGCTGCTGGTTGCACTGAAGGGCGCCGATCAGCCGCTGCGCGAGAAGTTCCTCAAGAATATGTCGCAGCGTGCTGCCGATATTCTGCGCGACGACCTCGCCAACCGTGGCCCGGTACGTATGTCGATGGTAGAAAACGAACAGAAAGCGATCCTGCTTATCGTGCGTCGTCTGGCGGAAAGCGGCGAAATGGTAATTGGCGGTGGCGAGGAAACCTATGTCTGATGCCTTTTCTTCCCGTCCGTGGCAGCGCTGGCAGCCTGACGATCTAACGCGTTTTGATCAGCCTGTCGCTGAGCCGCAGGCCGAGCCCGACTTCGCCTTCGACACCAGCGAAGAAAGCGAAGCCTTTTCGCCGCAGTCGCAGCTGGAGCAGATGCAGACCCAGGCACGCCTTGACGCCCATGCGCAAGGCTATGCCGAAGGCCAGCAGAAAGGCTTTAATGAAGGCAGGCAGGCGGGTTTTGATGCGGGTTTTCAGCAGGGACTGGCGGAAGCTCAGCAGCAGCAGGCACCGGTTCAGGCGCGCATGCAGCAGCTGGTAACCGAATTTCAGCATACGCTGGAAGCGCTGGACAGCGTCATCGCCTCACGTCTGCTGCAGCTGGCGCTGGAAGCGGCGCGGCAGGTTATCGGCCAGGCGACGGCAGTCGACGGCTCTGCTCTGCTGCGTCAGATTCAGCAGATGATCCAGCAGGAACCTATGTTCAGTGGCAAGCCGCAGCTGCGGGTTCATCCTGACGATCTGCAGCGCGTGGAACAAACGCTTGGCCCAACGCTCGATCTGCATGGCTGGCGCCTGCTGGCTGACAGCTCGCTGCATCCGGGCGGCTGCAAACTGAGCGCGGAAGATGGCGATCTGGACGCCAGCGTGGCGACACGCTGGCATGAACTGTGTCGCCTGGCGGCACCGGGAGAGCTGTAATGACGACTCGTCTTTCACGCTGGCTGGGTTCACTGGATGCGTTTGAAAAACGCATGGCGGAAGTGCCTGAGGTACGCCGCTATGGTCGCCTGACGCGCGCCACCGGTCTGGTACTGGAGGCGACCGGCCTGCAGTTGCCGCTGGGAGCGACCTGCGTTATTGAACGTCATGACGGTAAACAGGTTTCTGAAGTTGAAAGCGAAGTGGTTGGCTTCAACGGTCAGAAACTCTTTTTGATGCCGCTGGAAGAAGTGGAAGGCATTTTGCCCGGTGCGCGCGTATTCGCCCGCGTCAGTGGCGATAACGCGCAGAGCGGGAAACAGCTGATGCTGGGTCCTCAGCTGCTCGGTCGCGTGCTGGACGGCAGCGGTCGTCCGCTGGACGGTCTGCCCGCACCGGAAACCGGCTACCGCGCCCCCTTGATTACCCCACCCTTTAACCCGCTGCAGCGCACACCGATTACCGACGTGCTGGATACCGGCGTACGCGCGATCAATGCGCTGCTGACGGTAGGCCGCGGTCAGCGTATGGGCCTGTTTGCCGGTTCCGGCGTGGGTAAATCGGTGCTGCTCGGCATGATGGCGCGCTATACCAAAGCCGATGTGATTGTGGTCGGTCTGATTGGCGAGCGTGGCCGTGAAGTTAAAGATTTTATTGAAAATATTCTTGGCACCGAAGGGCGCGCGCGCTCGGTGGTGATTGCTGCTCCGGCGGATGTATCTCCGCTGCTGCGTATGCAGGGCGCGGCCTATGCCACGCGCATCGCTGAAGATTTCCGCGATCGCGGTCAGCACGTGCTGTTGATTATGGATTCATTAACGCGCTATGCCATGGCGCAGCGTGAAATTGCGCTGGCAATCGGCGAGCCGCCGGCGACTAAAGGCTATCCGCCTTCGGTTTTCGCCAAGCTGCCTGCGCTGGTAGAACGCGCCGGGAACGGCATCGATGGCGGCGGTTCGATTACCGCTTTCTATACCGTATTAACCGAAGGCGATGACCAGCAGGATCCGATCGCTGACTCCGCGCGCGCCATTCTTGACGGCCACGTGGTGCTGTCGCGGCGGCTGGCGGAAGCGGGCCACTATCCGGCTATCGATATCGAAGCCTCAATCAGTCGTGCGATGACCGCGCTGATCGATGAAGCGCACTATGCGCGCGTGCGCCAGTTTAAACAGTTGCTCTCCAGCTATCAGCGCAACCGCGATCTGATTAGCGTCGGCGCCTATGCAGCCGGGAGCGATCCAATGCTGGATAAGGCAATCAAACTGTGGCCAATGCTGGAATCCTTTTTGCAACAGGGCATCTTCGAGCAGAGCCGCTATGACGATGCCTGCCTGCATCTCCAGGCAATTTTTGGTTGATGTCGTCGGGCCACGGCCCGACGCGAGGAATGAGGTCACCTGACGATGGCTAAACCCAACAGTGCGATGGAAACCCTGCGCGACCTGGCGCAGAAAGAGGTGGAAGACGCAGCTATCCGGCTGGGCACGATGCGTCGTGCCCAACAGCAGGCGGATGAGCAGTTGAATATGCTGCTCAACTATCAGGATGAATATCGTCATAAGCTGAACAACAACATGTCGACCGGCATCGCCAGTTCGCGCTGGACTAACTATCACCAGTTTATTCAGACGCTGGAAAAAGCCATCGAACAGCATCGTCATCAGCTGACACAGTGTACGCAGAAAGTCGAGCAGGCGCTTGACGTCTGGCGCAACAAACAGCAGCGGCTGCACGCCTGGGAAACGCTTCAGGCTCGTTCGCAGGCCAATGAACTATTACAGGAAAACCGTCTCGATCAGAAACGGATGGATGAGTATGCCCAACGGGCATCTTTGAGGAAGGCTAATGATTAAGTTGCCAACATCAGTGAATACCGTCAGCGCCGATAGCGGTGTCGACCTTACCAACGGCACCGGCCTTGTCAGCGGCGACGGCGCGGCTTCCGGCCAGCTGTCGGAGGCATTCCTGACGCTGCTCGGCAATCGTCTGCTGACGCTGGCGAAACAGGGCGATGGAAAAGCCACGCTGCCCGCTGATGCGCAAAAAGCGCTGGCAGAAAAAAAACCGGCAAGCGAGCTGAGCCAGCTGCTGGCCGCAGTGCAAAATCCTGAAGCAATTGATGCGCTGCTGACGCCGGAAAAGGCTAAAGAGAACCTTAAACTCGCCGATGATAAAGAAGAGCTGAAACGAGACAGTTTAAGCGCTGCCGATCAGCAATCTTTACAGGCGCTGTTTGCCATGCTGCCGCAAACGCCGCTGGTACAGCAGGCCGCAAAAAGTAATGACGTGAAACTCGAAGGTAGTGGCCTCGGCTCTCTCAATAGCCAAAGCGGCAACCTGAACGCAGCGCTGCTCGCGCAACAGTCTGTTGCCCCGGATGGTGATGCGGAGAAAAGCAGCCTGAGCAGCGGTATGCCGTTGGCTGCTGCCGCGACGACCGCTGCCGGTAGCGAGGAGGAATCTCCGCTTTCCAGCTTCCAGAATCTGATGAACGAAACGCGTCAGAATGAAGGCACAGAGAATAAAGACAATCTGCCGACGCATACGCTAAGCGCGCTGTCAGCAGCAATGAATAGCGCAACCGCCGCAACCGCCGCCCCTGGCGCTTCGGCAACGGCAATGACGCCGGTAACCTCGCAGATTAATGCGCAGCTGGGCAGTCCGGAGTGGCAGCAGGCGGTAAGCCAGCAGGTGCTGATGTTCAGTCGCAACGGGCAACAGAACGCCGAGCTGCGTCTGCATCCGGACGATTTAGGCGCGATCCAGATCAGCCTGAAGCTGGATAACGATCAGGCGCAGTTGAGTATGGTGTCAAACCATAGTCAGGTACGCGCTGCGCTGGAAGCCGCCCTGCCCCATCTGCGCACCGCGCTGGCAGAAAGCGGCATCAACCTGACGCAAAGCAACGTCAGCAGCGACGCTTTCCCGCAGAGCCAGAGTTTCGGCAGCCAGCAGGAACCGCGTCGCGACCAGCCTCAAGCTGGATTTCCGCTGGCATCAGGTAGCGAAGATGAAGTAACACCGCTGGCGGTCCCCGCCGCCTTACAGGCGCGGGCGGCGGGCAGTAGCGCAGTAGATACATTCGCCTGACGGCGACAAACGCCAAAGGTAAAAGCAAAAGGCGCGTCTTTTCCCCCCATTGATCGGCGAGAGACGCGCGATAATCACTTCCGGCTAGCCACTATGGCCTGCCCCAGATAATTCACAGGGTATATCTGCAAAATGTCTGATAACGCGAAAGCTAAAGGCCGCAAACGTTCCATCCTGATTCCGGTGTTACTGGTTGTAACGCTGGCCGCTTGCAGCGTGGCAGGCTATGTAGTGTGGCGAACAATGAATAAAACCGACGGACATCAGGCTGCCGCGAAAGTGGAACCGCCTGCCGCCCCGGTCTTTTATGCTCTTGATACATTTACGGTTAACCTGGTCAATGCGGATAACGATCCCGATCGCGTGCTGTACGTAGGCTTTACCCTGCGTCTGCCGGATGAGGAAACGCGTCTTCGCATGAACGACTATCTGCCTGAAGTTCGTAGCCGGTTGCTGCTGCTGCTCTCACGCCAGGATTCATTGAAGCTGGCATCGGAACAGGGTAAGCAGGAACTGGTAGAACAGATCAAGCAGTCGCTGGCACCGCCGCTGGTTAAAGGTCAACCTCCGCAGGTCGTAAACGATGTACTGTTTACCGCCTTCATATTGAGGTGAGTTAATGGGCGATAGCATTCTTTCACAGGCTGAGATTGACGCGCTTCTCAATGGCGACAGTGAAAGCGCGGAAGATGATAAGAATAAGAGTATCGGCGATGACAATATTCGCCCGTACGATCCTAATACCCAGCGTCGCGTGGTGCGCGAGCGCATGCAGGCGCTGGAGATTATCAACGAGCGTTTTGCGCGCCAGTTCCGTATGGGACTGTTTAACCTGTTGCGTCGTAGTCCGGATATCAGTGTTGGGGCGATTAAAATTCAGCCGTACCATGAATTTGCCCGTAACCTGCCGGTGCCGACCAACCTGAACCTGATCCACCTGAAGCCGCTGCGCGGCACAGCGCTGTTCGTTTTCTCGCCCAGCCTGGTATTCATTGCGGTGGATAACCTTTTTGGTGGCGATGGGCGCTTCCCGACTAAAGTTGAAGGACGCGAATTTACCCATACGGAACAGCGCGTGATCCGCCGCATGCTGAAGCTGGCGCTGGAAGGCTACAGTGATGCATGGAAAGCAATCTATCCGCTGGATGTTGAATATGTGCGTTCGGAGATGCAGGTAAAATTTACCAACATCACTACGTCACCGAACGACATTGTTGTGACCACGCCGTTTCAGGTGGAGATCGGCAACCTAGTAGGGGAATTCAATATCTGTATCCCCTTCAGCATGATCGAGCCGCTGCGTGAACTGCTGGTTAACCCGCCGCTGGAAAACTCGCGGCAGGAAGACAGAAACTGGCGCGATACGCTGGTGAAGCAGGTGCAGCATTCCGAGCTGGAGCTGATTGCAAATTTTGCCGACGTCTCTCTGCGTTTGTCGCGCATCCTGCAGCTGAAGCCCGGTGATGTACTACCGATTGAAAAACCGGATCGCATTATCGCGCATGTTGATGGCGTGCCGGTGCTAACCAGCCAGTATGGCACCCTGAATGGACAATACGCGCTGCGTGTAGAACACTTGATTAATCCGATATTGAATTCGCTGAATGAGGAACAGCCCGATGAGTGACAGCAAAAACACGTCCGATGACAGCATTTCTGCGGACGATCTGTGGGCAGAGGCCATGAGTGAACAAGCCTCGACCGACAGCGCGTCGTCATCCACCGAGAGCGTGTTCAAATCACTGGACAGTAAAGATGTCGGCGGTTCGCTGCAGGATATCGATCTGATCATGGATATTCCGGTCAAACTTACCGTTGAACTGGGCCGCACCAAAATGACGATCAAAGAGCTGCTGCGTCTGGCGCAGGGTTCCGTGGTCGCGCTGGAAGGTCTTGCCGGTGAGCCGCTGGATATTCTGATTAACGGTTACCTGATTGCACAGGGTGAAGTTGTGGTCGTGAACGATAAGTATGGTGTCCGTATCACTGACATCATCACCCCGTCTGAACGCATGCGCCGCCTGAGCCGCTAATAATGAGCAACAGCACCCAGCAGGCAACGACTCAGCAAGCACCACAGCCCGCCTTTTCGACCGGCTCGGCATTAACGCAGGTCAGTAGCGTACTGGCAGGGATCGTCTTACTGATCCTCGTCTTCGCCTGGCTGGCCCGGCGTCTTGGCTTTACGCCGAAACGCCTTGGCGGCCCGCAGGCGCTGAAAATCAGCGCCAGCGTACAGGTTGGTCAGCGCGAGCGCGTGGTGATTGTCGAAGTAGAAGATGCCCGCCTGGTGTTGGGCGTGACGGCGCAGCAGATTACTCATCTGCATACGCTGCCGCCTAAAGATCCCGAACAACAGGATGCGCCGCCCGCCCAGGCGGCACCTGACTTCCGTCAGCTTTTACAGACGTTAGTGAAACGTCCCGGAAAACCACAATGATTCGTCGTCTGCTTCCCCTCCTGCCGTTGCTGTTGTTAACGCCGGAGGTGCATGCTCAATTGCCTGGTCTGGTTACTCAGCCGCTGCCGAATGGCGGTCAGAGTTGGTCTTTGCCGGTGCAGACGCTGGTTTTTATTACCTCGCTGACCTTTTTGCCAGCCATTTTACTGATGATGACCAGCTTTACGCGCATCATCATCGTGTTCGGCCTGCTGCGTAACGCGCTGGGTACGCCTTCTGCGCCACCGAACCAGGTGCTGCTGGGTCTGTCGCTGTTCCTGACCTTTTTTATCATGGCGCCGGTGTTCGATAAGATTTATCAGGACGCCTACCTGCCGTTTAGTCAGAACAAAATCTCGATGGAAGTGGCGATAGACAAAGGCGCACAGCCGCTGCGTGAGTTCATGCTGCGTCAGACGCGTGAAGCGGATCTCGCGCTGTTTGCCCGTCTGGCGAACACCCCGCCCATCGTCGGGCCGGAAGCGGTGCCGATGCGTATTCTGCTGCCAGCTTATGTTACCAGCGAGCTGAAAACCGCCTTTCAGATTGGCTTTACGGTGTTTATTCCTTTTTTGATTATCGATTTGGTCATTGCCAGCGTGTTAATGGCGCTGGGGATGATGATGGTACCGCCGGCAACGATTGCCCTGCCATTTAAGCTGATGCTATTTGTGTTGGTTGACGGCTGGCAGTTGCTGGTTGGGTCGCTGGCGCAGAGCTTTTATTCCTGATACCCGGAGCAATCATGTCCCCAGAATCGGTAATGGTCCTTGGCCACGACGCAATGAAAATCGCCCTGATGGTGGCGGCCCCGCTGCTGCTGGCTGCACTGATCAGCGGTCTGATTATTAGCCTGTTGCAGGCGGCGACCCAGGTCAACGAGCAGACGCTCTCTTTTATTCCCAAAATTTTATCCGTAGCCGCTACTGTAGTAGTGGCGGGCCCCTGGATGCTAAACCTGCTGCTGGACTATATCCGCACGCTGTTCAGCAACCTGCCCTATATGATCGGCTAACCGACCCGCTCTTCTCCGCCCGACCTTTAAGAGACCGCACCTATGTTAACGCTGGACAGCAACCAACTGATGCTCTGGGTCGGCCAGTTTTTCTGGCCGCTGGTGCGTTTGCTGGCCCTGTTCAGTACGGCACCCATTTTCAGTGAACGCGCCGTTAGTAAAAAGGTCAAAATCGGTCTGGCGGTCATGATTACCTGGATTCTGGCACCGCAGTTGCCGCCAGCTAATGTAACGCTGTTTTCAGTAGGCGGTTTTTGGCTATTAATTCAGCAAATTTTGATTGGCATCGCTTTAGGTTTCACTATGCAGTTCGCTTTTGCCGCAGTTCGCATGGCGGGTGAACTCATCGGATTACAGATGGGGCTCTCATTCGCCACCTTCTTTGATCCGGGCAGTCGACTGAATATGCCAGTGCTGGCACGCTTCCTGGATATGCTGGCGATGTTGCTGTTTCTCACCTTCAACGGGCATCTGTGGTTAATCTCGCTGCTGGCGGACAGTTTTCATACATTGCCGATTGGTGGAGATCCACTTAATGCCAATGCATTCCTGGCGCTTGCTAAAGCGGGCGGGTTAATCTTTCTCAACGGTATGCGACTGGCGCTACCGCTTATCATTTTATTGCTCACGATTAACCTGGCCCTGGGTTTGTTAAATCGTGTTGCACCTCAGCTATCCGTTTTCGCTATTGGCTTTCCTATAACCTTATCGATCGGAATTTTAACAATTGGCATACTTATGCCACTCCTCGCCCCCTTTTGTGAGCACCTGTTTAGTGAAGTGTTTGATTTACTTTCTGACATACTTTCTGAAATGCCGCAAAACTAATCTCCAACATCTCTTAAGTTGACGCTTATGAATACTTAAGCACACACAATGTTTCTGCGTACTTTTCGAACCATTTTTACCAGAATTTCACTAAGGAAAATCTGATAAATACTTTAAAGCGATGAAAATTATTCGCATTAAATTACGCATCGCGTATTTTAAAACGGACTTCGCAACGAGTTTTATGTCAGGTCAGCCTTGGGCGGAATACGCAAATGGATGTTTTCGAAAGGAAAAATTTTTCTGCGTTTTTTTCTTGTCTAAAATGGATTTTTACGGCATTGTCTCGGCTCCCGAGTTTGCTACACATTCGCGAAACAAATCATTTTAAGATTTGTCCTATCAGGATTATCTTAGTTGTGCGCGATAGTGTAAGCGTTCTCAAAAGTTGCATCAGACGCCAACCGGGGCAGTTTGTCATTCTGACAAGATGCTGTTTGCGTTCTGCTGCGCTTAGAGGCAGTCATTTATGCTGCCCTGCGCAAAATCTGCTGTAGATACAAGGACGAAAGATGACCTCGGCACTGCTCCGTTTCGGATTCAGCACAGCTGAGTAAAATTACAAGATTGTTAATAGAAATCTTTCCCGTACCGCAAACGCGTATTCATCGTTGATTTAACGGATAACAAATTGGTGAGGGTCGCTATCATGCCAACGATTATTATGGATTCATGCAGCTACACACGTCTGGGATTAATGGATTACATGGCTACAAAAGGGATTAAAAAGAAAAATATCTCATCCGTTAACGATATTGAGCAGCTACAAATTAAATGCCAACAGCTAAAACCTGGCGTTGTCTTTATTAACGAAGAATGCTTCATTCATGAAGCCGATTCCAGCGAACGTATTCGCAATATTATTCTGCAGCATCCTGATACGTTATTTCTAATCTTTATGGCGATTGCCAATATCCATTTTGAGGAATATCTCTACGTTCGTAAGAACCTGATTATTACATCAAAATCGGTAAAGTCCGCCACGCTGGATAAGTTATTAAGCAGCTATTTACAGAAAAAGGTTAGCGCCAACACACGCGCCTCTGCTGGCATTGATGCGAATCCATTGACGCTCAGCCAGACCGAATCAAATATGCTTAAAATGTGGATGTCCGGGCACGATACCATTCAAATCTCTGACAAGATGCAAATTAAAGCCAAGACGGTTTCATCCCACAAAGGCAACATTAAGCGTAAAATCAAAACGCATAATAAACAGGTTATTTATCATGTAGTGCGCCTGACGGACAACGTGACGTCCGGTATCTATGTGAATGTAAGATAAACAGGATGGCCGGCTTTTGCCGGCCATCCTGTTTATGCATTTTGCGACACGCCTCTCATTTATCCCGCTAAGCCTTTTGCCAGGGTTGCCGATGCTTATGACAGCTTCGACATCGCCACCTTACCTACAGAGAGCAAAAGGATATGAAGAACACCTCCCCTGATGAGGCCCAAGAACGGGTCAGCTTTTGGCAACATCTACGTTTGGTTCCCCTTTTTACGGCAATTTTTAGCGGTATTTTATTGCTGTTTGCCCTGTGCATTGCGCTTTCCGGCTGGTTTTTGCTGCAAAGCAATCGTTCACTGGACGAAGCAACACAGGAAATTCAGGTTCGTATGGCTTTATCTAACAGCTCTAACCATCTCCGTACTGCCAGGCTGCTGGTGATCCACGCGGGCGCTGCGGCGCGTATTGGAGAAATGGATGAATTCCGCTCTATTCTGACGGCGGTAGAAAAACGTCTTGCTCAGGCACAGCAAAACTTTGATACCTATCTGGCCCGCCCGCTGAAAAGCGAAGCCGACAGCGCGCTTGATGCGCCGCTAAAAACGCAATTTAACGCCTACCTTAATCAGGGGCTACTCCCGATGGTAAATTCAGCCAAACAGGGGAGCTTTGAAGGCGTGATTGCTCAGGAAACCGACGTAACCCGCAAGCTTGACGATCAATATAATCAGGTATTACTGAAAGCTATCAAGATTCGTACCGCGCGCGCCGAGGCGATTAATCAGCAGGCAAATGCGCAATCACACCTTGGCTTTGTGATTATGGGCGTGGCGTTTGCCGCGGCGCTGGTGCTGACGCTGATGACATTTATCTTTTTGCGTCGCATAGTGATTAACCCACTGCAGCAGGCGGGTGAGCGTATCGCACGCATCGCCGCAGGCGATCTTACTGCCCCGGCCCGCAGCTGGGGCCGCAGCGAAATCGGCATGCTGGGCGCGAACCTTCAGGCGATGCAGCAGGCGCTGGTGCAAACCGTCGGCGTGGTACGTGAAGGTGCCGTAGCCATTTATCAGGGTTCCGGGGAGATCTCTGCAGGTAATACCGATCTCTCCTCGCGTACCGAACAACAGGCTTCAGCTCTGGAACAGACGGCAGCCAGTATGGAACAGCTAACGGCCACGGTAAAACAGAACGCCGATAACGCCCATCATGCCAGTCAGCTCGCTGCCGATGCCTCCGGCAAAGCGCGCGAAGGCGGCAATATTGTCAGCGGCGTGATCAATACCATGAACAATATCTCCGGCAGCTCGAAGAAAATTGCTGAGATCACCAATGTCATTAACAGTATCGCTTTCCAGACTAATATTCTGGCGCTGAACGCGGCGGTTGAGGCGGCACGGGCCGGTGAGCAGGGGCGTGGATTTGCGGTGGTTGCCAGCGAAGTGCGTAATCTGGCGCAGCGCAGCGCACAGGCCGCGAAAGAGATTGATGGCCTGATTGCCGAATCGGTGCAATTGATCGGTCAGGGCTCTACGCAGGTCAGCCATGCTGGCTCAACCATGACCGATATTGTGGAAGCGGTACGTCGCGTTACCGATATCATGGCGGAAATTGCCGCCGCGTCCGATGAGCAGAGTCGCGGAATTCAGCAGGTTAGCCAGGCCGTTACCGAGATGGATAATGTTACCCAGCAGAACGCCGCGCTGGTCGAAGAGGCCTCTTCGGCTGCTGTTTCGCTGGAAGAACAGGCCGCTCGCCTGACGCAAGCCGTCGCCACCTTCCGCCTGTCGCAGCAGGAAAGCAGCGCTCCGGTTAGCGTTGCGCCGGCTGCGCCAACCGCCGTCAAGCTACGTCCGGCAGTGGCTGTGGCCTCCAACGATAACTGGGAAAAGTTTTAATCGCAGCGGCGGCACTTAAGAGAGGGTCGCCTAAACGTAAAAAACCCACCTCTGCAGGTGGGTTTTTATCTATTCGCTGTCCGCCAGCGGCTCGACGAACACGCCTTCGTCATGGTCAGTTTCATTAAAAAACCAGATACCCAGCGGATAATCTTCCAGCGCCACCAGATACATAGTGCCTTCGTTAAAATCCTCCGCCGCCAGAATGGTGCCTGGACGACGCGGGCCGCCATCGGTTTTTACCGTGACGCGATCGTTTACCTTCATCCTCATGCTCTCTTGCCTGGGCTTTTACATTAATAGCGGAGCATAAACGGCGAATTAACGGCGTGCAATGACCCAGACCGCATGAATAATACCCGGAATATAACCCAACAGCGTCAGTATGATGTTTAGCCAGAACGCGCCGCCAAAACCTACCTGCAAAAATACGCCCAGCGGTGGTAACAAAATGGCAATAATAATGCGCAATAAATCCATAACGTCTCCTGTTTTCTTCATTTTTCCCGCGGTTAAGTGTAGCAGGATTGTTATTTGTTGCCTGTAAGGCTGCGTAAAGGCGCGCAAAAGAAACTCCCCCTCAGAATTTTCGCTTTCTTAACGTTTCATCGCGAGACTTCTGACAGTGGTTCTGTCTACACTGTTTTTACTGCACCAACCCCATAGGCGCAGTCAACCTAAAAGTAACAAGGATTTTGCCCGCGCAGCGCGGGCTTTTTTTTAAGTAATTTCCTGGTTATACCAACCTGCGAGCCTTATCTCATTTCCTGGCGGTGCTTCGCCTATACTTATCTGGCCATACGTTTGCCGGAGACCACCATGAACAACGATGAACCGCGTAGCGTCAGGGGAAAAGGTTACCCCGCATCCTCTTCAGCGCAGGATGGTGGCTGGCTTTGCGATAAAATGGATACCGACAGCGAATGGGATCTGGCGCAACAGCAAAATATGTCTGCGGGTTATGGCTTTGGCCCACAGATATCGCATTCGTTTGAATTTGATATTCACGACTGCTCGGTTAGCGAGGTTAATCGTTAAGCGGCAAAAAAAATCCCGACCTCATGAGGCCGGGATGACAGAACCGTCAATGAAATTCGTTACACCAGGTAATTCCTTAACGGCTCCAGATTACGATATTTTTCCCTTAAGACAAATCTTATTTAGCCGTTAAACGGGATGCCAGTGGTTAATCGTCGACAAGTTAGCGCTTAAATATCGCCAGCTTATCTCTGTTTTACTCTCCTTTTTGCTACAGCCTACTGTGCCACTATTCTTTTTTTTACAGAATTATCCGAGCAAAGAGTTCACCTGCCTTTTACGCTAATCACCCATCATAATTAACATCTGTCGTTATACTTAGGCATCAGCATTTATCGGAGCGGGCCTCCGTTATCATGAGGATTTAAGCATGCCGCATCTGCACGACCCGTTAATGATCATCACTGACCTGGATGGTTCTTTGTTAGATCATCACACCTACAGCTGGGAGCCAGCAGAACGTTGGCTAACTCTGCTAAAACAGCAGCATATTCCGCTGGTGATATGTACCAGTAAAACGGCTGCAGAGGTTATTCCGCTACAGCAGGAGCTGGGTTTTCCCGGTGCACCTTTTATTGCTGAAAACGGCGCGCTGGTACAGATCGATAATGCGCAGGGCGAAATGGTGCGTCATCACGCCGGTAAAAATTATGACGAAATCTGTGAGTGTCTGCGTCGTCTGCAACAGCAGCACCAGTTTCGTTTCACCGGCTTTAGCGAATTTACCGAAAAAGAGTTGGTGAATATTACCGGCTTGTCCGTGGCAAACGTCGCTCTGGCGCGCATGCGTGAGGCATCGGAAGCGCTGGTGTGGCGCGATACGGATGAACAGTTTGCGCTTTTCCGGCAGCAGCTGGAGCAGGAGTCGCTGATGCTGGTACAGGGAGGACGTTTCTGGCATGTGATGCCAAAAGGCAGCGGCAAAGGCGAAGCGCTACGCTGGCTACTGCAAAATATGACCACGGCGGGCGGTAAACGCTTTATTACCGTCGGACTTGGCGACGGCCCTAACGATGCGCCAATGTTAGACAGCGTTGACTATGCGGTCGTGATCAAAGGTTATAGCAAATTTCCGGTTGAGCTAACGCGCCAGGATGAGCGCCACGTCTATCAAACCACGGAATATGGCCCGACTGGCTGGAGCGAAGGGCTGGACTATTTTATCGCGCAGGAATAACCCAATCATGGCATTTTCGCCTGATTGCTTTATGGGGACCAGATATGAGTGA
This sequence comes from Pantoea alhagi, assembly GCF_002101395.1. Classification (NCBI taxonomy): domain Bacteria; kingdom Pseudomonadati; phylum Pseudomonadota; class Gammaproteobacteria; order Enterobacterales; family Erwiniaceae; genus Pantoea; species Pantoea alhagi. Next base: position 3,227,388 of record NZ_CP019706.1, on the reverse strand, counting down.
TTTTTTCCAGAATGGCGTTATTACAAATTTTCATAATCTGACCGGTCGCTCTACGGAGTCGCTGGAAAAAGAGATGGTGCAATTTGCGCGTAAACGCAAAATGGGCTTGATTTTACCCTCCCTGTTTTCTGAACTGGAAGGACCGGCCCTTAACCATATTGTTGATGAACTGGCGAAGGTGCCCTATCTGGAGGAGATTGTAATTGGGCTTGATCGCGCCGATCGCGATCAGTTTCTGTTTGCGCGTGAATTTTTTTCCCGCCTGCCCCAGCGCCACCGTATTTTATGGAACGACGGTCCGCGTCTGAAAGCACTGGACGCCGAGCTGGACAAAGAGGGATTGTCTCCCACCGAGCCGGGTAAAGGACGCAACGTTTGGTTCTGTACTGGCTATACGCTCGCCTCCGATCGCAGCAGCTGCGTAGCGCTGCATGATTGCGATATTGTGACCTATGAGCGCGGCATGCTGGCACGTCTGCTCTATCCGCTGGCTAATCCGGCGTTTCAGTATGAGTTCTGCAAAGGCTTTTACGCGCGCGTGGCTAACAACAAGCTGAACGGGCGCGTGGGTCGGCTTCTGGTAGGGCCGCTGCTGCGCTCGTTGCAGCAGGTTTATGGTCATTCCGAGTATCTGGAATATCTCAGCAGCTTCCGTTACCCGCTCTCCGGCGAATTCGCTATGCGTACCCATGTGCTGAATAATATAAAAATTCCCGGCGACTGGGGGCTGGAGATAGGGGTGCTGTCAGAGATCTATCGTAACTACACCACCCGCCAAAGCTGTCAGGCGGAAATCGCACATAATTACGATCACAAGCATCAGCCGCTTTCAGAGGAAGATGGCACCGGCGGCCTGCGTCGTATGAGCAATGATATTGTGCAGTCGCTATTGCGCAAGCTGGCCACAATGGGCGTAAGCCTGACCAGCGACTCTTTCCGGGTGCTGAAAGCGACCTACTATCGTAACGCGCTGGATATGATGGAAATCTACAGCCATGAAGCGACCATGAACGGCCTGCATTTCGATCAGCACAGTGAAGAGGCGGCGGTAGAAATGTTTACTCAGGCGATTCTGGAAGCAGGCCAGGCCTTTATGGAGCGCCCTAACGATAAGCCTTTTATTCCCAGCTGGAGCCGCGTGCAGTCTGCCTTCCCTGATATTTTGCAGCGTATTTATCAGGCGGTCGAAGAAGATAACGAAGGTCACGTTTAACCTCAACAGCAGGAGCGGTATAAGCCGCCCTGCTCTGCCCATCAACGCCTGCTGGCACACAGCAGGCGCTTACTCTTTAGGCGTTTCTGACGGCGGTCGGCTCTCCAGGTGCCGCAATTTTTTCCAGGCCTGACGCACGCCCTGTTGCGCCAGCTGACTGACATAGCGTTCAAAAATTTCAGTACGTCGCCGCTGCTCGTTACGGTTGTCACGCCAGATCATGATGCCACGCAACAGAGTAAAAACGATGCCAACCAGATAGCCCCATTCCTGAAGCGTTAGCTCACTGACAGAGCCTTTAACCACGCCCAACAGCAACAAGATGCCATTCATTATCCAGTCCATTCCTCTTCTCCCGACGATAAAAGGATAGAGAGATAATGAACCAAAAGTACACTTATTGCAAGAACAATTAGTTCACATTGTTAACTGAATCGCTTAAGCTAAATTTTCCCATTTTGCTTCGACAACCACGCCGATAATGCGGCAATCATCATGAATTTCCTGCATTTTATATTCTGGATTTAACGGCTTAAGATACTTACGCCCGCCATCTTCGATATAGCGTTTAAAGGTAGCTTCATTAGCATTGATTAAGCGCGCCACCACCAGTTTCCCGGAGGTGGCGGGAATATCAGGATCGACCAGAATCATCATTCCTTCCGGAATACTCAGCCCCACCGGCGAGGTCATTGAATCGCCTTTAACCTCCAGCCAGAAGCTGTTTTCACTGACGTGACGCGTAGTGGCTGGCCAGCGATCGATTTCCGCCCGTGACCAGGGCTCTACCGCCTCGCTCCAGAGCCCGGCGCTGACCCAGCTTATCAGTGGATAGCTGTTATAGCCGGGCGCCTGAGCAACCGCACGCACGTTATTATCTAGCGCCGTGGTGCCCAATTGCAGCCACTCGCGGCTAACGTCCAGATAGTCCGCCAGCGCCTGCATTTTACCATCGCGCGGCATCGCCTCGCCGTTCAGCCATTTACCAACGGCACGCGGCGTTACCGACAGGACACGCGCCAGAGTGACACCGCGCCCGTGCGATTCCAGTCCTTTACGATTACAGGCTTCAATAAGCCTTGCGGAAAAAGCGTGACGAAGAGTTTCTTCTGACATAGTTCACCTGGTTCATCAAAAGCGCAATATTGCGCTAAAAAAGATACATAATGAACCAAATGTACAAAAACTCATCCCGCCAGTCAAGGCTGGCGGGGGAAGAGAAAGGATTTAGCTGGCAAGCTGGCGGGCAGAATTAACCGGGAACAGTTCTTCTTCATGGAATGTTTCGCGTCTTACGCTGTAACCGTCATACCAGCGACATTCCACCATTCCGCTGGCAATGCCGGTGACGATCATGGTTTGACCATCCTCTTTATGCTTCACTTCATCACTGACGCTGATAAACATAATGCGGCCTCCTTAGTTTGGTGAAAAAGCACCCATTATGTATAGCAGCCCCACTGGAAATTTCCTGCCGCGCTCTCCTAAAAAGCATCATGACGTGCGGAAGTTGACGAAATATCAGCAAAAAATAAAACAGCAAAGTTAACCCTGGTTTCACCCGCACGGGAGACAAAAAAAACGGACAGGTGTCCGTTTTAAATATATTGCTGAGAAGCCATCGATGATTAGATTTTGCAGCCTTCGCAATCAGCTTCATCATTCAGCTCAACCGGCACTTCGCTGGCTTTCTTTTCAGCGTTAGCCTGCGCCTCTTCCAGCTGAGCATCAATATCAAATTCAAACATATCGTCGTTCATGGCCTGCTCCCGTTAATCAATTTCGCCGCACTTTATACATTAAGCGCGCAGCTTCGCAATCAGATTTACCGCTAACAGCACAATCGAACCAATAATAAAGCCGATCACCAGGTTAGCGCCGTTTTCCAGCAGTACGGTAATCACACCATGAAAACCTTCGCTGAAGTGGGTGATCATATGGTGCAACACCGGAATACCATGCACGACAATACCGCCGCCCACCAGGAACATAGCCAGGGTGCCCACCACAGAAAGCACCTTCATCAGCCAGGGTGCCAGCACCAGCAGCGTTTTCCCCACCGCCTGCGCTACCGCTGAAGATTTATCGCACAGCCAGAAGCCAAGATCGTCCAGCTTTACGATAGCGGCCACAAGGCCATACACGCCGACGGTAACCAAAATGGCGATGCCGGATAAAACCAAAATCTGATTCAGAAGCGGTGCGGCGGAAACTATGCCCAGGGTGATGGCTACAATCTCTGCGGAGAGAATAAAATCAGTGCGCACCGCGCCTTTGATCTTCGTTTTCTCATAGCCAGCAGGATCCTGCTCTACCAGTTTCTGCAGCCGCAGCTGACGCGCCTCGGGCGTTTCAGCATTTTTATCATGCTGCAGGGTGTGCATGACCTTTTCCACACCTTCGTAACAGAGGTAAGCCCCGCCGATCATCAACAGCGGCGTGATTGCCCAGGGCGCAAAGGCACTGATAACCAGCGCCAACGGCACCAGGATCAGTTTATTAAGGAACGAGCCTTTCGCTACGCCCCACACCACCGGTAGTTCCCGGTTTGCTTTTATCCCGCTAACCTGCTGCGCGTTAAGGGATAAGTCGTCACCCAATACGCCAGCCGTTTTTTTCATCGCGACTTTTCCCATAATGGAAATGTCATCAAGTAAAGTAGCGATGTCATCAAGCAGTGTCAGTAAGCTAGTTCCAGCCAAGTTAGTTTCCTTTTTTACAGTTCATTATGCTGACAACAGGGACAAGCCTGTATCTCGCTGACCGCCATATCGGCAATGCCTTCACAGTCCCACTCAACGCGTAACGGTCCATTACCGGCCTGGTGGTGCAAATATTTGCTGACCGAACTTTCCGTCATGCCAGTAATCTCTTCCGTGGCGACCAGGGTTTCCCCAACATATACGCGCGCCGTTGCGCGCGTATTAACCATGCGCTCTCCTTGCAGCTTATACAGTCGCCGTACCGTAAGTTTAATGCTGGACATACTGTCCTCCCGGACCGGTTAGGCTAAAACAACGATCTAACCAATTATGGCCTGTTTTGGCAAACTTTGCGCCAGATCACTTTAGGCCCTGATAATAATTGCTTAAAAAATAGCGCCTGATCTGCGGCGCTGCCACTGACTGCGGTGCCTCTTATCGCGGGGTGAGCCCTTAGCGGCAATGGTCACTGAAATGAGCACAATCTCTCTTTGACAGGTTTGCGTACGGACCCTGATTACCAACCAGGTGATTTCTGGCTGCTGGCTAAATAATTCAACATTACAGCGCTTTATATTTTTTTAGTTTTCCGTAGTTATACCGATTCTATTAATAACAAAAATAAAATGGAGAAGGAATTTTATGCGCAACATCAGGATTGTGACCGCCGCGAACAGTTTAATATTAATTATTTTGATTGTTATCACTTTTTTTATCGCTTACGTTATTAACATTGGAATAAGTTCCGAATATATCTTTGAACAATCGAAAGTCTCCAGTCAAAAATCCCTAATTCTGAATGAAATCAGATATAAAATTGCCATGACGCGTGCTGATATAAATACGCTGGATGCAGATATATGGCGTAAAGCTCCACTGACACAGCGCTACGTGGATTCATCTAAACGCCGGATGAAAGATATCGAAATTGCATTGAAAGAGCTGGAAGTATTCAGGCAGGAGCAGGATGTGAAAGAGATTATCAAATTCACTAACGAACTGGTAAGGATCTATAGCTTCTCGTTGCAGCAGCTTCTTAACGGCGGCAGTGCCACGACGTCAACCTCCAGTATACTGGCTGATTTAAGCGAACGTGTGAATAACGTCCTACAGCAAGAGGAGGAAGAAAACAAACTGTACGCCAGCCTGGCACATGAATATAAAAATAAAATTGTAATTTTTTCAAGCGCCGTGTTTATTGTCATTATCATTATCTCTGTGACCACCTGGCGCTGGGTAAGAAATAATCTTCTCTATAAATTGCATCAGTCATCACTCATATTTGCTGAGATCAGCAAGGGTAACTTGCTGGTTCCTGTTCCCTGTGAGGATAAAAATGAGTTCGGTTTGCTTTTCGCCGAAATGAATAAGATGAAAAATGCTTTGATCGCTATGATCTCATCGGTGCAACATTCTGCCGCCCATATCGAGCAAAACACAAATAACATCGCGCTTGGAAATGATGATTTGTCCTCGCGCACCGAGTCACAAGCCACCTCTTTGCAGCAAACCGCAGCCAGTATGGAAGAGATTAAAATTACCGTATCCCAGAACGCTGAAACTGCCGACCAGGCCAGCCAGTTAACCACGCGGGCCAGTCAGATTTCCCACAACGCCGCAGATATTATGAGCAATGTCATCTCCACCATGGGAAATATTGAACATAGCGCGAACCGCATCGCGTTTATCAATAATGTGATTAACGATATTGCCGATCAGACCAACATTCTGGCGTTGAATGCCGCTGTTGAAGCAGCACGCGCAGGGGAACAAGGCCGGGGATTTGCTGTTGTAGCGGCAGAGGTGCGTAATCTGGCGAAGCGCAGCTCAGATGCGGCGAAGGAAATTAACCAGTTAATCGCTGAATCCGTAAAAAATGTGAACCAGGGCACCGATCGGGTTACCGAGGCGGGAAACACCATGAAAGAACTGGTTTCATCAATAGCGCAGGTAAATGAGATCATGCAGGGGATCACCCTCGCCTCGGCGGAACAAAGTTCAGGCGTGACTCAAATAGCACAGGCGCTGAACGATATTGATAATGTGACGCAGAAAAATGCCGCGCTGGTGGAGGAATCGACAAAAATTACCCAGGATCTCAGCCTTCAGGCCGCACAGCTAACAGAGGCGATCAATGTCTTTAAACTGGAGCGGGGAACCTCTGGTCTGTCGCTACAGCATAATGGCAATTAGCCTCCTGAACGCTCAGTAAAACTCCGGCTTTAGCTTGCTCCCGGCGTTGATAAGCCAGAGGCAGCACGATCCGGCGCATCTGCCAGCATCAGCGGATGCATTCCCTGATGATCGATCGCGGCATTGCTGTCGCTGGCCAGGATCCACTCTTCAAGGCGACTCACCATCGCCTCATCATCCAGTTTTAGCTTTCCGCGCAGCGCGCATTCCCAGACCACTAACACCTTCCACTGCTGCTGCGTTAATTGCGCAATATGGCGTCGGTCACGCTCGACATTACTGCCTATTTTCCCCATCCAGAAAGCAGTGCGGGTAGAGGGCACCTTGAAAAGGTAACAGTGATGATGGTGCCAGAAGCAGCCATGCACAAAAATTATCGCCCGCGCCTCATCCAGCACAAAATCGGGCCGCCCCGCCAGATTTTTATCCTGTACACGAAACTGAAAACCGCGATCCGTCAGCAATGCGCCCAGACGTTGTTCAATAGCAGTATCACGCGTGCGGATTGCGCGCATATTCTTGCTGCGTACAGCAGCCGAATGCACATCAGCCATAATGTTCTCCTTTTGCTTTATAAACAGTGTATGCGCCGATGGCAAAAACCAGCAAACCGCCTGCGTACTGCAATAATTTACAAGCCAGCATACATGCAAAATGGCAGGATATATTCTTCATAGCTGATTAACGGGAGCTTTCATGACTGACCTGCTTTATCGTACCGAACCTGCAGCCACACGTTGCGAAGCGCAGCTTATCGCCTGGGGAACAGATGAAAAAGGTGCCTGGCTCGCGACCGACCGCACGCCGTTTTATCCGCAGGGCGGCGGACAAATGTCCGATCGCGGCACGCTGACATTGGGCGGGCAATCGTATGACTCACCGTTGGCGCTGATGCGTGACGGCAGCGTGCGTCATTATATTGCGGCACTACCTGGCGCGCTGAGAGCAGGTGAACCAGTAACGCTGGCTATTGATGCTGAATTTCGCCTACTGGCTTCGCGTTCGCACAGCGCTGGCCATCTTATTTCCCACGTGGTTGAAACAATGCAGCCCGATTTAATCCCCGATAAAGGTCATCACTTTTTACCCGGCGCCTACGTTGAATTGCAGGGCGAACTGCATCAGGATGCGCAAACTTTTTTACAGCAGGCGCAGCAACAGATTAACGCAGCGCTGGCCGCCGCTTTGCCGATCGCTATTACTGAGAGCAACTTTAACGATATCGCCACTCTGCGTCCGGAACTGGCGGAAAAAATCCCCCAGCAGCCGCAGCTCCGCATCGTAACCATTGGCAATTATCGTCCTTTTGCCTGTGGCGGCACGCACGTTCCCCATAGCGGAGCAATTGGTGAGCTGACGCTGCGTAAAATTAAGGTGAAAAATGGCGTACGTATCAGCTATGAGCTGTTACCAGGCTGAGCCAGCAGCCGACACGCCTGCTCCAGTCGCAGGCGCTTTAGCGGGCATGCAGCGTCATGCCGGTGTACTGAGTATGCAGCTGCAGTAACTGCTTGCTCAGCACAGGAGCATCGATGATGACTGGTCCGCAGGCCAGCGGCTTGCGTCAGCGTTTGCTGACCGCTTCCGCTATCCACGGCTGTAACAGTTTTGCTACCGCTGCAAACACTGGCACGATAACTGAATTACCAAACTGACGATAGGCTTGTGTATCCGATACCGGAATACGGAATTTCTTGCCGCCGGGAGTTTCAAAACCCATGAGGCGTGCGCACTCGCGCGGCGTCAGACGCCGTGGACGGCGCTGTTGGTTCTCCGGGTTATCAAACTCTTTTTCGCCAAGCGCGCGATCCCAGCCGCGATCGATAAGAATTTCCGAGCCATCTTTGTAATAGCGTGCCGAAAGCGTACGCACCACACCCTGCGTGCTGGCGGGATCGAACAGGCCAAAGCCGAAACCGTTGCCCTTCGCCTGATGTTTGCGCGCGTAGTTATAGAGATATTTCCACAGCGTTGGCGTCAGAATATATTTCTCATCTACCTGCGGCTCCAGCAGCTCCGCCAGCGTACGCCGCTTTTGCGGCCAAAAACGGGAAATATCGCGCAGGGTGAAGCCCGGCTTTAATCCCAGCTCGCGGCGAAAGCCCACCAGCACGATACGTTCACGGTGCTGCGGCAGAAAATGCTGACCATCGATAATTTTCGGGTCCGGCCCCGGCGGCGCGTCGGCATCCGCTACCTCATAACCCAGCTCATCCAGCGTCTGCATAATGATACGGAAAGTTTTGCCCTGGTCATGGCTTTTCAGGTTTTTCACATTTTCCAGCACGAAAATTGCCGGCTTTTTGGCGGCAATAATGCGCGCAACGTCGAAAAACAGCGTGCCCTGAGCCTCACAGGCAAAGCCGTGCGCACGTCCTAGCGCATTTTTCTTCGATACGCCCGCCAGCGAAAAAGGCTGACAGGGAAAACCCGCCAGCAGCACGTCATGACTGGGGATCTGTTGATTGATATGCTCCCACGCCGTTTGCTCATCAATATCGGCGTGCTGGCTTAGCGTGACATCCCGAATATCCTGATTAAAGCGATGCTGCTGTTCATCGCAATACCAGTTGGCTTTATAGGTGCGCACCGCATGTTTATTCCACTCGCTGGTAAATACGCACTGCCCGCCGATGGCTTCAAAGCCGCTGCGAATGCCGCCGATACCGGCAAACAGATCGATAAAACGAAACGCGTAGTTGGGATGATGCGCAGGCGGCGCCGGCAGCATCTGCTGTAACAGAGCCACTTCTGCCGCAGTAAGCGCGCGCTGACTACTCTTACCAGCCAGCCAGCGGCTGAGCGATTCGCGCGTCCATTCATTTTGATTTAGCTGACGCAGACAGGCCGCTACGGTTTTCCGATCGTAAACCTCCAGCACCTGCAGCAGCAGCTGACTATCTTCCATCCGTTTCTGCTGCTCGTCGGCCTGCGCCTGCTGAGCCAGCTGAAGCGCTACCTGGTCAAATTCGCTCATAACTCTGCTGTTTTGGGAAAAAGTGCCGCAAGTGTATCACCTGTTTGACCCAGCGCTCCATTGATTAGCATTATTGCTTTTTAAACGCCTCCGGGGTGACAACACAGCGCATGGCCCCTAAACTGGCCGTAATAAAACATCAGGAGAGCTGAAATGAGCGGAACTGAACGACCGCAGCTGTCATTACCCAACGGCGCTAACAAGCTTTTATTACACTCCTGCTGTGCGCCCTGCTCCGGCGAAGTGATGGAAGCGCTACACGCTTCCGGCATCGATTACACCATTTTCTTTTACAATCCCAATATTCATCCGCAGAAAGAGTATCTGCTGCGCAAAGAGGAAAATATCCGCTTTGCGGAAAAACATGGCGTGCCTTTTGTCGATGCCGATTACGACACCGATAACTGGTTTGAGCGTGCCAAAGGCATGGAATGGGAGCCGGAACGTGGTGTGCGCTGCACCATGTGCTTTGATATGCGTTTTGAACGCACCGCGCTGTATGCCTGGGAGCATGGCTTTCCGGTCATTTCCAGCTCATTAGGCATTTCCCGCTGGAAGAATATGCAGCAAATCAACGACTGCGGAGAGCGTGCGGCGGCCCCTTATCAGGGTATGACTTACTGGGATTACAACTGGCGTAAAAAAGGCGGCTCGGCGCGAATGATTGAAATCAGCAAGCGCGAACGTTTTTATCAGCAAGAATACTGTGGCTGCGTTTACTCGCTGCGCGACAGCAATTTGCATCGTAAATCTCAGGGCCGTCCATTAATCAGGCTGGGCGTGGTCTATTACGGCGATGAAGAAAGCTAACGCCGCGCTATCCTCCTCAGATTTGTCTTAATGCCAGCAGAACTACCGAAACTGCTCCTGGCGCCGCCGCTGTCACAAAATTGACATCAGTCGCGCCAATACTCCTTTTTATTTTTATGGAAAGGATTATGTCGCTACTTTCAGTGCTTCCGTTGCGCCTGGTGCGCCCTTTACGTTTTCGTTTGCCTGAGTTTTTATTCAGCCTTAGCGCGGCATTCTGGCTTTTTCTGGGTCTGTTCTGCCTGCTTCAGTGCACCAGCGTGCTGATCCTGACCCGCTCTGTCAGCCATACCCATACTTCAGTAGAAATCGCGCAGCAGCTGCATCAACGCCAGGCGCTGCTGGAAAATGCCCGCGTTGCGCTGCTGACGGCCAGCGATAACAGCCATCGCGCCGGCATCTGGTTTATGCAGGACAAAGAAACCGGATCGGTGGATAGCTGGAAACCACTGGCAGCCAGCGCAGCAGAGGCCCTCACCCAGGCGCAGGAAGCCTTTACCCGTTACGGCGCGCCGTCTGATAGCCCGCTGGCGCAAAGTTTTCATCAGCTGGCAAGCGGTCTGCAGGAGCAGTTAAAAAGCCTGAACGATAACAGTATTGACGGTTTTTTTATGGTGCCGATGGAAGCTTTTCAGCAGCAGTTTAGCGAGGCGTGGCACGCCACCCAGGCCCAGGCCGATCGGCAGGCGAGCGCCACCAATCAGATCACGCTGCGTTCGCTGACCGACAGCCGCAATCTGCTTTTGTTCTTTTCTCTGCTTTTGTTAGCGATGCTGGTGGTGGCGGGAGGGCTGTTGCTGCGCGGCGTTCTGCAACCGCTGACCCAGGCCACCATCGAGCTGAAGCATATTGCCACCGGTAATTTGACGCAGCCCTTATCGGAGTCGGGGCGACAATCGCATGAGATGCAACGTCTGTGGCAGGCCATGCGGCAAATGCAGCAGGGTTTGCAGCATATTGTCAGCGAGATTAACGGCATTGCCGATGCGGTTATGCAGAGCGCCGAAGGGATCGTACAGCACAGCGACACGCTAAATAACAGTAATCAGCAACAGAGCAGCGCCTTTGCCCATATTTCTGCGCGTCTGACACGTATGGCGGAGGAAGTCGAAAGCAGCAGCCGCTTTACTCAACACGCTACCCGACAGGTGCAACACACCGATACGCTGACCCAGCGCTGCGGCGAAATGGTGAGTCAGGTGGATACGCACATGCGCGATATCGTACTGGCTTCAGGTGAAATTTCAGGCATTGTCAGTTTGCTGGAAGGGTTATCGCTCCAGACGCGGATGCTGGCGCTGAACGCCGCCATTGAATCGGCTCATGCCGGCGCGTATGGTCGTGGTTTTTCCATCGTCGCGAAAGAGATCGGCTTGCTCTCGAATCAGAGCAGTCATTCCACGCGTGAAATCGATCGGCGGATCCAACATACGCATCAGCATATCTCAACCGGCTCGGAACGCGTGCAGGCGCTGGAAGCCCTCTACGATCAGATTCGTAAGGAAGTATCCGGCGTTGTGGTACTGCTGGCGGAGCTGGAACAGAATGCGACGGCACAAAGCGAGCGCGTTGGTAAGATTGCAGCGGAAATTTCAAGAATGGCGCAACAGGTAGAACAAAATGAAGCGCTGTCACAGCAAAGCGCCAGCGCCTCTCAAATTTTGATCGAACAGGCGCAGCGTCTTTCTGCAAGCGTGCGCCAGTTCAGCCTGTAATTATTTCTTCTTTTTGCTTTTTTTCAGCAGCGTGCGAATTTGTTTCAGCTCGCTGCTGGTTAGCTGTGGCGCGTCATCTTCTTCCTGCCCTGCCGTTTCCTGGGCATCAATTTCCTGGGTATGCTGGTTATCAATGGCCGGATGCGGCTGGGTCAATAAGCTGGCCTGTAAGCGCTGGCTCACTTCCTGGCTCAGCGACAGCTGGTTTTCCAGCGCCAGCGTTTTCAAGGTTTCTTTTAGGTTCGGATCAATTTTAATAGTTAAGCTAACCGTGTCAGTCATACCATTTCTCCTGGTTGTTTGGGTCAACGTAGCGGAACAGCCGGGAATTTAACAGACTGTCACAAAAATTTAATATTCGCCCAATGCCGGAGTGAAGTCACGCAACACGGATTCATCCAGCGAAACCAGGTCTCCCTGTAGCTCTGCGCACAGCTTGGCCATATAGGTCACCAGAAAGGCAACGTTGTGTCGGGCCAGCCGCTTGCCCTCTGCGGTTTGCATAGTATCGGGCAGCCGCAGCAGTTTCTTTTGGAAATGATCCAGGGTCCAGCTGGTGTCGTCCAGTTGACGATCGCGCCCCAGAGGGTCTTCGCTGTCAAACAGCGCCCGGCCTAATGCGCCGGAGGTATAAAATACCCGCGCCAGGCCTATCGCGCCTAATGATTCCAGCCGATCCGCATCCTGAACGATGCGCGCCTCCAGCGTTTCCGGTTTGATGCCGGCGCTGAAACTGTGCGCCTGCACCGCATGTGCAACAGCATTATGCAGCTCAACAGGAAAATCAGGGAAATCTTCGTTCAGGATACGGCGGGTTTCTACTGCCGCCTTGCTGGATGCCAGATGCCGCTGCGGATGATTTTTCGGCAAATTGACCACGTCGTGAAAATAACAGGCGGTCATTACCACCAGCGGATCGGCGTTAGTACCCTGCATAATGCGCTGTGCGCTTTGCCAGACACGCCGCAGATGCGCAATATCATGAGCTTTATCGTCCTGCGGCCAGCTGGCATGCAGCCAGTTTTCAAAGCGGGATTGCCAGAGAGTCAAAGACATCATCTTCTCCTTTTTATTATAAGCAGAGGTGCAAATGGCAGGACAGTATGCGGGAACAGGAGCAGCCTGCTCCTTCTGCGGATATACCGTTCTTGTATGACAGCCTGATGATGCAGGCCAGCATTGCAATTCATGTAAAGCCACTTTTTAAAATGCGATCTACATCAAGTTATAGTGCCCTCATTACAAAATAACAACACAATTGCAACAGCCATCACGTTTCATCTGGCAAAAATAAATCTTTAAATATTATAAACGTTAATGATTGAGCAATAAATCAGACAACAAGCCTACTGCATGTCCGACCAGCTTGTGCCATATTGGAGCGGTCATCGCTTAAGCCAAACTCATTCCCTTAAAGAATGGCTAATTGCTTTACTGGCGGTTAAGACACTGTAAAAATATACAATAAATCAATGAGACGCGAATATCTTTCAACGCACTCGGTAATGTTTCCAGACGCTATCCGGGCAAACAGACCTTTTGCAGTAAAGCGGCCCATTTCATAAGATGTTCTCATGAATAAATATTGAAATGAACGCCCCTTTTATCATCAGTAATGTTAGGATTTATCCTATTGTCTGTTCCAAACAGCATTACCGGGAAGTTAAGAAAAGAAGAACAACGAGGTAGACATGAAAGAAAGGCCAATTCTGTTCTCTGAACAACGTGTACGCGCTCTGTTGGCTGGCCAGCAAACTCAAACCCGGCGAATTATGAAGTCTCAGCCTTTCGGCCCGGGACAAGATAATCATGAAGGTTGCTACGTTGTTGATGTAACAGGTAACTACTTGCACGGCAAAAAAATGATGAGTATGGCTAACCTGAGTTATCAGTGCCCTTACGGCCAGCCGGGCGATCGGCTCTGGGTACGTGAAACCTGGCGTGGCCCAATAGTGCCAGCAGAACAGCTACAGGCGTATGAACGGTCGCCGGGCAGTTTTCGTCAGGCAAAATATTGCCAGTATCGCGCCGATAACCGGGAACTGGGCCTGCAGCACGATCAGGAAAGCGAAACCTTTGGCTGGCAGACCGGGATCCATATGCCCCGCTGGGCCAGCCGTATCGATTTGTTGATTACCAACGTGCGTGCTGAGCGCATCCAGGATATCAGCGATGACGACGTGATGGCAGAAGGCGTGCAAACCGACTCCCACTTTTTAAACCACTTTTTTACGATGAACAGCGAATCTATCGCGCCGAAAGAGGCTTATCGTAAAGCGTGGGAAAAACAGTACGGCGGCACCAGCTGGGAGGTCAACCCGTGGGTTTGGGTGATTGAATTTCGCCGTGCCTGAGCAGTCAGGCTGTGACGTTGCGCCGCTTTAGCGCGTCCAGCGGTTGCGTGAAACGTCATGCTGCGGCATGGTACGCCGTGAATAACGTTGCGCAGAGTGAATATTGCGATGATCAAATGGCCATGGAAAGAAAAGGTCTCACCGACGCCTCTTCCCTGGGAACAGGCGCTGGCGGTGCCGATCTTTGCTTCATTACATCCTGATGAAGAGCAAGCGCTGATTCAGCTGGCGCAACGCTTTTTGCATCAAAAGCGGCTCGTTCCGTTGGCCGGGCTGCAGCTGGATACTTTGCACAGTGCGCGTATCGCCCTGCTATTTTGCCTGCCGGTATTAAAGCTGGGGCTGGAGTGGCTGGATGGATTTCATGAAGTGTTAATCTATCCCGCCCCTTTCGTGTCCGAAGAGAGCTGGCAGGATGAGGATGGGTTGGTTCACAACGATCGCAGCGTACAGTCGGGACAGAGCTGGCAACAGGGACCGATTATTCTGAACTGGCTCGATATTCAGGATTCGTTCGATCTGAGCGGATTCAACCTGATTATTCATGAAGTCGCGCATAAGCTGGATGCGCGCGGCAGCGGCTTTACCAACGGCGTACCGCCCATTCCGCTACGTGAAGTGGCCCCCTGGGAGCAGGATCTGCACGCGGCGATGGAATCGATTCAGGAAGAGATCGATCTGGTTGGCGAAAGCGCTGCCAGTATTGATGCCTATGCGGCTTCCGATCCCGCAGAGTGCTTTGCCGTGCTGTCGGAATATTTCTTCAGCGCGCCTGAGCTTCTGGCGCAGCGTTTTCCTGCCTTTTATCAGCGTATGACGCATTTTTACCGGCAGGACCCGCAGGCTCGTCTGCAGCCTGTGATGGTAACCGGATAATAGCGAGGTGCCGGCAAGAATTGCTTTAAAGCTAGCCATCTGAATAGTAATAGTTTTTTTGCTGTTGACAGTGCGGTAAGCTAACGGTAATATTCGCGCCACTTAACCGATTCCTCTGTAGTTCAGTCGGTAGAACGGCGGACTGTTAATCCGTATGTCACTGGTTCGAGTCCAGTCAGAGGAGCCATATTTTTGCTCAATGAGCGCTTTATCTGCTTTAACACAGAGAAGGCAGTCGTTGAACGTTAAAAAAGCCTGACCGCGTCCCCTCGCCGTCAGGCTTTTTTATATCTGTGGTTTACCTTGTAATTCGCCAGGCAGCCTCTGCCTCCCTTGATCGATGCAGGCTTCTCTCCTGCACTCTTTTCCCAAAAGCGCTCGCTGCTTTCTTGTTCTTTACGTGGGTTTTGCTCACGCACCATGCCGCAGCCCGGCGTGCCGCTCAGTGTGGTTAACAACGGGGCGCAACGGGTTTGTGTTAAGATAAGGCTTTACACTGCCGGTTTTTACTATGCAACAGCCTGATTTCCTTGTTGGTGAATGGCATGTTTCGCCATCAATAAACCAAATAAGCCGCCCGGGACACAGCTTAACGCTCGAGCCACAGCTGGTTGATCTGCTGCTTTACTTTGCCCAGCATCCGGATGAAGTGTTAAGCCGCGATGAGTTGATCGATAACGTCTGGAAACGCAACATCGTAACTAACCATGTGGTGACCCAAAGCATTTCTGAGCTACGCAAATGTCTCAGGCATGAAGAAGAAGAGGAAAGCCCGGAGTATATTGTCACCGTGCCCAAGCGCGGCTACCGTTTAGCCGCTTCAGTCAGCTGGTTAAGTGCAGAAAGCGAGATCGCCTCACTCAACGAGGGTGAATCCCTTCAGCCGCAAAGCGTTGCCTATGCCAGCGCCTCCCCTCCCGCCGTTTCGCAGCCTGAACAAAAATCTACGCCAGCGTTTACCTCCGTAAGCCAGGCGCGCTCACCGTATCGTTTCTGGGTATGGCTGGCATTTATCCTCTCTGTGGCTTGCGGAGTCGCATTGCTGGTGGTGGGGCCGTTCTCTTCGCCAACCCCGACGCCGGCCTCTGTCAGCAAAGGGATCATTAACCCCCGTGATATCGATATTCAGTTTAGCGGTCGCCCTACCTGTACCAACTGGACGCGCCAGAGTACCTATATGATGGGCATCGCCGATCAGATTACCAATCTCTTTAATACCTACTCGACCTATATGGTGCATAACCAAACGGACTACCGCTACCGGGGCCCCACCAGCGCAGGCAAAATCTTAACCATCGAATTCGTTAATCAACGCCACTATCGTGAACAGCAGTGCTTTATGGCAGTACGTCTGGTGGATAATGCCGATAGCTCAGTTATGCTCGATCGCCGTTATTTTATTACCCACGATAACCAACTGGCGATCCAGCACGATTTACTGAAAAGCCTTTCGCAAGCTTTACAACAGCCCTGGTCAGAAAAAATGCAGCGGAGCCTGAATATCATGTTGCCAAAACAGAGTGAGGCGCTCCAGCAATATTATGAGGCGCATAGCTTATTGCTGAAAGGCGACCCTGATTCCCTGACCCGGGCCAGTGATATTCTGGACAAGCTGATTAGCAGCAATCCTGACTATTTCTTTGCGCAGGCCGAAAAAGCGCTGGTGGATATTTTACGACATACCGGGCAACCGTTTGACGATCCGCAGTTAACCTTATTACAGCAAAAAATTTCTCAGCTGGAAAAGCTGCCAGAGATTAAAGATGAAGCCATTTACTATCAGATTAATACCATCGCGCTACTGAATCGCGGAAAAATAGATCTCGCGGCACAGCAAATTAACAAGAGCATTGAGCTGGAGATGTCGTGGCTTAATTATGTTTTGCTGGGCAAGGTCTATGAGATGCAGGGGCAAAAGCGGCTGGCTGCAGATGCTTATATTACCGCCTTCAATCTCCGCCCTGGCGATAACATTTTATACTGGATCAGGAATACAGTTTTCCAGACTTCGCTGGCGGAAGTGGCTCCTTACCTGAACAATTCCACCCAGGAAAAGTAAATTTCATTCAGCCGATGGATAAAATTATCCATCGGCCTCTACTGCTATCATAGAAAACCCTTCTCAATTTAACCTAAATATAGCAGTTTTTAACATTATTTAACTCAAGAAAAACAAAACAAGTTCTTGAAAAATAATGATGTTTATCTTTTCCTGACCCTGGTATGACTTTTCTTGTTAAAAGTAAAATTTCTGTCCCTGCATATTTATATTTAATTCACTTCTTTCGTATGTATTTACCTCGGCCTGCCCTTAATCTCCTGTCAACAGTTCAGGTAAGCCAGCAACACTTATTCACCTGAGCTATTTAAAATTAATTCAGGAGACAAATAATGGCCTCTGCAAAAAAAATTGGCCTTCTGGCCTGCACCGGTGTTGTAGCCGGTAATATGATGGGGAGTGGTGTTGCTTTACTCCCCTCAACACTCGCCTCTATTGGCGGTATCGCTATCTGGGGGTGGGTAATATCACTGCTGGGTGCTATGTCGCTTGCCTATGTTTATGCACGTCTGGCAACAAAAAACCCGCAGCAGGGTGGCCCTATTGCCTACGCCGGAGAATTATCTCCAGCCTTTGGTTTCCAGACTGGCGTTCTTTATTACCATGCCAACTGGATAGGTAATTTAGCCATCGGCATTACCGCAATCTCTTATTTATCGACTTTCTTCCCGGTATTGCATAATCCGGTTCCTGCAGGCATTGCCTGTATTGCCGCCGTCTGGCTATTTACTTTCGTTAATATGCTGGGCGGAAGCTGGGTAAGCCGTTTAACCACCATTGGTTTGTTTATGGTGTTGATTCCGGTGGTGCTCACGGTGGTAGTGGGATGGCACTGGTTTGATATCGCCACTTATCATGCCAACTGGAATACTTCAAATACCACAGATACACATGCCGTTATTAACAGTATTCTTCTGTGTCTGTGGGCCTTTGTCGGCGTCGAATCCGCTGCCGTTAGCTCCGGCATGGTGAAAAACCCACAGCGTACCGTGCCGCTGGCCACCATTTTGGGAACCGGTATTGCCGGCATCATCTATATCGCCGCAACCCAGGTCATTTCCGGGATGTATCCGGCCAGTGAAATCGCTGCATCAGGCGCACCTTTCGCCGTCAGCGCTTCAACCATTTTAGGTAGCTGGGCGACGCCAGTGGTCTCTGCCTTTACTGCCCTCGCTTGTCTGACCTCGCTCGGTTCCTGGATGATGCTGGTAGGCCAGGCCGGGGTACGCGCCGCCAACGATGGTAACTTCCCGGCGGTGTATGGCGAACTGGATAAAAACGGCGTACCGAAAAAAGGACTGCTGCTGGCCAGCTGTAAAATGACCGCCCTGATGGTGCTTATTACCCTGTTAAGCTCCGGCGGCAGCAGCGCTGCAGACCTGTTCGCTCAGCTCACCGGCATCGCCGTACTGTTGACCATGCTGCCTTACTTCTACTCCTGCGTTGACTTGATCCGTTTTGAAGGGGTGACGCTGCGTAATCTTCTCAGCCTGGTCGCTTCAGTGATGGGTTGTCTGTTCTGCTTTATCGCGCTAATGGGCGCTGGCTCATTCGAACTGAGCGGAACCTTTATCGTCAGCCTGATCATTCTGATGTTTTATGCCGGTAAGTTGCACCGCCGCCAGCATGTGCATGACGACGACGCGCACGACCATCTGATCCCGCATTCCTGATATTCAAAATTTGCCCTTCCATTCCTGCTAACCAGCTCGGGAAGGGCATCTTACACCTGGAGATAACTTTATGAACGTTATTGCAATCATGAATCACATGGGTGCCTTCTTTAAAGAAGAACCTATCCGTGAACTCCATCGCGCTCTGGAAGCCATTAATTTTAAACTGGTCTACCCTAACGACCGCGAAGATTTGCTGAAACTGATCGAAAACAATGCCCGCCTGTGCGGCGTCATCTTTGACTGGGATAAATACAGTCTGGATCTGTGCAAAGAGATTAATAAACTCAACGAGCATCTTCCGATCTACGCTTTTGCTAATACCCATTCATCTCTGGATGTCAGCCTTAGCGATCTGCGCATGCAGGTGCGTTTCTTTGAATATACACTTGGTGCTGCGGAAGATATCGCTAACAAAATCAAACAGAGCACAGATGAGTATGTTAATACCATCCTGCCGCCGCTGACCCGCGCCCTGTTCAACTATGTGCGCGAAGGAAAATATACCTTCTGTACGCCTGGCCATATGGGCGGTACCGCTTTCCAGAAAAGCCCGGTAGGTAGCCTGTTTTATGATTTCTACGGCGCGAACACCATGAAATCAGATATCTCAATTTCTGTCTCGGAGCTGGGTTCGCTGCTTGATCACAGCGGTCCGCATAAAGAGGCTGAAGAGTATATTGCCCGCGTGTTCAACGCTGAGCGCAGCTACATGGTGACCAACGGCACTTCAACCGCGAATAAAATTGTTGGTATGTACTCCGCCCCGGCGGGCAGCACCATTTTGATTGATCGCAACTGCCATAAGTCACTGACTCACCTGATGATGATGAGCGACGTAACGCCCATCTATTTCCGCCCAACCCGCAACGCTTACGGTATTCTCGGCGGCATCCCGCAAAGTGAGTTCCAGCATGAAACTATCGCCAAACGTGTTAAAGCGACGCCGAACGCCAGCTGGCCAACACATGCGGTTATTACCAATTCCACATACGATGGATTGCTGTATAACACCGACTACATCAAGAAAACGCTGGATGTAAAATCGATTCATTTTGACTCCGCCTGGGTGCCTTATACCAACTTCCACCCTATTTATACTGGCAAAAGCGGTATGAGCGGCGATCGGGTAGAAGGGAAAGTGATTTATGAAACGCAGTCTACCCATAAACTGCTGGCGGCATTTTCTCAGGCCTCAATGATTCATGTAAAAGGCGATGTTAATCAGGAGACCTTTAATGAAGCCTATATGATGCATACCACCACTTCGCCGCACTACGGCATCGTGGCCTCTACGGAAACCGCCGCCGCGATGATGCGCGGCAACGCCGGTAAACGCCTGATTGGCGAATCCATTGAGCGCGCGCTGCGGTTCCGTAAAGAGATCAAACGCCTGAATGCGGAATCTGAAGGCTGGTTCTATGATGTGTGGCAGCCGGAACATATTGCCGGGGCGGAATGCTGGCCGCTGCGCTCAGACAGCGCATGGCATGGCTTTAAAGATATCGACAACGACCACATGTATCTTGACCCGATCAAAGTTACCATCCTGACGCCGGGTATGGATAAAAATGGTCAGATGAGCGACTTTGGTATTCCAGCCAGCCTTGTGGCGAAATACCTGGACCAGCAGGGGATCGTGGTAGAGAAAACCGGCCCGTATAACCTGCTGTTCCTGTTCAGCATCGGTATCGATAAAACCAAAGCGCTCAGCCTGCTGCGCGCCTTAACCGACTTCAAACGCGCCTTTGACCTCAACCTGCGGGTGAAAAATATCCTGCCTTCACTGTGGCGGGAAGCGCCAGACTTCTATAAAGATATGCGCATTCAGGAGCTGGCCGCGAATATTCACCAGCTGATCCAGCGCCATAATCTGCCGGATCTGATGTATCGCGCCTTTGAAAATCTGCCGGCGATGGTGTTAACGCCTTACCATGCTTTCCAGAAAGAGCTGCACGGTGAAGTCGAAGAAGTGTATCTGGAAGAGATGGTGGGCCGGGTCAGCGCCAATATGATCCTTCCTTATCCTCCGGGCGTACCGCTGATTATGCCGGGTGAAATGATCACCGATGAAACCCTGCCGGTGCTGGAATTCCTGCAGCTGCTGTGTGAAATCGGTTCTCACTATCCCGGCTTTGAAACGGACATTCACGGCGCTTACCGACAGGAAGATGGCCGTTATACGGTAAAAGTATTAAAAGAATAATATAAACGACATGGGTAAACCTCCATTTGGGGAAGCGAAAGCTTCCCCTTTTTTATTCTGTCCGTCATCTACATCTACACTTCTTACCGCTGGCTACAAAGCCCGGGTGAGAGCAGCCCGCATCTGGAAATGGGCGGGCTTTTGTTATGCTATTGATGATTCAATTCAAGGCGGCGGATCAATGACCCGGCCAGGCAAACCTCAGCCGGCCGCAAAAGCCAGGATGCGCGCCGCCAGTGCCTGCGGCGTCTGCATTGGCATCAGGTGTCCGGCGCCTTCGATAACTTCCAGCTTTCCCTGCGGCAGATGCGTTTGCATCATTTCCCGCTGCGCATCAATGCCAGGTACGTTTCTGTCTTCGCTTCCCAGCACCAGCAGCGCCGGAATATCGATACGACCAATGCGTTCGCGCCACTGTTCCCGGCTGCCGGATAGCGGCCACGCATGCCAGGCCGCCAGGCTGGCGCTCTGCGCATCGGCAATCGCCACTTCGCGTAGCGGCTCGGGCAGACGCGCGGAACAGGAGCCGTCGACAAATTTCTCCGCTTCCGCACGCGTTCCCTGATAGCTGGCCTGCGCCTCCCGGCCTTCGTCGCTCATCGGCTGCGGTCCCGGCGGCGATGGAGCCACCAGCACCAGTTTTTCCAGATAATCGGGGCGCTGAGCGGCTAAGGCCAGCGCCACTTTACCGGTCATGGAGTGACCCACAAGGATAACTTTTTTTAATCCCAGACCACGGATGGTGTCATCCACCTGACGCACCATCGAGGCCACGTCATAGCCTTTAAACCCTGCGGCATCGCCGAAGCCGGGCGTGTTCAACGCCACGCAATGATAATAGCGATCCAGATAGGGCAAGGCAGGAAGCCAGGTTCGATGCGATCCGCCCAGATAGTGCATCAGTACCAGCGTGGTTTCGCCCTGCCCCTGACTACTGTAAGGAAGCATCATTCCTCCTAACGCATTGTCTGATCAATATCGCCTAACGCCGCGATCTCCTGCTCGCTGTAACCAGCCAGCTGCAGCGGCTGCACGACTTCCGCGGCGAGATCCGGCACATAACCAATCAGTATTTCACCGGCATCGCGTAAGGTGACCTCATCCAGCGCGGCGGGCAGCAGCAGTGATTCAGCGCGTCCTACCTCAACGCTGACGCCGTTTGCCTCAACCGTAAACGGCTTGCCCAGACTGGAAAGGATACGCGCGCTGTTGAAGCTAAAGCGCTGCGGCTGGCTGAACTGCCAACGTTCCAGCGCAAAATAGGGTCCGGCGCAGCAAACAATCCGGGTTAAATTCGCTTCTTTCAACGTCAGGCCGGCCTGAGGCGTGCAGCGCAGTTCAGGACGCAATTCCTGTAACAGCGCATCGATATTTTGCTCCCACTCTTCCTGGGTCAGACGCGAGCCATCTTCCATTTTCCATGGCATTGCGTGCTGTTGAATATTGGAGGTCTGTTCAATTTCATAAATCAGCGTGTCGGGACCAAAGCTGTGCAGCATGCCGCCAGGCACGTAAAAGGTATCGCCAGTTTTTACCAGCACCCGATACATTACCGCATCGTAATCTTCCGCCAGCAAAGCGGCCTTTAACCGCGCATTGTCAATGCCTTCGCGCACGCCCAACAGACAGGTGGCGTCCGGCGCTGCCCAGAGAATATGCCAGGCTTCAGTTTTACCGTTTGGCTGCTTTTCAAGCTGCTGTGCCAGTTGGTCATTAGCGTGCAGGTGAACCGGCAGCATGCCGGTTCCGTCAATAAACTTGCTCAGCAGCGGAAAATGCGGGCCACGCCAGCCGGGGGCGACCATCTCATCGGGGTAACGCTCGGTCAGTTCGCGCAGGCTGCTGCCCGCCAGCTCACCGTTGGTGACCGAGGCGATCATGCCGTCTACGTCACTGATTTCCCAGGTCTCGGCAATCCGCGTATCGGGCAGCCCCGCTTTACCCAACTGCTGCTTAATACGCTGGCCGCCAAAAATATGCGTGGCTAACGGCGTGGTCAGCTTTAAAGGATAAGCTTTCATCATTCCCCCTTGCGCAAGGTTAGATAACCGCGACGCCACCGGTAACAGCGATGGTTGCGCCAGAGATATAGCTTGCTTCATCGCTGGCCAGCATCACATAGGTCGGCGCCAGCTCGGCAGGCTGCCCCATACGCTGCAGCGGCACTTCCCCGCCGAAGCTTTCCACCTGTTCAGGCGGCATCGTGGCGGGGATCAGCGGTGTCCAGATGGGCCCAGGCGCTACGGCGTTGGAGCGAATGCCTTTATCCGCCAGCAGCGCGGCCAGGCTACCGGAGAAGTTCACGATTGCCGCCTTGGTGGCGGAATAGGCCAGCAGCTTCGGCTTGGGCTGATCGGCATTTACCGATGCGGTATTAATAATTGAGCCGCCGGAAGGCATATGCGGTACCGCCGCTTTGCAGATGTAAAACATCGCATAGAGATTGGTTTTCATGGTGCGATCGAATTCTTCATCGCTGATTTCATCCAGGGCGTTGCGCGTCATCTGGAAGGCTGCATTATTCACCACGATATCAATCGTGCCGAAGCGTTCCACCGCTTGCGCCACGATGC
This sequence comes from Pantoea alhagi, assembly GCF_002101395.1. NCBI lineage: Bacteria > Pseudomonadati > Pseudomonadota > Gammaproteobacteria > Enterobacterales > Erwiniaceae > Pantoea > Pantoea alhagi. The sequence continues at coordinate 3,204,037 of NZ_CP019706.1, read as the reverse complement.
TGCGGCAGTGATCGGCCTGGGTGATATCGCCGGCAATCAGCAGCGCTTTCTGGCCCGCCTCTTCAACCAGCTTCGCCGTATCTTTTGCATCATCATGCTCATCCAGATAGGAGATCACTACGTCTGCGCCTTCACGGGCATAGGCGATAGCAACAGCGCGGCCAATACCGGAATCCCCACCGGTAACGATCGCTGTTTTACCTTGCAGACGGCCAGAGCCTTGATAGCTGGTTTCACCGTGATCGGGCTTTGGCTGCATCTGCAGGAAGCTGCCTGGCCAGTTTTGCTGTTGTGCCTGTTGCGGATGTTGTGGACGGTTTGTCATACGTTTTCTCCTCTTATGAAAAGCAAAGTCGCCTGATAAAAACAGGCCTTTTGCCTGTGGAAAAGGGCGCTGAATCGTTACCGGTAACCAGCACTAAGTGTAGCAGCTGTCACAAAAACGCAAGGGCGGTTACCTGACGCAACTATTTGAAGAAAAAACTACTTTGCGCGTAATTAAGTGCGAGCAGCGGCAACAGGCGGCAGGGATATCAGTCTTCAGCACAAACATTACTCAGATATCAGAGATGAGTCAGACAAACTCAGCATGCGGGAGGCTCTGACCCCTGTTTCGGCCATATCATTTTTATGCGATCCGCGGGTAAGAATGAGCAGAAAAAATAACGAGGAGGGCCGTAAAACAAGATAAAAGTTGCAGGCGCGAGGAGCTTTATGCACAGCTGGCCGCCGCGCCCAACTGGCTCTGGCAAAAAAGCCCGCCCGGCTATCCTGCGGGCGGGTTGATTAACGCAGATAGGTTCTGCTGCGCCACAGTGCCGCGCCGCTGAGCAGCGCCATCAGGATCAGATAGTAACCTGGCGCCAGGCTGGAGCCGGTCGCCTGAATCAGCAACGTGCAGATCAGCGGCGCAAAGCCGCCAAACAGGGTAACCGCCACGTTATAACTTATCGCCATGCCACTGGCGCGCGTCGCCACCGGGAAAAGATCCGCCATGACCGACGGCACCGCCGAAAAGTAAATCGATTTCAGAAAGGCCATCCAGCCTACCAGCAGAATCAGGCTCAGCGGCGAGGTATAACTGACCATAAAATGAAAGGCGGGCCAGAGCGTCAGCGCCAGCAAAATCAGCGCTCCCCACAACAGCGGCGCGCGACCGATTCTTTCGGCCCATAGCCCCATCAGCGGCGTTACCACCGTCAGGATCACGCCCGCCAGCAGCGTGGCGCTGAACGCGACGCTGCCGGAGAGATGCAGGCTTTTGGTGGCGTAGGTGGGAATATAGTTAAGCATGTAATTGACCGCTGTTGAGATCACCATCAGCCCAACCGCCAACAACATCAGCTCTTTTTGCTGCCCCATAAGCGTTTTCAACGGCGCAGAAGACCTGGCCTGTGGCGTAAAGCTTGCCGGCTCCGGCACATGCCGACGAATATAGAGCCCCAGCGGGCCGATCAACAGGCCGAAGGCAAAAGGAATGCGCCATCCCCACGCCATCATCTGCGTTTCGCTAAGCAGTTGCGTCAGGCCGAGACCAAACGCCGACGCCATTAGCGTGCTGGCGCCCTGGGTGGCGAACTGCCAACTGGCGATAAAGGCCTTCCGCTCTGGAAAATGCTCCACCAGAAAAGCCGTAGAGCTGCCAAATTCACCGCCGGCGGAAAAGCCCTGAATCAGGCGCGCCGCGAGGATCAGCAGCGGTGCCGCCAGTCCAATGGTGGCGTAGTCCGGCATCAGGGTTATCATCGCCCCGCCCAGCATCATCAGGTTGATCGACAGCAGCAGCGCTTTTTTGCGTCCGTGCCGATCGGCATAGCTGCCTAATATCAGCGCGCCAAGCGGGCGGATCAAAAACGAAACCCCAAAGCTACCGAAGGTCAGTAACAACGAAACGGAAGCGTCGCTGGCGGGGAAAAAGGCGTGAGCGATATAGCTGGCGAAAAAGCCGTATACCGCGATATCGAACCACTCCAGCGCGTTACCGATACAGGTGGCAAAAAGGGTTTTATGCAGGCTGGGTTTTACCGCTGCGGAATCATGTACTGCGCTCAGGTTGCTCATGATGCCGCCCTCTGCCAGGCGCGCCGACGCGCCAGCAAGGCATTGCCCTGCTCTCCCAGATCCCAGAATAGCCGCGTCATTATCTGCAACCCTTCGCGCGCGATCGATTTCAGCATATGTTCATTCACCCCGTGCTGGCCACAGGCGGGATAAGAATGCGGCACCCACAGCGTAGGCAGGCCGAGGATATCAGAGAACACCTCATTGGGCAGCGAGCCGCCGAGGTTGGGCAACAGCACGGGCTTTTTGCCGCTGCTCTGCGCCATAATGCCCAGCGCCCAGTCAACCAGCGGATCGCGTGGATCGAGACGTGTCGCGGGCGATCCGCGCATAAAGCTCACTTCTACGTTGCTAAACCCGTGCTGCTGAAGGTGCGCCTGAATATGCGCAACCAGATTTTCCCAATCGGTGCCGACCACAAAGCGCAACTGGCAAACGGCGGTGGCGGAGCCGGGAATAGCATTCATCGGCCGCGCCGGATTGCCGGTCAGCATCGACAGCACTTCCAGCGTGTTCCAGCCATATAGCCGCTCGGTCGGCGTTAATCCCTCCTCGCCCCAGTCGGCGTCGATGGCCGGATCGCCCGGCGTACCACCCACCTCAATATCACTGAGTATCTGGCGTACGCTGTCGCTCAGAGAATCGGGCCTGAGCGCCGCAACGCGCAGCTGCCCCTGCTGATTGACCAGACAGGCGATAGCGTTAGCCAGTTGGGTGCCGGGATTGCTTAACAGACCACCCCAGTTACCGGAGTGGTAGGCGTTATCACGCGCATGGATGGTAAGACGAAAATTAACGCAGCCGCGCGATCCTAAAAACAGCGTCGGCCGTTCCGCATTCAGGCGCGGGCCGTCAGAAGCGATAAAAAGATCGGCGCTAAGCAGCTCCGCCTGCTGCTGACAAATCTCCGCCAGTCCCGGCGAGCTGATCTCTTCGCCCATCTCAAATAAGATCTTACAGTTAAAGCCCAGCTGGCCGCCGCGCGCGTGAAAGACCTGCTCCAGCGCCGCCAGGTTAATCGCGTGTTGGCCTTTGTTATCAGCGCTGCCGCGTCCGTACCAGCGATCGCCCTCCTCCTGCAGCTGCCAGGGCGAAAGCCCCTGGCGCCAGTTTTCATCGTCGCCGAAGACCACATCGCCATGCCCGTAGCAGAGCAGCGTTGGCAAGGCGCTATCTTCAATACGCGTCGCGATCAGAAAAGGACGATGCGCCACAACCGGGTTATCCAGCCGGTGCAAGTTAAAACCCAGCGCGGCCAGCTGAGGCGCGATTTCCGCATCAAGATAGTGAGCCAATAGCGCATCACGGTCGTCGCGCTGGCTCTCCGTCATTAACGCGACCCGGCGCGCCAGCAGCCGTTGAAATTGCCCGCTGTCAAAATAGTCGGTCGCCCCTGTTACTGCCTGTTCTGCCGTCATGTTTGCCTGCCGTTGTTATTGGTTTTGTCGTTTTCTTTTGACTTTACCTTTTTCAGGCTTTGCCACAATTATCAATTTTGAACGCTCGGTTTGCTTTTAAAGCAACGCTATACTGCCCAAAAAAGAGGCAAGCACAGGAAGGATGCCAACATGCTCAGCAGTGAAATCCGTTATTTTCTGGCGGTGGCGGCCGCAGGTTCGCTCAGTGCCGCCAGCGAACAGCTGTTTGTCGCTACCTCCGCTATCAGCAGACAGATACAGCGGCTGGAAGCGCAGGTGGGCGTGCCGCTTTTCCGACGCCATGCGCGCGGCATGGTATTAACCGAAGCGGGCGAGATTTTCGCGCGCCACGTTCGTAAAAGCCTGCTGGATATGGAATATGCCGTAGCGGAGATCAAAGGATTACAGGCGGTGCGCCGCGCCCATATTCGCATCGCCTGCACCGATGGGCTGGCCTTCAGTTTGCTGCCCCGCCTGTTAGCCGACTTTCGCGCAGAAAATCCAGCGGTGCACTTTTCGCTAAAGGTCACCAGCAGCCAGAGCGTGGCTGAGCAGGTACGCGCCGGTGAATGCGATCTGGCGTTGCAGTTCAGCCTGCATCCGGAGCGTGATGTGGAAGTGATCGCCTCATGGCCGGCGCCGGTGTTGTTGGTCATGCACCAAACGCATCCGTTGGCCAACAGGCCAATTAATCTGGCCGAGCTGGGTGTCTGGCCGCTGGCGCTGCCGGAGCAGAACACCACTGTGCGTCAGCTGTTCGATCTCTCGTGTCAGATGAGCGGCAGCATTATCGAACCGGTGCTGACCTGTGATAATTTTTCCGCGCTGTATCATTTCTTGCGTCATACGCCGCAGGCAATCACCCTGTGCAGCCATTTTACCCTGCTCTGTGGCGCTGAGACCGACGGACTGATCATGAAGTCGACCGGCGTCGATCAGCTTAGCCAGCGCACGCTACAACTGCAAACGGTGGCAGGCAGACCACGCAGCGCCGCCCTGAATCTGTTTCTCTCGTTTTTGACCAGCCAGCTGGAGAGCGTAAGCGCCCGCTGATCCGGTTAAAGAGAAGCGAACCGCGCGCCTCTACCGCAACCGTCTATACTGTGGGTTACGTTGCAAAACCCTTATGGAGGCATCATGGAAAGTGAAAGCGAGGTTTACACCCGTCCCGAACCGATTGTGGAATTACCCGAAGCAGTGTTTAACCGGCTGCGCGGCGAAATCAAGCCGCAGGCGGTGAACGAGGCTGTGCGTCTCTCTACCGTTGATGCCGATGGCTGGCCGCATGCCGCTCAGCTTAGCCTGGGCGAAGTGTTCGCCATAGATCGTCAGACATTACGTGTTGCCCTGTGGCCCGATTCTCACACCACCGAAAATCTGCGGCGCGATGGACGTCTTTCAGTGGCACTTGCCTATGATAAAGGCATTATTGAGATGCGTGGGCGCGCGATTCAGATTGCTGAAAACGAGACCGATCTGAACCTGGCGGTATTTGAGATCGATATCGGCAATATCATGGTGCATCGCTCCGACTACGCCGAGGTCGCGACCGGCGTTACCTTTAAAATTCACGATGCGGAAAAAACGGCAGCACGCTGGCAGGCGCAACGCCATATGCTGTCGTCGCTGGAGTAAACGGCCCGCTTTCTTCGCATATAAAAAAGCCCTGCAGTGCAGGGCTTTTTACTGGCATCGATAGCCCGGCTTAAGCGGGCATTTCTTACACATTATCACTGAACGATCGCTCTGGCCGGTGCCTTGCTGCGCTATCTCTTACTCACTATCCGTTTTGGGTCAGCAACCGGTCGATATTTTTGCAGCCACTTGCCGCTGATCAAACGTCTCCAGAAGAAGATGCCGCGCACCAGCCAGTCAAGGAACATCCCCAGCCAGACGCCCACGACCCCCATTCCCAACACGATCCCCAACAGATAACCGGCGACCACGCGCGCGCCCCACATGCTGAGCATAGAAACATACATGGTGTAACGCGCATCGCGTGCGCCTTTCAGCCCGGCCGGTAATACCCATGAAGCGGCCCAAATTGGCATACAGGCGGCATTCAGCCAGACCAGATGTTTCACAACTTCAATAACATCCGCATCGCTGGTATAAAAACGCGCCAGCAGTCCGGCAAAAGGCACGGAAAGGAAGGCCAGCACGCACAGGCCAAAGGTGGCCAGCCAGAAAATATATTTTAGCTGGCGCGTCGCCTGACCAATCTGATTTTTACCCAGCCGCGTTCCCACAATAATGGTCGATGCGGACCCGAGCGCATTACCCGGCAGGTTAATCAGCGAAGCAATAGAAAAAGCGATAAAGTTACCGGCAATTTCACTGGTGCCCATTCCGGCCACAAACACCTGCGTCAACAGCTTACCGCCGTTAAACAGCACGGATTCAATACTGGCGGGGACACCAATCCCTAAGACTTCCATCAGGATCTTGCTGTTCCAGCGGCTAAAATAGCTGCGCAGCGGAATGCGTAACGCTGGGGTAAAGCCCACCATCAGCACCACAATGATGCCAATCGCGCCGATATAGCGCGTGATGGTCAGCCCCAGTCCGGCGCCGATAAAACCCAGCCCTTCCCATGAGAAGCAGCCATAAATCAGCACGCCACTGATAACGATATTAAGGATATTCATCCCGCCGTTAATCAACATCGGGATTTTGGTATTGCCCGCTCCGCGCAGCGCGCCGCTGCCGATGAGCGTGATAGCCGCTGCCGGGTAGCTCCATGCCGACATTTGCAGATAGCTCAGCGCCAGCGCTTTTACCTCCGGCGAGGCGCGGCCTGCGATGCCGTCAATAATCACGTGACCATAGAATTCGATCACGCCTACCAGCAGCAGAGACAACACCGTCATCAGCGCCAGCGACTGCCGGGTCGCCGCTCGGGCACGCTCCCCGTCACGCTTGCCGAGGCTGAACGCCACCACTACCGTTGTCCCTAAATCCACTGCCGCAAAAAAGGAGATCACCACCATATTGAAGCTGTCGGCCAGCCCAACGCCCGCCATCGCCTCTTTGCCCAGCCAGCTGACAAGAAAGGTACTCAGCACGCCCATCAGCAGTACGCAGAGATTTTCAATAAAAATGGGCACCGCCAGCGGCGTGATTTCACGCCAGAACAGCACCCGATAAGAACGCCGTTTGGGATACCACGCCGTGCCTTCAATGGCGCGTCGCAGTTTGACGATTAAAGTTTGCAAGATCGACCCGATGACTTTAATGGAGGTGAGAGTAATGATGATGGGCAATGGTTAGCAATTATGCAAAATCTTTCCGTTACGGTTTAACGCTTTATTACAACTTCAGTTTTCACCGCTGCCCCGCTCACCGCGTTTTCATCCTGCCGGGATCATACGCCAAATTTTGCCAGGAGCCAGCGCCCTGATCGCCGGGAAAAGCATCAACTGCGACCATTTTTGCTGGTTATTACAGCAAACTGATTATGCTTTCTGCAAACAGCATCGCAGGGTGAAAAAAGGGTTTTGACACCAGGCGGAAAATCAGTAATATGCGCCCCGTTCACACGATTCCTCTGTAGTTCAGTCGGTAGAACGGCGGACTGTTAATCCGTATGTCACTGGTTCGAGTCCAGTCAGAGGAGCCATATTTAGAGAAGCCCGCTCAGGGAAACCTGAGCGGGCTTTTTGCTGTTGTAATTCTATCAATCACATCAAAAACATCGGCTCAGAATGGCTTGCCAGCTGACCATCACTTCATTCACGATAGCATCAGAAACAGGTCCCAGACGCTTGCTGCTCAAGGCTTCCATCTCAACGGTTCTGGGATACTTACAACAAATTACGCCCGTTTTTTATTCCTACCTCTCCAGCAAAACGGCAAAACGCGCTGCGCGGATAAAGTTTCTGCCGCTGGTGGGTGATGGGAACAACAAAAGGTAGCTAAATTTTGACGGGGCTGCGAACGATGCCTGAGCGCCAGGGTGATCAAAAAACAGCGCAGCGAAAGCGCTACCATCGGTTTAACATAGAAAGCATCAGATAAGGATTGCTTCCAGTCTGGCCAGCACTTCATTCACGATACTTTCAGGTATCCGTTCCAGCCGTTTGCCGTTGCGGGCTACCATATCAATGGTTCTGGGCTGGTCGCAGCGTATAACACCCGTTGTTTTTGTTCCCGCGTCGGCCAGTGAAACGGTAAAACCGGCTGCGCGGGCGAAGTTTCCGCCGCTGGTGACGGGAACAACAACAGGTAGCCGGGTCAGCTTGTTAAACGATGCCTTCGATACGATAAGCACCGGACGTTTTCCGCTTTGTTCGTGGCCGGCAATCGGATCCAGTGAAACGAGCCAGATTTCCCCTCTGTCCATCTACAGGATCTCCTTGCCCACCGCAGGCGCATCAATCCATTCCCGATCCTCTTCACTCACTTCGGCGTGTGGATCGCACTGCGCCAGCAGTTCTTCAAGCGAATAACGGGGCCGTTTCTGGGGTTCAATAATCAGGCAGCCATTATCAATGGTCATACCCACTTCGCTGTCCGTCGACAGCTCCAGCGTTTTCAGCACGGCGGGAGGAACCGCCAGCATGATAGATCCGCCAACCTTTTTCAGACGAGTTGTATACATAGAGCACCTCCGAATATTATATTTTAATATAACATCTACGGCAGGCGATGCACAATTATTCATCAGATTCATTGTGATTTCCTTAGCGTAAGAAAGCGTGAAGAAAGCCTTAATCCATCGAAGGACAGATCCGGCAGTTTTCAAAGGCGGCATTGCCGGTAAAAAGGCGACCATCCTGATACATCAGGCGCTTCTTTCAGGTCATGAAACATTTCGTGCAGGCGGGAGCTTAATTCGTGGTAAGAAGGTCGATAATAGAAAACTGTTTTCGCGGTTCAAAGGATTATGACGGATCAGATAAACGAAATGCGGCGCAGCTTCCGTATCCAGGCTGCGCCGGAAGGACATCAGCGATAACGCGAAGGCCAGATTTAGTTGATCACTACAAACTAAACTCATTAGGGGTAAGATGCAGATTCGGCTGGTATTTACTGATTTTTAACAGTATGCAGCTTAATGGGCTAGTACACTGCTGCGATGTAGGTGCGACATTGTCCATGATAAAGCTCACCTTGGCTTTTCTCTTTCAGTCTCCATGCTGTTATATCAAATTAATAGCTGGAGATCCTTTCTCCTTGCTGAAACAGTGACATAAATTCAACCTCTGCCTCAAAATCATTATAGAAATCGATAACAACTTAAACGCCACTGCTATTCCGGCAAATCACTCCACACAAGCGCAACTCCGGCGGCTTTGCCGGTGTAATAACCCCAATCCTGACAGGCAAAGAACCCCTCTTTTTGGCATTGTTTCTTGATAAGCCGCCAGTTTTCGGTTTCAAACTCCATATGGGTAACCAGGGACTCAAAAGCTCCCTCGGCAACTTCTACTTTTAGCTGTTTCTCTTCTTCACTGTCGGTAAGATCAGATTCATTCTCCTTCAGCGCCTCATTTTCCAGTCCATCAAAACTGTTTTTTAACCCGTCAAAACAGTTTGTAGCAACACCTGGGGTATGGAAGAACAAACCGCTAATGAAAATCGCTTCCATCACTTCATAGAAGGAAAAAGAGGTATCTCCATAAACAAAACGACTAAGATCGGTACTACCTACCCCCGAGACACTTTCTCTTAGCAGTTCATCCTTCTGCAAGGTCATCAGCGTTTGTTTGTTGTAGAGGATTACTGGTAGATTTTTAATTCCGTGGACATTTTCGCTAAGGCTCCAGCGTTCTTTATCACCTTTGATAAAACCGGAAGCATCACAGCTACTTTCTATATCAAACTCATCAGTGGGGAGCCGCTCACGATTGAGCCAGGCTGTAAAATCCTCACCGTCTCCCCTATCCTGATGCTGATATGCGCGGTAGTCAGAGCTTCGGCGATCAATTCGGCACGTATTTGAGGCACCACTGCCAACGGCAGCAAACAGATATTTCACCTAATTGATAATAAACCTCAGGTATAAAAAGTTCTCGCTTTAGTAATAATTTTCATTATCATTTCACTTTAGCTTTAATAACTGAAAATACAGCAATAGTTTTTATGAAGGGTAGCGTGAAATGAAGAGAGTCATCTGCGCAGCAGGATTAATGTTTGCCTCGGTCAGTTCTGTATTTGCAACCACTTACCCTCTGACAATTGAAAATTGCGGTTATAAAGAAACCTTTAACGCCGCGCCTGAACGCGTTGTGGCATTAGGGCAAAACACCGCTGAGATTTTACTGCTGCTGGGCCTGCAAGACAGGATGGTGGCGAGTGCCTTCTGGCCATCGAAAGTCCTGCCGGAATTAGCAGAAAAAAACAGCAAAGTTAAAACGTTAACCGTTGAAATCCCTACCCTGGAATCTGTTCTTGCGCAAAACCCTGACTTTGTCGCGGCGCAGCTTCCCCTGTTAATGGGACCAGAGAGCAAAGTAGCCAAACGCGAGGATCTCGCCACTATCGGCGTAAACAGCTATATGTCGCCGGGCATGTGTGCCACGAAAAAAGCTATCGGTGATATGTACGGCAGCCGCCAGCAGCTGTGGGATATGAGCTATCTCTATCAGGAGATAGAAGATTTTTCGAAAATTTTTAACGTTGAGGCGCGTGGTCAGGCATTAATTGCCGATTTTAAAAAACGTGAAATAGATTTACGTCAGGAATTCAGTAAAAATAAAAAAGACCTCTCGTTTGTGTTCTGGTTTTCCAGCTCCTCCCCTTCTGCTGATGCTTACGTGGGCGGTAAAAACAGCGCCTCGGGATTTATCGCTAATGTGTTGGGCGGTCATAACGCGATCAACGCTGAAGCAGAGTGGCCCACCGTTGGCTGGGAGAGCATCATTGCCGCTAACCCGGATGTGATTGTGGTTTCTAATCTCGATCGCAACCGCTGGGCGCTCGATAACGCAGAAGAAAAAATCAAATTCCTGAAAAACGATCCCACCGTCAGCCAGCTTGAGGCCGTGAAAAAAGGGCATATTGTCGTTATGGATGGCCAGGCGATGAATCCCACCATCCGCACGCTGTATGGCGCTGAACAAATTGGCGAACAGCTCAGAAAGATGGATATTCAGTAATGGCCGATGTCGTGCAACAAGCACGGCGGGGCGTGTTTCTCTCCCTGTCGTGTGTACTCTCCGTGGTGCTGTTGATTGTGGTGATTGCGCTGGGTGTTAGCGTTGGCGAACTGGCCATTCCGCTTGAGAGCGTATTATATGCGCTGGGTAATAAAGCCGGATTAACCCATGTGCCGCTGAATCGTATCCACGAAAGCGTTATTTGGGACTTTCGCTTGAGTCGGGCGCTGGTTGCCGCCTGCTGCGGCGCGGGACTGGCTATCTGTGGCGCGGTACTGCAAAGCCTGCTGAAAAATGCTCTTGCCGAGCCTTATGTACTGGGCGTTTCAGCGGGCGCATCAACCGGTGCAGTCTCCGTCGTGGTGTTGGGTATCGGCTCCGGCGCCGTCACGCTTTCAGCTGGCGCATTTGCTGGCGCATTCGCCGCCTTTGCTTTTGTCGCCTTTCTGACCAACGGCGCACGCGGCGGCAACGAACGGACCATTCTCGCGGGCGTAGCCGCATCGCAGCTTTTTAACGCCATTACCGCCTATACCATCAGCACCTCCGCCAGCGCTCAACAGGCGCGCGACGTGATGTTCTGGCTGCTCGGCAGTTTCAGCGGCGTAAGGTGGCCTGAGTTCCAGCTGGCGCTGTGTGTGGTTCTGGTGGGTCTGGCTATTTGTCTCTACTACTCCCGCGCGCTCGATGCCTTCACCTTTGGTGACGATGCCGCGCTTTCGCTTGGCATTCCTGTTGCCTGGGTACGGCTCACTCTGTTTACCACTACCGCGCTCATCACCGCCACCATAGTCAGCATGGCCGGATCTATTGGTTTTGTCGGGCTGGTGGTTCCGCATGTTATGCGTTTCTTTTTTGGCCCGCTACATCGAACCCTGTTGATCGCCAGTGCGCTGGCGGGCGCCATTCTGATGGTGCTGGCGGATATCGCCTCGCGCATGCTGATCGCACCGCAAAGTCTGCCGGTGGGAGTCGTAACAGCACTGGTCGGCGTGCCGTTCTTTGCCATTATTATTTATCGTTCAGGGAACAAGTAATGAGCATCTCTGCTGAAAATGTCACCTGGAAGGTGGGCAAGAAAGTTATCGTAGACGATGTTTCGCTCACGGTCTCTTCAGGCGAAACCGTCGGGCTGCTTGGTCCGAATGGCTCAGGTAAGTCTTCACTGTTGCGCCTTCTTGCCGGCATTCGTCGCCCGCATTCCGGCACGGTGATGCTGGATGGCAAAAACATCAGCCATATCGCCAAAAAACAGCTGGCTCGCCGTATCGCCTTTGTTGAACAGCATGGCGCGACAGAGGCAAACATGCGCGTGCGGGACGTGGTTAAACTGGGGCGCATTCCGCATCACTCCCCTTTTTCCAGCTGGAGCCCGCGCGATGATGAGACCGTGACTGAAGCGCTGCAAAAAGTGGATATGCTGAAATATAGCGATCGGGGGTGGCAGAGTCTGTCCGGCGGCGAACGCCAGAGGGTGCATATCGCCAGAGCGCTGGCGCAAACGCCTGGCGAAATCCTGTTGGACGAGCCGACCAACCATCTGGATATTCATCACCAGATACAGTTAATGAAGCTTATTACCGAGCTGGGGGTAACAAGCATCGTGGCTATTCACGATCTTAACCATGCGGCGATGTTTTGCGATGCGCTGATCGTTATGCAAAAAGGCAAGGTGGTCGCCAGAGGGACGCCGCAGCAGGTGCTGACCGAGTCACTGCTGTGGGAGGTGTTTCAGGTGGACACCAGGATTGAAATTTCTCCCTATCATGGCAAAAAACATATCCACTACATCTCATAACGTCAGGCTATTTTCATGTTTTTGCCTTTTCAGAGGCCGGTAACGCACGTCTGGCCGCCGGTTTTATTAGGGAGCCAGTTTGTTTTCAATATTGGCTTCTACGCCGTGGTGCCTTTCCTGGCGCTGTTTTTACGTGACGATATGCTGCTCTCCGGCGGCGCAATCGGGCTGGTGCTTGGGCTACGCACTTTCTCACAGCAGGGCATGTTTATCGTAGGCGGCGCGCTGTCAGATCGGTTCGGCGCGCGCGTTGTGATTCTTTGGGGCTGCTTTATCCGCATAGCAGGATATCTGTTACTGGCGTTTGGTCACGCCCTCTGGCCGATCGTTCTTGGCGCCTGCCTCACCGGCATTGGCGGGGCATTATTCTCTCCCTCCATTGAGGCGCTCCTCGCTAAAGCAGGCCAGCAAAGCGAAGCCAGCGGTAAACGCAGCCGTGCCGAATGGTTTGCTCTTTTTGCCGTCTGCGGCGAGCTGGGCGCAGTGCTTGGTCCGGTATTGGGGGCACTGTTTACCGGGCTGGGTTTTCGTCTGGTTGCGTTTGCCGGCGCCGCTATTTTTTTGCTGGCGTTGATCATTCTTTCTGTTTGTCTGCCGCGCAGCGAGACAAGGCCGCCATCTCAGCAGCGGACGGCCTGGTGGGGCGTGCTCCGCCAGCCACGGTTTGTGGTGTTCATTATTGCCTACAGCTCTTGGTTGTTAAGCTACAACCAACTCTATCTGGCGCTTCCGGTGGAAATTCAGCGCGCCGGGGGCGATGAGAAAGATTTGGGGCCGCTGTTTATGCTGGCTTCATTGTTAGTCATCACGTTACAGCTTCCTCTGGCGCGTTTTGCGCGGGTTATCGGGCCTGCATGGAGCCTGCCGGCAAGCTTTGTTCTGGTGTCAGCCTCTTTTCTGAGCGTGGCGCTTTTTGCGGCGCATGAGCCGTCTGCGGGCTGGTTGCGTCTGTTGCCTGCGGCCTGCTTCGTCACGCTGCTGACTTTTGGGCAGATGTTACTGGTGCCCGCCGCGAAAGATTTTATCCCCCGTTTTGCTGAGGAGGCGACGCTCGGTGCCCACTACGGCGCGCTTGCCAGCGCGGGCGGTTGCGCGGTGCTGGCTGGCAACATTCTTTTTGGCGGCCTGCTGGACCGCGCACTGACGCCCTCGACGGAAGCGATCACGCCCTGGCTGCTGCTGGCGCTGTTTCCGTTTTGTAGCGCGGGCATATTAACTTTGCTCTGCCGCCAGATGCGCAGCCGTTAATCGCGTGCCCGGCTGCTGCCAATCGCCTCAACCTGCCAGAAAAAAGCCCGCTCAGATTTCCCCGAGCGGGCTTATGGCATTTAGCACCTTACGGCATCAGGCCAGCACTTTCAGTTTCGTTACCTGCAGTTCGGCGCGACCTTCGATAGTTTCCATCAGGCGCAGGAACGGCGCGGCTTCGCTGTGTTGCTGCAGGTGCGCTTCAGATTCCCAGCGCTCCAGCAAAACAAAGTGCTGCGGATTTTCCAGATCCTGATGCAGCTGATACTGCTGGCAGCCCGGCTCGCCCTGCACGTCGCGCTCCACGGTACGCAGCGCCTGCTCAACCACTTCCGCTTCACCTGCTTTTGGGATCACGGTAGCGACAATAGCGATAACTTCACTCATTTTGTTTCTCCTTCGATCGGTTTGATACATAGCGTCAGGTCAGAATAGACGATATTGCGCCGCGAACGCATAGCGATTCCTGCCAGGAGGCACGCAGCGCTTAAATTTGGCGAATAACTGCTGTGTTTTTAAGCTTGAAATTCCTGAATCGGCCAATATATAGCGTTCAGGATTGTCTGAAACTTGATTATCGGGAGCCTGGCGAATGAAACCGTGCGATGAAACCCTCTCTCAGCAGCCGCAAAAAATGGTAGCTGCGGCTAATCAGGACTCCGTTCAGGAGTTGCTCGCGCTGCTACAGCAGCAAAATTTACCGCCGGAAACCGCGCTGGCAAACCTGGCGGTGGCGATGTCTCAACTCATGGCTAACACCGGCTGCCATCAGTTTATTCTCAGCAACCCGCTCTCACAGCTGTTGGTACTGTTGCAAACCGGCGCGCCCACCCATAGCCATATGATCCATTAAGGCACGTCCGTTGTTGGCGGCAGCCCTGCCTGCCGCTTCCCCTGTTTAGCCTGCCACGCCTCGTCACTGGCTTATAACGTCTACACTTATCCGGTTACCTGATTAAGGGCCGTCATCGCAGCGGTCCGTTCTGCATTTTTTAATAAACGCAATGTGGGCAGTGCTGCCAGGCGCTGCCATCCCCTTATCCTGTTACGGGAGACTGCTATGGCTCAGCAACGAGTAATGCGCCTGCACATCAACGGAAAAGAACACCCTCTGGCGCTTGACGCGCGTGTAACCCTTCTCGATGCCCTGCGTGAACATGCCGATCTGCCGGGAGCGAAAAAAGGCTGCGATCACGGCCAGTGTGGCGCCTGTACCGTACATATCGACGGTGAACGGGTATTAAGCTGTCTGACGCTGGCGGCGCAGGCGGAAGGCCATAAGATCACTACCATCGAAGGGCTGGCTGGAGCGGATGAGACGCTGCATGCGGTGCAGGCAGCCTTTTTACGTCACGATGCCTTCCAGTGCGGCTACTGCACGCCGGGACAGATTATGTCCGCCGTGGCCTGTATTAATGAAGGCCACGCCAACAGCGACGATGAAATCCGCGAATATATGAGCGGCAATATCTGCCGCTGCGGCGCCTATCCCTTTATTGTCGCGGCGGTGCGCGAAGCGGCGCAGCAGCTACAACAGGAGCAAACGGCATGAGAGAGTTTGATTATCTACGCGCCGAAGATATTGCCAGCGCGACGGCCGCCACCAGCGTGCCGGGCAGTCGTCTCCTGGCGGGCGGCACCACCCTGATCGATCTGATGAAATGCGATGTCGAGCAGCCCGATCGCCTGATCGATATCACCTCCCTGACCGGGATGTCAGCGATTGAGCTGGAAGAAAACGTTATTCGCATCGGCAGCCTGTGCAAAATGAGTCAGGTAGCGCAACACGAAGCATTGCAAAAGATTGCGCCCGCCGTGATCCAAAGCCTCACCAGCGCCGCCTCCGCCCAACTGCGCAATATGGCGACCATCGGTGGCAATATCATGCAACGTACGCGCTGCAGCTATTTTCGCGATGCGCACGGTTACCAAAATTGCAATAAACGTCATCCCGGCTCCGGCTGCGCCGCCCGTACCGGCATGAATCGTAATCATGCCGTGCTGGGCAACAGCGAACATTGTGTTGCCGTCTATCCCGGCGATCTGGCGGTGGCGCTAACCGCATTCGATGCCACACTGCAGCTTCAGGCGTTGGATGGCAGCGAACGCCGCGTCACCGTTGAAGAGTTTTTACTGCTGCCAGGCGATCGTCCCGACCAGGAGCAGGATTTACACGCCGGTGAAATCATTACCGCCATTGAGATTCCGGTAACCGCCGCGCTGCAGCGTTCACACTATCTGAAAGTACGCGACCGCAGCTCTTATGAGTTCGCTGCCGCCAGCGCCGCCGTCGGGCTGGCGCTGGAAGAGGATGGCGTTACGCTGCGCGAGGTACGCATCGCGCTGGGCGGCGTCGCAACCCGGCCCTGGCGGCTTCGCGCGCTGGAACAGGCGCTGCGCGGCAAACCCTTTAACGAGCAGCAATTGCGTGACCTGGCACCGCTGGCGATGCAGGAGGCCAGTGCGCTGGCGCACAACGGTTATAAAATTACGCTGGCGCCGCGCGTTATTGTACGGGCGTTGCTGAATGCGGGAGGCATTGCATGAGCGAGACCATTAAACGGCATAATCCTGGCAGCGCGGCTGACGCACTTCAGGGGCTGGGCGCTCGCCGCGATCGCGCTGACGGCAGGCTGAAGATTCAGGGGCTGGCGCGCTACGCTGTTGATCACCCGGTAGATAATCTGTGTCATGCGGTGGTGGTGCAGTCTTCCATTGCCGAAGGGGAAATCAGTCATATCGATAGCGAAAAAGCACGGCAAATGCCGGGCGTGCTGGCGGTGTACACCCATGAAAGCGGGTTAACCATTCATCCCGCTGCCACCTTCGCCAGCGGCGGCGCGGCGGCGCAATCTTTTGTACCGCTGCAAAGCCCCCGCGTACGCTGGAACGGACAGCATGTGGCCCTGGTAGTAGCAGAAACGCTGGAACAGGCGAAAGCCGCGGCGGCCAGCATCCACATTGATTACGTTACGCAACCAGCGATTATTCATCCGGATGACCCGCTTGCTCAGCCAAAAACGGTAGAGGATTTAAATGTTGACTGGGGCGACGCCCGGCAGGCAATTCAGCAGGCGAGCGTCTCGATTAGCGGCATCTATACCACACCGCGCGAATATAATCTGCCGATAGAGCTGCACGGCTGCATCGCTGACTGGCGCGACGGTGAACTGACCTTATGGGAGCCGAGCCAGTGGGTTGGCGGTGCGCGTAGCGTGGTGTCGCAGTGGATGGGGATCGATATTGATAAAGTCCGCGTGCTTTCGCCCTTTACCGGCGGCGGTTTCGGTTCGAAAGGTGGCATTCAGCCTCATTCAGCCCTGGCCTGCGCCGCCTCGCGCGCGCTGGGCCGCCCGGTCAAGCTGGTGCTGACGCGCGGGCAAACCTTTACCGGCTTCGGCGGACGCCCCCGCACCCATCAGCAGCTGACGCTGGCGGCCAACAGTGACGGCAAGTTACAGGCGATTGTACATGAAAGCTGGAACGAAACCGCCCGTGAAGATACGCATCTTGAACCCTGTAATTCGGTTACTGCCCTGATGTATGCGGTACCAAATTTTTATTCACGTCATAGCCTGGTGCCGGTCAATACCGTAAATCCCGGCTGGATGCGTGCTCCGGGCGAAAACCCCAGCAGCTGGGCGCTGGAAGTGGCGATGGACGAACTGGCGTATGCGCTGAAACTTGACCCGCTGGAATTACGTCTGCGTAACTACGCAGAGGAAGATCCGCAGGCTAACCTGCCGTGGAGCTCCCGTCGGCTGCGTGAAGCCTATTCCGCCGGCGCGCAGGCTTTTGGCTGGTCGCAGCGCCCGCCGGAGCCAGGCACCCTGCGTGAAGGTCGGCAGCGCATTGGCTGGGGCATGGCTTCCGGCAGCTATCCGGTGCGGCGTACGCCGGGTGAAGCAGGGATCACGCTGCGTCAGGATGGCAGCCTGGAAGTGCGCAGCAGCGGTGCCGATATTGGCACCGGCACCTATACCATTCTGGCGCAAACTGCCGCCGACGTGCTGAGCGTGCCGTCAGAACAGATCAGCGTGCTTTTAGGCGACACCAACCTGCCGCGCGCGCCGGTGGCTGGCGGCTCGCAGTTGGCGAATCTCCTGACCGCCGCAGTATACAAAACCGCGCTTAAGCTGCGCGAAGAGCTGATTACGCTGGCGCTCGGCAGCGCTGAATCGCCGCTGTTCGGGGCCAGACGCGAGGATGTTATGCTGGCGGAGGGCCAGCTACGCCTGTTCAGCCAGCCGGGCAGCAGCCTGAGCTTTACCGAGCTGCTGCGCGTCGCCGGAAAGGAAACGCTGGAAGTGCAGGCAGATACCTTTCCTTCTGACGCCACGCAGGAAGATCGTGATGCCGCTGACCGCACCTCGTCGAAAATGATCCCGCCCACCTCCGGCGGCTTTTCTGCCCATAGCTGGAGCGCTATTTTTGTCGAAGTGGCGGTGGATGAGGATTTCGGCACTATCCGGGTTCGCCGCATCGTGGGCGCTTTCGACAGTGGTCGCCTGTATAACCCGAAACTGGCGGAAAGTCAGTGGATCGGCGCAATGGTGATGGGGATTGGTCAGGCGCTGCTGGAGGAAGGTTTGATCGATGATGATAATGGCCGCGTGCTTAACGCCAGCCTGGCGGACTATCTGGTAGCGGTGAACGCCGATATTCCGGATATGGAAGTGATCAACGTCGGTGAACCTGACTATCAGGCCAGCGCGTTGGGCGGTAAAGCGGTCGGCGAACTGGGCATAGTTGGCGTGGCGGCTGCCATCAGCAATGCGGTGTTCCACGCCACCGGCAAACGCATCCGCGATCTGCCGATTACGCTGGAGAAAATGTTAGCGGACTAACGGCCTGAGCGGAATGGTTCTAAGCTATAGTGCAATGCAAAGCTGAAAACCTGAGGAGAAAAAATGGCTAACGACCATTTCGCTAATGGACTGAATACGGCGCAGGCGCTGGAGCAACTGGATGCACTCTATTACCAGGCGGTGAGCGCCCTGCGTGACGCCATTAAAGCCTTTGTTGAAGAGGGCACGCTGCCGGATCCGCAGGCGCGTGCCAACGGGCTGTTTGTTTATCCGGAGCTGCGTATCAGCTGGGACGGCACCTCGCCGCAGAAAAACCGCAGCCGGGCCTGGGGACGTTTCAGCCACGCCGGAAGCTATGCCACCACGATCACTCGCCCGGAGCTGCTGCGTCACTATCTGCGTGAACAGCTGGCGGTTATCGAACGTGATTATGAAGTCACGATAGAAGTTGGCCCGTCGCGCCAGGAGATCCCCTTCCCTTACGTGATTGACGGCTCCGACCTTGGGCTGGACCGCACGATGAGCAGCGCGCTGGCGAAACATTTTCCTACCACCGATCTGGCGAATATTGGCGATGAAACGGCAGACGGCATTTTCAACACCACCAGTATTTTCCCCCTGAGCCACTTTGACGCGCTGCGTACCGATTTCTCGCTGGCGCGTTTGCGACACTACACCGGCACGCCGCCGGAACATTTTCAACCTTTTGTCCTGTTTACCAACTACACGCGCTATGTGGATGAGTTTGTACGTTGGGCCTGCGAGCAGATTAAAGATGAGAACAGTCCCTATACGGCGCTCTCCTGCGCTGGCGGCGCGCTGATTACTCAGGAAACGGAGAATGCTGAAGCCGCCCTCTCCGACCTGGCGTGGAAAAAGCATCAGATGCCCGCCTGGCACCTGATTTCGCCAAACCAGCGTGGTATTACGCTGGTAAATATTGGCGTGGGGCCATCGAATGCGAAAACCATTTGCGATCATCTTGCGGTGTTGCGTCCACACGCCTGGCTAATGATTGGCCACTGCGGCGGCCTGCGGGAAAGTCAGCAAATTGGCGATTATGTTTTGGCGCATGCCTATCTGCGCGACGACCACGTACTGGATGCGGTGTTGCCGCCGGATATTCCTATTCCCAGCATTGCCGAGGTGCAGCGCGCACTGTATGACGCCACCAAAGAGATCAGCGGAATGCCGGGCGAAGAGGTAAAAATGCGGCTGCGTACCGGTACGGTGGTCACTACCGACGATCGTAACTGGGAGCTGCGCTATTCGGCCTCGGCGCTGCGCTTTAATCTCAGCCGTGCCGTAGCGGTGGATATGGAAAGCGCCACCATCGCCGCGCAGGGCTATCGGTTCCGCGTGCCCTACGGCACCATGCTTTGCGTTTCCGATAAACCGCTGCATGGCGAGATTAAACTACCCGGTCAGGCTAACCGCTTTTATGAAGGTGCCATTTCCGAGCATCTGCAAATTGGCATCCGGGCGGTGGAGCTGCTGCGCGCCGAGGGCGATAAGCTGCACTCACGCAAGCTACGTACCTTTAATGAACCGCCTTTCCGCTAAATATGCATAAAAAAGACGCCTGCGGGCGTCTTTTTTTATTATGCCGAAATTATGCCAGCTTGATCATCACCATGCCAGCCAGCAGCAGCAACAGGCCAACCCAGCCGCGCGGACGCAAACGCTGTTTAAACAGGATCCATCCTGCCGCCAGCGTTGCGATAACGCCAAAGCCGCCCCACAGCGCATAGGCGACCGCCAGATCGATGCCCTTCACCGCCTGCGCCAGAGCGCTGAAAGCGCCCATTACCATCAGCAGCGACAGGATCCCTGGCAGACGTTTGCGAAAACCATCCGAGTATTTAAGGAAAATATTTGCGGTAATTTCCAGCGCCACCGCCAGCATTAAAAAGGCGATATGCCATCCATTAAGCGGTTGCATGCAAATCTCCTTTTTCATCTTTACGTTTGCTAGCTTTGTCGGTACCACCGTGCAATAACAGGATACCGGCAATCAATACCATCAGGCCAAGCCCCTTTATCAGCGGCAGCGATTCAGCGAACAGGGTGACGCTACAGAGCGTAATCAGCAATACGCCAACGCCTTCCCACAGCGCATAAGCCACGCCAAGCGCAATACGCTTTATCGCCAGTGATAACGCAATATAGGAAAGTGTGATCATGATATACATCATCAGATGGCCCAGCTTGCCGCCGTACAGACTGGCATACTTCATAGAGAGCGTACCCGATACTTCTGCAATAATCGAAACAGCCAAAAAAAACCAATATTTCATCTTTAAACCCTCAAGATGGTAAAAAGCATAATCAATTACTGCAAAAGCGGCAAAACAAGGCCTCTACAGTAAAAACCTGCATAAAAAACTTTTTATGGAAGTGTTAACCATTCTTCCGGTAAGCAGCCTGAGCCAGAATACCGGCACGCGGAATGCGCGCATGGTCACAGAAGAGTAAACGGGGCTACAGCTCGCTACACCAGTGGGTTTCGCAATTCACTATCGGCGAGATAAAACCAGTGACGAAGAAGTTTGATGAGAATGGCTTACTACCTTTGAACATAATTTTTCACTGTGTCAGTAATTAAAACAACCTGCTTCAGTGCCTCATTAAGCTAACAAATTACAGCTTAGGATAAAATATAGCGCAAAATCGCTATTTACTGAAATCTCTCATTTATCAGCGTGGCTTTTCCTGATTTAAATCAAGTTTTTCCGCAATTAATAAGTGAAGCAAAGTGATAAAAATCGCTAACACGTGGCATACAGGATCATGGCAGAAAGCGGGCGCAGCAAAGGAAGGGCCGCCACCGTAGACGGCCCGGAGAATCAGGCGCTCAGCCAGCCCAGCTTAATCACGAACAGCAGCGAGAGTACAACCAGCGCTGCATTCAACTCATGACGGCGGCCGCTTAACAGCTTCACCAGCGTCCAGGTGATAAAACCAAAAGCGATGCCGTTAGCGATGGAATAAGTCAGCGGCATGGTCAGGGCGGTTACGGTGACCGGAGCTGCGGTAGTGATATCTTTCCAGTCGATTTCGGCCAGTCCGGCCGTCATTAATACTGCGATAAACAGCAACGCAGGCGCAGTCGCGTATGCTGGCACGCTGGAGGCGAGCGGGGAAAAGAACAGGCTGAGAACAAACAGGAGCGCCACCACAATTGCCGTGAGTCCGGTTCGGCCGCCCGCGCTGACGCCTGCAGCGGATTCGATATAGCTGGTGGTAGTGGAGGTACCCAATAGTGAACCAAACAGCGCAGCGGCGCTGTCGGCAACCAGCGCTTTGCCCATTTTTGGGATATTGCCCTGCTCATCCGCCAGGCCGGCGCGTTTGGTGACGCCAATCAGCGTGCCGGAGTTATCAAATACATCCACAAACAAGAAGGCGAAAATCACGCTGACCAGCGAAATATCCAGCGCGCCTTTGATATCCAGCTGCAAAAAGGTGGGCGCGATGGAGGGCGGCGCGGAGAATACGCCGGCAAAAGGCGACAGGCCAAGCCCTATTGAAATAAAAGTGACCACCAGAATGCCGATCAGCACCGCACCGGTTACGCGCCGCGCCTCCAGCACCACAATAATAATAAAACCCAGCATCGCCAGCAGCGGGCCAGGTTTGGTTAAATCTCCCAGCCCCACCAGCGTCGCTGGATTGGCAATCACTATGCCCGCGCTTTGCAGCGCAATAATGGCCAAAAACAGTCCGATACCTGCCGCGATGCCGGAACGCAGCGGCAGCGGGATACTGGTAATAATCCATTCACGAATTTTAAAAATTGATAAGGCGAAGAAAATCAGCGCCGACAGAAACACCGCACCCAGCGCGATTTGCCAGGTGTAGCCCATATGCAGTACCACGGTATAGGTGAAAAAAGCGTTCAGCCCCATCCCCGGTGCCAGTGCGATAGGATAGTTAGCAATCAGCCCCATCAGCAGCGAGCCAATTGCTGCTGCCAGACAGGTGGCGACGAAAACCGCTCCCTTATCCATCCCGGCGGCGCTAAGGATCGTGGGGTTAACAAACAAAATGTAGGCCATTGCCAGGAAGGTGGTGATACCGGCCAGCACTTCGGTACGCACCGTGGTGTGGTGTGCTTTTAGTTGAAATAGTTTTTCCAGCATGCTGCTTCTCTCGTAGCGTTAACGTCGTCACTTGCGTGAAGTTTCTCTTGCCAAAATAACAGGAATAAGAGCATTCCTGATTAGCAAGAGCTATGCCACAGCAGCTACCTCGTATTTTCAACCACGGCTCTCTTCCGGGTTGCTTTTTATGTGCCCCTGCACCGCAAAAGGGCACCATAAAACAGCACCGCACCAGACTGGTGCTAACCGTAACGGCCTGCGCATCAGCGCAGATACCAAATCATCAGTCATTAACAAACAGCAACCTGCGCGCTACGCGGCAGCACCATGACCATATCGCCACAGGTCAGCATTAAATTAATGCCCTGCCCGTTTAGCGGCCACTCACGCAAAAATGCGATTACCTGTGGTGGCAGCTGTGGCGCAACGGCGCGGCGTTCCTGAATACCTGGCCCACGCAGTCGCAGCGTCAGGCCGCCGTTAAGCGCCGGAACCTCCAGGATCACCGTGGCACCCGCCGCCGCAATGGCATGCAGGTCAGGGTTGCTGTCGCTGTGCAGCAACGCCAGGACAGCTGGCTGGATATGACTCAGCGGCGCGCTTCCGGCCCGGGACAGAGCGCTGCGCAGCTCAGGTGTATCCAGATATTCGTCCAGCCACAGCGGAGTATCCGCCTCGTTCAGGGTCATTAACAGCGCCGTTGCTGCAGGTGAGAGGCCTGGCCAACGCTGAGCACAGGGCAGCGTGACGGCTACACCAGCTTCGTTCATGGCTTTTAAAATTCTGCGCAGCACAGGCTGCGTGGCTACTACAGGGCGGTTTAAGCTCGCCAGTAAACTCATATTCTTCTCCGTTAGGTACAGCATGATGGCTACTTTGCCGCAGCTTAATGACAGACGGGTTACGCGGCGGTGGCAGCATGATGAATTTGCGTTAAGTTTAGTTAGCCGCTCTGCTACTAATTAGCATCATTAATAAAAATATCATCCACTCCTAATGTTAGATCAAAACGTTAGATTTGCCGCTTCGCCAGTATCCATATGGAGCAAAATCTATTTTATCTGTCACAATTAATTATCAGAGAGCAGTGGCATGAGTGGAAAAATGTTTAACAAAGATCAACTACCAGACACTTTCCGACGCGAGTTTATCCGTGAAGTTGTTTTGCCATTAGCGGCGGTCTTATTCATTACCTGGTGTGCAGCCAGCTTCAGCCTGGTATGGACGGCAAAACACAACAACCACGAGGCGCTGGTACAACAGGAAAACATCGTTAAAACAGCCTTTTCACAGAGCATGACCGAACATTTACGCCAGTTGCACAGCCTGAGCAACTGGCTGCCTCTGGCCCAGTATCTGCAGCAGCCCGGTAACGATACGCGCTGGCTGGACGAGAATATCGGCAGCTGGCTATATGAGATGTTTGGTCATCAGGACATCTTTATCCTCGATCCGCAGGGTCAGGCACGGTATGGCTGGCAAAACGGAAAGCGCAATGAGGCCCTCTACTGGAGCAAATTTGAACCTGCGCTGTCGCCCTGGCTGGTCCGTCAGCATGAACTGGGCATTCAGGATTTGGTTGATTATGTAAAAATTGGTGAGCGGGCGGCACTGGTAGCCATCAGTAATATTAGCACTGAAGGGAATAACAGCGGCTTCAGGATTATTGGCATTAAATATCTCGACGATGGTTTTCTCAATGCGCTGGCCCAGCGCAGCCTGATTGATGGTTTGCACTATATTGGCGATCGGCCTGCGCCTGCCGATCAGGCACGCTTTCAGCTTACCTCGCGTCTCGGTTTTTCCGCTGGCTATTTTGCCTGGCGACCGGAACAACCGGGCAGTGAGATAGTAAAAATGTTGATGCCGTTGATCGGCGCGTTACTGCTGGTGACCACTGCGGTTTGTATTGTGATGATGTACCGCCTTTGGCGCATGCAGCTGGGTCTGGCTCAGTCGATATTACGTCTGGGTGCCAGCGAAGCCCAGGCGCAGCACCTGGCCTTTCACGATGTGCTTACTGGCCTCCCCAACCGCGCAATGATTGACGATCGGCTGACGCAGGCGCTGGCACGTGCAACGCGTAACCGCAGCCAGGCAGCGCTGCTGCTGCTGGATCTTGACCGCTTTAAAAATATCAACGATACCTATGGCCACCATGCCGGTGACGACTTAATCATTGAGGTTTCACATCGCCTTGCTGCGCTATTGCGCGACAATGATACCGTTGGACGCATAGGCGGCGATGAGTTCGTTATTGTGATGGAAGATATTCAGGATCTCAGCGCGATTGATGTGCTGTGTCAGGATATTCTCGATGCACTGGCGAAGCCTTATAAACTGCTGGGCAGTGAAGCCTGGATTGGCGTCAGTATCGGCATCACGGTCGCACCGCAGGACGGGCTGGATCGCCAGGAGCTGATGCGCAAAGCCGATATTGCGCTGTACGAGGCGAAAAACGAGGGGCGTGCGCAGTATCGCCATTTCGCGCGCGCCATGGACGAGTCGGTACAAACACGGCAGCAGATTGCGGCCGATCTGCGTCATGCGCTGCAGCAGAAACAGGGACTGGAAGTCTGGTACCAACCTTTAATGGATGTGAAAGGCGAACGCGTTTTAGGATTTGAAGCCTTGCTGCGCTGGAAGCATGCGCAGCGCGGTTTTATCGCGCCGTCAGAGTTTATTCCTATTGCCGAGGAAACCGGATTAATTTTACAAATCGGCGAATGGGTGCTGCGCGAAGCGTGCCGTGTTTCTCTACGCTGGCCAACGCTGACGATAGCCGTTAATGTCTCGCCGCTGCAGTTTCGCGCCGCCGGGTTTGTACAGCGAGTTAAAGATATCGTGCAGATGGAAGGCGCTAATCCCCGCGCTCTTGAGCTGGAGATTACCGAGGGCGTCCTGATTGATAATGAGCCAGAGGCACGCGCCATTATCATTGCCCTGCGTGAGGCTGGCTTCCGCATCGCGCTGGATGATTTCGGCACCGGCTACTCCAGCCTGAACTACTTAAGTAATTTCCCGGTGGATAAAATCAAAATTGACCGCTCCTTTACCCAGTCGCTGGGCGTGGCGGAGAACTCAACGGCGATTATTGAATCTGTAGTACGGCTTGGTCATGCCATGGGCCTGACCGTGACGGCAGAAGGCGTAGAAACAAACGGGCAGATGCTGGCACTGGCTGAGGCGGGCTGCAACCAGCTACAGGGCTACCTGTTTAGCCAGGCTGTGCCGCCTGAAAAAATTGCTCTGATGCTGGAAAAGCGTAAAGCGGGATAAATGCCTCACCCTGAAACCACTGAAAATGGTTTCACAGCATAGCGGCTGGTCCCGCTATGCTGTGACTGAGCCAGGTTCTACTCCGGGAAGTCGGTGCCAAGCGAGGTTTCTCGCCACGCTTCAATCTGCGCCAGCCGCTCACGGAATTTATTGGTGACCGCTTCAAAGCCAAACGCTCCCATTATCAGATGGCGAGGTGGATGGGCATTTTCAGTAATCGCAATCATTGCAGCGGCGGCGCGCGCCGGGTCGCCCGGCTGTTTACCACTGTAGCCTGCGGTATTCTTCATGCGTGCACCGGCAGTTTCGGCATAATCATCAATACGGTTTTCTGTCTGATGCAATGAGCGTCCCGCCCAGTCGGTGCGGAATGGTCCCGGCTCAACGCAGGTAACCTTAATGCCCAGCGGCTCACTCTCAACCGCCAGCGCATCGGACCAGCCTTCTACCGCATGCTTGCTGGCGGCATAGTAGCCGGAGCCAGGAAAACCAATCAGGCCCGCCACCGAGGTAATATTAATAATATGCCCGCGCCGCGCCTTGCGCATAGCCGGAAGCACCGCGCGCGTCATGGCGAACAGACCAAAAACGTTAGCATCAAACTGCGCGCGGATCTCTTCTTCAACGCCCTCTTCAACCGATGACTGATAGCCATAACCCGCATTATTCACCAGCACATCAATGGTGCCAAACTTCTCCAGCGTTGCCTTGACCGCACCATCAATATTAGTGCTGTCGGTGACATCAAGCGCCAGCGCCAACGTCTGTTGTTCTTTACCTGGCACCAGATCCGCAACTTTTTGCACATCGCGAGCGGTCACCACCACGTTAAATCCACGTTCAATTGCCTGCTTCGCCAGCTCACGGCCAAAGCCGGTAGAGCAGCCAGTAATAAACCACACCGGGCGCGTTTCAGTTGTCATGCTGTTTTCCTTATAGGCGATCGGGCGAAGCAGAAAACCCGTTAATTTACGGATATTTTCCTGACAGCCTCGCCCGTTGTAGACAGGTTAACCTTTGATTTTTCACAAACATAAGCCAGGAGCGGCATTTTTACAAACGCCTTGCCACGCTGCTCAGATTATCTCTTTTTCGTGGGCAACACTTCGTTCAGCAACTGGCTGGCGGTATCGCCAATCACCTGCGCGGCACCGCGATCGCCCTTTAACATTGAAGTCATAAAGGCTTTCGCCTGTTTAAAGGTAATATGCGGCGGCAGCGGCGCTACTTCCGGATCGGTCTTCACTTCCAGTACCACCGGTCGGTCGCTGCTTAGCGCTTCCTGCCAGGCGGCGCTGAGCTTTTCCGGATCATCGACAAAAATACCCTTCAGGCCGAGCATTTCAGCAAAGGCAGCGTAGTGTACATTGGGAATATCCTGGCTGGCCTCAAAGCGTGGATTACCTTCCATCACGCGCTGCTCCCAGGTCACCTGATTAAGATCCTGGTTATTAAACACGCAGACAATCAGCCGTCCATCGCCCCAGCCCTGCCAGTATTTCTGGATAGTAATAAGCTCCGCCATATTGTTCATTTGCATCGCGCCATCGCCCACCAGCGCTACCACCGGCTGATGCGGAAAAGCAAATTTGGCGGCAATCGCATACGGCACCGCCGCGCCCATGCAGGCCAGGCCGCCGGAAAGCGTGGCGCGCTGTCCCTGCTTGACCCGATAATCGCGAGCGAACCAGTTGGCGCAGGAGCCGGAATCTGAGGTAACAATGGCATCTTCAGGCAGCAGAGGCGACATTTCCCATACCACGCGCTGCGGGTTAACGGGCTTCGCGGGTGCCATTGCCCTCTCTTCCATGACCTGCCACCACTCCTGTACCTGACGGGCGATATTCTCCTGCCAGCTGCGGTCTGCTTTATATTGCAGCAGCGGCAGCAGCGCACGTAGCGTTTCCGCCGCATCGCCATGCAGATTCACCTCGCAGGGATAGCGCAGGCCAAGCATTGAGGGATCGATATCAATCTGTACCGATCGCGCTTTGCCCTCTTCCGGCAAAAACTCTGTCCACGGAAAGCCGCTGCCGATCATTAACAGCGTGTCGCAGTTTTTCATCATCTCTGAAGAGGGTTTGGTACCCAACAGGCCGATAGAGCCAGTCACAAACGGCGCGTCATCCGGCAACACATCTTTGCCCAGCAGGGCTTTTGCTACGCCCGCACCCAGCACATTCGCTGCCTGCACCACCTCTACGGCCGCGCCGCGTGCGCCGGAACCAATCAGAATCGCAACTTTTTTACCGGCGTTGAGGATTTCCGCAGCACGCTGCAAATCATCTTCATAAGGCACCACTTTTGGTCGTTGATAGCCTGGGCCGGAATGGGTAAAGCCGTGCGTATGCTGCGGCTCCTGCCACGGCTCGTCCTGTAGATCTTTCGGCAAAATCAGCACCGCCACGCCGTTTTGCGCTTTCGCAATACGCACGCCACGATCGACCAGATGGCGCACCTGCGCCGGGGCCGCCGCCTCCTGCACAAAATTAGCGACGTCAGAAAAGACGCGATCGAGATTCAGCTCCTGTTGATAATTGGAGCCGCGAGAGGTGGTTTCCGCCTGGCCGGAAATCGCCAGCACCGGCGCATGGTCCATTTTTGCATCATACAGACCGGTCAGCAGATGCGTGGCGCCCGGGCCGCCGGTAGAGAGGCAAACGCCCAGTTCGCTGGTAAATTTGGCATGGCCTGCAGCCATAAATGCCGCCATCTCTTCATGGCGTACCTGAATAAACTCAATGCCAGCGCCCGCTTTATTTGCTCGCTGAATCGCGCCCAGCACTCCGTTAATGCCGTCGCCGGGGTAACCGTAAATTCGCGTAACGCCCCATGCCTTCAGGCGCGCTACAAAAAAATCGCTGGTCTTCATTGCCATTGTCTGTTTCTCCCTCTCAGATTACACAGACTTTAAGCATAGCTGACCTGCTCAGAACACAACCGCCGCGTTTAGCCCATCGCCTGGCTCATCAAACTCCAGGCCGTCATCCCCTGCGGCTGCCACTCGCTGCCGCGCACCATGCGCAGCGGATTATCTACCGGCTGTAAACCAAGTGTTTGTAGCCAGGAGCCCAGCCCCGCCTCGCGGCGGCTGTCAATACGCACAAAAGCGCCAGCCAGCGGCTGCATCGCTTCGATAATCAGCTGTTGCGCCATTTGCCTGTCAGGTGCGATGACCGGGCCGATCACATAGCCATGCCCAAAACGGCGGGTAACAGCAAAGCCCAGCGGTGCCATTTGCTGACGCAGCAGCGTGATGCTGGTACCGTTCTGGAATAGCTGTTGTAGCAACGGTAGCCGCTGAAAGCCGTTTGCCTGCCAGTCAAGCTGCGCCAGCGCCGGAAGATCGCTCTGCCGCGCCATCTGTACCAGCCCGCTGCCAGGCGGTGGCGACGTCAGCGCTGGCGTTTGATACTGAATCACATCTCCCGTGGCGACAAATCCCGCCTGGCGATAGAGCGGCGCACCGGCGGCGGTGGCGTGCAGATGCAGCTGCCAGCCCTCCAGCTGCTGCAACGTATGCTGTAACAGCGCCTTACCGATGCCCTGTCCGCGCAGCTGCTCTGCAACAATGATCACGCCCAGCGAGGCGCGCTCCGGTCCCCAGCGCCAGAACAGCGTGCTGCCGACCACTCGCCCCTGCTGTTCCGCTACTACGCCTTCGCCCAGTTGCAGCATCAGTTGCCAGTCGGCAAGACGATGCGGCCACTTAACTTCCTGCGTTAGCGCCACGCAGTCGTCCAGATCGTGCGGCGTCATTGTCCGTAACTTAATCATCTTCGCCCCCATGGAAAATAGCGACATTAGCCGCTGCTTTTGCGATCTGCAATGCGCGGAACAAAGAGATTAAATCTGAAAGTCGATCGCTGGCTCCTCTTCCTGAACGCTAAGCGCCTGACGTTTCATCTCCTCCAGCGACAGGTTGGCGTTGCATAACTCAAGAAACTGCCAGACATAATTGCGCTGCAGCTGCCCGCGCTTTAGCGCCAGCCACACGGTGCTGGCCTCGAAGAGATGGCGCGCATCAAGCCGCGTCAGCGCTGATTGCGTATCCAGCTGGCATGCCTGATCGGCAAGGATCCCCACGCCCAGCCCCAGCTCAACATAGGTTTTCACGACATCGGAGTCCTGTGCGCTGAGGATAATGTCCGGTTTCAGCCCTGCAGCCTGAAAGGCGCGATCGACACGCGAGCGTCCGGTAATTCCCTGGCGATAGGTAATCAGGGGATAGCGGCTGAGCGCCGCCAGAGCAAGCTGCGGCTCCTGCTCCAGCTCATGTCCTTTTGGCACCAGCAGCGCATGATGCCAGCTAAACCACGGAAAGGCCGCCAGCGCCGGCTGATTAACCAGCTGCTCGCTGGCGATACCTATGTCCGCTTCGCCAGCAGCAACCATCGCTACTATTTCCTGCGGCGATCCCTGATTCAGTTCCAGCCGCACCTGCGGCCAGAGCGCGCGAAAAGCTTTGATCACTTTTGGCAGGCTGTAGCGCGCCTGTGTATGGGTAGTGGCTATGGTCAGGACACCGCTGGTTTCGTTGGTAAAGATATCCGCCAGCCGTCGTACCCGACTCGCTTCATCGAGAATGCGCTCAGCGATAGCCAGCAGCGCTTTGCCCGGCTCGGTCATCCCCAGCAGCCGTTTGCCGCGACGGATAAAGATATCTACACCCAGTTCATCTTCTAAATCGCGTATATGACGGCTGACGCCAGACTGTGAGGTAAAAAGCGTATTCGCAACTTCCGTCAGGTTAAACTCACAGCGTGCGGCTTCACGAATAATTTTAAGCTGTTGAAAGTTCAAACCGTTTCTCCTTATCTGGCGTTCAATACTGCCTTAATGTTAAGCAGGCTTATTGATAGCTACAAATAATAAAAAACGGTTTCTTATGCATTTATGAGATAAAGGTGGACGACCAGTAATGATTAACCGGCCTGTCCGTGTTCAAAGATGATTTAACCCACCAGCATCAGTTCACGCTCTTCCGCTACAGGTTTGTTCAGCAGCGTCAGCAGGATATTTTTCACCGCCTGAGCGGATGGCGACAGCGGCAGACGCGAAGAGATATTGAGCGATAGCGGTAGATTAAGCGAAGGTGAATTAATACGCGCCATCCAGCCGTTAGTCGCGCTAACCAGCGCCCGTGCCGCCGACTCCGGCAACACCGTTGCGCCCATACCGCTGGAGACGGCGGCGCTCAGGGTCGCAAGCGATTCAATTTCACCAATAATACGCGCGCTGAGGCGTCGTAATGAAAAAGCTTCATCGACCCGTTTACGCACCGCACTGTAATCACGCGGCAAAAAGAGATTCATCTGCGCCACCTGAGCCAGATCCACCATGCTGCCAGGCGCATCGCAGGCCCCTACCAGATAAAGCTCCTCTTTCATCAGCGGCGTGCTGGTAATGCCTGCCAGCGGCGTGCGGTCATATAACACCGCCATATCGAGCTGTCCGCTTATCACTTTTTCATTAAGCGACGAGCCGCTGTTTTCATGCAGGTAAACCAGGATTTCCGGATACTCTTCACGCACCGTTTGCAGCAGCGGCATGGTTAGCGAAGAAGCAGCGGTGCCCGGCGCAAGACCGATAGAGACCTGACCGTTCAGCGTCTGTCCGGCATTGATCACTGCCATTTGCGCCTGTTCACACTGACGTAAAATGGTTCGCGCGTGGGCATACAGAATTTTTCCGGCCTCGGTGGGCGTTACGCCACGTTTGGTACGGATCAACAGCTGTTGGTCCAGTTCATTTTCCAGCGTGGCCACCTGCTGACTCAACGCAGGCTGCGCAATATGCAGCACTTC
This sequence comes from Pantoea alhagi, assembly GCF_002101395.1. Taxonomy (NCBI): domain Bacteria; kingdom Pseudomonadati; phylum Pseudomonadota; class Gammaproteobacteria; order Enterobacterales; family Erwiniaceae; genus Pantoea; species Pantoea alhagi. Next base: position 3,172,415 of record NZ_CP019706.1, on the reverse strand, counting down.
CGCCGCCTGAGTCAGACTGCCAATATCGACAATTTTTACGAAGTATTTAAGCCGTCTTAAGTTCATGTTGCCTCCGTCGGGGTTACCGAATGTTGTTACCAGCTCAGGCGCGCATCGCGGCTGTAAGCCATGGATTGCAATATGCAGGCCAGTTTTTATTGCGGTCAAAATGCGGCATCTCTAACCCACGATAAAATAAGAGAATCTGATTACCCCAAAGGAGTTAAGCGGCTGAATTTATGTCTTCAGCCCGGCAGGTTAATGGTCTGTCGCACCAGAAGCGTGCAGCGGCTGCGTTTGTACTGTGCAGGCGATAAGAGAAACTTTTTATAAACGCTGCGCTGCCTCTGTTTCGATCTGCATCACAAAAACCTGTATTCGTACCGGTGGAAATATGAACTCTGTCACTGTTCCCTCTTTCACTTATGGCAAATGTAAAATATTTGTTATTACCTTAATTCACAAAAAAATCGTAAAAACAGCAGGTTATCCCAAATGAAATTATCACTTCATTAACTTTTATGTGCCCTTTGTAAAAGATAGATAACGTGACGTCATACCTATAACCCCTCACCACCAGAGATAAGCGGTAGTACGCCTGCTGTCTCGTTAATTTTTAGAAGGAAAGTATTTTGCTGACTGTGCTGGGTTTTTCGATGGTGATCTGCTTCATGTATCTGATCATGACCAGGCGGATGTCGGCGCTGATTGCGCTGATTATTGTGCCTACTTTATTTGCGCTGGTGGGCGGTTTCTGGCACGGACTGGGCGAGATGATGCTTAACGGCGTCAAAACGCTGGCCCCCACCGGCGTGATGCTGACTTTTTCCATCCTCTATTTTGGTTTGATGATTGATGCCGGGCTATTTGATCCGCTGGTGCGGCTGATTTTAAAAATTGTACGCGGCGATCCATTAAAGGTGCTGGTTGGCACGGCTGTGCTGACGCTGCTGGTTTCGCTGGACGGTGACAGCTCCACAACCTATATGATTGCCGTCGCAGCATTCCTGCCGCTGTATCATCGGCTGGGGATGAATGTACTGCCGATGCTCTGTTTAATTAATCTGGCCAGCGGCATTATGAACCTGTCGCCCTGGGGCGGTCCAACCGCTCGCGCGGCAGCAGCGCTGCGTATTGATGCGCTGGATATTTTTATTCCCATGATCCCGGCGATGCTGCTGGGCTGTTTTACCCTGGTGGGAATGGCGGTGCTGTTCGGTCTGCGCGAACGTCGGCGACTGGGCATCATGACGATGGAAAGTCATCATCTGGAAAATATCAGCCTGGGGCTGGGCAATGCGGATGACTGTAAGGCTAACCGACGCCCTAAAATGTTCTGGCCCAACTTTATCCTTACCACCACGCTGCTGGTGCTGCTGGTCGTGGGACTGATGCCCATTCATATTCTGTTTATGCTGGCATTCGCCATCGGAGTGATGCTTAACTATCCCTCGCTGGAGCAGCAAAAAGAGCGCATCGGGGCGCACGCCGCTAATGTGCTGGCGGTGACCGCGTTGATTTTCGCCGCCGGGGTGTTTACCGGTATTTTGTCCGGTACTGGCATGGTGGACGCCATGGCGAAGAGCCTGCTGGCAGTGATCCCTCACAGCTTTGGCCCTTATCTGGCGGTGTTTACCGCAGTAATCAGCCTGCCGTTTACTTTCTTTATGTCTAACGACGCGTTCTATTTTGGCATCCTGCCGGTGATCGCCCAGACCGCCGCAGGCTACGGTATCAGTGCCGAAGAGATCGCACGCGCTTCGATTATCGGTCAACCTTTCCATCTGCTCAGCCCGCTGGTGCCATCAATTTATCTGCTGGTTGGGCTGGCGAAGGTGGATATTGGCGACCATCAGCGCTTTTCGATTAAGTGGGGGATTGTGGTAAGTATGGCGTTGTTGGTAGGTGGCGTTGTGTTTGGCGCCTTTCCGCTCTGGCACCGATGAATGGGTCTGTAAACCTGCGGCTGGCGCATCGCGCCAGCTATGGCGGTGCTCAGAGAAGGATTTAATTGCTATGGCAGAATAAGTCTGAACGGAATATTGCATGGCCGGTGCTTATTGAGCGAAGGCCCGGCCAGGCGATAAAACCGTAAGAAAGCAATTAATGGCGAAGCTGAGCCAGGTCGTCCTCGGTTAAACCGGTCGCCTCCAGCACTGACTCACGGGACATTCCCATTTTTAGCAGGCCGCGGGCGACTTCTAATTTGCCTTCATTTCGGCCCTGCTGTCGACCGAGCTGGATACCCTTCTCGATACCTTTTTCGATACCTTGTTGTTCAAGCTGTTGGGCGATGGTCATAAGTGCGTCCCCGTGTTGCGGCACACGCAGTGCCAGTTCGCGAACAAAAGCTTCGGCGTCGGCAGACTCACCTGCCTGTATTAAATATTGTATCAGCACCATTACCTGCGGTGAAGAAAGATAATCGGCCATCAGTAGCGTGACCAAACGATCTGTCAGGGTGGCAATGTCACGCTGATGAATATGCTTCTGCAGTAATGTGAGTGCTGCCATGCTGCGATGGTTCATGATTTCATCGTCAGGGATCACAGTGACATCCACCAGCGGAAAAGCGCCGCTGTAAAGCTTGCCAGCCAGGTCAGGGTGATCAAATTCATTCAGCCAGCATGTTGAATAGGGATAAGGGCTGCGTTTGCCGACATAAAAAAGCACCGGTATCACCAGCGGGAGCTTTTTATGACCCGCTTCGATATGGCGCTGCATCGCCGCTACGGCGTAGCGCAACAGGCGAAACGCCATATGTTTATCCGGCGACGACTGATGCTCGATCAATACATGAATGTAGCCATCACCTGCGGATGTTTGCAGGCTATAAAGTACGTCACTGAAATACTGGCGCAGGTCACTTTCTACAAAGGATCCTGACTCCAGCTTCAACGTGCTGAGGTTGCAAATGGCGCGCAACGCAGGCGGAAGATGCAGCTCCATAAAATCACGCGCAATTTCAGGCTGTGACAAAAACTGACGGAATGTAGCATCATGAGGCGTTGGTGTTCTGTTGTTGTTTTTCATTGACCCATTATTTTTGTATATTGCTTCTCTTTTATTAATGCAACGCCATTATTTACCCGCCATCATTACCGCTATTCAGGCAGAAAAATAATGAAACGACACTCATTATTAACCTGCCTGACTTATGCAATGAAAATAATAACAACGCAAACTTAACAGGCTTATTTACAAGCCAATATAAACGCGTTCAATCATCAGTTTATGCGTCATGAAAATCAACTTAGTTAAGTCAAAAACTCAAAACAGCTCGCATTATTATTTCTCACAATTACGATTAGCATTACCCTGTTAATAGATTATCTGTAATAAAACGCCTTACCGCTTTTTGCGATTACGGTGCATATCGATAGATACCGCAGCAACAATGATGATGCCTTTAATAATATCCTGTACATAGGCATCCACGCCTACAAAGGTAAATCCGCTTTTAATCAGCCCGAGAATGACCGCGCCGATCAGCGTGCCGGTAATGCGACCAACGCCGCCCATCAGGCTGCTGCCGCCAATTACCGCCGCCGCGATAGCATCCAGTTCATAAGACATCCCCATGCTTGACTGCCCGGTACTGACGCGCGCCGCCAGCACAACGCCCGCCAGTCCGGCCAGCCCGCCGGCAATGGTATACACGATCACCAGATACTTATTAACGTTAATTCCGGAAACGCGCGCCGAGGTCATATTGCCGCCGATGGCGTAAACATATTTGCCGTAGCGCGTATGTTTCAGCGCAATGTGAAAAATCACCGCCACCACCAGAAAGATCACGACCGGCATTGCGCCCTGACCGATGGCGGTAAAACCATCAGACAAAAAGCTGATAGGGTTGCCCTGCGTGTAATACTGCGCCAGCCCACGGGCGGATACCATCATGCCCAGCGTGGCGATAAAAGGCGGAATACCGGTGCGGGTTATCAGTACACCGTTAATCAAACCGCACAGGATACCCACGCCAATCCCGGCAACAATTGGCACCACGGCAGGCAGGTCAACCAGCGAAGGAAACATCGGCGACAGACTGTCCGAGGTTTGCGCCAGGCTGGCCGCCACCACCGCCGTTAACGCTATCAGCGAACCGGAAGAGAGATCGATGCCGGTGGTGATGATCACCTGCGTCACGCCAACGGCAATAATGCCGATAATTGCCACCTGCAGTACAATCAGCACCAGACGATTGGTGTTCAGCAAAAAAGATTGATCGCGCACATACCAGCCCGCCACTTCAAAAATCAATGCGATGCCGAGCATCACAATAAAAATGCCGGTATCTTTTGGCAGCCTGCCCTGCAGCAGGCTGAACAGCGGCTGACGCGATGCGCGCGGTTGTTGAGTACTCATTTTCACGTTGCTCATAATCTTCCTCTCGCTTCACTCGGATGCCAGCGACATAATGGTTTCCTGATCGGCCTCTTCTTTATCGAGGATGCCGGTTATCCGCCCTTCGTGCATCACCATCACCCGGTCGCTCATGCCAAGGATCTCCGGCAGCTCTGACGACACCATAATTACCGCCACGCCACGGTTGGCCAGCTCGCTGATCAATCGATAGATCTCTGCTTTCGCGCCTACATCAATGCCGCGCGTCGGCTCATCCAGAATCAGGATTTTTGGCTGCGCCAGCAGCCAGCGTGCAATCAACACTTTCTGCTGGTTGCCGCCGCTGAGGTTATTGATGATCTGATCCATGGTGGGAGTTTTAATATTGAGCCGCCGGATCTGCTCCATACAGTCCTGCGCCATCTGCACATGGCTGACGAAGCCGCCTTTGCTGCTGTATTCCGGCATATTTACGATGCTCATATTCTCCAGCACCGACAACACCAGAAACAGGCCGGATTTTTTACGATCCTCGGTCAGAAACGCCATGCCCTTCTCGATCGCCATTGAGGGCGAGTCGATGGTGACCGGCACGCCGTCAATCAGTACTTCCCCGCTGTCAGCAGGCGCCATGCCAAACAGGGTTTCCATTACTTCGCTGCGTCCGGCACCCACCAGCCCGGCAACGCCAAGGATTTCACCACGGCGTACGCTAAAGCTGACATCCTCAAACGCATCCTGGCGCGACAGATGACGCACCGTTAGCACCTCTTCACCGATGGCGTTGTTGAATTTAGGGAACAGCTGCGTCAGTTCGCGGCCCACCATCTGGGTGATCAATGTCTGGCGGGTATAGCTGTCGGTCCGGTCGCTGCCTACCCAGCTGCCGTCGCGAAATATGCTGACCTCATCGGTAATGGCAAAGATTTCATCCATTTTATGGCTGATATAAACAATTGCTTTTCCCTGCGCCCGCAGATCGCGAATGATTGTAAACAGATGCGCGACTTCACCTTCAGTCAATGCCGAGGTTGGCTCATCCATGATCACAATATCGGCGTTCCACGAGACCGCTTTGGCAATTTCCACCATTTGCTGACTGGCAATGCTTAACTCTCCCACCATGCGATCCGCCGGCAGGCGAATATTAAGCCTGGTTAGTAGTTCCGCTGTTTGCTGATTCAGCTGGCGATGATCCACCAGGCCAAACTTTACCGGCTCACGTCCCAGCCAGATATTTTCTGCCACCGTCATCCATGGCACCAGATTAAGCTCCTGATGAATCATTGAGATACCGGAACGCAGCGCATCCAGCGTGTCCTGAAACTGCACCGGCTCACCTTTGATACGGATAACACCCTGGTCGGGACGATAGATCCCAATCAGGCATTTCATCAGCGTGGATTTCCCCGCGCCGTTTTCTCCCATCAGCGCATGTACCGTGCCGGGCCGGACGCGCAGCGAGACGTTATCCAGCGCTTTCACCCCTGGAAAAAATTTACTGATGCCTTCAGCTTCCAGCGCATAAGCCGTCATGTTTTACCTCCGTACGACAGGTCGCCTGCCAGCAGCCCGCATAACGGGCAGCAGGCGAACGGAAAGAATTATTTTTGGTTACGGCTGACAAACTGTTGATAATTCTCTTTGGTAATCAGCTGATAGGGGATCATCACGCTTTTCTGAACTGTTTCGCCATTCACCAGCTTGATAGCCGTCTGAACGGCACCTTCGCCCTGCCCTTTGGCATCCTGGAAAACGGTGGCGACCATCCTGCCATTTTTGATCTGCTGTAGCGCATCAGGCGTGCCGTCCACGCCGGCAATCAGCACCTTGCTACTTTTCCCCAACGCCATCAGCGCACCGATAGCCATTTCGTCATTATTGGATGCGATAGCGTCAATTTGATCGCCTGCGGTCATCCAGTTGCTGACCACATCCACCGCCTCATTACGCATAAATTTGGCAGTTTGCTTCTGAACGATTTTGATCTGTGGATATTTAGCCACAACCGCCTCAACGCCTTTGGTACGGTCGCGGGTGGCTTCGTTGGCAAGATCGCCCATTAAAATGGCGACGTTGCCTTTTTGATTCATCGCTTTCGCTAGTGCTTCCATTTGCAGGCGGCCCGCCAGTTCAGAATCCGATCCCACATAGGCCATTTTGTCAGTCAGCTCCGCCTGAGGACGCCGGTTAACAAAGATCAGCGGAATGCCTGCTTTACTGGCCTGATCCATAATCGGTTTTACTGCGTTGGTATCGACCGGATTCACAATAATTGCGTCAACGCCCTGACCGATAAAGTTCTGCACCTGTTGCAGCTGCTGCGCCACGTCGCCTTTGGCATCTTCCATCTGGCCTTGCACCTGATTTTTATCCATCTCTTTCTGCATGGCGGTACGCAAAATGGTCAGAAAATTGTCATCAAACAGCGCCATTGATATGCCCAGCTGAATATCTTTCGCCAGTACTGCCGCAGGCAGCAGGCAGGCAATAACAGAAGCAACAATCGCTTTTTTCATCTTCATAGTTCACCCTTTGAATCGTTAAGTTGCGCTGGCGGGCCGTTACCTCGAATGAAAAATATTTTTTACATTCACACAACATCACCAGGGTTTACAGCTACGGAAAGAGATAAAACCTTATAACTGTCGCGCTTTTTGTGTTTACACCTCACCTTTTCAACCTGATGATTTTTATCTAAATATACGTAAAAAAATTGTTTATAAAGCTCTGGTAATAACGCTCACGCATTAAAACAGTTTGTTTGTTCCATAATAACTTTTATTGAAATTTTCATAATGAAAGCATCGAAACGCACGTTTTAAAATTACCAAATAACAAAAATTTGACATGCCTCTAACAACAGCCGGGAAAAGCGTTTAAATTGAGATCTACCCGGCAGATTAGAAAAGCAGCAAACGGCAGCTTATTGCTGATTTTGCCAGCAAACGCACGGGGAAAGGCGGGAGAAGCTTTGACATTCAGATGGGTGCCAGGTAATATTCGCCTCGTTCACACGATTCCTCTGTAGTTCAGTCGGTAGAACGGCGGACTGTTAATCCGTATGTCACTGGTTCGAGTCCAGTCAGAGGAGCCATATTTAGAGAAGCCCGCTCAGGGAAACCTGAGCGGGCTTTTTGCATTTTGCGCTTGCTTTCTTACTGAAGCGGATGCCTGATATCCCTGTTAGCACCCCTCATCCACAAACTTTCCGCCATCGGCAGAGGGGTTATCTGTTTATTTATTCATCGCAACCTCATCAGTGCTACTTTGCCAGCAGTCGGTTCACCCTCACGATCGAACGGGTCAGCGTGCTGCCATGATGCGGATCGCCAAAATGAAACAGCGCTGTCGCGCGTCGAAAGGCAGGATCGCACGGACCATTAGCATGAAAGGTGCGATAACCGTGAAAGAAGTAGATATTGCCCGGCTTTAAGTAGAGCGTCATGGGTTTGACCAGCCGCTGCTTGATCGCTTTCATTAACAGATAACGCGACAATCTGTTTTGCATCAGGCTTTTTTCCAGTACGTTGAATATTACGCTGGAGCGAAAAGGCCGCAGGTTAGGAAACAAAAGCAAATCTCCGCGCGCTTTCCCTTCCTGAGGGATTTCAATCGGCAGCAGTGCGGTAATGACGCTGGCATCATAATGAAAAGAGTTGGATTTCTTTTTACCACTTTCTCCCTGCACGCAGCGCAGTACGGCCAGAATATTTTGATCGGCTAACCGGCGCGCCAGCGATTTTTCCGCCATCCGCTGCATAAGTTGTCGAAAGTCAGCGTCTTCGCTAAGCCGGGCCAGCGGCGTGTGATCGATTTTTTCCACATCGCCGAAAATCGCATGATATCCCTTGCCCGCCTCTGCGCTCACCTCGTCAATCCAGTCACGAAACCTTGCAAGCCCTTCATCGGTGACCACATTTTCCAGTACGGCATAACCCTGATTTTCAATTTCTTCTAATAAGCGTGGAACGTTATTCGGATCAATATTGGTAACAAAAGACATAGCACCCTACCTGTTATAGTATTTTTGGTATAGAGCGTTCAACGCTCTTTTTTAGTACCCTGGTTTCACCGGCTTAATCATAGGAGCTCTGCTGAATAAAGAAATAGACTCGCGTCCAAAATAAGAATAATTAACATGAGAGGTCTGATTTAAACTGGCATCCTGTGGTTCATATGTTTTGCTAATAGCTGATTTAAGCCATTGAATCAAAAAACAGGCTGCTGCTTTAAAAGTTTTACTGGCTTTTTATTGAGACCAATAATGAGTAAGTGATATCTGGCGCGGGTTAAATAATCGGCTCTTCATCAGCTACGGTTTCAGGCAGGCAAAAATGGCTGTTCGTCGCAGATTTTTTCCAGCCAGGACGCTGGCGTTGTGTTTAACGGATCAACACGTTACCCTGCCAGCGGCTTAGTTAACGGGAATTGCCCCAATATGGTTGAACAGGCAAAACGCAAAAACGATCCTGAAGGACTGAAAAAACGTATTCTTGAAGGCGCGCTAAAAGTCTTTGCCGAATATGGCATGCAGGGCGCGCGCCTGGAGCAGATTGCAGATAACGCGCAAACCACCAAACGTATGGTGGTTTACCATTTCAACAATAAAGAAAACCTCTATATTGCAGTGCTGGAGCAGGTTTATCAGCAGATCCGCGAACATGAAACCGGTCTGAATTTACGTGAACTGCCGCCGGAAGAAGCGATCATCCGGTTGGTAGAGGAAAGCTTTGATTATCACGCTACGCATGCCGATTTCATGCGTCTGGTCTGTAGTGAAAACCTGCTGCGAGGTCGTTATATCAGCCAGTCGCCGCGCATCAAAGCGCTTAACCGTAGCGCGCTGGATGTGCTGGAGGATATTTTGACGCGTGGACAGCAGGCTGGCCTGTTTCATCGTGACGTGAATACCATTGATGTACACCGGCTGATCAGCAGCATATGCGTTCATCATGTTTCAAACCGCTATACCTTTAATGCGTTGTTCACGCCCGATAACAGTGAAGCGGAAAGTATTAAACGCAATCGTCAGCTGGCCATCACCGCCACGCTGCGCTATTTACGCCGCTGTGATGCGCCGGCTTAACGCTACTTTTTTAAGACAAAGCAGGCTGGCCTGTATCGTCAGCCTGCCTGGCAAGTTAAGTAGTCAGCGTTATATCAGAGCAGATCGCGCCATGACATTATCAGCGCCGCCGGTAATGGATCGGCGCGCACTCCTGGCGATGGCTGCCAGCTATCCCAGTCGCGAAAAGCAGAGAAATCCAGCCCGGTCAGGCTTTCCAGCCCACTCACCGTAATCCGAAACTCATCAACCTGCGGCACCTTATCCTGCTGCGCGGTGGCAATAACGCGTCGTGGCTCATCCAGCAGATTCGCCTGGCTAACCAGTAGCGCCGTGGCCTGCGGCTCTCCTTCATTACCGATGCGTAATACCACTTTCCAGTACATCAGCGGCACTTTCGCCTCACCATATTGCCGCCACTGATCGTCAAGGACCGGGCCGGTGAGCACTGTGATCTGCTTTTTACTCTGCAGTACGCCATATTCCAGAATATAACGCTCTACGCCCTGCCAGTATTGCAGGCTCTGATTAAAACGAAAATGCTGCGGTGAACAGTTAGTAAAATGAAAGGTATCTTTATTGGCACGGATCGCCTCCTGCGGCGTTCCCCAGGTTGGATCGCTGCGACGGGTCAGATGCCCGCGATCGAACCAGCGGCTGAATTCGCGATAAAAAGACTGAACCAGATAATAGCGGCTGTCGATGCGGCTATCCTCATACCAGCTGTCGCCTTCTGCCAGCAGCGAGGGCTGACCGCTATCGCGATTGATGTTGATATAGCGCGCGCCATCAATATTGGTGGCGGTAAGAAAAGCGATGCGTCGCTCGGCACAGAGGGCCAGCGAAAAGTTCTGGTAATCCAGAATCGCCCCGGTGCCGGTCTCGCCGGATCGCAGCGGGGCGATTTCCGCCGCTCTTGGCGTCAGGATCTGTGCCAGCGGCACCGCGTGATCGGTTAAAAAATCTGCCTGATAGCCGTTACGGTTAGCATAATTCGCATCTGGCGCGGCCCGTGCCAGCTCTGTCAGCGTGAGCGCGCGTTCGCCGCGTAGTGCTGCAATCAACCGCTGACGCGCTAAGGGTTCCAGCTTTACCGCCTCTGCTTTTAACCAGTCCACCAGGGCGCTGACACGAATGCCCTCATTAATCAGGGTGCCGCTTTCGTCCTGTGCCGCACCGTGATGAAGCGCCACCAGCTCCCAGCTATCGTTAAAAACCGGCGCGCCGGAAGAGCCTTCTTCAGTATCTGCCGTGTAATGCAGTACATTTGCCGCCGCGCTGCCCTCTTCCCCACGCGCCAGCAAATAGTTATCACGTAGCGCAACCTGCTGCGCCGCGCCTGCAGGATGTTGAAGGATATTCACCGCCATGCCCAGCCGGTGTTTATCGGGTCGATCGCTAAGCATTATCTGGCCAGGCAGTGCTGTATCGGCAGCGCCCGTGCGCTGTTCACCCAGCGCAACCAGCGTACAATCGAGCTCATCCTCGGAGCTGGTCAGCCAGAAACTATCGGCATCCAGCGAGTAAATAGCGGTTGCAGCGCTGTTATCCTGCTCATTCAGCCTGTAGCCGAACTCCACGCTATAGCCAGCGGCGCGCTGGCGATCCGGCAATACGTGAAAGCAGGTAACAAACAGTCCGGCACCCGTGAGGAAACCGGTGCCTTTCGGGACGCCATCTTCCCGCACCAGCGCCACAGCTCTGGCCCGTTCAGCCCCCTGCAGTAAAAAGCCGGTGGGTAAAAAATCCGCTTCGGGACCGATGATCGCCGTTCTCTCCAGCATGCGCTGAAAAGCATAACGCTGCGCGCGTCGGCTATCCGGCTCAGCCAGCTCAATTTTGCCTTCGGCTATGGCTTTCACGCTCTGTTTGCGCTGGACCGTGGTCAATGCCAGCCGCTGCCGTACCAGATTTTCTGTCTGCCTCATGGTTTCTCCTTTCGCCTTGCTGTTAAACCGCCTCCATAACCATAGTCACCTTTACGCACATCGGCACGGCGCTTAACAGAGCAGGATAACCACGCATTGCTGTTTTCTTCAGCACTCAATCGCTTTTTGCGAATCAGGCTTTGACAAGCGCTGACGCCCTCGATATTATGCGCCCCGTTCACACGATTCCTCTGTAGTTCAGTCGGTAGAACGGCGGACTGTTAATCCGTATGTCACTGGTTCGAGTCCAGTCAGAGGAGCCAAATTCAGAAAAAGCAGACGCCTGGCGTCTGCTTTTTTGCTTTCCAGCCCCGATCACTTTCCATCCCCTTTGCTGCCTCGAAACAACTTACATCGTTCTGTGCATTTTCCAGTTTCCTCAATACCTCCTTGTACCTGCACCATAAAGCTATGTCGCTATAAAGTGACTGTTATAAGGTTCTTTTCGTACCACAAGTGATTTTCTGGTCATATATGCTGGCAAATAGCCATAAAATAATCTATTAGCAAAATTTCTGATGTTTAATTTTAGTTAAGTCAGGAAAACAACCTCACAAAGAAAATGCGATTATAAATTTAAAAACTTAATTTATTTATATGACGGGATTTAATTCTAAAAAAAGAATATCAATTGCTAAAAGGCAGCATAAAATAGGGAACAGGCATTAAGCGAATGCTAAAAAGCTCATTCGTTATAAAGCACATGTCGTTAAATCCTTTCATGAACGGGTCAAGAACTTCCCATTACGACCGTTTTTTTTAATGATAATCTATAACCATCACTAATAATTTTTTCGCACCCCAGGATGAAATCTATTTTTGTTATAAAAAACAGATTTCATATTCCTCTTTAACTTTTAAAAACCGTATATGTAGAGCAGTTTAAACTAATTTGTAAATAAAATAACCATCTTATGTAATGATTATTTTCTCTCATCATCAATTTGACATCGCACTGTAAAAATAATTACTCTACGGCCCCTTGAAAAAACCCATCAGATAATTCTTAGCGTTATAACAACGTTATATGTATTGGTAAAAAAGCATGAACCTTAACGCAATGTTAAAGGGATTCAGATTATGGCGTGCAGGCAACGTCATATGCCAGGGAAGCGTTTCACTATTGTTAATAATGCTTATCAGCGGGCAGGCACAGGCATCGTTAATACTTGATCAGAATCGAGTAGTGCTGAGCGCTAATGAGGGCGGAATGGGGGTAGTAAAAGTAGATAACCCTACAGACCGTGATTATCTTATACAAAGCTGGATTACCACTGATAATAATGGTGTGCAGGAAGCGCTATTTGTACAGCCGCCGCTGGTAAAAATTAAAGCACATCAGAAAGTTGCCTTGCATATAGAGGCAATCGATCCTTCTCTTGCTGAACAACCACAGGAGAAACTTTATCGGCTTAATGTTAAAGAGATCCCTAAAGTAGAAGAGAAAAGCGGCTCACAGCTGATATTAGTGATGCTGACAAAGGTTAAAGTATTATATCGCCCTGCTGCGGTGTCGCCTGAGATGGGCAATCAATATAAGAAGTTAACGTGGAAAAAAGTCGCAGGGAAATTAGAGGTCTATAATCCAACGCCCTATTATGTAACCTTTAGCAAAGTCTGGGAAGGAAACGACACAACACATGCGCTGGATGCCGACATGGTTTCGCCCCACTCAAGAATGTTGATAAAAGGTTATCACGGCGCTTCTGATGTTAATTACCGTATCATTAATGATTATGGTGATATCAGTAAGCCGGTACATGTCAAATTATAGTTTCCTCCTGACATCCAGATATTTAACGTTTTCGATTGGTGTCGAAGATTTTGTTTACTCCTTGTTGGTTAATATTAAAAAAGGAAAGAAAAGTGAATAAATTAAAAACCGTTTCTTTGGGCTTATTAATGGTGACCTCTTCAGCCGCTTTTGCGGAAGGTGAAGGCAGCGTGGTACATTTTAACGGTCATGTTAATGAACCAACCTGCGCCATTGTTCCTGCTAACCAGAATATTACGCTGGAAACTGTTGGTGCCAGTGCCTTTGAGAATGTAGCCATTGGCGACAGCATTGAAAATGGATCCCGTGATTTTGAAATTCATGTTAATTGCGAAGATAAAAATTTAGGAAACCATATAAAACTGGTTATGAAGGCATCTGCTGATGAAACTCAACCTAAGGTATTAAAAAATGCCAGCAATAATACCAGCGGCGTTGGCCTGGAAGTTTTTTACAATAATGAAATCCTGACGCCTAATCAAGAACTGGATGGCAGTCGCATTAATAATCTTAATAAAGGTGATGACAATATTAATATGAAAGTGCGCTATGCGCGCCTTAGCAACAATATCACCGGCGGTGACGTAAGTGCCGACGTTACTTTCGTAACGGAATATCGTTAATCCTGCGTTATCACTCTGCTAAAAATCAGCCATGGCTCAGGCCATGGCTGTTCTTTCTGGCTTAAATTTATGAGCGCCATAAATAAACCTGCTGCAACGCTGCTATTTGTTGTTTGTCTGGGCTGCATGGGCGCAGCATCATTGAAGGCCGAAGAGAAGTTCGATTTATCACTGCTGGAGAATCAAACGCAGGTCAATCGACAAGATGCGGAAATATTTAACGGCGACAGCGATATCCTGCCCGGTAAGTACTCTTTTAAAATTTTAATTAACGATCAGGAAGTGGCAGAGCAGGATGTTGTGTTTCGTCTCTATCATGGTCGTAGCGAGCCGCTGTTCGCCTGTCGTGATTTACAGGAATGGGGCGTTCACATTGATCGCTGCCCTCGGGCAGAAAACTTTCTTTCCGCCTGGGTACATGATGCCAAATTTGATATTGATCTGAGCGAAAACAGGCTGGCGTTAACGCTGCCCCAACAGGCCTGGAGCAAACCAAACCTGTATGATATCGCGCCGGGCTGGCGGTGGGATAACGGTATCAACGCCGCTTTTGTCAATTACGACCTCTCCGCACAGCGTTATCAAAGCAGCAGCGTCAGCAACGATTTTTACGGCAACCTGAGCAGCGGCGTTAATCTTTTTGGCTTTCGCCTGCGCAATGACGGCTATTTTTCTGCGCCTGAGATGGCACATGCACGTTATCAAAGCAGCAGTAGCTGGCTGGCTTATGATATTGACCGTCTGCGCAGTACGCTAACCGTCGGCGACTTTTATACCAGCGGCAGCCTGTTTCAGGGAACCACGCTGCGTGGCGTCTCGCTGATGACCAATATGGCGATGTTTTCAAACACCGAACGCAGCTATGTACCTGCCATCATAGGTTCCGTCAGTTCGAACGCCACGGTTATTGTTAAACAGAACGGCTATGTGATCGCCACCCGGCAAATTCCTCCTGGCGCCTTTAATATCAACGATGTCCCCGTTTCTTCCTCGGCGGGTGATATTGACGTGACGATTATCGAAGCCAGCGGGAAACGGCAGCACTTTATCCAGCCGTTTAATACCAACAGCTTTCAGCTACCGCCACATAGCCTGCGCTATACCTTAAACCTCGGCGAGAGCCGACAGCATAACGCGCAGCGCCTGCTGGAAGGCACCTTGTTGTATGGGCTGAACAATACCTTTACGCTGTTGAATGGCGTGCAGTATGCCGCTGATTACCGCAATGTTGCGACCGGGATGGGCGCTAACGTACGCTGGCTGGGCGGCGTCAGTATGCTGTTTAATCAAAGTCAAACCACACGCTATCAGCAACAGCGTACCGGTAGTCAATTACAGCTGGGCCTGAGCCGTTTTCTGCCGCTGACCGACAGCTATCTCTATGCTTCCGCCACGCACCGCTTTAATCCTTACTATCAGGAGTTTGGCTACTCACCGCGCTCGGTGGGTACCGGGCTGGCGGGCGGCTATCGCAATAAATATAGCGTGCAGCTCAGCCAGAACATTAAAGGGATGAATCTGGCGCTGAACTACAATCAGGAAATTGACTGGCTCGGCAGGCGTTATCGCAACTGGCAGACCAACCTTAATTTCAATATCAGGCATGCTACGCTGCTTACCTCCTGGTCACGCCGCTATTCAGCAGGGCATGCGGCTGAAAACCATCTCTCAGTGAGTATCAGCCTTCCTCTGGGAAAAGAGCGAAACCACTATCTTGATATGAGCCATAGCAGCGGCAACAGCCACAGCAGTCATCTCTCTTTGACGGGACAGATGGGCGAAGAGAGAAGTCTTTCTTACAGCCTGGGCGCGGCTAAAAGCGGATCTGAATATCATTATGATGCCTCGGCCAACTACACCTCCAGCCAGGGAGTAGCCCGTACCGCATGGTCGCGTGGCCGTTCAACGGAGCAATGGCAGGCGGGCGCACGCGGCTCGGTAGTGCTGCATTCACATGGCATAACGCTGGGCCAGTACCTGAGTGAAAGTGCTGCGATCGTTCATACACCACATATTGCCGACGTCAGGATAGAAAACGCACAGCATGTCGCGACCGACCGCTGGGGAAATGCAGTAGTGCCGAGCCTGGTGCCCTATTACTACAATGAATTAGCGCCCACGCTGGATAGCCGACATATTCGTACCATTAAGGTTGATGAAGTGGTGCATCGTCTGGTACCGCGTGAAGGGGCGATTGTGGCGGTAGAACTTAGCGCCTCGCATCAGCAGCAACACTATGCGCGTATTACCCAAACCAGCGGACAGCCGCTGCCGTTTGGCGCCATTCTGTATGATGCGGACAATCGTAACCGGGGCGTACTCTCCGCAGGCGGCGTCATTTCAATGGATATTTATCAACTAAAGTGGCCGCTGCATATCAGCCTGGCTGACAAACAGCGCTGCACTATCGACCGACCGGTAGAAAAAAGCGCAGAGAAGAAAATCTGGCATCTGATCTGCCATAGCTGAAGATGGCTGCCTGGCAGAATAAGAGTGTCAGCAGACAGAATAAAAACGGGCCGCAACGCGGCCCGATACATATCGGTCAGCACAACTGCTAACCGCAGAGATTACTGATTCTGTCCCGGAACTTTATGTACACCCATGGACTTCAGTTTTTTAGAGAGCTCACGACGCTCTTTTGACAGATCGGCATTTTTGATGATGTATTCATCCACGCGATCTTCATAGTCGCTGCGCATGCTGGCGATGATCTCCTGAATCGCTTCAACGCTCATGCCCGGTTTAATGTATTCGCTCAGGTTATCCAGCAGCAGCACACGTTTCTGGTTGTCACGAATTTTCTTTTCCACATCGTGAATTTCGCGCTGTAGTTTGTTCTTGCGACGGTTCATGCGCACGAACTCAAGCACGTCCTGAAATGATTGCTTTGCATTTTCCATGTTGACACCTTTCATTAGGCCTGCCTGAACAGGCGGTATTGTCGTAGCCTTCAGCTTAGCGGCTCGCCTGGGCCGATGGCAATTTTCACATTTAAATTCAGACTGTGAGACATTTTAGCGCGAAATCTTGCGCAGCCACAGCCTCGATTGTCGAAACGATTATTTACGCATGGCCAGCCGAATCAAATCCGACAGCCGTTCCAGCTGTTTCGCCAGTTCCAGGCTCAGCCAGACATAGCCATGAATCGGCGTTTCCACCAGCCGATCGCTGTCGTTTTCCGCAATCAGCTGCCGCAATTCGCGCACGATCTCCGTCAGTTCATGATTATTGGCCGCAACCCGATCGGCGTTGCCTTTAATCAACATTTCCGCCAATGCGTTAAAGGTATTTTCCGTCATCTGCTGCGTACGACGTAAGGTGGATGCATTCAGCAAAATCAAATGGCTGGCACGGGAAGACCACCAGGCGTTGATTTGCAGCTCCAGGGTACAGAGAATATTGCGGTTAGTGGTTTGGATCCCTTCCAGCACCGATTTCGGAATACGCGTCTCTTTACTGGCAGGTTCCAGCAACGTACGCATGCGCACCACATCGCTTAATACCTGCTGCAAAGGTTTATCGAGGCGCGGCTTATCCACCAGGTTCGGTGAAAAACCGGCATGATAAATTTTCGCCATTGCTGACAGTGAATCAGAGAGCTTAATGCGCCAGTGAATATAGGCTTTTTGTGGCCAGATACTGGTAAACAGCAGCGCCAGCAGCGAGCCGAGAATCACGTCGCCGCTGCGCCACAGGGCCGTGGTCATGTCACCCGCTGGCGCGCCGCAGACCACCGCCAGCGTAATGCCAATCAACAGCGCCATATAAGGCCGCCTGCCCAGCGTCAGGTAGCCGCAGATAAACATCACTACCGTACACCATGCCAACATTACTGGCAGTGAAATCAGCTCCAGCTTCAGGGCAATCAGCCCCGATATCGAGCCAAAAAAGGTGCCGCCAATCCGCTGAAACGCGCGCGGAAAAACGTTCCCCCACGCGGAGACCGGCCCCATCACTACCACCAGCGTAATCAGTGGCCAGCTTCCCTCCGGAATTTCGCTCAGGCGCACCAGCAAGAACGTCAAAACAAAGCCCAGCGCAATGCGAACGCCATGGACGATACGGTAATGACGGTAAACGCTGAATTCAACGGATGAAAGCGGCTTATCGGGGCGCAAGCACAGTCTCCAGGGTAATAAAAAACAGAAGGTTATCATAACCTGGCGACACCATCAGGATGAGACTTTCGTCTGTATTTTGCTGATCCTTAACTTGATTTTACATTCAGGAAAAGAGTTATTAACGCAGCGGGTGAAATATTGATACACCCGACGCGGTAGATCGCGTCAGGTGCGTACCATTATTACCGCTCTGTGCCCGGTGCCATATGAGCCGTTACTGCCGCCTGCAAATATTGCAGCAGATCGGGCGTAAGCCAGGTCCCTTCCATCAGCTGCGGCTCCTGCTGCATCGCCTGACGGATTTTATTTTGCGTCTGTGGGTTATCGCTGGCATAAGAGCGAAACAGCGCCAGCCAGTGCGCACCGAGCGCCCGCGCCTCCTCCGCTTCCGGTGCGACGCCGCGCATCATCGCTTCGCGCAGTCGGCTAATCAACGCTGGCCACTCCTGCATGCGATCAAAGTAGTGCGCCCGTACAAAAGCGTACTCCTGTTCATCAAGATAGCGCCGGAAAATAGCCAGCTTGCTTTCCGCGAAGGCGCGCGTAACGTAGTCCAGCATCGCAGGGGTGATCCCGGTTTGCTGCTGCATCGCTGGTTCATTGAGATGCATGGTGGTCAGACGCTGCAGGAAAGCGGGATTCTGTGCGGTATCGTGCTCCAGCATCTGCATCCAGCGACGTGCCAGCGCCTGAGCCTGCGGCTCCTGCGGCGCAATGCCGATCTCCTGTAGCTCCAGCAGCTTTTGTACCAGCTGCTGCCACTCCGCCTCTCGCTGCGCATCCGCCTGGTAAAAAGGCAGCTGCGTTAACTCTTCCGCCGTAAAATAGTTATCGTACATGGTCATCATCTCTAACGTTGTTAGCCAGTCCGTCAGCTCGGGTTCGCCGCCCCGGGAGAGCTGCTGATGTAGCTGTCCCAGCCGCTGCCGCAGCTGTTGCATCTGTGTCAGCTGGCGATCGAGCGCCTCTATCTGTTGAGTCAGCACCTGCGGTAAAGAGAGTGCGCCATCGCTCAGCAGCGGATCGATTTCCGCCAGCGGCACACCAAGGCGTTTTAACGCCTGAATCTGATGCAGACGACGGATATCGTCATGGTTGTACAGTCGATAGCCTGCCTCGCTGCGCGACGACGGCACCAGTAGCCCGATGCTGTGGTAATAGTGCAGCGTACGTACCGTTACGCCCGTGCGTCGGGCCAGTTCACCTGCCTGCAATAACATGACTCTCTCCTTGCTCAACGTTAACCAAGGATAAAGGCTGACGTGGCGTCAGGGTCAAGAGGGATGACAAAGGAAAAACGAGAAAAGGAAAACAGGCAGATTCAGGGTTAACAAAACAGGGCAGAGGCGAGAGCTCGCCTCTGCCTGCCGGTTAAAATTTCTGCCTGAGATAATCACTGATTTTGGTCACGATACCGCCCTCTTCCACCTTATTCAATGTCATTAGCGGATAGCTGGCCAGCACCTGATCTTTGTCGATCACCTGAATCATGCCGACCTTCTCCCCCTGTTTTAGCGGCGCTTCAAGATCTTTGCGATCGATAACATATTTCGCTTTGATGCTCTCTATCGCGCTACGCGGTACCGACAGATAAATATCCCCGGCGGTGCCTACTTCTACCTGATGCGGGTTGCCATACCAGACTGTCTCTTTGCCCAGTGCTTTGCCAGCATGAAACAGCTGCACGGTATCAAAATTGCTGTTGCCCCAAATCAGCAGTTTCCGCGCCTGCTCCTCACGGCCTTTAGCGCTTTTACCCCCCATGATGACGGCGATCAGCCGGTGACGGCCCTCCAGGCTGGAGGCGATCAGGTTAAAACCGGCGCTTTCGGTATGACCGGTTTTCAGGCCATCGACATGCAGGTTTTTATCCCACAGCAGCCCGTTACGGTTCTGCTGAGTGATGCCGTTCCAGGTAAGCGATTTCTCGCTGTACATCTGATAGAAATCGGGCTCGCCATTGATGATGGCGCGCGAAAGCACGGCCAGATCGCGGGCGGTGGTATGCTGGCCTGGCGCATCCAGTCCGTGAACGGTTTCAAAATGGGTGTGCGTCAGCCCCAGCTTCGCCGCATAGTCATTCATCATTTTGACAAAGGCGTCCTGGCTACCGGCAACATAATCGGCCAGCGCGACGCAGGCATCGTTGCCGGAATCGATGATCACGCCACGACTCAGATCGCGTACCGTAACCTGTTCGCCCGGCTTGAGGAACATCAGCGAAGATCCTTTAAATACCGGATTTCCGGCGCCCCACGCATCCTGACCAATGGTCACCTTATCGTCCCGGCTGATGCGATGCTGATCGATAGCGCGATCGACCACATAGCCGGTCATCAGCTTGGTCAGACTGGCAGGATTGCGCTGTTCATCAGCATTGCCTTCGGTCAGTATTTGCCCGGTAGTAGCGTCCATTAATACCCAGGATGCAGCATCCACCGGCGGCGGCGTAAGCGGAAAAGAGATCGAAGCCGCATGGGCCTGAAATGCTAAAAACAGAAAACCGGTAAGAGTTGCAAACTGACGCCTTTTCAACAGAACACCCTCAATCAAAACATGAATTTAACCAGGGCGTTGTTGTACGGGATTAAGCGGTGATTTTTCTGAATAAATTGCAAATAATTATGTATTTAGCATCGGTCCATCTGCGGGTTATTGCACCGTTTTTCTTCAGCGTATTATTCGCCCACCTTAGCCGCTGACGTTCAATAATAAAAAAGCCACCTGACGGTGGCTCACCTGCTTAACATTCGCTGAGGAAATTAGTGCGGGATTTCGGTCATTGATTTAACGTCAGAACGGTTGATCTGCTGCTCATTTCCGTTGGCGTCTTTATACTTAATCAGGCCGGTAGCATTGTCCTCTTTGGGTTTGCCATCACTGACAATTGTCCGTCCATCGTTAGTATGGATGGTGTAGTTGCTGCTGGAACATCCCGCTAATGGCAGGGCCGCAGCAAATGCAAATGCTAATAATGCTGTCTTTTTCATCATAACCTCCTGTTCAGATATTTACTCTTAATGTTTAGCACACTTTAATCATTACGCAATTTATCGCCTCTTTCTTTCCTGCCGCCTTTGTAATATTTCGAAAGCAATTAGCGCCCGCTTTTTCAGCTACTTTGCTGACGTGTTCTATTCTTTAATCACAGTTCCACAACAGAACACAGAAATTTATGAAACATAAAAATCGCACTATTGGTATTGCTCCCTACGGCGGATCGGCTGGCGGCTGGGGCGCGCTTAAGGCCGTTGCCGATGCATTGCGCGGGCAGATGTCAGTGAAGCAGGACGTTATCGCGCTGTTTAAAGTCAACCAGCCGCAAGGCTTCGACTGCCCCGGCTGCGCCTGGCCCGATCCACGTCACGCCTCATCTTTTGAGTTTTGTGAAAATGGTGCTAAAGCGGTATCCTGGGAAGCCACCAGCAAACGCACTACGCCAGAATTCTTTGCCGCGCATACGGTAAGTGAACTGTGGCAGCGCAGCGCATTTGAACTGGAAGGCGAAGGCCGCCTGACGCATCCCATGAAATATGATGCCGCCAGCGATACCTATCAGCCCATTGAGTGGGAAACTGCGTTTCGTGAAATAGGTGAGAGATTGCAAAGCTATAGCGATCCGGACAGCGTCGAATTTTACACCTCCGGACGTGCCTCCAACGAGGCGGCTTTTCTCTATCAGCTCTTTGCGCGGGAATATGGCACCAATAATTTCCCGGACTGCTCGAACATGTGTCATGAGCCCACCAGCGTCGGCCTGCCGCAGTCGATTGGCGTCGGCAAAGGCACGGTTGAGCTGGAAGATTTCGATCATTGCGATCTGGTGCTCTGCATCGGCCATAACCCCGGCACCAATCATCCACGTATGCTGGGAACGCTGCGCGAAGTCTCTAAACGCGGCGCAACCATTGTGGCAATTAACCCGCTGCGCGAGCGTGGACTGGAGCGCTTTACGTCGCCGCAAAGCCCGATTGAAATGCTGTCGCTCGGCTCTACCACGCTGGCCTCCACTTACTATAAAGTTCGCGTTGGCGGCGATGCGGCAATGTTAAAAGGCGTGATGAAAGCGCTGCTGGCGATGCATGAGCGTGCGCTAAAAGAGGGCCAGCCAGGCGTTATTGATGAGGAATTTATCCGCGAACACACGGAAGGCTTCGAAGCGCTGAAGCAGGATCTGGAAGCGACCGAATGGTCGCATATCCTGAAGGTTTCCGGTATGGATTATAAGGAGATCCTGAATATTGCCCGCCTGTATGCCACATCAGAAAAAACCATTATTTGTTACGGTATGGGCATCACTCAGCATCAGTATGGCACCCAGAACGTACAGCAAATTGCTAACCTGCTGCTGATGCGCGGCAATATCGGCAAGCGCGGTGCCGGGATTTGTCCGCTACGCGGCCATTCCAACGTACAGGGCGACCGCACCGTAGGCATTACTGAAATTCCCTCACAGGAGCTGCTCGACAGTATTGAGAAAGTGTTCGGTTTTAAGCCGCCGCAGCATCATGGTCATGGCGCAGTCGCTGCCATACAGGCGATGCGCGATGGCAAAGCAAAAGCGTTGCTCTGCCTCGGCGGTAACCTGGCGGAGGCGATGTCCGATCCCAACGTGACGTTTACCGCGATGCGTAATCTGGATCTGGTGGTGCATATGGCCACTAAATTAAACCGTTCACATCTGCTATTAGGCAAGCATAACTACATTTTGCCGGTACTGGGCCGTACCGAGCTGGATGTGCAGGCGTCCGGGGAACAAAGCATTACCGTGGAAGATTCCATGTCGATGGTTCATGCCTCGCGCGGTATGTTAAAGCCCGCTTCGCCCTGGCTGAAATCAGAGCCGGCGATTGTCGCCGGGCTGGCTAAGGCGACATTGCCCAATACCAAAGTCAACTGGGACCAGATGGTTGGGGATTACAGCTTTATTCGCGCGGCAATTGAAGCCGTTTTCCCCGCTTTCAAAGATTACAACCGTCGTATTCTGCAGCCAGGCGGCTTCCGTCTGCGCAATGCGGCCTCCGAACGGGAATGGAACACGCCCTCAGGCCGGGCCCAGTTTAAGGTTATGGAAGGAATTAATGAGGATCCGCGCTCGCTGAAATGTCACGACCTGGTGCTGACGACGTTGCGTAGCCACGATCAGTACAACACCACGCTGTATGGCCTGAACGATCGCTATCGCGGCGTGACCGGACGGCGCGACGTGCTGTTTATCAATGCGGACGAGGCGGAAAAACGTCAGCTGCGGGTGGGTGATAAGGTAAATATTATTGCGCTGGATCCCGAGGGTAAACGCACCGATCGCCGTATGGATAATCTGACTATCGTGGTGCTGGATATGGCAGGCGGCTCAGCGGGCGCCTACTATCCGGAAGCCAACGTGATGGTCCCGCTTGACAGCCACGATACCGCAAGCGGCATTCCGGCATATAAAAGCATTCCTATTGAGATGGAACCGTGCGAAATGCCGGTAGAAACATCCGGTGCTCTGCGCTGATAAAAACGGCTAAGTGATAAAAAGCCTCCGCTATTATCGGGGGCTTTAATATGTATGGGGATGCTTAAAAGAGGTGTCGAGGATTATTTTTGCGAAATGTTGATATTTAAATCGAGTAAGCATAAAGCGCGACCCGGCCAGAATGCTGAGAAATATTTTATCTTTAGCAAAATAATTAATACCCAATCGTTAACAACATGATTAAATTTTTCACAAAAAAACGCTTTTCCGGTACTGGTGGAACGGGGCTAATTACCCGCCCATTACCGGGCTCCCTCAGCGCTTGCGCAGGCTTATAATCGTTTCGCCGATGGTCTATTCCAGCGCCGCCAGTACACGCAGCAGGAAGCTGCGCCACGTTTCGCCCCACAGTTCGGGATCAAACTGATTTTCAGCCAGCAGCGCCATGCGTTCCGCTAGCTCGCTATCCGGGAGCAACAGTAATTCCTCAACTTCAGCCCGGAGCAGATTATAATTATCCTTGTAGCACTCCCGATAACTGGCGACTATCTCTTCCACCGTATCGCCATAAATATCGAAATCATCAAAAAAATATGCTTGTAACAGGATGCCCGTAAATGCGTACCGTCTTTTTATGCGCCAGACGTGAAGCGCTTTAATAAAACTTTTCATAGTAGCTCTGGGTATGCTGTTACGATATAATACGGCATTCTTCGATATTCCTGCAATTTCAGCACTATTTTGACATGATTAACGGGCCATTTAATTTTGCTACCCTGTCGAAATCCATAACCTACCTTTGTTCCTGCGTCCCAAATTATTACAAGGTCTTTTTTGTTTGTCCCGAAATTAGCCCAGCGAATAATTTTAAAGCGGTTAGCTCGCAATCCGGCGCTGATAAACTTTTCAGCCTGCTGCAAACTTTCAAATATTGTAGCAGCTTTGAGGTCTGGACTTTGCGCCAGGCGCGCCAGCAGTTCTTCATCAGTTTTTGCAACATGCTTCCTGATGGTATGCCCACCAATTTCTTTATTCCTTCATGCTCCGCACCATCAATTATGACAATCTGGTTTGGCTCGTTGAAACCCTGGGCGATCGCTGGCCGTTCGGCACCGTGATCGCCGACGAAAGTACGCGCCTGAAGTCGTTCCGGCTGCGCGGCGGCGGTAAACGCGCGCGCGAGGATAAATTTTCCGGGATTGCCAGAATTGCATTAGGCGTCGCGTAAACGCGCGCGCGCGAGGATAAACTGTATTGCGCGCATAAAAAAAGCCCGCTTGCGCAGGCTAATAAATTTTTTCGCCGACAGGCTATTCCAGCACCGCCAGCACACGCAGCAGGAAGCTGCGCCACGTTTCGCCCCAGAGTTCGGGATCAAACTGATTTTCAGCCAGTAGCTCCATGTGGGCTACCAGCTCGCTGTCGTCCTCGGTTTTAAGCATTTCGCTGATTTCGTTTTTCAGGCCGCTTACAACATCGGGATTCTGGTGATCGTACCGATAGCTATGCATGATCTCTTCAACCGTTTCACCGAATATATCGAAATCCTGACCGAAAAAAACGCGAATCATAGTTCCCAGCAATGAGTATTTACGACGTAGCCGCCATCTTTGTAATCTGTTCATAGTAGCTCCGGGTACGCTGTTAAAATAAAATAAGGCATGCCCCGGAATTCCTCCCGTTTGAGCACAACTTTGACCTGGTTAACGGGCCACTTAATTTTGCTACCCTGTCGGAATCCATAGCCTACTTTTGTGCCTGCGTCCCAAAATATTTCCAGCGTGTTATCGCCGCGAGTAGTATTAGCCCAACGAATAATTTTAAAGCGGTTAGCCCGCAATGCGGCGGTGATAACCTTTTCAGCCTGCTGTAAACTCTCAAATGTCGTAGCAGCTTTGAGGCCTGGACTTTGCGCCAGGCGCGCCAGCAGTTCTTCATCAGTTTTTGCAACGTGCTTCCTGATGGTATGCCCGCCGATTTTCTTTATGCCTTCATGCTCTATCTTCGGCGTTCCCGCCCGAACATATTTGATCCGCGACACGCCCCATGCCAGCCCTGCCGCTGACGGGACGCCTATATCAGCGGTCAAACCGATATACATGGCCGTGCTGTCGCTGGCGCCAGCCTCTTTAGCCAGCTTTTCGGTGAGTTGAAACGTTGCCGTGCGGGTATCATATCCTGTCAGGATACGGTTTGCTGCGGCGTTGATACTGTCCAGACTGTGGGTGCCGGTAACGACACAGGCCGCTTTAGTTAACAGAGTGGGATCGGGAGCCAGGCACAGGGCCGTCGCTCCCATCAGCTCTACGGTTCCCAGCGCCAGCTCAAGCCCGCCCAGCAGTCGATTGCTGAGTGCATCCGCCTCCGACACCGTGTGATAATCCAGCACGCCCGCCAGCTGTACCGGCGAAATGGCAAATTGTAATTCCGTATTCATAAAACGTTCCTTGTTGAAAGCTTGTATCAAAACAACGCATTGCTTACAAAACAACCAACACGTTAATACTTACCACGCCCCCGGTAAACAAAGCGCCGGGATGTGAGGTACCGCCAAAGAGCGCGCGGCGCCACTGAACAGCAACGCCAGCGTCTTTACCAACCATTATGACAATCTGGTTTGGCTCGTTGAAACCCTGGGCGATCGCTGGCCGTTCGGCACCGTGATCGCCGACGAAAGTACGCGCCTGAAGTCGTTCCGGCTGCGCGGCGGCGGTAAACGCGCGCGCGAGGATAAATTTTCCGGGATTGCCAGAATTGCATTAGGCGTCGCGTAAACGCGCGCGCGAGGATAAACTGTATTGCGCGCATAAAAAAAGCCCGCTTGCGCAGGCTTATAAATTTTTTCGCCGACAGGCTATTCCAGCACCGCCAGCACACGCAGCAGGAAGCTGCGCCACGTTTCGCCCCATTTAACGGGGTTAAACTCTTCTTCAGTTATCAACGACATACGCTTGCTTAAATCTACATCGTCTGTCGTCTCAAGCATTTCCTTAATCTGCGTTTTCAGAGCTTGCTGCGCTTCTTTTCCGGGGAAAACTTCTTGGTAACTTTGCGTAATTACTTCAATCGTTTCGCCGAACGAGTCACAATCCTGTGGTGAGAAAAAAACACGGATCATACTACCCAGTGATGAATATTTACGACATATACGCCATTTTTGTAATCTGTTCATAATAACTCAGGGTATGCAGTTAAAATAAAATAGGGTTTACCCAGGTATTCTTTGCAAACTAATACAACCCGAACGTGATTAACGGGCCATTTGATTTTGCTACCCCGTCGAAATCCATAACCAACCTTTGTTCCCGCGTTCCAGGTTATAACCAGCGCTTCTTGTTCCCCCCGAACACTGTTCGCCCACCGAATAATTTTAAAACGGTTAGCCCGCAATGCGGCGGTGATAACCTTTTCAGCCTGCTGCACGCTTTCGAATGATGTCGCAGCATCCAGACCTGTGCTTTGCGCCAGGCGCGCCAGGAGTTCTTCGTCAGTTTTTGCAATATGCTTTTTAAGTGTATGCCCGCCGATTCTCGCCCTGCTAACGGCTTCATGCTCCGCCAGCTTCAGCGTGCCCGCTCGAACATATTTTATCCGCGACACTCCCCAGGCCAGCCCTGCCGCCGCAGGAACAGCACTGTCAACAGTCAGCCCAATATACATGGCCGTGCTGTCGCTGGCGCCAGCCTCTTTAGCCAGCTTTTCGGTGAGTTGAAACGTTGCCGTGCGGGTATCATATCCTGTCAGGATACGGTTTGCAGCGGCGTTGATACTGTCCAGACTGTGGGTGCCGGTAACGACACAGGCCGCTTTAGTTAACAGAGTGGGATCGGGAGCCAGGCACAGGGCCGTCGCTCCTATCAGCTCTACGGTTCCCAGCGCCAGCTCAAGCCCGCCCAGCAGTCGATTGCTGAGTGCATCCGCCTCCGACACCGTGTGATAATCCAGCACGCCCGCCAGCTGTACCGGCGAAATGGCAAATTGTAATTCCGTATTCATAAAACGTTCCTTGTTGAAAGCTTGTATCAAAACAACGCATTGCTTATAAAACAACCAACACGTTAGCACTTGTCACGCCCCCGGTAAACAAACCGCCTGCCGGTGACGTTGACAGGCAATGCGTCACGCGACTGATGTGTGACGTGTAGCCAGAAATCGATAAGCGCTTCTCCCTTGCTGTGTCCGGGTTCAGCACCGGCTCGCCAGCCGATGATCGCCGATTTCGATACGTCCAGCTCGCGCGCGATCTCTTTCAGTGATATGTCCTGGCGGTTGATATCCGAAATAACGCGGAACCGCGCTGGAATATCTGTTTATGGCGGGCGCCGAAACTCGCCCTGCGCTGGTTCTCGCCCCACTGCGCGTGGCGGCCAGCACATGGCCGGATGAATCGGTGAAATGGGGACATCTGCGCAATATCGATGTGCAGCTGATTATCGTACCGCCAAAGAGCGCGCGGCGGCGCCTGGCAAAGTGGCGCATAAACACGTCCGACGCAGGGTAAATCTCACCGGCACGCCGGCGCCGAATGGCCTGGCGGATTTATGGGGTCAGGCGTGGTTTATTGACCGGGGTCAACGGCTGGGGCGCACATATGGCGCGTTTACCTCCCGCTGGTTCAACTCGATACAGTTCCCGGGTCAGAGCTGGTCAAAACTGGAGCCATTCGCCCACTCGCAGGACGAAATTCAGCGCGCGCTGGTCGACGTCACTATCTCGCTAAACGCTGCGGACTGGTTCGACATTAAAGAGCCTGTCCACAACGTGATCCGCGTTAACATGCCGCCGAAGGCCCGTCAGCAATACAGCGAGATGGAAAAAGAAATGTTCGTCGAGCTAAACGGCGACGGTATCGAAGCGCCGAACGCGGCGGCAAAGACAATTAAGTGCCTGCAAATAGCCAGCGGTGCGATTTATACCGACGACGCCGGCAGCAGGTCGGAGCTACACGACGCTAAGCTGCAAGCCCAGGACAGTATTGTCACTGAAGCCGCCGGCGCGCCTGTACTGATTGCATATCACTGGAAGCACGATCTGATGCGCCTGTTGAAAGCGTTCCCGCGCGGCCGGCATCTGGATAACGACCCGCAAACGCAGCGCGCATGTATTTTAACACAGTCGTCGCGTACAGCTCTTGTGTTTTGGGACGCAGCGCCATGCGAACGTAATTTTCTTCCCAATAATCCAGGCAATTTTTAACGGTCGGCTTGGCTTTAGTCGCGCTGGCCCCCACCATTGCACGAGGATTTATCCCGCGATCAAGGTACTCTTTAAGATCTGCGGCTTTATTCCGGGCGTCGCGTAATGTTATAGCCGGATAACGCCCCAGCCCCAGCCGGTGCTGCTTACCTCCCCAGCGATACCGGAATTGAAAACTAATAACGCCCTTTGGCGTAATGCGCAGACCAGGGCCGTCGGAATCCGTTATTTCTGCCGGGCCGGAATATGGTTTACCATAGAGAGAACGTAATTTCGTATCGCTGATTGCCATAATAGTTTTCTGTACTCAAAGAAAAGCTAATTACGTACTTGTTTTGTACACAATGCCAAGTGTACAAGCGAAAACATAGCCGAACATTAGCGAACAACAAAAGCAAAACATTACTAAAAAACTTTAAAATACAATAGATTAATCGAACATACCGAGGCAATTAAAAACAGTGACAGACAAACAAAACCAGCCGACCTTTCTCTTCCACGACTATGAAACCTTCGGTAAAAGCCCGGCGCTGGATCGACCGGCGCAGTTTGCCGGGATCCGCACCGATATGGATTTTAATATCATCGGTGAACCAGAAGTGTTTTATTGCCAGCCCGCCGACGACTATCTTCCGCAGCCGGAAGCAGTGATGATCACCGGGATTACGCCACAGCTGGCGCAGGCGCGTGGCGTTAAGGAAGCGGAGTTCGCACGGCGTATTCATGACCTGTTCACCGTTGAGAACACCTGCGTGGTGGGCTACAACAATGTGCGCTTCGATGATGAAGTGACGCGCAATCTCTTCTATCGTAACTTCTACGATCCCTATGCCTGGAGCTGGCAAAACGGCAATTCGCGCTGGGATCTGCTGGATGTGATGCGTGCCTGCTATGCGCTGCGTCCGGAAGGTATTGTCTGGCCAGAAAATGAGGATGGATTACCGAGCTTTAAACTGGAGCAGCTAACGCAGGCCAACGGCGTGGAACATACTCAGGCGCACGATGCGATGTCAGATGTTTATGCCACCATTGCCATGGCGAAGCTGGTGAAAACCAAACAGCCGAAGCTGTTTGATTTCCTCTTCAGCCACCGCACAAAGCAGAAAATCAATACGCTGATTGATATTCCGCAGATGAAGCCGCTGATGCATATCTCTGGCATGTTCGGTGCACTGCGCGGGAATACCAGCTGGATTGCGCCGCTGGCCTGGCACCCGGAAAATCGCAATGCCCTGATCGTTTGCGATCTGGCGGGTGATATCACGCCGCTGCTGGAGCTGGATGCCGACGCGCTACGCGAACGCCTTTACACTCCCCGTCAGCAGCTGGGTGATGATGCCGCGGTACCGATTAAACTGGTGCATATCAATAAATGTCCGGTGCTGGCCCCTGCTAACACGCTGCGTCCGGAAGATGCCGGGCGGCTTGGCATCGATCGCCAGCACTGCCTGAATAATCTGGCGGTGCTGCGCCAGCATGCAGAGATCCGTGAAAAAGTGGTTGCCCTGTATGCCGAAGCGGAGCCTTTTATCCCTTCGCCGGATGTTGATGCCCAGCTCTATAACGGCTTTTTCAGCGATGCCGACAAAGCGGCAATGAACATTATTCAGCAGACGGCACCCGCCAATCTGCCGGCGCTCGATCTGACCTTTAACGATGCACGCATCGCCCCGCTGCTGTTTCGCTATCGTGCGCGTAATTTCCCGGGCACGCTCGATGACAGCGAGCAGCAGCGCTGGCTGCAGCACCGCCGCGAAGCCTTAAACAGCGAACGCATTGAATCTTTCCTGCTGGAGCTGGAGTCGCTGGCTAATCTGTACGACGGCGATAGTGAAAAGTTAACGCAACTCAAGGCGCTGTATGACTACGCGCGTGAACTGGTCTCATAAAAAAGCCGTCCTGCGGGACGGCTTTTTGTATTGAGCAAGGCATCAGAAGCGCAGTGAGGCGCCAATATAAGGGCCGTCAGCCAGCACGTTATCTTTGCGATCGCCTTTGTTGTTCAGTTCGGCATATTTATAGCCAACACGCACGTTCAGCAGCGAAATCGGCGTAAAGCTGATGCCGCCAGACGCTTCCTGATAGCTGTCGAGATGATCGGTAAAGGATTCCGGTGAATAGTAATATTCGCCGTACAGGCCGATCATCTTGGTGACCGGCAGGCTGATACCAGCACCTACGGCAGCAGCAAAGCCACTTTTACCATCTTCCGGATCGATCCACATGGCTTTGATGCCAGGCGTCAGGAAAACAGAACCAATTTCCACGTTATAACCCAGACGCAGGCCGGAAACGTCGCCGTCATGATCGCTGCGCATCCAGTTGCCGGACAGGCTCAGGCCAGGGGAAGTGGTTCCCAGTCCAACGTTCAGGTTGGTGTAATGTTCACCCACATCAACGCTGCCTTCGATAGCCTGCGCTGCTCCCGTTGCCAGCATCAGCGCAAGACCACTGCTTACCACTACTTTTTTAAACATTGCCAACTCCATTGATTCAGGCAGATATTGCTGGCGCAGGGTAACCAGGCACGCGACCGGTTACAAGGGATTTTGTCTGAGTCCCTCCGCCCTGAAGGCCGCCTGGCATCGCGCTTGCGCCTGTAAATCGCGCGACGCCGATTGATAGTCAGCCACAAAAAAGGCCAGACAGTGGTCTGTCTGGCCTTAGCATTTTAATGCCGGTAGCGATTAATCACGGCGAATCAGAGTGATTCTTCGCTGTACTGCGGCACCGGATTACGGAAGCTGCGGGTGACCACGGCGAGGTAGATAATCCCGATCGCCGCCCAAATCAGCCCCAGCACCATTGAACTCTCTTCGAGGTTCACCCAAAGCGCGCCTACCGTTAGTGCGCCGCACAGCGGCAGCAGCAGGAAGTTGATATTGTCCTTCAGCGTATAACGACGCTTTTCACGGAGCCAGAACTGCGCGATGACCGAAAGGTTTACGAAGGTAAAGGCAACCAGCGCACCAAAGTTAATGAGTGCCGTGGCCGTTACCAGGTCAAAACGGATCGCCAGTAGCGCGATAGCGCCAACCAGCAGCACGTTCAGCGCCGGGGTACGCCACTTCGGATGTACGTAGCCGAAGAAACGCTCCGGGAACACGCCGTCGCGTCCCATCACGTACATCAGGCGGCTTACGCCCGCGTGCGCCGCCATACCGGAAGCCAGCACCGTAATGCAGGAAAAAATCAGAATGCCAAACTGGAAGGTTTTACCTGCCACGTAAAGCATGATCTCCGGCTGCGAGGCGTCAGGATCTTTAAAGCGCGAAATGTCCGGGAAATAGAGCTGCAGAAAGTAAGAGACCACGATAAAGATGATGCCGCCTACCAGCGCCGTCAGGAAAATCGCTTTCGGGATCACGCGCTCTGCATCTTTGGTCTCTTCTGAAAGCGAGCTGATACCGTCAAAGCCCAGGAACGAGAAGCAAAGAATAGTCGCACCGGTGATCATCGGCACCACATGAGCATTCTCCGACCAGAACGGACGGCTGCTCACCAGCGTGCCCGCGCCTTCACCGTGCGCAACGCCGTAAATCACCATAGCCATCAGCGCGATCATTACCGCAACCTGCAGCACCACAATCAGGCTATTGAAGTTTGCTACGGTTTTGATGCCGCGCAGGTTCGTCAATGTCATAAAGCCCACCAGCAGCACGACGAAAATCCATGAAGGCAGATCCGGCACCAGCGCTTCAAAATAAATTTTCGCCAGCAGGATGTTGATCATCGGCATAAACAGATAATCAAGCAGCGATGACCAGCCAACCATAAAGCCAACGTGCGGGCTGATGGTTTTCTGCGCATAGGTGTATGCGGAACCCGCTGATGGGAAGCGGCGTACCAGCTTACCGTAGCTCAGCGCAGTAAACAGAATGGCAATCAATGCAAAAGCGTAAGCGGTGGCAACATGACCGTCAGTCAGGCCCGATACGATACCGAACGTATCGAACAGCGTCATCGGCTGCATATAGGCCAGACCAATCATCACCACCGGTAATAAGGTCAGTGTTTTTTTCAGCTGCGTGCGCGGCTGTGCGGTATGCGTATTATGCGTCATGGTTTAGTCCCCCCATAGCGGCGGCCTGATTGAGGCGGACCACAGGGAAACTTCGCGCTATGCGAGAAAGAATCTTCAGAGGCGTGAGGGAAGAAGCGTTGGCAAGGCTGCCGGTTGCGCCATAATCATCACGGAGTCGAACACCAGCGAAAGCCAGTGAGAAGTTAACGAGTTGCCCCATCTTGTTTTCCTTTAAACCACACGGTGAACGTGTTACGTGTATCTATCCGGCACGTAGGCCGGCCTCTTTTATGAATGAGCCTGATTAAATGCAAAAAAATAACCGACGCCTGAAGCGCCGGTTATTTCTCTATTTTGCAGGGCGCATATTCTGCACTACCTGGAGGGAGGATGACAAGATGTTGAGACCTTCGGATACAATTTCTTTTTCAGCCGTTAAGGGAATAAGAAAACGAATTACATTGGCACGCACGCCACACGCCAGCAACACCAGCCCCTGACGTCCCGCTTCCTGCACCAGCGCCTGGGTCAGCGCCTTCGCCGGACGCTGCGCATCGCCCTCTTCCACCAGCTCCATGGCGATCATCGCCCCCAAATGACGGATATCGCCGATACAGTCATACTGTGTCGCCAGCTGCTGCAGAAAGGCTACCACCTGCTCGCCCTGCTGCTGCGCACGCAGGTTAAGCTGCTCGCGTTCAATGATCTCCACCACCGCCAGCGCCGCAGCAACCCCCATTGGCGAACCGGCATAGGTGCCGCCCAGCCCGCCCGCCTGCGCTTTTTGCATCAGTGAAGCGCGACCCACTACCGCCGACAGCGGGAAACCGCCAGCCAGGCTTTTCGCCATGGTGATTAAGTCAGGCTCTACGCCACTGTGTTCGATGGCAAAGGTTTTGCCGGTACGACAGAAACCGCTCTGGATCTCGTCAGCGATCAGCACAATGCCATGCTCGTCGCAAAGATGACGCAGCTGACGCATAAAATTGGGCGATGCGGCATAAAAACCTCCCTCGCCCTGTACGGGTTCAATAATAATGGCTGCCACATCATCCGGGGAAACATCGGCCGCAAAAATCCCCTGCAGCGCGCCCAGCGCCTGGCTTTCACTGATGCCTAAATAGCTGATGGGATAAGGCGCATGGAAGATACCACCCGGAAAAGGACCGTAGCCTTTTTTATAGGGCTGCACTTTACCGGTCAGCGCCATGCCCAATAGCGTGCGTCCATGAAAACCGCCGCGAAAGGCGATTACTCCGGAGCGACCGGTGGCGATACGTGCTACTTTGATGGCGTTTTCCACTGCTTCCGCGCCGGTTGACATCAGCAGCGTTTGCGTCGGTTCGGCAATCGGCACCAGCGCATTCAGCTTCTCCGCCAGCTCGACATAGCTGCCGTAAGGCGTAACCTGAAAGCAGGGATGGGTAAAGCATTCCAGCTGCGCCTGTACCGCGCGCATAACGTCCGGATGATTATGGCCGGTGTTTAATACCGCAATGCCCGAGGCAAAATCGATATAGCGCCGTCCTTCCACATCCCACAGTTCCGCGTTGCGCGCTTTAGCGATATAGACCTGAAGAGAGTTCCCCACGCCGGGCGTAACCGCTGCCTCGCGCCGCGCCTGCCACTGTTGATTGGTTTGCATCATCACCACCTCAGGCGTTTTTTAACATCCAGTCAATTTCAGTTGCGGTAATCAGCCGTTCAAACTGCATCAGCTCATGATGTTTGCAGCAGTGCCAGACAAAGCTAAAGCGCTCGCCCAACAGTTCCTGCAGCGCCCGGCTACGGGCAAACAGATCCAGCGCTTCACTCTGCCGCACCGGTAGCGGCGTGCCCTCCGCTTCATGACCGTTGCCGGTCACCGCTGCCGGAAGCGTCAGTGCATTATCCAGCCCGTACAGAATGCCAGCGAAAATCGCCGACATCACCAGCCAGGGATTGGCATCGGCACCGGCAACGCGATATTCAACGCGGCGGTTTTCAATATCGCCACAGGGAATGCGCAGCGCGACGGTGCGGTTGTTATGTCCCCATGACGCCTGCAGCGGTACCCAGGACTCTGGACAGAAGCGGCGATAAGCATTCACGTTGGGCGCCAGCAGCGCCATCGAGGCGGGCATCAGATCGATCATCCCAGCCAGCGCCCGCTTCAGCAGTGGCGAATCGCTGCCGTCATCGCAGGCGAAGGCGTTATGGTCGGCAGCGTCCAGCATGCTGACATGCACATGCATACCGCTGCCAGCATACTCTTCATAAGGTTTCGCCATAAAGGTGGCGGTCATGCCGTGGTTTTCCGCCACCTGGCGAATCAGGCGTTTGAGCTGAAGCGCATGATCGCAGGCGCTCAGCACGTTGCGCGTATGTCGCAGATTGATTTCAAACTGGCCCGGCGAGGCTTCCGCCAGCGCGCCATCGGTAGGGATGCCCTGCAGCTGCGCCAGCCGGTCAATATCCCCCAGAACCTGGGCGAAATGGTCAAGATTATCGACGGAATAGACCTGACTTTGCATGCTGCGCTCATCACTGCCGGGCGTACAGGGCGGTTGAATAAAACCGTCGTGGTCGCGTTGTTTATCGACCAGATAGAACTCCAGCTCTACCGCTACCACCGGAAACAGTCCCCGGTTGCGCAAGCGCTGCCAGAGATTGTTTAAAACATTACGGGGTTCAACGTCAAAGGGAGTGCCATCTTGATTACGCATGGTCAGCAGCAATTGTGCTATGCGGTCGGGATCGGAAGCGGAAGGAACCAGCGTGCCCTCAACAGGCGTACAGATATTATCCGGCTCGCCCAGCGCCTGGCCTAAACCAGCCTGCTCGACGGTATTGCCCAGAATATCCATCGCAAACACGGAGGCCGGGAAGTAACAGCCCTTTTCCAGTTTCGCCAGGCTGCCTATCGGGATACGTTTACCGCGAAAAATACCGTTCAGATCATTGAGGAGAATGTCGACATATTGCGTTTCAGGATGGCGTTCCAGATAGGTTTTCACCTCATTCTGGAACGCGCTGGTTCGCATCTCTTCACTATGTCTTGTGAAGTCTTCTACTTCTACCAGGTTTGTCATGATCCCACCCGCCATTTACCGTTTTAGAAGGGTTGTGCGTACTGCTCAAAATAACGGCCATATTTAGAACATAGTCATAAGACAAAAAGTGTGCAAATGTTACAGGGTGGTTTGAATATTGAACAAAGCCTGTCTAGATTGTAAACAGACAGACAGGTCATAAAAAGCCTGCAGCCACTTAACCCGCCCGTCAGCGCCCCGCAAGGAGGTCAGGAAACAGCGTGGGCTCTAAGCGGTTTTGTCAGAAATAATTGCCAGCCGGAGACCAGCGATGTGGAAAGAATAATAGACAATCCGCTTATCGGCGTAGTGATGTGCCACACGATAAAGGATGGGCACCCAGGCTGGGTTCTCTATCAAAAATATCTCGATGCGATTATGGATGCCGGCGGTGTGGTTATCGCGCTGCCCCACCGGCCAGGGCTGGGTGAGACGATCTCTCAGCGTACGCTGCCGTTGCTTGACGGCCTGCTGCTGCCCGGCAGTCCCAGCAATATTGAACCCTGGCGCTATGGCGCGCCAGGTAAAGAAGAAGAGAGCGATCCGGGGCGCGACGAACTGGCAATGCAGCTGATCCCACGGGCGCTGGCGCTGCGGCTGCCGTTGCTGGCCATTTGCCGCGGCATGCAGGAACTGACTGTAGCCGCAGGCGGCACGCTAAACCGTCAGCTGCCGGACGAAAAGGTGCTGCACTATGCCGACACTGACGCACCGCTGGCCGAGCAGTATGCGCCGGCGCATCATATTGCGCTAACGCCAGACGGCCAGCTGGCGCGTCTGCTGGGCAGCGCCGCACCGCTACAGGTTAACTCACTGCATAAACAGGGCATCAAAGCGCCGGGCCCACGGTTAAGGCCGGAGGCGATCGCAGAGGATGGCGTAATTGAAGCTGTCTCGGTTCCCGAACATCCGTTTGCCATTGGTGTGCAGTGGCATCCGGAGTGGCAATACCAGCATTCCTGCGCCTCATCCCGGCTGTTTGAGGCATTTATCAACGCCTGTCATCAATATCGCAAGGAAAAACGGCTATGAACGAAGCCACTCTCGCCCCCGGACGACGGCTGTCACAAATCCGGCAAGAGTTAGGTTTGTCGCAGCGGCGAGTTGCTGAGCTCGCCGGGCTGACCCACAGTGCCATCAGCACCATTGAACAGGATAAAGTCAGCCCTGCTGTCAGTACGCTGCAAAAGCTGCTGACGGTTTACGGGCTGTCGCTGTCAGAATTTTTTTCAGAGGCGGTAAAAAATAGCCCGCCGAAAATAGTGATTGAGCAGGATGCGCTGATCGATATTGGCAGCCAGGGCGTCTCACTGAAGCTTATCCATAACGGCAGCCCCCGCCATAATCTGGCAATGCTGCTGGAAACCTACCAGCCAGGTTCCACGACCGGTGAAAAAATTCGCCATCCCGGCGAGGAGACCGGCACGCTGCTGGAGGGTGAGATCACCCTGACCATTAACGGGCAATGCTATCAACTGCATGCCGGTCAAAGCTACGTTATTGATACCGGTCAGCCGCACAGTTTTAGCAATACCTCGAATCGGGTCTGTCGTATTGTCAGCGCCCACACGCCCGCTAATTTCTGAGAGTCTGAGGAGACCGCCGTGAATCATGTGGATAGCTATTACGCCGCAACGGCTAATTCGCATCAGCCCTGGCCGCAGCTGGATGGTTCGGTACAGTGCGATGTCTGTATTATCGGTGCCGGATTTACCGGTCTCTCTTCGGCGCTGTTTTTAACCGAGGCGGGCTATGAGGTAGTGGTGCTGGAGGCGGAGAGCGTCGGCTACGGTGCCAGCGGGCGCAACGGCGGACAGGTGGTGAACTCTTACAGCCGCGATATTGATGTGATTGAGCAGCGCTACGGCACCGACGCGGCGCGCATGCTGGGCAGTATGATGTTCGAGGGTGCCGATATTATTCGCGATCGCATCGACCGCTACGCCATTGACTGTGATTACCGTCCCGGCGGCATTTTCGCCGCGCTGAATGCGCGTCAGATGCAGCATCTGCGCACGCAGCAGCGGCTGTGGGAGCGCTACGGCAACCATCAGCTTGAGCTGCTGGATGAGCGCGGCATCCGGCGCGCCATTGCCACCGAGCGTTATGTCGGCGGGCTGCTGGATCGGCGCGGCGGCCATCTGCATCCGTTAAACCTGGCGCTGGGCGAAGCGGAAGCGATACGTCGTCACGGCGGCCGGATTTATGAGCAGTCGGCAGTGGAAAAAGTGACCTACGGTGCGCCCAATATCGTTAAAACCGCACGTGGCGACGTCAGCGCTAAATTTGTGATTTTTGCCGGTAACGCCTATCTGGCACCGGAGCTGGAGCCGCGTCTGAGCCGTAAAAGCATGCCCTGCGGCTCGCAGATTGTCACCACCGAACCGCTCAGCGTGGATCAGGCGCTGGCGCTGCTGCCGGACAATTACTGCGTTGAGGATTGTAACTATCTGCTGGACTATTTCCGCTTAACCGCCGACAACCGTCTGCTGTACGGCGGCGGCGTGATTTATGGCGCACGTGAACCGCAGGATATCGCCGCGCTGATCCGTCCGAAGCTGCTGAAAACCTTTCCTCAGCTGCAAAACGTTAAGCTAAGCCACTGCTGGAGCGGCAACTTTTTACTGACGCTGTCGCGGATGCCGCAGCTGGGAAGGCTGGATAAGCAGGTCTATTACATTCAGGGCGACAGTGGACACGGTGTCACCTTTACCCATCTGGCGGGCAAGCTGGTGGCGGAAACGCTACGCGGCGACGCCGAACGCTTTGACGCATTCGCCCGCCTGCCACATCTGCCCTTCCCCGGCGGGCGACGTTTTAAAGTGCCGCTGACCGCCGTCGGTGCCGCCTGGTATGCACTGCGCGATCGGCTTGGTGTCTAATTGCCGGTGCGTTAACCCAACGGCATGGTGGCCGGATTGGGGTAGCGATACTCAAATCCCAGCTCGTCACAAATTTTACTGCCATCGACAATTTTGCCTTGTTTATTACCGGCAGCGGCAAAGGTTGGCGGTGTTAATCCCAGCTGCTGGGCGGCTGCCCGATAGAATTGTTCACGGGCCGGATGCGCCGGCGCGCTAAGGTTATAGATATGGCCGCCTTTTGGCGTTTGCAGCAGCAGCGTAATCGCCGCAACCACATCATCCAGATGCACCAGATTCACGCCGAGTTCACCATCCGGTACGTCAGTTTTACCTGCAAGAAAGCGTCCCGGATGACGCTGTGGCCCGACCAGACCGGCCAGCCGCAAAATATCGACCGAGGTACCCGGCAGATCGTGCAGCCAGTTTTCCAGCTCCGCCAGTGTCTTTCCGGCAACGGTAACCGGCTGCAACGGACTATGCTCTTTCATCACGCCCGTGCCGTTGCCGTAAACCGAGGTGGAACTGGTAAAGATAATGCGCGGCACGTTAAACGCCAGTGCGCTGTCGACCAGGTTTTGCACCGCACGCTGATAATTCTCGCCGCCCTCTGCCGTACGGCTGGCTGGCAAGGTCACCACCAGCGCATCCACCGACAGCAGCGCCTCCAGCTCATCGGCATCGCACGCCAGTTCCGGGGTCAGCCGCAGCTCACAGCAGGCGATCCCGCACATACGCGCCGCCTCGACGCCATCCGGCGTGGTTTTACTGCCGCTCACCTGCCAGCCGCGTGCCGTTAACGCCGTTGCCAGCGGCATACCCAGCCATCCCAGACCTACAATCGCGACTTTTTTCATTTCTGTTCCTGCCCCTTCAGCTTGATTAACAATAAGGCTACGTCACGCCTTAGCGCGTGACAATCTTCGCGCAAAAAGAGATTTCTCTGCCTGGCGAAAAAACGGTTGCCAATGTGCGCTATCTCCGCTAGGTTAATCAGCAGGCAAATGAATATACATGCAGAGAAATTATGACACGCGTTCAGTTCAACCATCATCACCACCATCATCCTGACTAGTCTTTCAGGCGATGTGTGCTGGAAGACGTTTAGGATCTTCCAGTGGTGCAGAACGCAAATGGCCCCCGGAAGATCCTCTTCCGGGGGCTTTTTTTTGGCGAACTGCAACAGACAGGATAAATGAGAAGAGGACTGGAGAGATGTTAGATAACACCCGTTTACGCATAGCTATGCAAAAATCTGGCCGTTTAAGCGATGAGTCACGCGAGCTTCTGGCGCGCTGCGGCATTAAAATTAACCTGCAGCAACAGCGTCTGATCGCCTTCGCTGAAAACATGCCAATCGATATTTTGCGCGTGCGTGATGATGATATCCCCGGCCTGGTGATGGATGGCGTAGTGGATCTCGGCATCATTGGCGAAAATGTGCTGGAAGAAGAATTACTGACCCGCCGCGCACAGGGTGAAGACCCGCGTTACTTTACCTTGCGTCGCCTTGATTTTGGCGGCTGCCGTCTGTCGCTGGCGATGCCGGTGGATGAGGAGTATACCGGCGTCCAGTGTCTGCAAAATACGCGTATTGCCACCTCCTATCCTCATCTGCTGAAACAGTATCTTGATAAACAAGGCATCGCCTTTAAATCCTGTCTGCTGAATGGTTCCGTTGAAGTCGCGCCGCGCGCGGGTCTGGCCGATGCGATCTGCGATCTGGTTTCTACCGGCGCCACCCTGGAGGCCAATGGCCTGCGTGAAGTGGAAGTGATTTATCGCTCGAAAGCGGTGCTGATCCAGCGCGACGGCGAGCTGTCGGCGGCGAAACAAGAGCTGGTGGATAAGCTGATGACGCGTATCCAGGGCGTGATCAAAGCGCGTGAATCAAAATACATTATGCTGCATGCGCCAAGCGACCGACTGGAAGAGGTGATTGCGCTGCTGCCAGGCGCTGAACGTCCAACGGTGCTGCCACTGGCAGGCGACCAAAGCCGCCTGGCGATGCACATGGTCAGCAGTGAGACGCTGTTCTGGGAAACCATGGAAAAATTAAAGGCGCTGGGTGCCAGTTCCATTCTGGTGTTGCCAATTGAGAAGATGATGG
Source organism: Pantoea alhagi (assembly GCF_002101395.1). Lineage (NCBI taxonomy): Bacteria > Pseudomonadati > Pseudomonadota > Gammaproteobacteria > Enterobacterales > Erwiniaceae > Pantoea > Pantoea alhagi. The sequence continues at coordinate 3,131,828 of NZ_CP019706.1, read as the reverse complement.
AGTAATGCCATGAGCCGCTTTGACACGCTTACAGACTGGCAGCAGTGCGACGAGGCGCAGCAGCAGGCGCTGCTGATGCGCCCTGCGATTTCCGCTTCCGATAACATTACGCAAACGGTGCGCTCGATCCTTGCCCGCGTCAGCGAAGCGGGCGATGCCGCGCTGCGTGAATATAGCGCCGCCTTTGATAAAACTCAGGTTGATGAACTGCGCGTTAGCGCGGCTCAGATTGCCGAAGCGGCTGCACGGCTTGACGATAACGTAAAGCAGGCGATGGCGGTGGCGGTGGCGAACATCGAAACCTTTCACCGCGCCCAGCAGCTGCCTGCGGTAGATATTGAAACCCAGCCGGGCGTGCGCTGTCAGCAGGTAACGCGCCCGATCCGCTCAGTGGGCCTCTATATTCCTGGCGGTTCAGCGCCGCTGTTTTCTACCGTACTGATGCTGGCGACACCGGCACGCATCGCTGGCTGCGCACGCGTGGTGCTCTGCTCACCGCCGCCGATTGCTGATGAAATCCTTTACGCTGCTCAGCTGTGTGGCGTAGAAGAAGTGTTTCAGGTCGGCGGTGCGCAGGCGATTGCCGCCCTCGCCTTCGGCACCGAATCGGTGCCGAAAGTAGATAAGATTTTTGGCCCCGGCAACGCCTGGGTGACCGAAGCCAAACGCCAGGTCAGTCAACGTCTGGATGGCGCTGCGATCGATATGCCCGCCGGCCCCTCTGAGGTGCTGGTGATTGCCGATGATGACGCCACGCCCGCTTTTGTTGCTTCTGATTTGCTGTCGCAGGCGGAACATGGTCCCGATTCACAGGTGATCCTGCTGACGCCGTCGCGTCGTCTGGCACAGGCGGTGGCAGAAGAGGTGGAAGCACAGCTGGAACAGCTGCCGCGCGCGGCCACCGCGCGTCAGGCATTAGCCAGCAGCCGACTGATCGTTGCCCGCGATCTGCAACAGTGCGTGGAGATTTCCAACCGCTACGGGCCAGAGCACCTGATTATCCAGACGCGCCAGCCGCGCGAGCTGGTGGATCAGATCACCAGCGCTGGTTCGGTGTTTCTCGGCGACTGGTCGCCGGAATCGGCAGGTGATTACGCTTCCGGCACCAACCACGTATTGCCAACCTACGGCTATACCGCCACCTGCTCCAGCCTCGGCCTCGCTGATTTTCAAAAGCGCATGACGGTACAGGAGCTGACGCCGCAGGGCTTCCTGAATCTGGCCCCAACCATTGAGACGCTGGCCGCCGCCGAGCAGCTTATCGCCCATAAGAATGCTGTTACGCTGCGGGTCGCCGCGCTAAAGGAGCAAGCATGAGCCTGAAGATTACGGAATTAGCGCGCGCTAACGTGCGGGCGCTGACACCTTATCAGTCGGCGCGTCGTCTCGGCGGCAACGGCGACGTCTGGCTAAACGCCAACGAATATCCGCTGCCGGTCCCGTTTGAAATGTCGCAAAACACGCTGAATCGCTATCCGGAATGTCAGCCGAAGCAGGTAATCGAGCGCTACGCCGCCTATGCGGGAATGACGCCGGATCAGGTGCTGGTGAGCCGCGGCGCGGATGAAGGCATTGAACTGCTGATCCGCGCCTTCTGCGAGCCAGGCCAGGACGCGATTCTGTTCTGCCCACCCACTTACGGCATGTACAGCGTTAGCGCCGAAACCATTGGCGTGGAGTACCGCACCGTACCGGCGCTGGATAACTGGCAGCTGAACCTGCCCGCGATTGCCGCTGCGCTGGATGGCGTAAAGCTGGTCTATATGTGCAGCCCGAATAATCCCACCGGCAACCTGATTGACCCGGAGGCAATTCGTCAACTGCTGGAGATGACGCGTGGCAAAGCGCTGGTGGTGGCAGACGAGGCCTACATCGAATTTTGTCCCCAGGCGACGCTGGCAGGCTGGATTGCTGAGTACCCGCATCTGGTGGTGCTGCGCACCCTGTCGAAAGCCTTTGCGCTGGCCGGGCTGCGCTGCGGCTTTACGCTGGCCAACGCGGCGGTTATCGAACTGCTCCTGAAGGTGATTGCGCCCTACCCGCTCTCAACACCGGTAGCCGATATCGCCGCGCAGGCGTTGAGCGACGATGGCATTGCGCTGATGCGCCAGCATGTGGTTGAGCTCAACGCTAACCGCGCCTGGCTGGCGACCGCTCTGACCCGGCTTTCCTGTGTGGAACAGGTGTTCCCCAGCGAAACCAACTATATTCTGGTGCGCTTTACTGACTCCCCGACGATATTCAAATCGCTGTGGGATCAGGGCATTATTCTGCGGGACCAGAACAAAAACCCGGGGCTCGCCGGATGCCTGCGCATTTCCATCGGTACCCGAAATGAGTGTGAGCGCCTGATCGCCGCACTGCAAGCCTTACCCGGCACCGCCGGCATTGTGGAGCAAGCATGAGTCAGAAAACCCTTTTTATCGATCGCGACGGCACCCTTATCAGCGAACCCCCGCAGGATTTTCAGGTGGATCGCATGGAGAAGCTGGCCTTTGAACCTGATGTGATCCCGGCGCTGCTGGCGTTGCAGAAAGCAGGTTACCAGTTAGTGATGATCACCAACCAGGATGGCCTCGGCACCGACAGTTTCCCGCAGGCTGACTTTGACGGTCCGCACAACCTGATGATGCAGGTTTTTAACTCGCAGGGCGTGCGCTTTACCGATGTACTGATCTGTCCGCATCTGCCAGCGGATAACTGCGACTGCCGTAAGCCAAAAACCCAAATGGTGGAAGCCTGGCTGGCAGAGGGCGCGCTGGACAAGGCGCACAGCTATGTGATCGGCGATCGCGCCACCGATATCGAACTGGCGCAGAACATGGGTATTCAGGGATTACGCTACAGCCAGGACGGTCTGGACTGGAACGCCATCAGTCAGAAGCTGACGCAGCGCGATCGCTACGCGAAGGTGAACCGCAATACCAAAGAGACGCAGATTGAAATCGAAGTCTGGCTGGATCGCGAAGGCGGCAGCAAAATCAACACCGGCGTTGGCTTCTTCGATCATATGCTGGATCAGATCGCTACACATGGCGGCCTGCGCATGAACGTTGAGGTAAAAGGCGACCTGTATATCGATGATCACCACACGGTCGAGGATACCGGCCTGGCGCTGGGCGAAGCGCTGCTGAAAGCGCTGGGCGACAAGCGTGGCATCGGGCGCTTTGGCTTCGTGCTGCCGATGGATGAGTGCCTGGCGCGCTGCGCGCTGGATATTTCCGGCCGTCCGCACCTGGAGTTCAGGGCGGAGTTTAACTATCAGCGCGTCGGCGATCTCAGCACAGAGATGGTTGAGCACTTTTTCCGCTCTCTCTCCTATTCTATGGCCAGCACGCTGCATCTGAAAACCAAAGGCAAAAACGATCATCATCGCGTAGAAAGCCTGTTTAAAGCTTTTGGCCGCACGCTGCGCCAGGCTATTCGTGTAGAAGGCAACACCCTGCCGAGTTCGAAAGGAGTGCTGTAATGAACGTGGTGATCCTGGATACCGGCTGCGCCAACCTCTCGTCGGTAAAAGCAGCCATTCAACGCCTGGGCTATCAGCCGCAGGTTAGCCGCGAGGCGGATATCGTTCTGCAGGCGGACAAGCTTTTTCTGCCCGGCGTCGGCACTGCCCGGGCGGCCATGGATCAGCTGCGGGAACGCGAGCTGGTGGATCTGATTAAAGCCTGCACGCAGCCTACTTTAGGGATCTGCCTGGGGATGCAGTTGCTCGGCAGCGGCAGCGATGAAAACGGCGGCGTAAAAACCTTAGGGATTATTGACCAGCCGGTAGATCTGATGAAAGACCAGGGTCTGCCGCTACCGCATATGGGATGGAACCGCGTCACGCCGAAAGCGGGTGAGCATCTGTTCCGTGGTATTGAAGATAACAGCTGGTTTTATTTCGTCCACAGTTATGCGATGCCGGTTAACCCTTATACCATCGCCCAGTGCGACTATGGTCAGCCTTTTACCGCTGCGGTACAGAAAGATAATTTCTACGGCGTCCAGTTCCATCCTGAGCGTTCCGGCAAAGCGGGCGCGCAGCTGCTGAAAAACTTCCTGGAGATGTAAGGATGATTATCCCGGCGTTAGATTTGATTGATGGCAAAGTGGTGCGTCTGCATCAGGGAGATTACGGCCAGCAGCGCGACTACGGAAGCGATCCGTTGCCGCGTTTGCAGGATTATCAGCGCCAGGGCGCGCAGCTGCTGCACCTGGTCGATTTAACCGGTGCGAAAGATCCGGCGGCGCGCCAGCTTACGCTGTTAACAGAACTACTGGCAGGCGTTGAGGTGCCGGTACAGGTAGGCGGCGGCATTCGCAGCCGTGATGATGTCGCTGCGCTGCTGGAGGCGGGTGCCTCGCGTGTGGTGGTGGGTTCGACGGCGGTAAAACAGCCGGAAGAAGTGCAGCGCTGGTTCAGCGAATTTGGCCCGCAGGCCATTGTGCTGGCGCTGGATGTACGCATTGACGCCGCTAACCGCAAAGAGGTGGCGATCAGCGGCTGGCAGGAAGCGGCTGGCGTTACCCTGGAACAGGTTATTGAGCAGTTTCTGCCTTTTGGGCTGCAACATGTGTTATGCACCGATATTTCACGGGACGGTACGCTGAGCGGCTCGAACGTCTCGCTCTATCAGGAAGTGTCCGCACGTTTCCCGCAGGTGGCTTTTCAGTCTTCCGGCGGCATCGGCTCGCTGGCTGATATCGCCGCCCTGCGCGGCAGCGGCGCGCAGGGCGTGATCGTTGGACGCGCCCTGCTGGAAGATAAATTCACGGTTTCGGAGGCCATTTCATGCTGGCAAAACGGATAATTCCCTGTCTTGATGTGCGCGATGGCCAGGTGGTTAAAGGCGTGCAGTTTCGCAATCACGAAATCATCGGCGACATTGTGCCGCTGGCGCAACGCTATGCTGAGGAAGGCGCTGATGAACTGGTTTTTTACGATATCACCGCTTCCAGCGATGGTCGCGTGGTGGATAAAAGCTGGGTGGCGCGCGTAGCGGAAGTGATCGATATTCCGTTCTGCGTCGCCGGTGGCATTAAAAGCGCCGAAGACGCCGCACAAATTCTCTCATTTGGGGCTGATAAGATCTCAATTAACTCTCCGGCACTGGCCGATCCCGAACTGATTACGCGTCTGGCGGACCGCTTTGGCGTGCAGTGTATGGTAGTGGGCATTGATACCTGGTATGACGAACAGAGCGGCAAATATCACGTTAACCAGTATACCGGCGATGAAAAGCGCACCCGGGTGACCGGGTGGGAGACGCTGGAGTGGGTAGAGGAAGTACAAAAACGCGGCGCTGGCGAAATCGTCCTGAACATGATGAACCAGGACGGCGTACGTAACGGTTATGATTTGGTTCAGCTGCAAAAAGTGCGTGAGGTATGCAAAGTGCCGCTTATCGCCTCCGGCGGCGCCGGTACCATGACGCACTTCCTGGAAGCCTTTCGTGACGCTAACGTCGATGGTGCGCTGGCCGCCTCGGTATTCCATAAGCAGATTATCAATATCGGCGACCTGAAACGGTTTCTGATTGAACAAGGTGTGGAGATTCGCCCGTGTTAACAGAACAGCAGCTTTCCCAACTGGACTGGGAAAAAACCGGCGGCATGATGCCGGTAATAGTCCAACATCAGGTATCCGGCGAAGTATTAATGCATGGCTATATGAACCCGGAAGCGCTGGAGAAAACCCTGCGCGAGCAGAAAGTCACCCTCTGGTCGCGCACCAAACAGCGCCTGTGGACCAAAGGCGAGACCTCCGGTCATTTCCTGAATGTGGTCAGCATCACGCCCGACTGCGATAACGATACGCTGCTGGTGCTGGCGGATCCTATTGGTCCCACCTGCCACCTTGGCACCACCAGCTGTTTCTCCCCTGCCGCCCCGGACTGGACATTTCTTTATCAGCTGGAACAGCTGCTGGCGGAACGTAAGCAGGCCGATCCCGACAGCTCTTATACCGCTAAGCTATACGCCAGCGGCACCAAGCGCATCGCGCAAAAAGTGGGAGAAGAAGGCGTCGAGACCGCACTGGCCGCCACGGTTAACGATCGTTATGAGCTAACCAACGAAGCCTCTGACCTGCTCTATCACCTGCTGGTGCTGTTACAGGATCAGGATCTCAACCTGAGCGCGATCATCAACAATCTCCGCGCACGTCATAAAGCGTGAAACAAAAAACCGGCCTGGTGGCCGGTTTTTTTATCAGACAGATTGTTTACGCTGTCGGTAAGCTGAAGCCATATTCCGCCCCAGCACCACCGCCGAGCCGACAATTCCGCCCAGCAATACTGCCAGCACCAGCGTCAGGCCCTTTTTCGGGCTGTCGCGACGGATAGGTAAATCAGGTTCCATGATATAGCGGAACGACTGCAGATTATCCACCTGGATTTTCAGGTCTTTAATCAAGCGCAGCGCACGCTGGGTGGCATAATAGCTATCGTCCAGCGGCAACGGCCTGGTCGCTTCGTTGGCAATTGATGAGGTGAGTGCCTTCGTGCCCAGCAAATAGAGCGTATCATCCGATAAAAACTCCGCCTGGGTCAGCTGCGAAGAGGTAATACCGGCACCTTCCGCTACTTTAAGTGCCTGTTTTAATGCTTCGTTGCGCCGCGTTTTTCTCTCTTTCGCTACTTCCTGCTGTGAAGTGAGCGAGTCGGTTAACTCACGGGTTTTTACCGCCAGGTTGCGTTTGATATCCGCGCCGTAATCATGCACTACGTCGTTATTTACCAACTGAATAAAATGCGTTACCTGCGCCTGCGCCTCTTGCGCTGTCTGCGCGGTGAACTTAACGCTTAGCGGATCGGGCTGGCCTGCCGTAACTGAGGCAACTTTTAATGCCAGCGGCTGATCGAGATTTTGCAGCGCGCCGGAAAGCGCAGTGATGGAGGCGCTAAAACGGTTGAACAATTGGTGCTGCAGCTCTACCACGCCCGGCTTATCCTGCGGCGACTCGGAGTAAAGCACGTTTAGCGCGGCGTTATAGTTGGCCACCTGGCCCGCGCTGGGCTGGGTAACTATCGCTTCCGAGGTCCATTTCTCTTTCGCAAAAAAGAGATACGTGATTGCCAGTAACAGAAACAGAATCACGGTAGCGATAATGATCTTTTTACCCTTCCATAGCTGAGCCACAACATCCAGCAGGTCAAGCTCATCATCGTTGTTGTAAAAGGTCTGACGAAGTAAAGACTGATCCGTAGTTGTCTTATTTTCTTGGTTCATGTTTCTGGTATGCCCAACTTATTAAATGAAAAGCGGAATGATAAACGCCAGGAAGAAAACAATAGCAAAAGGAAAGGTAAAGAGTTATCTGAAATCAATAAAAAACCTCCCAATGGGAGGTTTTTTAGGCAAAACGGAATTAGTCCAGCCATTCGGTGTGGAACACGCCGTCTTTATCGATACGCTTATAGGTATGCGCACCGAAGTAGTCACGCTGCGCCTGGATCAGGTTCGCCGGCAGCACTGCAGAGCGATAGCTGTCATAGTAGGCGATTGCAGCTGAGAACGTTGGCGTTGGGATACCATTCTGCACCGCATAAGCAACCACATCGCGCAGCGCCTGCTGGTATTCGTCAGCGATATTTTTAAAGTAAGGCGCCAGCAGCAGGTTCGCGATGTCCGGGGTATCTTTATAGGCATCGGTGATCTTCTGCAGGAACTGCGCACGGATGATACAGCCAGCACGGAAGATTTTCGCGATTTCGCCGTAGTTCAGATCCCAGTTGTTTTCATCGGAAGCCGCTTTCAGCTGAGAGAAGCCCTGCGCATAAGAGACGATTTTGCCCAGGTAAAGCGCGCGACGTACTTTCTCAATAAATTCCGCTTTGTCGCCGCTGAATGCCTGCGCAGTCGGGCCGCTCAGTACTTTAGAGGCGGCAACGCGCTGCGTTTTTAGCGAGGAAAGGTAACGCGCAAATACCGATTCGGTGATCAGAGAGAGCGGTTCACCCAGATCCAGCGAGCTCTGGCTGGTCCATTTACCGGTACCTTTGTTCGCGGCTTCATCCAGGATCACATCAACCAGGTAGTTACCCTCTTCATCTTTCTTGGTGAAGATATCTTTAGTGATGTCGATCAGGTAGCTGCTCAGCTCGCCTTCGTTCCATTCGCTGAAGGTTTTCGCCAGATCTTCGTTGCTCAGGCCCAGCGCGTTTTTCAGCAGAGAGTACGCTTCGGCAATCAGCTGCATATCGCCATATTCGATGCCGTTATGCACCATCTTCACGTAATGACCTGCGCCGTCCGGACCGATATAGGTCACACAAGGCTCGCCTTCGGCACGTGCAGCGATTTTATCCAGAATCGGCGCAACCAGTTCGTAAGCTTCTTTCTGACCGCCAGGCATAATGGAAGGCCCTTTCAGCGCGCCCTCTTCGCCACCAGACACGCCGGTACCGATAAAGTTGAAGCCTTGCTCAGAAAGTTCTTTGTTACGACGAATGGTGTCTTTATAGAAGGTATTACCGCCATCGATCAGGATATCGCCTTTATCCAGATGCGGGGTCAGTGAGGCAATCGTTTTGTCGGTCGCTTCGCCTGCCTGCACCATCAGCAGGATACGGCGTGGTTTCTCCAGCGAGTCAACGAACTCTTCAATGCTGTAGTAAGGCGCGAGTTTCTTGCCCGGGTTTTCGGCGATAACTTCATCAGTTTTTTCCCGAGAACGGTTGAAGATGGATACGGTATAGCCGCGGCTCTCAATGTTGAGTGCCAGGTTACGGCCCATCACCGCCATACCTACAACGCCGATCTGTTGCTTGGACATTATTTACTCCTGTCAGGTGTGTTCACTGCGATTCAGCAGCTTTGAGTATTCGCGATATTAACCCACTATTAGCACCGGATAATAGCGATTGGTGCGATATCCTATATGACTGTTCAAACGCTAAACAGGTTAATTCTAAAATAATTGCATTAATTGCTTAAACGTATCAAACAGCCTGCCATTTCGGAAAGGTCTTAGCAAATTCAGGGTTGAACGGACCCTCTTTAATTTCCATCATTAATGCCTGTTCAGAAATGCATTCCACGCTGTGAATATCGCCCGGCTGGAATTCAACCACCGAAACTGGTAATTCAGGCCCCGCGATAAAATCGTTAACCACGTTTCCCTGGTTGTCATACAGTTTTATTCTTAGCTGCCCGCGCATAACAATAAACATTTCCCACTGATTCGCCAGTTCATGGTAATGCGGCTCAACAAAACTGCCTTCTACCAGTGCGATTAGCAAACGCTGCACCGTCTCGCTATGAGATTTATGTAACAGAAAATGTGAACGTTTACGTTCCGACCTTTCTGCTTCCTGATATAAATCCATTATCATTTTCTTATCAAACAGACGCATGATTATCCTCAAGACTTTTTTCAATTAATTGCGCGACTGAGGTAACAGAAAATTCTTTGCACAATAATGTATAGGCGCTGCGCCCCATTTTTCTGCGTAAGCTAATATCATGATAAAGCGCTTTAGCCGATGAAAGTAGTTTCTCATCCTCGCCATTAATATGAATAAATCCGGCATGGTGCTGATTGATAATTTCCTGCAGATCGTTACCCTGATTAACGCTGCCCAGAATGGGTAATGACTCAACCATATAACCCAATAATTTACCTGGGAAATTATGCGCCGTATGTTGTGCAGAAAGCGAAAACAGACCAATATCAACATCGGCAAGAATATGTCGGAACTCATCCTGACTGACCGAAGATAAATAACTGAAGTTATTTAGCCCCCATTGCTGCGCCAACTGATTAATTAATTGAACTTCATCGCCCTGGCCAATAAAAAGAAAATGGGCCTTTTCTTCCTGCTGCATACTGCGGGCCAGACGCATTAAATTCGCCATATCCTGCGCGTGGCCGATATTGCCGCCGTAGAAATAGATGACTTTATCCTGCAACCCTAGCCGCTGCCGCACAGAGAGATAGTCTGCGCTCGCTTTTTTAACCGGCTGCAAATCTGCCCAGTTGCGTAACACTTCGCAGGGGTAGTTTGGGTGCAGCGAGCGAAACAGCTGCAGATTTTTATCAGACATCAGACCGATGCGTGTCGCCTGACGGTAAGCGTCGCGCTCAAAATAACGAAAATATTTTGCGATCGGCGACCTTTTTTTCATTATGCCGGCATCTATTACCCATTGCGGGAAGAGATCGCGCAACACTAAATAGGCCGGGCAGCGGCAGCGCTGCTTAATATGCTTCACCAAACGCCCCCAAAATATAGAGGGCGAATAGTAGATGATACCATCAAAAGTTTCCGGTTTAACCAGATGACTTATTGCACCCCACGCCCGGTATGAAAGCAGCGTTTCATTACTGGCGCGGCAGATTTTTCCCACATCTTTAATGGGTCCGCTTTTAAAACGCCACACAGTAATGCCGTCGATCTCATCAAACGATAACGCAGCTTTTTGGCGAAAGTCAGGTGTAATAACCGTAATGCGATGCCCACGAAGATGAAGCTCAACGGCTAACTCGTGGAACATCTTTGCCCCAACACGCGTACTATGGGGTAAATAATCATCAATGATTAAAACCAGATTCATTAATACTGTTTCCAGACAACCCGCTTAATATAGTCAGTATAGGAATGCACAATCCTGACCACTTTGTCAGAGACGTTCGGCATACTGTAATCCGCTACCTGACGTAAAAGACGCTCTTCACCGCGCGGCTGTGTCGCCAGAATCTCCAGCGCCTGCAACACACGATCGACCTCCAGTCCGACCATCATCACCGAGGCCTCTTCGAACCCTTCCGGACGCTCATGCGCTTCACGAATATTCAGCGCCGGGAAGTTCATGATAGAGGATTCCTCCGTGATGGTGCCGCTATCAGACAGCACCGCGCGGGCATTTTTCTGCAGATGGTTATAGTCGTGGAACCCTAACGGTTTCAGCAGCTGGATATTGGCATGGAAAGTAATGCCGTTTTCTTCGATGCGGTGACGAGTACGCGGATGCGTGGAGACAATAACCGGCAGGTTATATTGTTCGGCCACCGTATTCAGTATCGCCGCCAGTTTGGCCAGCTGTTTCGGCGCATCGACGTTTTCTTCGCGATGCGCGCTCACGACGAAGAACTCGCCAGCTTTCAGATTAAGTCTGGTGAGCACATCAGAGGCGTCGATTTGCGGCATATAGTGGGTAAGCACTTCATACATCGGGCTGCCGGTTTTGATAATGCGGTCAGCTGGCAGGCCTTCTGCCAGCAGATAATCGCGCGCGATATCGCTATAGGTCAGATTAACATCCGCGGTGTGATCGACAATGCGGCGGTTAGTCTCTTCCGGCACGCGTTGATCGAAACAGCGATTCCCGGCTTCCATATGGAAGATAGGGATTTTACGACGCTTGGCGGGCAGCGCCGAAATACAGGAGTTGGTATCGCCCAGCACCAGCATCGCTTCAGGCTCGACCTCAGCCAGCACGGCGTCAACTTTAATAATCACCTGACCGATGGTCTCTGCTGCGCTTTTCCCGGCGGCATTAAGAAAGTAGTCGGGTTTACGCACGCCCAGATCGTTAAAAAAGACTTCGTTTAACTCGTAATCGTAGTTCTGGCCGGTGTGAACAATAATATGTTCGCAATAGAGATCGAGCTTAGCCAGAACGCGAGAGAGACGAATGATTTCAGGGCGAGTGCCGACGACGGAAACAATTTTTAGTTTTTTCATTATAAAGCTCTCGCTATGGTATCAGGGGCATCGCGATCAAATATTTCATTGGCCCAAAGCATGACTAACAATTCATCGCTACCGATATTAGTAATATCATGGGACCAGCCGGGCACAGTTTCAACTACCTGAAACTGGTCTGAAGAGGTGACCAACTCATATTTTTCACCCGTAATGACATGCTCAAATTTAAAACGCGCCCGGCCTTTAATAACAAGGAATTTTTCATTTTTCGTATGATGATAATGTCCGCCTCGCGTAACGCCCGGGTGAGCAGAAAAAAAAGAAAACTGCCCAGCAGACGGAGTTTTAAGCATCTCGCAAAATACGCCACGGGTATCACTATAGGAAGGCAGGCGATAGCTAAAGTCTTCAGGTTTGAAATAGCTGAGCCATGTTGAATAGAGCGCGCGCGTAAAGCCTTTTCCAACCTCTTCGGTTACCAATGTATCTCTGCTAAGCTTAAATGAGCGAAGCATATCGGCAACATATCCAACAGTAACCTTATATTCGGGAGCAATTTGATGAAAGCCGTTTGCTTTTACACCATGAAGCAGGCGCAACATTTCTTCGCAAAAATCATCTATATAAATCATTGTAACTTCAGCTTCGGAGTCATGAATGGTAATATCCATGCCGTTAGCCAGATTATGACAAAACGTTGCCACAAAAGAATTATAGCCCGGCTTACACCATTTACCGAAAACGTTAGGAAGTCGATAAATATAATATCTGGCACCGCAGCTGTTACCGTATTGAGCGATCCACTCTTCAGCAAGCGCTTTACTACGTCCGTATGCATTATCACGTGCCGCCTGCGTAGAAGAGCTTAGCATTATCGGCGTTTTAACAGCTTTATCAGCTAACAAAGCGACAATTTTTTTTGTAAAGTCGCTATTGCCTGTTTCGAACTCGCTTTCATCTTTCGGACGGTTAATTCCCGCCAGGTGAAAAACGAAATCAGCCTGTGCTAATCCGTCCGCAAGCTGTTGTTCATTCGTTGAGCGTGTGACTTTAATGATATTGTTATAGCCAGCTTCAGTAAGCCTTAGACAAAGATTTTTACCTATAAAGCCATCGGCGCCGGTCACTAAAATATTCATATTACGCATCCAGATCGTATTCTTCACCAGCTTGTAATGCTCGAATAAACGGCAGTTTGAGCAATAACCCTTTCATACCTTCAACATCCAAACGTTGAGTATTATGCGAATTATAATCAGCGATTTCTGAGATTCGCGTATCGCCTTGCTCAACGTATTTACCATAGTTAAGGTCACGTAAATCAGGTGGAACGCGATAATAGTCGCCCATATCCTCAGCAGCGATCATTTCTTCACGGCTAAGCAACGCTTCAAAAAGCTTTTCACCATGACGGGTACCGATAATATTAACTTGATGTTCAGCAACGTCCAAGAGCTCTTTTAGGGCAATAGTTAATGTTTCAATAGTCGCAGCGGGTGCTTTTTGCACAAAGATGTCGCCATTACTGCCATGCTCAAATGCATATAGCACCAAATCTACAGCATCTTCAAGTGTCATCATAAAACGTGTCATATTAGGATCGGTAATAGTGATTGGTTTACCGGTTCGAATAAGGTCGACAAATAAAGGAATAACCGATCCACGAGATGCCATTACGTTACCGTAACGAGTGCCACAAATAACAGTTTTTGCACTATCAACATTACGTGACTTTGCCACCATCACTTTTTCCATCATGGCTTTAGAAATGCCCATTGCGTTGATGGGATAAACAGCCTTATCAGTACTCAGGCAAACAACACGTTTAACTTCATTGGCAATCGCTGCTTCAAGGACATTTTCCGTTCCAAGCACATTGGTTTTTACCGCTTCCATCGGATGAAACTCACAGGAGGGAACCTGCTTTAATGCTGCTGCATGATAGATGTAATCGACACCGCGCGAAGCGTTAAGGACACTAGCATAATCGCGTACATCACCTATATAAAATTTTAGTTTTGCGCTATTATATTTTTTACGCATATCATCTTGTTTTTTCTCATCACGCGAAAAAATGCGGATTTCTTTAATATCAGTTTCAAGGAAGCGATTAAGTACAGCATTACCAAACGATCCCGTACCACCAGTAATTAGCAAAACCTTATTATTAAACATTCAAATCACCTCAATTACTTTCTTAAGCCAATAGGCTTTTTATAATACTGATCATGTTTTCAGTTCTTTTTTGTTGCGTACCATATTTTTGCAAGATATTGTTTCCTGAAATAATTTTTTTTGTGAAATCTTCCCTTTTTATCGCGGAAATAATCGAATTAACATATGTATTGTAATCATTACAAACATAGTAATAAGCATATTCACCACAGATATCTTTGGAAAAGGGCAAAAAAGGCACCACTAAAGGTTTTTTAACAGCCATAGACTCTATATAACTTGTAGAGAAAACTTCAAGAAGACTAGGCTGCAAAATAACATCATGCTCCAAATACAAATGTACTGCTTCTTTTCGAGAAAAAGGGCCATAATTACATATGTACTTTTCAACGCCTAATTGCGTTGCCATTTCTTTGATATTATTCCAGTGTAGAGTGTCGATTGTAAAAGTTACCTTCAATTCCAGCTGAAATCTTTGTATCAGCATTTTAATAATCGAAGGAACTGTTTCTAAGTCTTTATGAGCATACCACGCGCTAGGTACCAATATTTTTATTTGTTTCGTTGAAAGCTCGTTTGAAACATCTGAATAAAACCCTTCCGTTGTTTTATTAGCCTGTTGAGCCTCAAAAAACATAGCTGATATAGCATTATATACAATAAAAATATTTCCACGTTTACCAACGATCTTTTTTAATTGTCGTTTAGATTCTTCAGTTTGAACTATCCAGCACTTGGCTTTTCTAATGTAATGCCTTTGATAAATTGTATGAACCCTTCTTATCAATCGCTTTACCAAACCTCCATGTTTACGTAATGACTCTTTGGTAGCTCCTAAAATATATGGGTTACTGCATCCCATTATATGTGTTTGTTTAAAGTTTACGTATGCTGGCCCAGCCGAGGTATAAATTAAATCTGGCTCAATTTCATTCGCCTTATCATATATTTTTTTACGCCATACAAAGGATTGAGCTGGTGATTTATTTGAGATAAAAAACTTTTCATCAGGTATTAAAACCTTAACTTGCACAGCTACTTCTGGGCTAAGGAAAAAATACCAATCAAAACCAAAACCATCATTATTTATTATTTCATTTATAAAGTTTACAGCATTTTGTATTGCACCACCTGTATTATTTGTAGTGCAATTAAGTATTATTTTTTTCATGAATGACTCACAATAATTTTTCAACAATGAAATTTTCAATCAAATATTTTTTTGATTCCACTGAAAAATTATCATTAAATATAGCTGTTAAATTACCATGGAAGTCACTTCTTTTTGCAATAGCTCTTTGTAATTCCTCATCAATATTATCTTTATTCATATCTATGGCTATGCCTATATGTGGTAATATTTCATCAATATCTCCTACAGGGTTTGTTATTATTGGTGTATCTGTAGATAATGATTCAACGACTTTTGAAGGAAAGCCAGCCAATGCGTAACGTTTATTTTCTCTGATAAAAATACAATAGTCGATCTTTCTATATAGCTCAAGCACTTCACTCATAGGTATGCGGCCATAAAATTTTACAAATGAAGCTATTTTAGCTTGGTAATATTTAAGTTCTGGGCTGGTTTGATAAAACTGCTCTTCCGTTATCCCAGCAATGTGCAATATAACGCTTTCGTTAATTTTATTTTTAGTGTTAATTATTTTATATACTAATTCATCCAACCGATCTTTACGTCCGGGAGAACCAGCATAAAGGAGACTCAACTCACTGTGAAGTTCATTTTTTGATTTTACAAATGAAATAGGACTTTTTACAGCCAAAGGTGGAACGCGGATTACGTTTTTTACACCACATCTTAGATAATATTTTTCAAGGAAGCTTGAAATTGCCATGACATTTTTAAATCGCGGATAAACGTAGCGCATTCTAATATAATTTTCTAGCGAGGCCATTCCATAACGTCCTCCCGGGAGATGCTCACTTTCATACCACTCAGTGCTATCTAAAATAAGTTTTTTATTAAATATCTTCCCCATGATTAGCATTAAAGCGGCAAAAAATGCTGGGGGATTGTAAAGAATAATAATATCGAAAAAATGCCTTTTATTATAAAACCACTTTAATAGTGAATGTCCCTGAAATGCAAAATTAATTACCTTCCTGATTTTAGAATTATTTTTTTTATCGAGAATTGAAAAAGATTCGTGAGTAACTTTCTCTCCAGGAATAAAATTTTTATCTTCTTTTTGTTCCCACCCTGCTACAAATATATCTTTAATACTGTCCGACATTACCAAACAATTTATAATATTATTCACCCGTTTTCCAGCAGCGTCTTTATCAGGATAACGGAAAGCACCGGTATAGAGAATTCTCATTTGTATCCCTTTCTAAACTTATACAATTGAAATAAACCTAGCAACTGAAAAACAGGTAATATACATATAAAATAGCGTTGATTAATAGTTGGATTAAAAAGCCAAATTAGGAAGAATGAGACTATAGCAGCCATAAAAAATCTATCATCGCCATGCATTTTTTTCTTATAATTCAAAAAGCAATTTATTATGAACGGAAGGTATAAAAAAAGCATAAGTAGTTGAGGGATGTTTTTTAACCGACTAACATCAATTTTATAATCTTCATTAATAAAATGAAATGAAAGTAACGTATCATAGAAATATTGCATCACTCTCAGTGGGTTAAAAAATAGTGATCCTATATAATATTTAATATTTAACTGATATACAAAAAAGCTAAGCCCGTCAGATAATGTTCGCTCATTAAAAAAGTGCGTTTGGTATTTTGCCAGATAACCATTGAGGAGAGATGAAACTATATATAATAACGCAAGCTCTTTTAACGGTTTTTTGTTTTTTACAACTATGTAGGCATACACTATCAATAACACAGGCAATTGAAATCTGATAAATAAGGAAAGCATTATCAAAACTATGTAGCGTAACCAATATTCCTTTTTCAATAACTCAATAGCTTTGAGGAATATAAGAATGGTAAAGGAATCTTTATTAATTAGCTGAGAAAAATAGACCAAGCTAGTCAGAAAAAAAAAAGTAATTACATAATATTGAGGCATCCCAAACAATTTGATTAAATTGATATATGTTTTCAACGCCAAAAGTAACACAAAGACATTAATTATAAGCGCCAGTATTTCATATTGAATGTTATATCCAAATAAATTAATCAGCCTATGACTTAAATAATAAACTAGCGATATCCCAAGGTTATTATTTAATCCAAAAAGTTGCTCTACATTTTTAATTTTATTTATATAATCAAGATAGACATAGTGATCGTGTATATTTACAGGATTTAACCAACCAATTACAGGCTCATATACAAAGCCTTTATTGCTCACGAAAAAATCAAAATATAGGAAGCAAAAGCTTGTAAAAAATATGAAGTAGAGAATATAAGCTACGCTATTACTAATAGAGAAGGAGAAAAGCTTGTAATGTTTCACTTAGTTTAACCTTAATGCTGCGATTGTTACAGCAAACATAACTGCCACAAAAGTGATAAAATATTTCAACTTAAAACCCATCTTCATGAGGCGTTCCGAAATATACCATGAATACAGAGTCATGAATATATTTGTTGCTACGGCAGCAAGTGCTATTCCAATCAAACCCCACATTTTAGCTAAAATAAAAGCGCTTGCAATAAAGAAAATTAGAGAGTTAATGTATATTATCGAAATGTAATGTGATTTTTCTTTTATTTTTATGCCAGCATCTACCATCTCCTTAACAAAAAGAACACTGACAGAAAATATTAGAAAATATGATAGTGGAAGTCCTTCTTTATATGATGGTGCTATATAGTAATTATACAATATATAGCTAGTTGCATAAAAAGCAATTGCAAACAAAGGCAAGAAAAACAGGACACCATTAAAAATTTTATCCATTCCGTTAGTATTCTTACCATCTTTAACATTTTTATAAAGAATAGGGTACCAAACCATATTAAAGGCAGAGAGTAAAACAAACATTAGCGAAGCTATCTTACTAGCTAATGCAAAAACACCTACGCTTGCTTGAGAGAAAAGTAACAGAATAATAAACCTATTTCCATATTGCGTAAAAGCACTAGCAATCCTGGCTGGGAATTGAGGCCATGAAAAGCGCCAAAGTTTTCTAAAGGTGGGCTTTGTTAACTTTGTTTTTAAATCTTTTCGTAGCAATACTAAAGCCCATATTGTTGGGGGCACATAAGACATTAATGAAGCTGTAATATAACCTAAAGATCCCATGCGCTTATAAATAATTAAATATAACGCTAACAAAGCGAAAGATGTCGCTTGTACAGCACTAATTGCTGCTACACTCCATGCCCCTTTTTTATAACGAGTCACAAGAGTTGAGATAGTAAAAACATTAACAACCAATATCATGAGAGCTGTTATTTTAATATGGTATGTATAATTACCATTATTAAACATCATTATAGATAAAAAATGTGAAAAGATTGATACCAAAAACATGGCTATTAAGGAGAAAGCTGTAACTAATAACAAGCTAGCAGGTATTACATCTTCATTTTCGTAAAAATAACGCTGCATAGATGCATCCATTTGCATCATTCCAAATATGATAATAATATTATAAATTGAAAGAATGACTTCCAATGCACCCATATCATTCACAGGAATATAGTGCGTAAAAAGTGGTGTTAATAAAAATGGTAAAAATCTTGAAAGTCCAGAAGCCAGTAAAAATATTCCTATTTCCTTAATGAATTTTTTTATCATCATGCTTTTTTATGATACCGAAGTTGAAAGCGTTTTTTTAGACCACCATGCTATGAAATAGCAATAAATGGAAAATATCAAAATAAAATATAATAAAACATTTTCATCATGTAGCTTTATCTCTTCACTAATTAAGCCAATTATTGATGAAAATAAAGCTAATAGAGTGATGTATATACACGCTTGGTTATTTGAAAATCCGTTTTGAGTCAACACATGATGCAGATGTTCTCTGTCCGGCTTGAAGGGACTGTCCCCCTCTTCTGATGCGTCCTATCATCACGCGCAGCATATCCATTAGAGGAACGGCGATCAGCCACAGCGCAGTGACCGGGCGCATTACTGCTTCCTCGCCCTGGGTGGCGAGGATCAGTAACCAGATAACGGTAAAGCCAATCAGCGTGCTGCCAGCATCGCCCATAAAAACTTTAAACTTGCCGCCCCACGGGATGCCCAGGTTCAGCAGAATATAAGGCAAACAGGCGACCATCAGACACAGGCACCACAGCGCCATATTATCCCGCTCGCCCATCCAGAACACCACGGCCAGCGCGCCGAAGGTTACGGAAGAAAGCGCCCCGAGCAGACCATCAATGCCATCAACCATATTAAAAGCATTAATTGCACCCACTACCGCCAGCAGCGTGACCGCATAGCCGATGATGCCTAAGACCAGTTCGTAGCCAAACAGGATATTGCCGAGCGAATAAAGGTAGAGGCCGTTGTACATCATGATGCTGGCTACCAATGCCTGTAATGCCATGCGTGGCAGAACGGGAAGGTCAAGTTTGTCATCCAGCACGCCGACAACAATAAGCATCGTGGCACAAACCATATAGATGCTGAAGTCAGGTAGCCAGTCAGGCTGCATAACGTAAATAATCCACAGGGAAATATAAACTGAGACCCCGCCGACCAGCGGTATATGGCCGTTATGATGTTTCCGCGCGTTAGGTTTATCTACTAACCCTACTTTTTGGCAATCTTGCGAGAGATAAAAAGCAGCGCCAGCGCTCCCAGAAAAACGAGCACGATTTCTTGCATGTTTGCACCAGTATTGAAATTGACCACAGTTACCTGAAAACGCCCACGCTACCGCCCCTGGCTTCAAGCAACCAGACGCTTCGCGGCTCAGGGCTCAAACAAGCATAGCCTGTGTGAGCAACACGGTAATTTTTTCTCGCAACGCCATCAGAATGCACTGTAACCCTGCGCTAATAGTTTACGATTCTCGTACTATCGTCGCGTACAGACAAGCACAAAATGTCCTGTTTACCTGTTGAGTTATTGGCTTTCAACTAAAGAATGCATTGATTGTTTGCTTTGCAAACAAAGCGCTCAAAATATCAGCTTGCCTCTCATCCCTGATAAGACTCAGGCTATTACCGCTGTGGCACGCTTTGTGATGCTATTTTATCCATTAACCTTCTCTACTAATACTCATGCCGTTTAGCAACGGTTTAACTCACCTCTGAAACAGAAATGGCCTCTGTTTCCAGAAGCCATCGATAGTCATTAATACGTTTTGCTCTGCGTCACGCTTTTAACTGAATCGTAAAAGCGCAACAGGCGACAATAAATCATAAGAGCAACTTACTCTTAGCGGTAGCCGTTAGGATTTTTTGACTGCCAGTTCCAGGTATCGCGCATCATCTCATCGATACCGCGCGTAACGCGCCAGTTGAGTTCTTTATCAGCCAGCGTAGCGTCAGCCCAGAAGGCGGCTAAGTCGCCATCGCGACGCGGTTTAATGTCAAAGGGAACCGGCTTGCCGGAGGCTTTTTCAAACGCCTTCACCATCTCCATCACCGAGTAACCTTTGCCGGCCCCCAGGTTATAAGCCTTATAGCCCTGCAACTGATCCAGGTGATCGAGGGCTTTTAAATGGCCTTCCGCTAAATCCACGACATGAATATAGTCACGTACGCCGGTGCCATCTTTAGTAGGGTAGTCAGCACCGAAAATACCGAGCTTATCAAGACGGCCAATCGCTACCTGAGCAATATATGGCAGCAGGTTATTAGGAATGCCGTTAGGATCCTCACCGATTTCGCCAGACTCGTGAGCACCTACCGGATTGAAGTAGCGCAGCGCGATCGCCTTAAACTGGCTGTCCGCTTTGGCGTAATCCTGCATGATCTGCTCAACCATCAGTTTTGAGGTGCCGTAAGGGCTGGTCGTGCCGCCAATAGGGGTCGTCTCAACGTAAGGCACCGGCGCGTTAGCGCCATAAACCGTGGCGGAAGAACTAAAGATAAAGTTATAAATGCCGGCGTTACGCATCTCTTCCAGCAGCACTACCGTACCCGAAACGTTATTTTCATAATATTCCAGCGGTTTACGGGTCGATTCGCCTACGGCTTTCAGTCCGGCGAAATGGATAACGGCACTAATGCTATTGCTGGCAAAAATGTCGCGCAGGCAGGCGCGATCCAGAATATCCCCCTCAACAAAAGTGGCTTTCTTTCCGGCCAGTTTCTCTACGCGGTTGATCGATTCCCGCGAAGCATTACTGAGGTTGTCCATTACCACAACGTCGTCGCCACGCTGCAACAGCGCCAGCACCGTATGAGAGCCGATGTACCCCGCTCCGCCCGTTACCAAAATAGCCATGTGCACTCCTTTAATGCCGCGCAAAGGCGCGGCGTGTCATTGTGAGGAATTATTTTGCCAGCAATTGTTTAATGGTTTCGCGGAAAGCCGCGCCCTGCTGCTTGTTGCGCAGGCCATAGCTGACAAACGCCTGCATGTAGCCCATTTTACGGCCGCAGTCGAAGCTGTCACCTGTCATCAGGCAGGCATCAACCGGCTGTTTCTGACTCAGACTGGCGATGGCGTCCGTAAGCTGAATACGGCCCCAGGCACCTGGCTCAGTTTTCTCAAGCTCAGCCCAGATATCCGCAGACAGAACGTAACGGCCCACAGCGGCCAGGTCAGAATGCAGCGTTTCCGGATGCTCAGGCTTTTCAACAAAACCGGTAATGGTGCTGACGCTGCCTTCATTTTCCAACGGTTCTTGCGTTGATATCACGGAGTATTCTGACAAATCGGAACCCGGCATATGCTTCGCCAGCACCTGGCTGTGGCCAGTTTCTTCAAAGCGCGCAACCATTGCGGCAAGATTATAGCGCAGGTGGTCAGCGGTAGACTCATCCATAATGACATCGGGCAGCACAACAACAAAAGGATTATCGCCGATCATAGGACGCGCGCAGAGTACCGAGTGGCCAAGGCCCAGCGGTTGCGCCTGACGAACGTTCATGATGGTCACGCCCGGCGGACAAATGGATTGTACTTCACTCAGCAGTTGACGCTTCACTCGCTGTTCCAGCAGCGCTTCAAGCTCATAAGTGGTATCAAAATGGTTTTCTACCGCGTTCTTTGACGCATGCGTGACCAGAACGATTTCCTTGATGCCGGACCTGACGATTTCATCAACAATGTATTGAATCATCGGCTTATCTACGATAGGCAGCATCTCTTTAGGAATGGCTTTTGTAGCAGGGAGCATATGCATACCGAGACCCGCAACGGGGATAACTGCTTTAAGCTTGGTCATATTTTTTCCATATAATGATGTGAAGACATTCAGCGATTATGCAATAAACAAGCAATCGTTAAGTATAATCTTATTCTGAAAATTTTCATTAGCAATAGTGTTAAAGAAACAAAGAATTAAAAGATCTGGTGTGAGTCTGTCGAATAAATCAAATGCAACCAGGATAAACCCGAACAACATTAAACCCTCTCTGTCCTACTCAACTTATTTTATTACAGCAAGCATTATTCGCTGAGATTAATCTGATAAAACCCCCTGCGCTTAACGCAAGTGTAAAAAAGCGTTTTCTTTTATCTGATTTTAAATATTACAGCTTCCAATTATCTGGCTTAAATGAATAATGAAACCTGGCGTTATCATTCTTAAAAGGGTCAGAGATGAGCATTAATGAAAAAGCCAGTGAAGAACGTATCCACTCGCGACGTAAGGCGTTAACAAAAATCCTGGCCTCGGCCGCTGCCATCGGCACGCTCGGTAGCCTGACGCGCGCCAGTGCGGCCCCGGCCCCTACTCCGTCAGCACCGGCGCCGGACAGCGCTGCCGGTAAAATCAATGGCGCACCAGGCATTATCCTCGATCATGCGTCTACCTCATGGGCTAAAATTCGTAATGATATTCATCGCAGCAACGGCCCTGTCGATAATTACGCTGCTTTGCAACAGCTGGTTGAGGATAAGAAATACCTTACTATTGATACACCGATCAGTATAAATAAATCCATTACGCTCACGGTGAAAAACCAAATAATTGAAGGGCGTGGCAATGGTATTATTACCCCACTGGCAAATATGGGTAATGAATTTTTACTGGTGCTGAAAGCTGACGCGACGCAAATTCATGGCATTGTATTAGATAATCCTATGCTATTAAAAAGCGAAACCGGCGGACGCCAGGGCGGAATTATGATTTCCGCGAACTATTGTGAAGTTTCTAACTGCTATTTTTATCGTATGCTGCAGTCGGTTATCGCCCCGGCCAGCTTTGGCGCTTACGGCACCAAAATTACTAACAACTGGTTTTTAGAGTGCCTGGGCGCCGGAACCGGTATGCACGATCTGCATTCTAAACTGGGTGAGGACCGTGGCGATGCGGTAACCATCTGGGGCTCCGGCACGATCATGACCGGCAACCATGCCTACTGTAAGGCTGGCGAGGATGCTCGCCTGGCATTTCATGCTGAGGGGCTGCCAGGTGCACGCAAGCATGCGCGCGATTTCGATCACAAAGATATCATCATGGCGAACAATATGGCGAAGGGCAGCTTCCGTCGTCATTTCGCCATGGAAAACATCAATGGCGGTATCTCAATCGGGAATATCTCTATGGGCGGCGCTACCTGGTGGGGCGAAGCCTATATTCAGTGCAAAAATATCAACGTTAAGAACACCATTCGTTACAGCAACAGCCCGGATATACTGAACGGCAACGCCTGGCGGCCTATCAAAGCGGCGATCGCCGTGGTCAATTTCAATGAAGGCGTAAATATCGACAGCACCGTACTGATTGCCAAAGGTACCAAAGCCTACGGCTTCGCCATTGCTACCCAAACTGGCGATCATGACGTAACGCTGTCAGGCAGCATGATTAACGAAGGCGCTCGTACCAATACCGCCCTGTTCCTTAACCAGCCAAAGAGCTTCCGTATTAATAATCTTGATACGCGCGGCTTTTCACGGGCGGCACAAATCACCACGAATAAAGATGTCACCATTACCAGCAACAACTGCTATCACCAGCTAAACGGCACCGGTAAAGGTGTTGAGGTGGTAAAAGGTTCAGGCGGCACCATTGCGATCAATGGCGATACTTATAGTGGTGCAACAACCGCCTTTAAACTGCCTAACCTGGACAACCTGAGTATCCAGAATACGCGCGTCAGCGATTCGGCGCGTTTTGCCGAGCTGAGCGGCATCAAGCAGTCGCTGCTGGTTACCAATAATATGGCGACCGGGGAGCAGGCAATGCCGTTGATTTACAGTAACGGCAGCGCGCCGGATATTAGCTGGAACGTTGAAGGAAATGTGGGTATCCGCAGCAATTTCTCTTATACCAGCGCGCAGCTCTCCGCAATCAACTCAGTGCTGAATCAGCGCAGTAAGCATGCAGGTAAAAGCGTTAGCGTTAATAACAACGCGGTATATGTTGCGCTTGGCAGCGCGCCTGAATCCCCGTGGTTAAATTTAGCCACGCAAAAAGTCGTTAAGCCGGCTTAAAAAAAAGCCTCAGCGAAAGTCGCTGAGGCTTTTTATTTTCGCTGCGCGATAACGATGTTTTCGGGCACGCGCCTGTCAGGAGGCCCGTAGTTTTAAGCGTTTCAGGGCAAAGTTGAATACCCGCCAGGCAAAGTAGTTGTTTTCCGCCAGCGTGATATCCAGGTTGCGGTAACGCGACACCAGCGTGTCCAGCTCGCTCTGGGACTTTGCGCTAAATTTCACTTCAGAACCCTTCGCCACGCCAATAACGTTCAGGATATTTTTAACGATCCGCGCACGCAGGTTTTTTCTGCTCTCCTGATCAGAGGTGTGCCGCATCAGCTCTTCCAGAGCATCGCAGGCGCGGAGATAGCCAATGGCATTTTTCTCTGAGCGCGAGCTTTGCATGATAGAACCAATACGAATACGGCGTTGAAAATATACGCTGTCCGTTACGCAGGTTTTTCCCGCTACAAAAAACAGACGCGGCGTAAACTCTTCATCCTCATGAATAATTGGCAGGAAAAAGAGCTGGTGCTGCGTCTGCAATTTACGCGCAAAAATATACAACCATGCGTTGGGGATAAAGGCGTTAGTTTCCGACAGAGTATTGAACGCCTTTTCACCGCTGGAAAAAACGCGCTCCATACGACGGCGATAGGAGATCAGCCGCACCTGCTGCGACTGATCTCCCCCTTTGCTTTTTGCGATGGGATCTTCAAACGACTCCGCAGAGAACGCAAAGATATCCATATCAGGGTGCTTTTCCAGCGTTTCATAAAAACGCTGGATCAGGCCATCCACGGACACATCATCCGAGTCAAAGTAATAGATATAATCCCCGGTAGCGGCACGCGTGCCGGTATTGCGCGCCTCACCCAGTCCGCCATTGGCGGTATGAATAATCTTTACCAGCGGGTGGGAGCCATACAGTGTCTCCACCAGGTCGCCGGAGCCGTCCGTCGACCCGTCATCAACAATAATGACTTCCCACGGCTGTACAGACTGCGTAAGAATTGAATCAACAGCTTCCTGAACATAATCCAGTACGTTATACACAGGGATAATGATGGAAAGTTTAGGAATCGTTGGCTCTTCAATCATAAAGTAATCAACTCACAGTCAGGGACATCTTTTGTCCAGGAAGCGTAGTAACCTGAATTTTTACCGTAGGAGTTGTCCAGTAGTTTGGTTTTCACGCCAAGCAGGCAGCATAAAATATGCCCGTGCATACGTGAGGTCACTACCGTATCGTGCGACATAAAGTAAGTGTTAATCCGATTAACCAGCGTATCGGTATAGTCGCTCCACTTCTGCGGCGTATTAAACAGGCGCGTGCTCAGCGTGCGATTAACTCGCTCAAAATTAAGGTAAATGCGGGTTTTAGCGCGATCCTGCTCGGTGCAGATATCTTCCCAGTCTTCATAGCCTTCGGGTCCGGGCATGCCGGGCAGGCCGTCTACCTTCGTCTCTTCGATATCTTTACGGATCATCCACAGCGTGTCACGTTTGATATCTTTAGAAGACTGTTTTGGGAAAACGTTCCATAACGCGTGCGCCATATCCGGGCAGAGACGTACATCTTTGCAAAAATGCTCTTCGAGAATTTTCTTGCTGCGTTCATCACGGCAGAAGATCGTTAGGTTTTTATGCTGGCGTAGAATCTGCGCCGACTGCAGCATTTTTGCTTTATCTTCAAAATGGACGGTTTGTGGCAAAATAACCACTTTATGATGGGGAAATGTCTCTACTACGGCTTCACGCAGGCGCTGATGATGTCCATATAAGTCACCAAAGTTACCGCCGCCCTGTAATAAAATGATGACATCCTTCGGCAGATTACGGTTTTCTGATAACCACTTTATACTGGTTTTATCCGTGCGGCGTGCCATTACCTGATATTGACGTTCTTTAAAGAACTGTTCAGTGCCCTTATAGATTAACAGGTCTCCGACATTAAGATGAAGCGGTATATCCAGAAAAGCCACCTTGCTGCCAGGAGGAACAACGGCATCAATAACTGACAGGGTGTTTTTAAGTTTATCCATATGGTGCATGATTAGTTTTCCGCTCTTAAAATTCGACGAAGTTTTGGGTTTTTAAACAGATGATTTTTCATTTCTAATATTAAGGGGTCGCGACTGATTAATATTGCCATCAGGAACACCAGCCCGCCCGAAATAATCTGAACAGCTAAGAGTACGGGAAGCGCAACCGAAGTCGAGAAGAAAAATCCGATAATATATGACACCACCGATGTCGGCAGCGCCATACGAAATGGCATCCAGATACTATACAAATATTGCTTATAACTTGACCCTAATACCGGACGAATCAGGATAAAATAACTTAGCCAGGTATTAAGAACCTGAACGGCTAAAAAGCCCAACGAAGCGCCAAACCCGCCGCCTGTTTTTGCTCCGATCCAGATAGCCGGAATAAATAAAAACAGCTTCACAACGTTAAACTTAAAGCTGATATCGACACGTGCTTTCGCCATCAGTAGCGACCCGATCGGGTTACCAATCGAACGCAGCAGCCCCACCACGCACAATACCTGCAGAATCGGGGTGATGAAGCGCCATTTTTCACCGAACATAAACAAGACAAAGTTTTCCGCCACCA
The DNA here is from genome assembly GCF_002101395.1 of Pantoea alhagi. NCBI lineage: Bacteria > Pseudomonadati > Pseudomonadota > Gammaproteobacteria > Enterobacterales > Erwiniaceae > Pantoea > Pantoea alhagi. The sequence goes on along the minus strand of NZ_CP019706.1, from coordinate 3,104,897 downwards.
CTAACAGCCCTAACAGCGCAGGGAAGTTAAGCAGCCCAACCAGCGAGAGTAACTTGTAGAAGTTTTCCCGCAGCTTTTGCTGATCGTCCTGTATTTTTGAAAATGCAGGAAACAGCACGCGGGTAATAATGGGGTTCAGTTTGGTTGGCGGCATTACCGCAACGTTATACGCCAGATTGTAACCGCCGGTAATTGCCGCCCCCAGCGTACGCGACAGAACCGCCGTCGCCACATTGGAGTTTAGCTGGTTCACCAGGCTATCTGCAGTAAGATAGGCGCCAAACTTCAGGTTGGACGTAATGGTACGAAAGGAAAATTGAAAGCGTGGCTTATAGGTTTTACGACCGTACCAGGAAAACATCAGGGTACGTACTGTGACCATCGCCAGATAGCCCCAGATAGCGGTTATTGCCTGAGGTTTAATCCAGGCGGCAACCATGGTAACGATAAAGCCAATGGTCACCGCCAGCGTTTCGGTTAAACCAATTTTAGGAAACTCCAGCTCTTTCTGCAGCAGCGCACGGAACTGCTGTCCATGCGGAATAATCAGAAAGGCCACAGATAATACCTGGATCAGCAGCTTAAGATCCGGCTGTTTTAACCAGCCGCTGATCAAGCCGCTACAGCTAAACACCACCGCAAATACTGTCAGACCAATAAGAATATTGATCCAATAGAGCGTTGAGAGTTCAGCTTCAGAAATTTCCCTGCGCTGGATAATCGAATTTGACAAACCGAAGTCGGAAAGCGTATCCGCCAGCAAAATAACCACCATGGCGATGGTAAGTAAACCGAACTGATGCGTATCGATCAACCTCGCCAGCAGCGTCATTTGCAGGAAGCCAATGCCAATCGTCGACAGCGTCGACAGGGCAGACCATTTGGCCCCTTTTACCGTTTTTTCTTTTAAGCTCATAATCCACGTCTAAGCAGGGGTGAAGTCCGCTTTCACTGTGACAAGACTACAGCCGCATCCCGGATAAGGATGCGGCTCCTGACAGGCTGCTCTCTTGTGCGCTGCGCTTAGTAAGCGGTTTTGCTGATAAAACCTTTAAAGAGAGTCAGAAAAATAATGCGCATATCAAGCCACAGGCTCCAGTCACGGATGTACTGCAGATCGAACTCAACGCGTTTTTCCATTTTTTCCAGCGTATCGGTCTCACCACGCCAGCCATTAATTTGTGCCCAGCCGGTAATGCCCGGTTTCACCTTATGGCGCAGCATGTAGCCCTGAATAATCGAGCGATACTGTTCGTTATGCGCAACGGCATGCGGACGTGGCCCAACAATAGACATATCGCCTTTTAATACGTTGATGAACTGCGGCAGCTCATCCAGCGAGGTAGAGCGTAAAATACGACCAATAGGTGTAATACGCGCATCGCCTTTCGTGGCCTGGGTAACCGTATCGCCATTCTCCATCACTGACATTGAGCGGAACTTCCACACTTTAATCGGCTTACCGTCCATGCCGTAGCGCACCTGGCGGAAAATCACCGGGCCCGGCGAGGTAAATTTCACCAGCGCGGCAATGGTCAACAGCGCAGGAGAGATAAACAACAGAATGCAGGAAGAAACCACAATATCTTCGATACGCTTCAACACCATATTGATGCCGTTCATTGGCGTTTCAAACAGCGGTACCACCGGCACGCCATTAATTTCTTCGGTGCGCGATTGAAGAATATTAAAGGTGAAAATATCCGGGATAAGCATTACCGAACAGGTGGTGTCAGAAAGTTTGTTCACCAGCTCGCGGATTGCCATCTCTTCCGACATCGCCATGGCGATATAAATTTTATCCAGTTTCCCTTCCCGGGCATCGACCAACAGCTGCTCAAGATTGCCGCAGTAGTTGATATTGCCGGCATCACTACGAGATTCATTAGCAACGTCAGAATAAAGCCCGACAACGTTCATACCCATCCAGGGTGCGTTAATGAAACTATTAGCAAGTGAAACGCCAATGGGCATATTCCCGACGATGGCGACATTGCGCGTATTGTATCCCAGCTTGCGAATAATACGGGCAAAATAGCGAATTGCCAGACGGCAGGCGATAAAACCGATCGCCACAATCCCAAACCACAACAGATAAGCTTTAAAATTAAGATCCAGATCGCTGACGAACGACATCACGCCGGCGGTAATCAAAATACTTAATGCCCAGTTTTGCAAAATAAGCTGTAGCTCGTGGGCGAAACTGACACCGCGCCAGGAGCGATAAAAATCAGTAATACCGCCAATCATCTGGAATAATGCCAGAGCGGTAAGTGAAAGTAGCCACCAGGATGATGAAAAAGACTGGGATTCAATGCGTGCTAAAATATACAGCCCGGTAAACATCACAAAAATGTCAGAAAAACGCTGTATTATGGAAATAATCGACGCGTTAGTACGGGTACGAAATCCACTCGCCGTCATCATTTTATTATCATCCCTGCCTAATTCATGCATGATTGAAGACATGTCTTAGACCTCGCTAGTTAATTGGTGTTCAACGTTTCAGTATGTCGGCATATAAACCATGCGTTTTGGCTATCATAGCCTGCGAAGTAAAGTTATTGGTAAATAATTGATTTCCTTTTCGACCCTTCTCCCTCAAATCAGATTTATCCAGGCGGTTTAGTACAGAAAGTAAGGAGTCAGAGTCACCGTTTTTAAACAGATATCCCGTTTCATTATTAATTACCACTTCCGGCAGTGACGTCGCGTCACTGGCAATAATTGGCACTGAATAGCTCATTGCCTCCAGCGGCACCATCGCGAATCCTTCCCAACGGCTGGGAATGACCAGCACATCCGCCGCGATAAAATAAGGTTCCATCTGGCTGGCTTTAAGCCAGCCGGTATACTCCGCTCCCGGCAGCTTTTCAATTTTCTCAGCGCTGTGTACGCTGTCGCCAATCAACGTCAGGTGAATATTGGGATTTTGATTACGCTTCATGGCATTGAGTAAAATATCGTAGCCTTTCTGGTAATCAAAACGCCCAACAAACAGCACGTTAATACGCGGATCGGCTAGCGTATCCGCCTTGACGATCTGCCGTTCAGCCACGCCGTTATGAATCACCACCAGTTTATCAGCGCTAATGCCGTGTGCCTTTGCCTGGTCAGCTTCATACTGACTAACGCAAATAATGGCGTCCGTCATTGGCAGCAACGCTTTTTCGATAAAGGAATAGATCTTTTTCTTACCGTTACTGGTCTGCATCAGGAAGCTAAATGCATGCGGGCAGTAAACCACTTTTGGACGAACAACAGGCCAAAGCAACAGCAAACAGGCACGGCCAATAACGCCGGCAAAGGAACTGTGAAGATGTACCACGTCGGGCTTGAATTTGATTACCGTGCGGCAAAACGCAGCGGCAAATGAAAACAGCGCGCCGACCGATCGGCCTTTACGCTGCCATTTCACGACGTTTTCTGCGTGTGCCGTATCCAGTTCTCCTGCCTGATCCGCCGGGATCAGGCACTGGATTTGATAACTGCCCTTCTCATCCTGTTGTGCCGCAACGAGTTGTTTTAAAACTGTGGCAACGCCACCTTTTATTGTCTCAGCAGCATGGAGGATTTTCATTTACTCTTCCTTTTTGAATTTCCCAAAACTTAAATAGACGTAGAACATTAATGGATAGAATGGCGACAGGTGACGCAGGTAGCTGCCATAATCTGGTTCAAACAGGCTCTGAATAACCGTGTAGGAAATAATCGCCAGTGCAAACACCACAACCAGCGGATAAGTTCTGTCCTCCAGGGCAGCATGAAGCGTTTGCCAAATTCTTCTGAACATCAAAATAATAAACGTAGAAATAACCACATAATAAGGCGACAACATTAAAATCAGTGGGAACGGGAAAAAGAATGTTATCCACGTCAGGCTAACGTTTAACCAGCCAAATAACGGGTTACCGGCCGGGAACCAGGGGCGAATCAGCGTATTGCTGCCGTCGCCTTCGCTGTCCAGTCGGTGTTCATTCACTTCATTACGGAAGTTATCTACGTCAATGCCTAAACCATACTGGAAGCCAAACGCCAGTACCAGCAGCGAAAGCAGACATAAAATAAATATCCATTTTCCTTTATGGACATAACGTGACATTAACAGCAGAGCATAAAATTCCAATAGAAACAGGAACCAGTATGTTCTGAAATAATAAGCATAGAACAGAGCAAAGCAGGTCCATATTAATAGCCCGGCAGTACGGTTCGCAAAGGTGATGAGCAACGGCATCATCATCAAAAATACGATAAAGTCTTTACTCTGCCACGTCAGGTTAATCATTGAAGAAAAGCAGAAAAACAAGAACACGCCGATATCGAATATATTCATCGAACCACCGCGCACCCTGATGAAAATAAACACAAAGGTACTGATGATAAGAATGGCTGAAATCAGCGCGAATACAATCGAGCTTTGTTCAAATCCCAACAGTTTATAGAAGTAAGCTGTGCTGCCGTAAGAGTTTCCCGGGCCGAAGCTATAGGTAAACTTCATAAAGCTAAAGATGGTAATTTGGTCTGAAAAGAAGTACGGTTTCATCACCGACTCTTTTACTAATGCCACTCCCACCATCATCAGCATCATAAATAAGAACAGCATAAAGGTCATATGTGGATCGAAATAGAGATAGCGATTCTTTCTTATACCTATCTTCATTGATAAAAATTTCATTTTATTTTCGCCATTCCAATTGCTGTTTTAAATCACTTCCCCGGAACAAAACGTTTCGCGGTAATAGTGGCTAACTTTTTAAATCTTTCATTCATCATCGCCATAAAATGGCTGAATTTAATTTTTCTCGACAGCAGCAGCTTTAAATAGATAGCCACGCCTTTCGATTTTTCATTAGAGAGCAAATAACTGTCGGCAATAATCTTTGCGTAGAAGCCAAACCAGATATAGCTGGGTACGCGCTTTTTAATGCTCTCCAGCCAGATTAACGATTTATCACGTTTACCGTCGGAAGAGATACGCGCGGTAGAATCCGAGTCGTCATAAATGGTCAGCGGCAGGTCGAGGTAAAAAAAGCGGGCTCCCCTCTCCTGCAGGCGCAGGGCGAAATCCCAGTCCTGATGTTTACGCAGCGTAGGATCAAACTGAGTTTGTTTGGCTATCGCGGCGTCCAGCAGGAGCGTACTGGTTTGAAAATCGTTGCCCAGCAGCAGGAACTCCATGATCGAGGAATATTTTTTCAGGTCTTTATTCCGTCGCAGGTGCATGCCCTCAGGGCGCTTATTATATTTAGCCGTCATGCAAACGCGGTTTTTACCTGGCTGCTGGCGTAAATAGGCCAGTTGCTTTTCCAGCTTCTCCGGCACCCACTCGTCGTCGGAATCGAGCAAGGCGATAAACTCACCGCTGCTGCGCTCAATCCCTTCATTGCGCGGACGCGTGCCGCTGCTGTTTTGCGCCAGCTGAATAAAATGTACGCGCTCATCCTTAACGCCCGCCATGACCTCAGCGGTATTGTCCGTGGAAGCATCATCCACCACGAACACTTCGATGTTACGCCAGGTTTGATTTAAAACGCTGTTTAGGGTTTTTAAAATGATGTCGGCACGATTATAGGTGGGAATAACAACGCTGATTAAAGGCGTAGACTCAGTCATAACATCAGTCTCAATGTGATTCGTTTTAAAAACCTTAAAAGGCCAGCCGCGAACGGCTGGCACTCTCGTTTTACGGCTTGGTTGATTCGTAGCTATAGTGGTAATAGCCATAGCCGTAGGCGCTGGCAGCTTTTTTCACCACCAGGTTCAGAATGGCGCCTTTAATCTCAATACCGTTCTGCTCAAAGCGACGAACGCTGACTTCAATCTCTTTCACCGTGGATTTCTCAAATCCTGCCACCACCATACTGGTGCCGGCCTGCATACCGATAATGGCCGCATCGGTCACCGCCAGAATCGGCGGGGTATCGATAACCACGATATCGTACTGCTTCTGCACATTGGCCATCAGGTCGATAAACTTCTGACTCATCAGCAGTTCAGACGGGTTAGGCGGCAGCTGACCGCGCGGAATAAAGTCCAGTCCGCTGACGTTAGTGGGTCGAATCGCCTGCTGCAGCGTTGCCTGATTTGACAGCAGGTCAGACAGACCGTGACGGTTATCGGTATTAAACAGCTCGTGAGAATAGCCTTTACGCATATCGCCATCGATAAACAGTACGCGCTGACCTGACTGTGCAACCACGGCGGCCAGGTTAGTGCTGATAAAGGTTTTACCGATATCCGGGCTGCTACCAGAGATCATGACGATATTGTTAGGCGCATCCAGCATAGCGAAGTGCATGGTAGTACGCAGACTACGTACCGCTTCAACCGCCAGATCCGTTGGGTTTGCCAGCGCCAGCAACTCACCGCCGCGTATCGCTTTTTTGCCCTTATCTTTGCCCAGCATAGCCAGCTTACGATCGCGCTGCTGCTGCCATTCAGAGATAGGAATACTGGCGTATACGTTGATGCCGCTGTTTTCCAGCTGCTCCGGACTTTCGATGCCACGAATCAGAATGGTTTTCATCAGCACGTAGATAGTGGAAGCCAGCAGGCCCAGCACCAGAGAAACGGCGATGATAATGGCAGAACGCGGAGCGATCGGCTTGTTCAGCACCAGTGCCGGGTCAACGATACGTACGTTACCCACAGTGCTGGCTTTGTTGATGCTCAGCTCTTGCTGCTTGTTCAGCAACTGCATGAACACCGCCTGCCCTGCATCAACATCACGCGTCAGACGAATAATTTCTTGCTGAGTGCGCGGCAGGGCTGAAACTTTACCCTCCAGCGATTTTTTCTCATCCCGCAGCGTCTTACGCTTTTCCAACAGCGTGCGATAAGCCGGGTGCTCTTTGGTATAGAGCTTGGAGATTTCCGCCTCACGGAAAGTCAGTTCGTTCAGCTGGTTATCCACATTAACCATGGTATCCAGCATCGACTTGGCTTCCAGCGTCAGATCCACTGAATCGTTTTGCTGGCGGAACGCGTTCAGTTTGTTCTCAGCATCATCCAGCTTCTGACGCACCTGCGGCAGCTGACGTTGAATAAAATCGAGGCTCTTTTGCGCTTCCTCAGATTTACGCTCAACGTTTTGCAGCAGATAGTTTTCCGTAATGGCGCGCAGCGTATCCTGCGTCAGCTGCGGATCGGAACCGTTCAGGGTTAATGCCAGCACGCCGGTATCTTTGCCCTGATCCACTACGCTCAGACGGCCTACCAGATCATTGTAGGTTGGCAGGTAGCCATTTTTCTGCACAACAAAGGCGTCGCCCGGCCCTGCATTGGTGTCAGAGACGAGGATTTTTACTTTGCCCTGCCCTACATACTGGCCTACTTTGCCTTTTACCAGTTCGCCGTCATCGCCAGAAAGGGTAAAGGTGTTGTTCTCACCGATAACCAGCTCAAGCTTCTGGCCGATCAGTTCCGGCGGCAACTCCAGACGAGAAACGGCGAGTTTTTTATCGTCGTTGCCCATCAGGCGCGCCCAGCCAGCACCTACAACCGGCAGATATTTCGGCGCGACGGTGGTTTGCAGGTTAAGATCTTCGATGGTTTTACCCAGCACCATCCTGGACATGATCAGACCAATCTGCGCATCTGAAGCCGGTTTGGTATCCGGCATCAGATTGGAGAGTTGAGTCATCACCAGGCTGCCCTGGTTTTGTTCAACCTGTACCAGCGCGTCGGCCCGATAAACCGGGGTGGCGAGGATGGAGTAGATAATACCTATTACTGCGAATAGTGCGGTTACGCCAATAATGAGCCAGCGATGATCGATAATTGAACCGTATAAACGGGCTACATCGATTTCATCTTTGGCATCTGCAATTTTCTGCGAGCTATCTGATTTTTTGTTGACCATTATTATGCCTGATTATCGATTTAATGCGTGGGCCCATTTCTGAGCGGCGTCATCCAATAAAAGGTATACAGATTCAAAAGCCTCTATACTTTTTCGATATGGATCCGGGATTTCACGACCTGCGCACCAATGACCAAACAGCATGGTTTTGCCGCGAACTTCCGGGGCGATATTACTGATGTCATTGATATGCTGTTTTTCCATCACCAGGATCAGATCGTTTTCTCTGCACATGGCTGAAGTGATTTTGCGGGCGCGGTGCCCTTCCAGCGAGAGGTTGTGTTGCTCTGCCACCTTGATGGCATTTTCATCCGCCGGATAGTTCACCAACGCGCCTAATCCTGCTGATTCAACTTTCACATCCGGGCAATAGCGTTTTAGTAATCGTTCGCCGGTTGGCGAACGGCAGATATTGCCCACGCAGACAATGAGAATTGAATTAAACATATTCATCACCAGTTTTTGATATCTCTCGCTGAGTCGATGCTGTAGCGAACACTGTTGATGGTAGGCAGCAACTGATTAATGACGCGGTTCCAGCGGGTAAGCGGTGTTGCGGTCACGTAGACGATGTCATACGGCTGCAGCTGGAATTCCGTACCCAGCACCATCGCGGTCGCATCAGCAGTATTAAGCTGATAGATATTCGCGACCTTGCCGCCCTGTTCGCGGTTCGGACGAATAACAAACACGCCGGTGGCGTTAGAGACATCCTGGTTCAGCCCTTCCGCATTGCCCAGTGCTTCCGTCAGCGTCATGCCGCTGCGATCCATTTTCAACGTCTGCTGGCGGTTCACTTCGCCCATGACAAAGATTTTCAGTTCGTCATTGCGCGGCACGTACAGAATGTCGCCCGGATAGAGCAGGCGGTTTTGCGTCAGATCGCCGTTCTGCATCAGCGCCTGCAGAGAAATACGTTGTTCACGGCCATTATGGGTCAGCACCACGTTACGCCAGTCGGCGTCTGCGGAGAGACCGCCTGCGGCGTTAATCGCATCCAGTACGGTCAACGGAATATTGGTGATTTCCTGTTTACCGGAGGTACCGACTTCGCCGGTGACGTAGACCTTTTGCGAACGGAAAGCTGCGATATTTACATCAACCTGCGGGCTTTCAATGTAGCTGGCCAGACGGCTCTGCAGCTCGCTGCGCACTTGCTGGATGGTTTTACCGGCGACCTTTACCTTACCAATGTAAGGATAATAGATGGTGCCATCTGAATGGACCCAGTTACCGGTGTCGCTGGCGCTGCGGTACTGACCGGCTGGAGTTGTTAGCTCCGGGTGATCCCAAACGGTAACGCTCAACACATCGCCTACGCCGATACGATACTCATAGTTCGCCAGCTCACGATCAAGCTGCGGGTTCGGCTGGGCAACAATAGGTTTTCTGCGCAGCTGCTCGACCAACATCGGGGTAAGAGGAAAGACGTTAACCATTTTATTGATGTCATAATCAGCGTCCTGCTGCTTGATAACATCTTTACCACTGGTGGAAACATTTTGCCCTGGGACTACGGTACAGCCACTGATAAGTGAGATTGACACCAGTAACGGAGCCAACTTTAGTTTCGTTTTCATCATTGAATTATCATCACTATTGCTGATTTATTGTCTAAAGCGGTGTGTGTCGCCGCAAAAAAAAGTTCATGAATAAACGTCAATTCACGACCAATCTGCTCTAACTATTGCTGTTCCGTCATGAGATGTTTGCCCCTCGTTTTATGCATAAATGTCCCTGCTGCGAAAGCCACTCTGTCAACGCCCGGTAAAAACAGAGGTGGCCCGCTATCCTGCAGTTCGACCATTAATGGTCAGCTTACTGACCGTATCGGTATTAATTCGTCCTGTCATTCCGGCAGTAAGGCCTGAATCAGGTTTTATGATGGCATCTACTATTCTGTCGTATTTATTTAGCATTAGTCTTAAAACAACAGAAATTTATAAATTACTCTTGACGGGCTTATTTGAGCCCAACTGCCAGAGTTTAAGCACGCTACCGCCCCTGGCTTTCAGCTACCAATGCTGTTAAATCAGAAACAGTGCTATTTGAGGCGCAGGGACCGGTTAGCTCTTATAAGCTACATAAAGCCAAAGAGATTGCTCATTTATCTGAGCGCAGCAAAAGAGCCGCATCAATTATCTCGGTCCGATCACATAAGTTATGGCTAGATTTTTATACTATTGACTGGTTGTGACAAGCACAGGAAAGCAGATCCATAGCACTTTCAGAATAAGACTAAAGAATATAAAAAATAATCGTTAATTTTCATGAATTTATCACAAGAGCGCCTTTCTTTTTTTTCCAGATAATTCCGGCTTGATAATAACTTTTATTACATGATGCAACCAGATGGCGTTTATTTCTACAGCAGATGTTAATAATCGCCTCTCCCTGCCCCCGTAAAATCCCAATAAGCTCGAGTGCTAATATATGCATATCAGGCGCAGATTAAGGCTTGCGCTTTTTTTGTTTAGGATTTATCTCAGGTAATATTGCGTTTTCATTATTCCGATCCCATCATCTCTCAGCAAAATAAACAATAAAAGGTGAAACAAGGTATGGAATGGATCGCAGATCCATCAATCTGGGCCGGGCTGGTTACATTAATTGTGCTTGAACTGGTGCTGGGTATCGATAATTTGATCTTTATTGCCATCCTGGCGGAAAAGCTGCCTGCCGCACAGCGCGATCGCGCCCGCGTTACCGGGCTGCTGTTGGCGTTGCTTATGCGCATGGCGCTGCTGACATCAATTGCATGGTTAACCGGGCTTACGCGCCCGCTGTTTACGCTATTCAGTCACACTTTTAGCGCCCGCGATGTGATTATGCTGACCGGCGGGTTATTTCTACTGTTTAAGGCCACTATAGAGCTCAATGAGCGGCTGGAGGGACGCGACAGTGATGAGAATCCACAGAAGCATGGCGCGCGCTTCTGGCCGGTGGTGGCGCAGATTGTGGTGCTGGATGCCGTTTTCTCACTGGATGCGGTTATCACCGCCGTTGGCATGGTGGATCATCTGCTGGTGATGATGGCTGCGGTGGCTATCGCCATCTGCCTGATGATCCTTGCCAGCAAACCGTTAACCCGCTTTGTTAACGGCCACCCAACCATTGTGATTCTTTGCCTGAGCTTTTTGCTGATGATTGGCTTTAGCCTGATTGCTGAAGGGTTTGGCTTCCATATTCCCAAAGGCTATCTCTATGCCGCTATTGGCTTCTCTATCTTGATTGAGTGTCTTAATCAGCTGTCGCAGTTCAATCGTCGTCGTTTTCTTTCATCGACCATGCCGCTGCGCAAACGCACTGCCGAAGCGGTACTGCATCTGCTGCGCGGTCAGCACGTCGAAACGGAGCTGGATGCGGAGACCGCTTCGCTGGTGGGGGAGGCCGATGAGCACGCGGTCTTTAATAAACAGGAACGCCAGATGGTTGTGCGGGTCATGAGCATGGCGCAACGCAGCGTCAGCAGCATTATGACCTCGCGTCATGACATCGAACATATTGACCTGAGTAATAGCCCGCAAGAGATAATGGCGCAGCTGGACCGTAATCAGCATACAAGGATCTTGATTACCGAAAACAGCAGCGAGCCGCTGGGGGTAGTGCATATTATCGATCTTCTGCATCAGTCTCTGCATCATAACTCTCTCGATCTGCGCGCTTTAATCCGCCAGCCGCTGATTTTCCCGGAACAGCTTACGCTGCTGTTGGCGCTGGAACAGTTTCGCAGCGCGCGCACCCATTTTGCCTTTGTGGTGGATGAGTTTGGTTCGGTGGAGGGCGTGGTGACCCTGAGCGACATCATGGAAACCATTGCCGGTAATTTACCGAATGAAAGCGACGAGCTGGACGCGCGCTATGATATTCGTCAGAAAGAAGATGGCAGCTGGATAGCCAATGGCCATATGCCTCTGGAAGATCTGGAGATGTATATCGACCTGCCGCTAAACGAAAAGCGCGATTATCACACCATTGCTGGTCTGCTGATGGATCAGCTGCAGCATATTCCTCAGGCGGGCGAAGAGTTGCAGATCGGCGACTGGCTTATTCGCACTTTAGAAGTGGAAAGCCATCGCGTGCATAAGGTGCACATTATTCCGTTTGATCAACGCGAGCCGGATAACGAGGCGTAAACAGCCGTAATGCGTTACCGCAGAGGATAACGTCAGGCGCGGGGTATCAGGATAAAAGGCGATATCCCGCGCCTGAGCGATTATTGCGGCGCTTTTTCCGGCGTCACATTTTTCTGATTACGCTGTGACCACTCATCCAGACGTGATTTGATTTGGCTCTCAAGTTTCTGGCGCAGCAGCTGATCCACTTTCAGGTTGTATTGCAGATTATCCCAGCCGCCATAGATATGCAGCGGAACCGCCGTCTGTTGCAGGGTGGCGATAAGGTCATTATCCCCTTTCCAGCCACTGGTAACCTGCACGCCAAAATGAATATCGCACTGACGACGCAGCATGTCTATTTCACCCGCGCCGCCCAGACGGAAGCCGGAAGCCCCGCCCTGTAGGTTTTTAAGCGTAATAAGGCCATCTTTTAAGGTTGCCTGCGCCTGCAGCTTATCAAGGCGGGTTTCGTTACTGTTGCCCGCTTCATCTCCGCTGCTGACCCGATCGCTGTTACGGGCCACGGCCCGCTGGACCAGTTGCTGAAAATTCATGCCGATAATGCGAGCTGAATCCAGTGCTACTTCGGCTTCGCCGCGCCAGCGCCGATGAAAATCAACAACGCTCAGCCCCTCTCCGCTCATGTTACCGGTTAATGTCAACTGGCCATCCAGCGTTGGCGGCAGAGCAAAAGCCTGCAGCAACGGTGCTAATGCAATATTCTGTAGCGTCGGACGCAGCGCCACCGCAACCGACTGCTGATGCAGATTTAAGGTGCCCGGTAACGAGAAAGTGCCCTCGCCTACCCGTCCGCTCAGCGTATTAAGCGCTATGTTACCCTGATGATTTTGCGCATCCAGCGCTACCTGCTGCATATCCATGCCGTGCCAGCGCAACGTATCGACCTGAAGCTTCAGCGCCGCATTCAGACTGTTCAGGGGATGATCGTAGCTGGTGGGTTCGGCGATCACCGGCGCGCGGCTAAAGGCGGTGGCGACAGACGCGCCAGGCGAAGCGCTGGTTTGCGAATTCAGGCCGGAAAGTGCATCCAGATCGAGATGCGGCGAGCGCATATCAATCGTGACCGCCGTCGCGTTGCCAAGCTTGCCGCTGATAGCGCCGTTCAGCTGGCTGTCGCCCAACGTCAGCGCCACGTTTTGCAATGAAAAACGCTGGCTGTCATTCAGCCACTCCGCCTGCAGGCTGCCTTTGCCCTGCAATCCCGCTGCAGGCAGATCCGGGCCCTGTAGCTGCCAGCTCAGCGACTTCACCGTACCGCTTACGCGCTGCGGATAATTGGCCACGTTCATCTCGCCATCCAGCGACAGCTGCAGTTCACGCTGATCGCGGCTAACCCGCGTCGCCAGTGACAGCATCGCCTCGCGGCGGCTGTCCTGTCTCAGAGAGAGGTTAAGATCGCGAAAGTTAATCTCTTCTCCCTGCGGCTGCCGCCAGATTAACAGGCTGTCAGCCACTTCGAGATTACTGATATCGAAAGTCCAGCCTTTTACCGGTTCCGGCGGCGTTGAGTTCGTCGGCCCTACCGGCGCATCGGCTGGCTGTTGAGCTTCGCTCTCCGGCGTCAGGCGGATCACCGCGTTCTTCAGCATAACCTGCTTAACGCTGAGCTGATGCGACAGTAAAGGAAAGAGATGGACATCAAGCCGCATGTTTTCAGCCAACACCATCGGCTGCTGTGCGCCAGGGGCGGTAACCGACATACGTCCGGCAAGGATGCTAAGCTGCGGCCAGACATGCCAGCGCAAATCGCCCTCCAGGCGCAGTTGATAGCCGCTACGCTGTTCAACCTGCTGCACCATGTAGTTGCGAAAATCGTTGGGGTTAACCAACAGTACCAGCGCTGTCATGCCCGCTACAATCACGACGAATAAAATAGCCAGCGTGGTAATTAATCGTCTCATCCCATCCCCTGTTCAGGCAGTTAGTCTTTATCGATCCGACTGGCGTCCGCGCCCTGCTGCCCTTTGTATTTAGCATCTTCACGACGGTTATAGGGACGGGCGGCGGGACCAGACAACGGTTCAAAGCTTAGCGCACCGATCAGCATACCGGGACGCAAGGCCAACGGCAGCTTACCTGAATTATAGAACTCCAGTACGATACGGCCCTGCCAGCCAGGATCAATGCGGTGCGCTGTCACGTGCACCATTAAGCCCAGACGCGCCAGCGATGAACGGCCATCAAGCCAGCCGACCAAATCGTCAGGCAGCGTTACCGATTCCAGGGTCACGGCCAGCGCCAGTTCGCCCGGATGCAGATAAAACGCCTCACCCTCCGGCAGCACAATCTCATCGCTCATCACGCGATCCAGTGCCGCGCTGACCTCATGTTTAGGGCCGCTTAAGTCGATAAAGGCTGCGGTATGCCCACGAAAAGTACGAAACTGATTGCCCAGCCGCACGTCCACGGTTGCGCCGTTAATGCGCTCTACCGGCGGGCGCGGCGTAATCGCCAGCTTGCCGTTATCAAGCCAGGCTTCAATATCGCGATCGCATAATCTCATCGCCGTTTACTCCTTTTTCTTCGGGCTGACGCGCTTACTCAAAGAACTGATTGATTTTCGCTTTCAGAATATCGATGGCAATGCGGTTTTTACCCCCGCGCGGCACGATGATATCGGCGTACTGCTTGGAGGGTTCAATAAACTGCAGGAACATCGGACGCACGGTTTTTTGATACTGTGCCATTACCGAATCCATTGAGCGGCCGCGTTCGTTCACGTCACGCTTCATACGACGCATCAGGCAGATATCCAGCGGGGTATCGACAAAAATGGAGAAATTCATCTCTTCACGCAGGCGGGCATCGGTTAACAACAGGATCCCTTCGAGAATAATGACCTTTTTCGGCTTGAGATGGATGGTTTCCTGCGTGCGGGTATGTTCAACGTAGCTGTATACCGGCAGTTCAATATGCTGGCCCGCTTTCAGGGCCTGAAGATGATGCAGCAGCAAATCATGATCCATCGCGCTGGGATGGTCATAGTTCGTTTTAATCCGCTCTTCCATAGTGAGGTGGCTTTGGTCTTTGTAATAACTGTCTTCAGGAATCACGCCGATATGCTCATCGCCGACCTGTTCGCGGATTTCACGATACAGCGTGCTGGCAATTAAACTTTTTCCTGATGCGGATGCGCCTGCGATACCTACAATGACGCATTGATGGGACTTTTCAGTCATAAAATTAAAGACCTGATAACTGTGTGACGTGGCACCAGGCGATGTCGAAACATCATCCTTAGCGTTCAGTCAGATATTGAGAGGATTAACTGGCGGCAATTATAGGGAGATCGCCGGTTTGATGCCAGAAAAAAGCAGCTTGCCCGTCGCCGGGCGGTGAAGCGCTGCCCGGAATGCCCGCTTTTCAGACTTTCTCCTTTGGCGCGCCCCCATTTCACCGATAAACTGCTACGCGCGATCCAGCTCTCACTTTCGTGACAGCGTAGCGACGCCCCTTCTCGCCAGTTGGCGAAAGGCATACTCATAACAGAAAGGTTGGCTATGTCCTGGAGAACAATTACCTATTTTGGCGACAGCATGTTGCTGATCCCCACAGCAATTCTTATCGCGCTGATCCTGCCCTGGAAAAGCAGCGATCGACGCACGGTCTGGTTTTGGCTGTTGGCCTTTGGGTTAGCGGGACTGATCGTCAGCGTGTCGAAAATCCTGTTTATGGGGTTCGGCATCGGTAGCGCCCGCTTTAACTTCACCGGCTTTAGCGGACACAGCGCGATGTCAGCCACCCTCTGGCCGGTTATGCTCTGGCTGCTGTCGGGCCGGTTGCCCGCATTCTGGCGCGGCGTGGCGGTGACAATTGGCTATATGGTGCCGCTATTGGTGGGCGCTTCACGCCTGGTGCTGCTTGCGCATTCGAAAAGCGAAGTCGCCAGCGGTTTGCTGATCGGCTTTACGCTCAGCACGCTATTCCTGATCAACCAGCGCAATACGCAGCTGAAAGGCTTTTCCCTGCCGCAGGTCAGCGCCGCGCTGCTGCTGCCGCTGGTGCTTATCGGTCACGGACGCATCGCCCCTACGCAAAATTTTCTTGCGCACCTTTCTGCTGACCTTGCCGGGCTGGAAAAGCCCTGGACGCGCGCGGATCTGCTAAAACAGCGGCAGCCAGGCTATCAATCGTTTGAATAAACTGGCTATTTCAGCAATTGCCATCGGGTTGGTTTTAACATGCTGTGCCAGCATCACCAAAGTGATATAACGCCTGCTCGCGCTTTTACGGGCAGGCTCGCCGGACCCGTGAATTGCAACCCATACTTTTTCGCCCGCGCATAGCACGTTATCTTCTTTCAGGCCCGCCCTGCTGCTGGGCCTGATCTGCTTTATCGCCTCGCTGTTTTGCCTATCGCTGGACGCTATTTTGCATATTACCCACGGTACACACGGTCCGGAAGTAGAGGAATTTCGGACGCGGGTTCAACTCCCGCCAGCCCACCAAATAAAACAAGGGGTTACGTGAAAGCGTAACCCCTTGTTGTTTGTCCATGTCCACTTTGCGTCCACTCAGCGACAGCGAGTATGCCACAGGCAAGAGGTGATTATACCTCCCCCTTCACCTTATCCACCGCCCAAGCGACCAGATAGGCAAGAACAAGAAAACCGACAAATCCAACCATCTTCATCCAGCCATCAAGAACAAACAAACTACCAAAGGCAGCAAAAGAGCAAAGGTATGTAGTTATGCCTTCAACCATATTTGCAGACTGTATACCTATAAATTTGCAAAATTTAGCGAGAGAGGATTTTGCAGATTTCATTTTCTACACCTTTGCATTGTATCGGGTGGCTGTTTATATACATCAGGTATGGTTCCAGCTCACCTTCAACAAGAAAATAAACCATATCTAAATTCGTCGCCCAGACTTTGTAATATGTCCCAGGATACTTCGAGCGCATTCTTCTGGAGGCTCTGGCCGCTTCCTCGATCAGCCCCTGAATCATTACAATGTTGAATGTTACCGCAGATGCAACGCGCGTTACACGCCGCATAAGTGTGCTCATTCTCACACGATTAATGATTTTTGTTGCTATATATTGAGTGATGAATGCTTGGGCACCAACCCGACTTCCCAACCTGGCATCTGAATAACCCAGCTTGTCATTAATCGCTTTTTTTCCCTTGTCATCCAATTTTGTATAAAAATCAGTGATAACAGTCGTAACAAGTTGTCTGATTGGCGCTTCATTAGCTGCCAGGCTCTTAAACACCTGGAAAAAACGCTCGTTTTCAATTTCATTGCGCGCCTTGAGGTCTCGATCAACAATCCCAGTACCTTCAACAGTCCTGATTGCTGATAAATACAGCCCATTAGGAATAGAAGCAAGACCGTCAACGATACCTTTGGCGATTAACTTTGCATCCATAAGTCATCCTTTCTTTTGTTATCCTGTTCACAGAATAATCAGGCATTAATAACGCATCCAGGAAATTTTTTTCAGTTTCAGAATCCAGCTTAATATCGCGCCAGCTCGCGCCACTGCTGGCACCGTGCGTTTTTATATCTGGCTTATCTCAACGCTGGCCGAATTAATGACACACCGGTTGCGTAGCAACGATTTCCTGGCTCGTCTCGGCGGTGATGAGTTCGGCCTGTTACAACGCCAGGCACAACGGACGCGGTCAACTGACGGTGTATGAAGCCCGGCTCCAGCCAGTCCGCAACGTGCATTTTAATCTGATGGACGAAATGCTGGTTTCTGTTATTCATGGACAGGGGCAGCGGCTGAATATCGCTACCGTTGCCGGGCCAGTGGGCCAGCCGATGAGCACAGGGCAATTCGCAACGTGTGAAACATTTGCCAGTGCCGATCGGCTCGGGTAAAGTCACCCCCTTTTTTTCTTAAGGGGGATCTTTATGTTTATCGGTTTTGATTACGGAACGGCTAATTGTTCCGTGGCCGTGGTAGAAAATGGCGCGCCGCGGCTGCTTAAACTGGAAAAGGATTCTCCTTATCTGCCCTCAATGCTGTGCGGGCCAACGCGTGAAGCGATCAGCGAATGGCTCTTTCGTCATCATCAGGTGCCGACACCGGAAGCGGAAAATCAGGCGCTGCTGCGGCGCGCTATCGCCTTTAACCGCGATGAAGATATCGAAGTAACGCCCGGCAGCATCCACTTTGGTCTTGATGCGCTGGCGCAGTATATGACCGACTCTGAAGAGGTCTGGTTTGTTAAATCGCCCAAATCCTTTCTCGGTGCCAACGGCCTGAAGCCGCAGCAGATCGCCCTGTTTGAAGATCTGGTGTGCGCCATGATGCTGCATATTCGCCAAACCGCAGAACAGCAGTTGAGCGGATCCATCGATCAGGCGGTGATTGGTCGACCGGTTAACTTTCAGGGGTTAGGCGGCGACGAGGCTAACCGTCAGGCACAGGGCATTCTGGCGCGAGCTGCCAGCCGCGCCGGTTTCCGTGATGTGATCTTTCAGTTTGAACCGGTGGCAGCGGGGCTCGATTTTGAAGCCACGCTGCAGGAAGAAAAGCGGGTGCTGGTGGTGGATATTGGCGGGGGCACCACCGACTGCAGTATGTTGCTGATGGGTCCGCAATGGCACAACCGCGCCGACCGCACCAGCAGCCTGTTAGGACACAGCGGCTGCCGCGTTGGTGGAAACGATCTGGATATTGCGCTGGCTTATAAAGAGCTGATGCCGCTGCTGGGGCTGGGCGGAGAAACGCAAAAAGGCACCGCCCTGCCCGCCCTGCCCTGGTGGAACGCGGTGGCGATCAACGACGTTCCGGCGCAAAGCGACTTTTATTCAGCCGCCTGTCGCAAACTGCTGCAGGATTTGATACGCGATGCGCGTCAGCCGGAAAAGGTGCAGCGCCTGCTGAAAGTCTGGCAGCAGCGCCTTAGCTATCGGCTGGTGCGGGCGGCGGAAGAGAGCAAAATCGCCCTTTCCGACCGGGCTGAAACCAGCGCTGCGCTGGCGTTTATCGAAGCCGGATTAAGCACGGATATCGCCAGCAAAGGGCTGGAAGCGGCTATCGCCGCGCCGCTGGATCGTATCCAGGAGCAGGTCAGGCTGGCGCTGGAAACCAGCGGCACCACGCCAGATATGATCTACCTGACCGGCGGCAGCGCCCGCTCGCCGCTGTTGCGTCAGGCGCTGCAGCAGCAGCTGCCTGCCATTCCGCTGGCCTCCGGCGATGATTTCGGTTCGGTCACCGCCGGGCTGGCTCGCTGGGCGCAAATTATGTTTGCCTGACGATGCCCCGGGTTAATCCGTAGGGGTTAACCCGACTTTCCTGACATCCACCGTGATGCTTTTGCGCCGCCTGAACCTGCCGTAACCTCTTGATGGGCGGACGATGCTTTAAAACAATTAACGCGGTTTCCTGGCGCGCGCATGTTAGCATTTCAGCCCCGTTATTAAGGTATGGATACATTTATCGTGAGCCTGTGGAATCTCAGTTTTCAACAGTATCTCGCTTTTGCTCTGCTGCTGATGCTGCTTTATCGCTATACCGGAGCGATGGTTTGTCTGGCAGTGGTGGTTACAGGCGCTTCGCTCTGGCGCGTCTTTTACGATGAAGCCTTACCGGCCTTGCTGCTGCTGTTGCTTATCGGTAGCGCATTGGGTGTGCTGATTTTTTACGCGGAGCGATATCGCTCAATACGCAAAGCCAACCGCTCTTTTGTTCAGTAACAGGCTGACCGCCTGACAGTCGCATAAAAAAAGCGCCCGCAGGCGCATTTTTATCAGGCTGGCTTAATAGCGGCTGGCCTGCGTGATCTTTTCCACTTCATCCAGATTCAGCCGCAGCTGCGCTGCTTTCACCAGTTCATTTAACTGCTCCAGCGAAGTAGCGCTAACGATGGGGGCAGTGATCCCCGGACGGACAATCTGCCACGCCAGTGCAACCTGCGTCGGGGTAATGCCGCGCGCCTGAGATACTTCGTCCAGCGCCTGCAAAATACGCAGCCCACGCTCGTTAAGGTACTTCTCTACCACGCCCTGTCCGCGCTTGCTCTTACTGGCATCCTCCGGACGACGATATTTGCCGCTCAGAAAGCCGCTGGCCAGCGAATAGTAGTTGATGACGCCGATGTCATTTTCAGTGGCGACCTGCTCCAGACCGCTTTCATACTCCTGGCGATCGTAGAGGTTATACTCCGGCTGCAGGGTTTCATAACGCGCCAGACCATTTTCCTCGCTGACCTTCAGCGCCTGTGTCAGACGATCCGCTGAATAGTTAGAAGCGCCGATCGCACGCACTTTACCTTCCCGGATCAGATCGTCGAACGCTTTCAACGTCTCCTCCAGTGGGGTTTGATCATCATCGCGATGCGCCTGATAGAGATCGATATAGTCGGTTTGCAGACGACGCAGCGAATCTTCCACCGCCTGCCGAATATAGTTGGCTGACAGCCCGATTTTCTCCGGCGACAGCTCCATGCCCACTTTGGTAGCCAGCACAATTTTGTCGCGTTTGCCGCTTTTTTTCAGCCAGTTACCAATGATGGTCTCCGATTCTCCCCCCTGGTTGCCTGGCGCCCAGCGTGAATAAACATCAGCGGTATCAATGAACCACAGCCCTTTTTCCACCAGCGCATCCAGCAGGGAGAAAGAGGTATCCTGGTCCACGGTCCAGCCAAAAACGTTGCCGCCAAAGGTAAGCGTAGGAACTTCAATGCCACTGCGCCCAAGCTGACGGGTTTCAATCTGGTTCATCATTGTTCTCCTGAATTAATGTATTGCCAACCTGTTGATGAGCGTAGCAAACATCTGTGCTTCTGTATCAGCTTCTGATGCCCTGCGCTGATTTGTCTCATCTGGTAAGATCGCGGATACTTACATCAGCCTTACGGCCGCCTTACAGATATTCTTAATTCCTTCATTTTTTTATCCTGTTTGGTAACTACACTGGTTAACTTTGCGGGAATAGCCTGACTGGCCCGCCTGGAAATATTGATTACACTGCCGGAGAGCAATAAACAGCAATGAAAGCCTCACGCTCTATATCTAAAAAAATTCTGTTATTGATCCTTGTCGCGCTGGTCGCCGTTGCCGGTTATTTTCTATGGCCCAAAGGCGATGGCGACAGCGCGACGAACGCCTCCCAGCAGCAGCCGCGCGGCAAAAACGGCAGGCGTAATATGCCGCTGGCGCCGGTACAGGCCGCCACCGCGCAGACGCAAAGCGTACCGCAATACTTTTCTGGCCTGGGCACCGTCACCGCCGCCAATACGGTGACGGTGCGCAGCCGCGTTGACGGTCAGCTGATGGCGATTCATTTTCAGGAAGGGCAACAGGTCGAGGCGGGTCAGCTGCTGGCGGAGATCGATCCGCGTCCTTATCAGGTGGCGCTGGCGCAGGCGCAGGGACAGCTGGCGCGTGATAAGGCAACGCTGGCTAACGCCCAGCGCGATCTGGCACGCTATCAAAAACTGGCGAAGAGCAACCTGGTCTCTCAGCAGGAGCTGGATACCCAGCGGTCGCTGGTCAGTGAAACCCAGGGCACCATCAAGGCGGACGAAGGCAGTGTCGCCAGCGCCGAGCTTAATCTCACCTACAGCCGCATTACCGCGCCGATTGCCGGTCGCGTCGGCCTGAAGCAGGTCGATGTCGGCAACTATATCACCAGCGGTGACAGCACCGGGCTGGTGGTGCTGACACAAACGCACCCGATCGATGTGCTGTTCAGCCTGCCGGAAAATAACATTCAGCCAATTTTACAGGCGCAGAAAGCGGGCCAGCCGCTGATTGTAGAGGCCTGGGATCGCAGTAACAGCACCTTGCTGACGCAGGGCGAGCTGCTTAGTCTGGATAACCAGATTGACACCACCACCGGCACCATCAAGCTGAAGGCGCGTTTCAGCAATGAGGATGACCGTCTGTTTCCCAATCAGTTTGTAAATGCGCGCCTGAAGGTCAATACGCTGCATGACGCCGTGGTGATTCCCGTTGCCGCGTTGCAGATGGGCAGCGAAGGCAACTTCGTCTGGGTAATCAACAGCGAGAACCAGGTGAGTAAGAAAAGTGTCAAGCCGGGGTTACAGGATAGCGAAAAAGTGGTTATCAGCGCCGGGCTGGATGCTGGCGAGCGGGTGGTCACCGACGGGCTGGATCGTCTGACGGAAGGGGCAAAAGTAGAGGTTGTGGCGCCGCAGACAACGCCGCTGACCAGCGATAAAGCGACTCAGCCCGCGCGCGCTAAAGGAGATCGCGCCTGATGCAGGTTTTACCTCCTAATGCTACCGGTGGCCCATCACGCCACTTTATTCTAAGGCCGGTCGCTACCACGCTGTTAATGGTCGCTATTCTGCTGGCCGGTATTCTGGGCTATCGCTTTTTGCCGGTTTCCGCGCTCCCGGAAGTGGATTACCCCACCATTCAGGTGGTCACGCTCTATCCCGGCGCCAGCCCTGATGTTGTCACCTCCGCCATTACCGCGCCGCTGGAGCGTCAGTTCGGGCAAATGTCCGGGCTGCAGCAGATGTCGTCGCAGAGTTCCGGTGGTGCCTCGGTTGTGACTTTACAGTTTCAGCTTACGCTGCCGCTGGATGTTGCTGAACAGGAAGTGCAGGCGGCAATTAACTCTGCCACCAACCTGCTGCCAGATGACTTACCCAATCCGCCGGTTTACAGCAAGGTCAACCCCGCCGATCCGCCAATTATGACACTGGCGGTGACCACCACCAGCATGCCGATGACGCAGGTGCAGGATATGGTGGAAACCCGTATCGCCCAGAAAATCTCTCAGGTTAGCGGCGTGGGGCTGGTTACGCTGTCAGGCGGGCAGCGTCCGGCAGTGCGTGTAAAAATGAATGCGCAGGCGCTGGCGGCACTCGGCCTTGACAGCGAAACGGTGCGTACCGCTATCGCCAACGCCAACGTCAACTCAGCAAAAGGCAGCCTTGACGGACCGGAGCGCTCAATTACCCTGTCGGCTAACGACCAGATGCAGTCGGCGGAAGATTATCGTCAGCTGATTATCACCTACAGCAATAACGCGCCGGTGCGGCTGGGCGATGTCGCTACCGTTGAACAGGGTGCCGAAAACAGCTGGCTCGGCGCATGGGCCAACCGGCAGCAGGCGATTGTTCTTAATGTTCAGCGCCAGCCGGGAGCGAATATCATCGCAACCGCCGACAATATTCGCAGCCTGCTGCCGGAACTGACCGCCTCGTTGCCGAAATCGGTCGAAGTAAAATTACTTTCCGACCGTACCACCAATATCCGCGCCTCGGTGCATGATGTGCAGCTGGAACTGCTGCTGGCACTGGCGCTGGTGGTAATGATTATTTACCTGTTTCTGCGCAACGTCCCCGCCACCATTATTCCGGCGGTAGCGGTGCCGCTATCATTGATCGGCACCTTTGCGGTGCTCTGGCTGCTCGGCTTCTCGGTGAATAACCTGACGCTGATGGCGCTCACCATTGCCACCGGCTTTGTGGTGGACGATGCGATAGTGGTGATCGAAAACATATCCCGCTATATCGAGCAGGGGGAAAAGCCACTGGCCGCCACGCTGAAAGGGGCCGGTGAGATTGGCTTTACCATTATCTCCCTCACCTTCTCACTGATTGCGGTGCTGATCCCGCTGCTGTTTATGAGCGATATCGTCGGACGTCTGTTCCGCGAGTTTGCCGTTACGCTGGCGGTGGCAATATTGATTTCCGCTATCGTCTCGCTGACGCTCACGCCGATGATGTGCGCGCGTATGCTTAATGCAGAATCACTGCGCCGTCAGAACCGCTTTTCCCGCGCCAGCGAAGCGATGTTCGAACGTATTATCGCCGTTTATGGTCGTTTGCTGACCCGCGTGTTAAGCCATCCGTGGCTCACGCTGGGCGTGGCGTTAGGTACGCTGATCCTGACACTGCTGCTGTGGATGTTCATACCCAAAGGCTTCTTCCCGCTACAGGATAACGGCATTATTCAGGGTACGCTGCAGGCGCCGCAAAGTGTCTCTTACGCCAGCATGGCGCA
This sequence comes from Pantoea alhagi, assembly GCF_002101395.1. NCBI lineage: Bacteria > Pseudomonadati > Pseudomonadota > Gammaproteobacteria > Enterobacterales > Erwiniaceae > Pantoea > Pantoea alhagi. Next base: position 3,080,950 of record NZ_CP019706.1, on the reverse strand, counting down.
GCGCACGCGCGATGTCGCCTCGATTATCCAGCGCGATCCGGCGGTGCAGAGCGTCACCTCATTCGTCGGCGTTGATGGCACCAATCCGGCACTGAACAGCGCGCGCGTCCAGATTAACCTGAAGCCGCTGGATGAGCGTGACGATCGTATTCCGGCGGTGATTGAGCGTCTGCAAAGCGCGGTAGCGCGCGTGCCGGGCGTCACGCTGTGGCTGCAACCGGTGCAGGATTTAACTATCGATACCCAGCTGAGCCGCACGCAGTATCAGTTTACGCTGCAAACCGGCTCGCTGGCGTCGTTAAGTCAGTGGGTGCCGCCGCTGTTGGCGCGCCTGCGTACGCTGCCGCAGCTGAAGGATGTCAGCAGCGACTGGCAGGATCAGGGGCTGGAGGCGTATGTTAAAGTCGACCGCGACAGTGCCAGCCGCCTCGGCATCAGCATGAGCGATATTGATAACGCGCTATATAACGCGTTCGGCCAGCGGCTGATTTCCACCATCTATACCCAGGCCAACCAGTATCGCGTGGTGCTGGAGCAGGATACGCAAAACGCGCCTGGGCTGCAGGCGCTGGAGGCTATCCGCATCGCCACCAGCGATGGCGGCACGGTGCCGCTCAGCACTATTGCCCGGGTTGAGCAGCAGCATAGCGCCCTGACGATTAACCACCTCGATCAGTTCCCCTCAACCACCTTTTCGTTCAACCTCAACAGCGGTTATTCGCTGGGCGAAGCGGTGCAGGCGATTAGCGCGGCGGAAAAAGATCTGGCGATGCCGTCGGAAATCATGACCCGCTTCCAGGGCAGCACGCTGGCGTTTCAGGCAGCGCTGGGCAGCACGGCGTGGCTGATTGTGGCCGCCATCGTGGCGATGTATATCGTGCTTGGCGTGCTGTATGAGAGCTTTATCCATCCGATCACCATCCTCTCCACCCTGCCCACCGCCGGTGTGGGCGCGTTGCTGGCGTTGCTGTTAAGCGGTCATGAGCTGGATATTATTGCCATAATCGGCGTTATCCTGCTGATCGGTATCGTGAAGAAAAACGCCATCATGATGATCGATTTCGCGCTTGCCGCCGAGCGCGAACAGGGCAAAACACCCTATGACGCCATCTATCAGGCCTGTTTGCTGCGCTTTCGTCCCATACTGATGACCACGCTGGCGGCGCTGCTGGGCGCGTTACCGCTGATGCTGAGCACCGGCGTAGGCGCTGAACTGCGTCGTCCGCTCGGCATTGCCATGGTCGGCGGGCTGATCCTCAGCCAGGTGTTGACGCTGTTTACCACGCCGGTTATTTACCTGCTGTTCGATCGCCTGGCGCACTATACGCGTCGCCGTTTACAGCGCGGGGAGACGCAGTCGTGAAGTTTTTTGCGCTGTTTATCTACCGCCCGGTCGCTACCAGTCTGTTAACGCTGGCGATTGCGCTGGTCGGCATACTTGGCTTTCGCCTGCTGCCGGTGTCGCCGCTGCCGCAGGTCGATTTTCCGGTCATTATGATTAGCGCTTCGCTGCCGGGCGCCTCGCCGGAAACCATGGCGTCATCGGTAGCGACGCCGCTGGAGCGTTCGCTGGGGCGCATCGCTGGCGTCAGTGAAATGACCTCCACCAGTTCGCTGGGCAGTACGCGCATCATTATGGTGTTTGACTACGATCGCGATATTAACGGCGCGGCGCGTGATGTGCAGGCAGCGATCAACGCCGCGCAAAGCCTGTTGCCCAGCGGGATGCCAGCCCGTCCCAGCTGGCGCAAGGCGAACCCATCCGATGCGCCGATCATGATTATGACGCTGACCTCCGATGACTGGACGCCCGGTCAGATGTATGACTACGCCTCGACGCAGCTGGCACAAAAGCTGGCGCAGATTGAAGGGGTCGGCGACGTGACCGTTGGCGGCAGCTCGCTGCCAGCGGTGCGGGTGCAGCTGAATCCACAGGCGTTGTTTAATCAGGGCGTTTCGCTGGATGCGGTGCGCCAGGCGATCGCCAACGCCAACGTGCGCCGTCCGCAGGGGCGGTGGAAAACAATGGCGAGCGCTGGCAGTTCAGAACCAATGATGAGCTAAAAACCGCAGCGGAATATCAGCCGCTGGTAGTGCATTACAACAATGGCGCAGCGGTACGCCTGGCGGATGTCGCCACGGTTACCGACTCGGTACAGGATGTGCGCAACGCCGGAATGACCAACGCTAAACCGGCGGTGCTGTTGGTGATCCGCAAAACTGCTGACGCCAACGTGATCCAGACCGTTGACCGCATTCGCGCCGAGCTGCCGGAGCTGCATGAAATTATCCCTGCCGCCATTAATCTGGCGGTGGCACAGGATCGCTCACCGACCATTCGCGCCTCGCTGGAGGAGGTAGAGCAATCGCTGGTGATTGCCGTGGCGCTGGTGATTCTGGTGGTGTTTCTGTTCCTGCGCTCCGGTCGCGCGACCCTGATTCCGGCGGTGGCGGTGCCGGTCTCGCTGATTGGCACCTTTGCCGCTATGTATCTGTGTGGATTCAGTCTCAACAACCTGTCGCTGATGGCGCTCACCATTGCCACCGGTTTTGTGGTGGATGACGCCATCGTGGTGCTGGAGAATATTTCCCGCCATATTGAAGCGGGAATGAAACCCTTGCAGGCATCGCTACAGGGCGTGCGTGAAGTGGGCTTTACCGTGCTGTCGATGAGCATCTCGCTGGTGGCGGTATTTATTCCGCTACTGCTGATGGGCGGGCTGGTGGGACGGCTGTTTCGCGAATTTGCCGTCACCCTGTCGGTAGCAATTATGATCTCGCTGGTGATTTCTATCACTCTGACGCCGATGATGTGTGCCTGGCTGTTAAAGGCGAAACGGGCTGGCAGCCAGCCGCGCACCCGAGGTTTTAACCGCCTGCTGCTGGGCCTGCAACGCGGCTATGGCCGTTCACTGCACTGGGTGCTGGAGCGGGCGCGCTGGACGTTACTGCTGCTGCTGGCCACCATCGGCCTGACGGTATATCTCTATATCACCATTCCAAAAACCTTTTTCCCTGAACAGGACACTGGCCGCCTGATGGGCTTTATCTCTGCCGATCAGAGCATCTCTTTCCAGGCAATGCGCGGCAAGCTGGCGGACTTTATGCAGATCATTCGTCAGGATCCGGCGGTGGATAACGTAACCGGTTTTACCGGCGGTTCGCGCACCAACAGCGGCTCGATGTTTATCTCTCTGAAGCCGCTCTCCGCGCGCACTGAAAGCGCCCAACAGGTGATTGCCCGGCTACGCGTCAAGCTGGCGAAGGAGCCGGGTGCCAGCCTGTTTCTGATGCCGGTGCAGGATATTCGCGTTGGCGGACGAGAGGCTAACGCCAGCTATCAGTACACGCTGCTGTCAGATAATTTAAGTGACCTGCGCAACTGGGAGCCGAAAATTCGTGCGGCGTTCAGCAAGCTGCCGGAGCTGGCGGATGTCAGTTCCGACCAGCAGGACAAAGGCGCAGAAATGGCGCTGACTTACGATCGGCAAAGCATGGCGCGGCTGGGCATTGATGTTTCCGACGCTAACGCCCTGCTGAACAACGCTTTTGGGCAGCGCCAGATCTCTACCATTTATCAGCCGCTTAATCAGTACAAAGTGGTAATGGAAGTGGATCCGCGCTATACCCAGGATATCAGTGCGCTGGATCAGATGTTTTTGATCAACAGCGACGGCAAGCCCATTCCGCTGTCGTGGTTTGCCCGCTGGCAGCCAGCCAATGCGCCGCTCTCGGTGAATCATCAGGGACTGTCGGCTGCTTCCACCATCGCCTTTAACCTGCCGGAAGGCGTTTCGCTGTCGCAGGCGTCAGAGGCGATTGAGCGCACCATTACCGCGCTGGGCGTGCCTTCCAACGTGCGCGGCAGCTTCGCCGGTACCGCACAGGTGTTCAAAGAAACGCAGAACAGCCAGCTATGGCTGATCCTTGCGGCGATCGCCACCGTTTATATTGTGCTGGGCATCCTGTATGAGAGCTATGTCCATCCGCTGACCATTCTCTCTACGCTGCCCTCGGCGGGCGTTGGCGCGCTGCTGGCGCTGGAGCTTTTCGGCGCGCCCTTTAGCCTGATTGCGCTGATCGGCATTATGCTGCTGATTGGCATTGTAAAGAAGAATGCCATCATGATGGTGGACTTTGCGCTGGAGGCGCAGCGCAACAGTAGCATGAGCGCACGCGAAGCGATCTTCCAGGCGTCGCTGCTGCGCTTTCGTCCTATAGTGATGACCACGCTGGCCGCCCTGCTGGGCGCGCTGCCGCTGGTACTGACCAGCGGCGATGGCGCGGAGTTGCGTCAGCCGCTCGGCATTACCATTGTTGGCGGGCTGGTAATGAGCCAGTTGTTAACGCTTTATACCACGCCGGTGGTTTATCTCTATATGGACAAGCTGCGGCGACAGAAAAAACCGCTGGCGGTCGCTGGTTAACCGGCCGCCAGGCTTAAGACATAACCGGGGCGAACTATGAAGAATGCACAATCTGCATCGGTACGCTGGCAGCTGTGGATCGTTGCCATTGGTTTTTTTATGCAGACGCTGGATACCACCATTGTGAATACCGCCCTGCCCACAATGGCGCGCGATTTAGGGGTCGATCCGCTCCAGATGCATTCGGTGGTGGTTTCCTATGTGCTGACGGTGGCGGTAACGCTGCCGCTCAGCGGCTGGCTGGCAGACCGCTTTGGCGTGCGCAACATCTTTTTTGCCGCCATCGTGCTGTTTAGCCTCGGTTCGCTGTTTTGTGCACTGGCGGGAACCCTGAATCAGCTGGTGCTGGCCCGCGTGCTGCAGGGCTTCGGCGGTGCGATGCTGGTGCCGGTGGGCCGCCTGACGGTAATGAAAATCGTGCCGCGTGAGCAATATATGGCGGCCATGACCTTTGTTACGCTGCCGGGGCAGATTGGCCCGCTGGTTGGCCCGGCGCTGGGCGGCGTGCTGGTGGAATATGCCAGCTGGCACTGGATTTTCCTGATTAACCTGCCGGTGGGGATTCTGGGGGCGCTGGCGACCATTATGCTGATGCCTAACTACTCTATGCAGACGCGCCGCTTCGACTTTTCCGGTTTTCTGCTGCTGGCGGCGGGCATGGCGACATTGACGCTGGCGCTGGACGGGCAACACGGATCCGGCAATTCGCCGCTGGCGCTGGGGCTGTTGATTCTGGCGGGCGTGTTCTCGCTGCTGTTCTATCTGATGCATGCACGGGCTAATGATAACGCGCTGTTCAGCCTGAAGCTGTTCGACAACCGCACCTACTCAATCGGCCTGCTGGGCAGCCTGACCGGACGTATCGGCAGTGGGATGTTGCCATTTCTTACGCCGCTGTTTTTGCAGCTTGGCATGGGCTACAGTCCGTTTCACGCAGGTCTGATGATGATCCCGATGGTGCTGGGCAATATGGGCATGAAGCGCATCGTGGTGCAGATTGTTAACCGCTTTGGCTACCGTAATGTGCTGGTAGGCTCCACCCTGGCGCTGGCGGGCGTGGTATTGCTGTTTCCGCTGGTGGCGCTGATGGGCTGGATCTGGGCGCTGCCGATCGTGCTGTTTTTCCAGGGGATGGTGAACGCTATTCGCTTCTCCTCAATGAATACGCTGACGTTAAAAGAGCTGCCGGACAATCTCGCTTCCAGCGGCAACAGCCTGCTGTCGATGATTATGCAGCTGGCGATGAGTATTGGCGTCACCATTGCTGGTCTGCTGTTGGGCGCTTTTGGTCATCACGCCGCTATCGACAGCGAAATGGCCCATGAAACCTTTATCTATACCTGGATTTGCGTGGCGCTGGTGATTGCGCTGCCAGCGCTGGTTTTCTGGCGCGTACCAAAAGCATCAAGTAAGAATGCGGCGCTGGGCCGCGGGAGATCGTCGCGTTAATGGATAAGTTGCGTTTTGGCATCAGCGCAAAGCTGTTTTGCGCTATTTTTTCTACCTGCATGCTGGTGCTGATCACCATGCACTGGGGCGTTCGCCTCAGCTTTGAGCACGGCTTTATCGATTACATCAAGCGCGGCAATGAACAGCGGCTGACACTGCTGAGCGAGGCGCTGGCAGATCAGTATCAGCAGCACGGCAACTGGGATTTTTTGCGCAACAATAACCGGCTGGTGTTTTCTATTCTGCGTTCGCTGGAGCAGAATCCCGACACCAGTAATCATCTCCCGCCGCATGGCTGGCGTACCCAGTTCTGGATTATCGACCAGCGCTATCATGTGCTGATCGGCCCGCGCTCTCCGGTGCCGCAGGAGGGGATCCGCCGCGCCATCAATACCGACAGCGGGCATGTTGTCGGCTGGGTAATCGGCTCGCCGCCGGAGCGCCTGACGCGCAGCGCCGATATTAATTTTGATCAGCAGCAGCGGCGAACCAGCTGGCTGATTGTCGGACTGTCAACGCTGCTGGCGGCGGCGGTGACCTGGCTGATGTCGCGCGGGCTGCTGGCTCCGGTCAGACGGCTGGTTGCTGGCACCCACCAGCTGGCGGCAGGTCATTTCACCAGTCGGGTGGCGGTGAGCAGTCAGGATGAGCTGGGGCGACTGGCGCAGGACTTTAACCGCCTTGCCAGCTCACTGGAAAAAAACGAAAGCATGCGGCGCGCCTTTATGGCAGATATTTCCCACGAGCTGCGTACGCCGCTGGCGATCCTGCGCGGCGAACTGGAAGCGATGCAGGATGGTGTGCGTAAACTGACGCCTGAAGCAGTGACTTCGCTGCTGATGGAAGTCGCCACGCTCACCAAGCTGGTCGACGATCTCCATCAGCTGTCGCTGTCGGATGAAGGCGCCCTCGCCTATCGCAAAAGCCCAACTGACCTGGCGGCGCTGCTGGAGCTGGTCGCCGGTAACTTCTATGCGCGCTACGCCAGTCATGCTTTGAGGCTGCAACTGTCGCTGGTGGAGCAGGCGCCCTTTTTCGGCGATCCCGATCGGCTGATCCAGCTGTTCACCAATCTGCTGGAAAACAGCCTGCGTTACACCGATGCGGGAGGAACGGTAAAAATGACGCTGCAAAGCACGGCGGATCGCTGGCAACTGCTGATTGATGATTCCGCGCCGGGCGTTGCTGACGCGCAACGTGAACAAATATTTGAGCGTTTTTACCGCACCGAAGGCTCCCGCAATCGCGCCAGCGGCGGCTCGGGGCTGGGTCTGGCGATCTGTCGCAATATTGTCGAAGCGCATGGCGGTACGATGTCGGCGGATCACTCTGATTTAGGTGGACTGCAAATCAGGGTAGAATTGCCGCACGATAAATCCTGAATAGCCAGCCATGACCGAAATTAACATGCCCCTTATCCTGATTGTGGAAGATGAACCAAAGATCGCTCAGCTGATGATCGATTATCTGCAGGCGGCCAGCTACCGCACCCATCATCTGGCACGCGGCGACGAGGTTCTTGCTTTTGTAAAACAAACGCCGCCGGACCTGATCCTGCTGGATTTGATGCTGCCCGGGCTGGATGGCCTTTCCGTCTGTCGTGAGCTGCGCCGCTTTTCCGAGCTGCCGATTGTGATGGTTACCGCAAAAATCGAAGAGATCGATCGCCTGCTGGGGCTGGAGATTGGCGCGGATGATTATATCTGTAAGCCCTTCAGCCCGCGTGAAGTGGTGGCGCGCGTAAAAACTATTCTGCGTCGCTGTCAGCGCAGCCAGGAAGATGCCGCGCCGTCGTCGCCGCTGCTGGTGAATGAAGCACGTTTTCAGGCCAGCTGGGCGGGAAAAGCGCTCGACCTGACGCCCGCTGAGTTTCGTCTGCTGAAAACGCTGGCGCAGGAACCCGGTAAAGTCTTTTCGCGCGAGCAGCTGTTAAACCATCTTTATGACGATTACCGCGTGGTCACCGATCGCACCATCGACAGCCATATCAAAAACCTGCGCCGCAAGCTGGAGGCGCTGGACGCCGATCAGCCCTTTATTCGCGCCGTCTACGGCATGGGCTACCGCTGGGAGGCGGATGCGTGTCGCTTGATCTAGCGCAATTTACATCGCTGCTTCAGCCGCTTAGAATTTCTCACCTTTTAACGGGCCATCAATTTTTGCTGTGCCCGTCAGCAATATCTGACCTGACATCAGACTGAGAATATTATGTTTAAACCGGAACTCCTCTCTCCGGCCGGTACGCTGAAAAATATGCGCTACGCCTTTGCCTATGGCGCAGACGCCGTGTATGCCGGCCAGCCACGCTACAGCCTGCGGGTGCGCAACAACGAATTTAACCATCAGAATCTGGCGCTGGGTATTCAGGAAGCGCACGCGCTGGGTAAAAAGTTTTATGTGGTCGTGAACATCGCCCCGCATAACGCCAAGCTGAAAACCTTTATCCGCGATCTCCAGCCGGTGATTGATATGCAGCCGGACGCGCTGATTATGTCCGATCCCGGCCTGATCATGATGGTGCGCAATGCGTTCCCCGCGATGCCGATCCATCTGTCGGTTCAGGCCAATGCGGTTAACTGGGCGACGGTGAAATTCTGGCAACAGATGGGGCTGTCGCGCGTTATTTTGTCCCGCGAGCTGTCGCTGGAAGAGATTGAAGAGATCCGCCAGCAGGTGCCGGAAATGGAACTGGAGATCTTTGTGCATGGCGCGCTTTGCATGGCCTATTCCGGGCGCTGCCTGCTCTCCGGTTATATCAACAAGCGCGATCCCAACCAGGGCACCTGCACCAACGCCTGCCGCTGGGAGTACAAGGTTCAGGAAGGCAAAGAGGATGAGATCGGCAATATTGTGCATCAGTATGAGCCGATTCCGGTGCAGGATGTCACCCCGACGCTCGGCGCCGGTCAGCCGACCGATAAAGTGTTTCTGATTGAAGAGGCGATGCGGCCCGGCGAATATATGACCGCGTTCGAAGATGAGCACGGCACCTATATTATGAATTCCAAAGATCTGCGTGCCGTGGCGCACGTGGAGCGCCTGACGCGGATGGGTGTGCACTCGCTGAAGATTGAAGGACGCACCAAATCATTTTACTACTGCGCCCGTACCGCCCAGGTTTATCGCCGCGCTATTGACGACGCTGCCGCTGGCAAGCCGTTCGATCCCTCGCTGCTCACTACGCTGGAAGGTCTGGCGCATCGCGGTTATACCGAAGGTTTCCTGCGCCGCCATACCCATGACAGCTATCAAAACTACGATTATGGCTATTCGATCTCTGAACGTCAGCAGTTTGTCGGCGAGTTTACCGGCGAACGACGCGGCGCGCTGGCACAGGTTGACGTGAAAAATAAGTTCTCCGTGGGCGACAGCCTGGAGCTGATGACCCCCGCCGGTAACCTGCATTTTACGCTGACGGCGCTGGAAAATAGTAAAGGTCAGCCGATCGGGGTTGCGCCCGGCAATGGCCATATCGTCTGGCTGCCGGTACCAGAGGAAGTAGATTTGAACTTTGCTCTGCTGATGCGCAATCTTAACGGCACCACTACGCGTAATCCGCACGCGGAGGCGAACGTCTCCAGCGCAAATTAATGATCCGCCATAACCGTTTTTAGAATTTGATCACATTAGCCGGCGCGGTTTGTCGATAACATCGCGCTTGCTAAAACGAGCAAAAAGAAACGGCAGTCTATACCAGGAACCACCTCATTCGCCCGCCCGGCTCCCCCGCGCGGGTTTTTCTTTGCGTGCTGCTCTTAAAGCCCACCTGTACGCACAGCTTTTCCCCGCTTCTGTGCTATAAAAACAGTCTGACAAAGATGAGTGAGCGACTCAACGCGTGGAAGATCCAGGCCCCTGCGCAGGTGCGTTGTTTTTGATGTCACTCTTATTGCAAAATTTGCTGCCAAGGGAAATAGCATGGAAAAACAGGCTTTGACACTGGTGATCCTGAATGGAAAAGGTGCGGGAAACGAGGCGCTGCGTACGGCGATCGCTACGCTACGCGCTGAAGGTTATCCCATTGAAGTGCGCGTAACCTGGGAAACAGGCGACAGCGAGCGTTATCTGCAGGAAGCTATTACCCTGCATGCCACGACCGTGGTGGCGGGCGGCGGCGACGGCACCATTAATGAGCTGGCGAACAGCCTGATCAAGGTTGCATCCTCTTCCCGGCCGGTTTTAGGGATTTTACCGCTGGGCACCGCCAATGACTTCGCTACCAGCGCCGGTATCCCTGAAGATCCTGAGGCCGCGCTGCGGCTGGCGATTGCAGGCGAAACAGTCAATATCGATCTGGCGCGCGTTAATCAGGATCGCTATTTCATTAACATGGCCACAGGCGGTTTCGGCACGCGTATCACCACCGAAACGCCGGAAAAGCTGAAATCTGCGTTAGGCGGCGTCTCCTATTTTATTCATGGTTTGATGCGCATGGATACGTTAAAGGCAGACAGCTGCGCCATCAGCGGTCCCGATTTCTCCTGGAATGGCGATGCGCTGGCGATCGGCGTCGGTAATGGACGTCAGGCGGGCGGCGGCCAGCGTCTTTGTCCACGGGCATTTATTAACGATGGCTTGCTGGATCTGAGTATCGTCAATTCACAAGAGCTGCTTTCCACGCTGCTGCACTCTTTAACCAGCGATGAACAGAATCCGAATATCATTTCCGCTTCGCTGCCGTGGCTGAAGATCTCTTCACCCAACGAGATGACCTTTAATCTCGACGGCGAGCCGCTCAGCGGCACTGAGTTTCATATTGAGGTTATCTCCGGAGCGCTGGCCTGCCGTTTACCGCCGCAATGTGAACTGATCGCCTGACATGAGTTTTCTGCCTGCGGCTAAAATATTTTAGCTACCAGGCAGTTACCCTCGCTCTTCTCTGCTTCCACTCATACCCTATGCCCTTGCTTCTGGCCTGTTAGACGACTGTTTAAACAGATTCTTTACAACATAACCTGACCGCGCGAAACAGTGTGATCGCGATCGAACTCCTGCCCATCTCTACTTGTATGGTAGTACAACAGCGCTTAGATTTTGTTCATCCGAAGTCGCTATCAAGGTCAGAAGAATGAAAATCGTTAACGCTGAAGTCTTTGTTACCTGCCCGGGCAGGAATTTTGTCACGCTGAAAATTACCACCGATGAAGGGATCACCGGCATTGGCGATGCCACGCTCAACGGACGCGAGCTGCCGGTTGCTTCCTATCTGAAAGATCATATCTGCCCGCAGCTGATTGGCCGCGACGCGCATCAAATCGAAGATATCTGGCAGTTCTTTTATAAAGGCGCCTACTGGCGACGCGGCCCGGTAACGATGTCCGCAATTTCCGCCGTTGATATGGCGCTGTGGGATATCAAAGCCAAAGCCGCCAACATGCCGCTGTATCAGCTGCTGGGCGGCGCATCGCGTACCGGCGTTATGGTTTACTGCCACACCACCGGTCACAGTATTGATGAAGTGCTGGATGACTATGCGCGTCATAAAGAGATGGGCTTTAAGGCGATTCGCGTGCAGTGCGGCGTGCCGGGCATGAAAACCACCTACGGCATGGCAAAAGGCAAAGGCATGGCCTATGAACCCGCCACTAAAGGTGACTGGCCGGAAGAGCAGCTCTGGTCGAGCGAAAAGTATCTTGATTTTACGCCAAAACTGTTTGCTGCCGTGCGTGAACGCTTTGGCTTCGATGAGCACCTGCTGCATGACATGCACCATCGCCTGACGCCAATCGAAGCAGCACGCTTCGGCAAGCGCATCGAAGATTACCGCCTGTTCTGGATGGAAGATCCTACTCCGGCAGAAAACCAGGAGTGCTTCCGCCTGATCCGCCAGCATACCGTTACGCCAATTGCCGTGGGCGAAGTTTTTAACAGTATCTGGGATTGCAAACAGCTGATTGAAGAGCAGCTAATTGACTATATCCGTACCACTATTACTCATGCGGGCGGCATCACCGGCATGCGCCGCATCGCTGATTTCGCCTCGCTGTATCAGGTTCGCACCGGATCGCACGGCCCGTCCGATCTGTCGCCGATCTGCATGGCTGCGGCGCTGCATTTCGATCTCTGGGTACCGAACTTCGGCGTACAGGAATATATGGGGTACTCCGATCAGATGCTGGAAGTCTTCCCGCACAGCTGGACCTTCGATAACGGCTATATGCATCCGGGCGATAAGCCAGGGCTGGGCATTGAGTTTGATGAAAAGCTGGCAGCGAAATACCCCTATGAACCCGCCTATTTGCCGGTCGCCCGCCTTGAAGACGGCACCCTGTGGAACTGGTAAGGAAATGATGATGAAAAGCGTGGTTATCCAACAACCCGGCGAACTGCAGCTACAACAGCGCGCATTGCCGCAACCTGCCGCAGGCGAAGTGCGGGTAAAAGTGCGCTACGCCAGCATTTGCGGTTCAGATGTGCATATCTGGCACGGCCATAACCCTTTTGCGCGCTATCCGCGCGTAATCGGTCATGAATTTTTTGGCGTGATCGACGCCGTCGGCGCAGGCGTTGATGCTGCCCGCATTGGCGAACGCGTGGCGGTCGATCCGGTAGTGAGCTGCGGCCACTGCTATCCCTGTTCGGTGGGCCGCCCGAACGTCTGCCGTGAGCTACAGGTGATTGGCGTGCATCGCGACGGCGGCTTTAGCGAATATGCCGTTGCGCCAGCCCGCAATGCTTACCGCGTGCCGGATACCATTCCCGATAAGCTGGCCAGCCTGATTGAGCCCTTCACCATTGCCGCCAATATCACTGCCTTTTTGCAGCCCACCGCGCAGGATGTTGCGCTGGTCTATGGCGCGGGTCCGATGGGCCTGACGGCGATCCAGGTGTTAAAAGGCGTGTATGGCGTACGGCAGGTGCTGGTGGTGGATCGTCTGCCGGAGCGGCTGGCGTTAGCGCAACAAAGCGGCGCGGATGTGGTCTTTAATAACAGCGAGGTGCCGCTGGCGGCCCAGCTGGAAGGCGTACAGCCGACGCTGATTATTGATGCTGCCTGTCATCCGTCGATTCTGGCGGAAGCGGCGGCACTGGCTTCACCGGCGGCACGTATCGGCCTGCTTGGTTTCTCTGCCGAACCCTGCACGCTAACGCAGCAAAGCCTGACCAGTAAAGAGCTGTCGCTGTTTACCTCACGATTAAACAGTCATCGTTTCCCGCAGGTGATTGAATGGATTGAGCGCGGCGCTATCCAGCCAGAGAAGCTGGTCACGCACTATTTCCCGCTTGCCGAGGTTGAGCAAGCCATGACCCTGTTTGAAAAAGATCCGCGTACCTGTTGCAAAGTTATTTTATCTGTTGAATAAGCCAGGGGTTGGGCGACGCTGTCGCCCTCCCGTAAATTATTATAATTATCAAACGATTACGGAGATACCATGTTCAAGAATTTACGTTGGACCATAGTACTTCTGCTGTTCCTGGTCTACATGATCAATTACCTCGATCGTGTAGCGCTTTCCCTCACCGTACCGATGATTGAAAAAGATTTAATGCTGAACGCCGAGCAGTTCGGCCTGATTTTCGGCAGCTTCTTTTTTGGTTATGCCCTGTTTAACTTTATTGGCGGCCTTGCGACCGATAAATATGGCCCGACGCTGGTGCTGGGCATCGCCGTCGGTATGTGGTCGCTGTTCTGTGGCCTGACCGCCGTTGCGACCGGCTTTTGGTCGATGCTGATCCTGCGCGTGCTGTTCGGCATGGCGGAAGGCCCGATCTGTGCTTCCGCCAACAAGGCAATTAACGGCTGGTTCCCGAAAAAACAGGCGGCCACCGCGATGGGCTTTCTGAGCGCCGGTTCGCCGCTGGGCGGCGCGGTAGCCGGACCGATTATCGGCTATCTGGCGCTGGCGTTCGGCTGGCGACCGGCGTTTATCATTATCTGTTCGATTGGCATCGTCTGGATGGTGGTGTGGTTTTTCATCGCTGCGGATAATCCGGCGCGCAGTAAACGTGTTTCCGCCGGGGAGCGCGCATTGATCGATAAACTCAAAGAGGCACAGCCGGGCGACGAGCCGGAGCTGGATCAGGCAGCGCACGGACTGGGCTACTATCTGCGTCAGCCGATTATCCTGGTTACCGCCTTCGCCTTCTTTTGTTACAACTACATTTTGTTCTTCTTCCTGAGCTGGTTCCCGGCTTATCTGGTGCAGGCGCACAACCTGGACATCAAATCGATGAGCATGACCACCGTTATCCCCTGGATTGTGGGTTTTGTCGGTCTGGCGCTGGGCGGCTGGATCTCCGATAAGATTTTCAACATCACCGGTCGGCTGCTGCTGTCGCGAAAAATTGTGCTGGTGGTCTCGTTACTCGCCGCTGCCCTTTGTGTGGCGCTGGCCGGTACGGTAGAAGGGGTAACTTCTGCGGTATTGCTGATGTCGGTCTCTATCTTCTTCCTGTATATCACCGGCGCGATCTACTGGGCGATTATTCAGGATGTGGTGCATAAAAGCCGTGTCGGTGGCATTAGCGGCTTTATCCATCTGATTGGCAGCCTGTCCGGGATTATCGGGCCAGTGGTTACCGGCTTTATTGTGCAGCATACCGGCAAATTCGACAGCGCCTTTGTGCTGGCAGGCGTGATTGCCGCGCTGGGCGCAATGCTGGTGCTGTTCGTGATAAAAAGCCCGAAAGCCACCAGCAAACCTGTTTCTGTATAACCACTTCCGGCGCGCATGGCGCGCCTTTTACGTTAAGTAAGAAGGATTTTCTCATGCTATCCGTTGAGACACTGGCAGACGATGTTTTAGTTCCCGATTACGATCGTTCCCGGCTGCGCGCGCGCATCCTGCATATCGGTTTTGGCGCTTTCCATCGCGCCCATCAGGCAGTATGCGCTGACCGGCTGGCGCGGGAGCAGCAGAGCGACTGGGGCTATATCGAGTGCGAGATCAATCTGCACAGCACCAGCAAGCTGGTGGAATCGCTGCGTCAGCAGGATCATCTGTACACCGTGACGGAGATGGCGGACAGCGGTAAAACCTCACGCGCGGTGGGGGTCGTTACCGCAGCCGTGGATGCACGTACCGATGGGATCGAGGCGGTGATTGAGGCGATGTGTCAGCCGGATATTGCTATCGTCTCGATGACCGTGACCGAAAAAGGTTACTGTCACCATCCGGCCACCGGCCAGCTTAACCTTGAACATCCCGTTATTCAGCACGATATTGCCCATCCTGATGCGCCCCATTCACTGCCCGGCGTGATTCTGGCTGCCGTAAAGCGCCGCCGCGATCGCGATCTTCCTCCTTTTAGCGTGATGTCCTGCGACAACATGCCGGAAAACGGTCATGTCACACGCAATGTGGTGTTACAGCTGGCAGAGAAACAGGATGCCGGACTGGCGGACTACATCCGTCATCATCTGACCTTCCCCTCTACCATGGTTGACCGCATTGTTCCGGCAATGACGCAGGAAGCGCTGGATACGTTGGGCGAAAAGCTGGGCTGCTACGATCCGGTTGCGGTGCAGTGCGAACCCTTTTTCCAGTGGGTAATTGAAGATAATTTCGTTAACGGTCGCCCTGCCTGGGAAAAGGCTGGCGCAGAACTGGTAGAGGATGTGTTGCCGTTCGAGGAGATGAAGCTGCGTATGCTTAATGGCAGCCACTCCTTTCTGGCCTATCTCGGCTACCTGGCTGGCTATCAACATATCAGCGACTGTATGGAGGATGAGAATTTCCTGCGTGCCGCCCGTAAGCTGATGCTGGCGGAACAGGCCCCAACCCTGCGCACTCAAAATGTGGACCTGGTCGCCTACGCCGATTCCCTGATTGCTCGCTATCAAAACCGCGCCATTAAGCATCGCACCTGGCAAATCGCCTCTGACGGTACGCAAAAGCTGCCGCAGCGCTGGCTTGACAGCATCCGCTGGCATCTGGCGCATAACAGCCGTTTCGATCTGCTGGCGCTGGGCGTGGCGGGCTGGATCCGCTATGTCGGCGGGGTTGATGAACAGGGCAACGCGATTGAAATTAACGATCCGTTAAAAGAGACGCTGGCGCAGCGCGTCAGTGAAAGTGCTGAAGGCGAAGCACGTATTGCTGCCCTGCTCTCGCTGCAGAAAGTATTTGGCGACGACTTGCCGGCTAATGAGCAGTTCACCGCGCGGGTGCTCGATTTTTATCAGCAGCTACTGAAATCCGGGGCGAAAGAAACGGTTAAGCAGCTTATCGTAAGCTATTAATTGTTCCTTTGACAAAAGGGCTGGCGCGGAGCTAACGGGCTGTTTAGACTGAAGGCTTTCGCGTCCAGCTGTCCAGGAAAGTTGTCGTATGTCAATAGCCTACACCATTACCGCTAACGAGCCGGTTAACCAGCAGATTTATCGCTTTTTGCGTCAGGATATTGTCACCTGCGTCATCCACCCTGGTTCACTGTTGTCAGAAAAAGAGGTCTCTTCACGTTTTAACGTGTCACGTCAGCCGGTGCGGGAAGCCTTTATCAAACTGGCGGAGGCTGGACTGGTACAAATCCTGCCGCAGCGCGGTACCTTTGTGCGTAAAATTTCCGCTCAGCGCGTGGCAGATGGCCGGTTTATTCGCGAAGCGGTAGAGATCGCCGTGGTGCGTCGGGCTGCAATGGAAGCGGCGCCTGCCGCGTTAATGGCGCTGGAACATAACCTTCAGCTGCAAAAAATGGCGGCGCAGCGCCATGACGTACAGGCTTTTTTAATGCTGGACGATGAATTTCATCTGCTGATTGCACAAAGTATTCACTGTGAGCTGGCGTGGGAAACGGTAGAAAATATCAAAGCCACCATGGACCGCGTGCGCTTTCTAACGCTCAGCAAAGTTTCGCCGCCGGAGAGTCTGATTGAACAGCATGAGGAGATCCTCAGCACGTTGCGCAATAAAGATGCCGACGGCGCTGAACAGGCGATGCGTCGGCATCTGCAGGAGATGATTTTCTCTATTACGCCTATCGCCGAGCAGAACAGCGAATGGTTTGAACAGGTTTAACGACCGATCGGGCGGCGCAGTGCCGCCACGCCAGGGATCAGGCGACAGTAATGTCGTTAGCTAAATAGACATCCTGCACGGCATTGATTAACGCCACGCCATCCTTCATCGACTTCTTAAACGCCTTGCGCCCCAGAATCAGGCCCATGCCGCCTGCGCGTTTATTGATCACCGCTGTACGAACCGATTCAGCGATATCGGTCTCGCCCGACGACGCACCGCCTGAGTTAATCAATCCGGCACGGCCCATATAGCAGTTAGCCAGCTGATAGCGCACCAGATCAATCGGATTTTCACTGGTGAGTTTGCTGTAAACGCGTTCATCGGTGTGACCAAATTTCACCATATTGTAGCCGCCGTTATTCTCCGCCATTTTCTGTTTTACGATATCAGCACCAATGGTGGCGGCAAGATGGTTGGCCTGACCGGAAAGGTCAGCGCTAACGTGATAATCCACGCCCTCTTTTTTAAAGGCGTTATTGCGCAGATAGGCCCAAAGCACGGTTACCATTCCCAGTTCATGCGCACGCTCAAAGGCGGCGGAAACCTCTTCAATCTGACGGCGAGACTGTTCAGAGCCAAAATAAATGGTAGCGCCCACGGCCACCGCGCCCAGATTAAACGCCTGCTCAACGCTGGCATAAAGCGTTTGATCATACTGTGCCGGATAGCTCAGGGTTTCGTTATGGTTCAGCTTTACCATAAACGGGATTTTATGCGCATAGCGGCGTGATACCGATGCCAGCACGCCATAGGTTGAGGCCACGCAGTTACAGCCCGCTTCAATAGCCAGCTCAACAATGTTTTTCGGATCGAAATAGCGCGGATTGGCGGCAAAAGAGGCACCGGCGGAGTGCTCCACGCCCTGATCGACCGGCAGAATAGAGAGATAGCCGGTGCCCGCCAGCCGCCCGGAGTTGTACAGCGTCTGCATATTGCGCAGCACTGCAGGGGGACGATTGTTATCAATCATCACCCGATCAATATAATCCGCGCCCGGAAGGTAAAGGCTTTCCGCTGGAATGGTCATGCAGCGATGTTGCAAAAGGCTGTCTGCTTCTTTGCCCAGTAACTGTACGATGTCCGTCATGTTTGCTCCTGTAAATTGAGGCGAGGCTTGACTGGTCGGGCAGAGTTCCCACCGCCCGACGACCCGCCACAGACTGACCTCCTTTCCCTCACTTACGCAAACTGCTGACTCCATTTTTCAGAAATATTCGCGGGTAAATTTTACGTTACGCCTACCACCAGCGGTAAAAATGGTGCACAGGCCCGATGCCCTTTCCTACCTCCAGCGTATCAGCCTGTTCCAGCGCACCCTGTAGCCAGTTTTTAGCCGCAGCAATCGTTGTGGCCCAGTCATTATGACGTGGGCGTAGGGCAGCCAGCGCCGAAGAGAGCGTACAGCCGGTACCGTGGGTATTACGCGTGGCGATACGCGGCGCGGTAAAACGTTGCTCACCTTCACGGGTAAACAGCCAGTCCGGACTTTCGGCATCACTGAGGTGCCCGCCCTTGATCAGCACCGCCTCGCAGCCCAGCGCCAGCAGCGCTCTGCCCTGCTGCTTCATTTCCGCCTCATCGCGCGCATGATGCGTTTCCAGCAGCGCCGCCGCCTCCGGCAGGTTAGGCGTAATCAATGACACCTGCGGCAACAACTGCTGGCGCAGCGTCTCTACCGCCTGCGTTGACAACAGCGCATCGCCGCTTTTCGCCAGCATCACCGTATCCAGTACCACCCAGGGAATGGCGGCGTGGCGAAGCCTTTCCGCGACCGCTTCGACAATATCGCTCTCCGCCAGCATGCCGATTTTGGCGCTATCAATACGCACATCGCTTAATACTGAATCCAGCTGTGCGGCAACAAAGTCAGGTTCGATACGGTAAACCGACTGCACGCCGCAGGTATTTTGCGCTACCAACGCCGTGATCACGCTGGTGCCATAAGCGCCCAGCGCAGAAAAGGTTTTCAGATCGGCCTGGATACCTGCGCCGCCGCTGGGATCGGTACCGGCAATGGTTAATGCGTTAATGCGGATCATGCCAGCGCCTCCTCATTCAGGTTCCAGAGTCCGTCAAGAAAGGCCGGGATAAAGCTGCCCGGCCCGCTTGTTGAAGCTGCCGCCTGAGCACCGACGCAGGAGATAATCTGGCAGGCGCTGGCAACATGCAGCAGCCGATCGCCCGGCAGCGCCGCAAAGCCAGCCACTACCGCCGAAAGCGCGCAGCCGGTGCCAACCACGCGCGTCATCAGAGGCGAGCCGCCTGGAATGCGCAGCGTGCGCTCGCCATCGGTGACGTAATCCACCTCGCCGGTAATGGCAACGATGGTGGCATAGCGCCGGGCCAGCTGCCGGGCAGCAGAAAGCGCTGATTCCGTCGGGTGCTGCGTATCCACGCCGCGTCCGCCGCCCTGCTGTAGCGCCAGCGCGAGAATTTCAGAGGCGTTGCCACGAATCGCTGCGGGCTGCAGCGTCAGCAGTTGCTGGCAGAATTCGCTACGCAAGCGCAGCGCCCCTACCGCTACCGGATCGAGCGTCCAGGGCGTGCTGGCGGCGTTAGCGGCGTTGACTGCCGCCAGCATGGCTGCGGCGCGCGGCTGGGTCAGCGTCCCGACGTTAATCAGCAGCGCATCGGAGATAGCGCTAAACTGCGCGGCTTCTTCGGCATCGATAACCATCGCGGGCGACGCGTGAAGCGCCAGCAAGACGTTAGCGGTAAAGGATTGCACCACATCGTTAGTCATGCAGTGGATCAGCGGCGCACGCTGGCGGAACAGGGAGAGAGAGTGCGCAACAAGCGCGTTATCAGGCAGGTCAGGCTGTTTCATAATGCTCCTGGCCGACGTTCAGGAAGCAATGCCGGCCAGGCATCTGACTTCCCTACGCTGGCATTATCCAGATCAGGTAATACGGGTATTTCTCAGCCTTCACAAAGAAGGGCACCCCGAGTCATTTAAAATCAATGGGTTGTAATTAGCGTCTTGTTCAGACCTGTTAAGGATAATGCCAGTGGGAACAAGGAGAAACAAGTTTTAAAATCAGTACAGGAAGAGGCATAAATGATACTTGCCGCAGACTGTGAAAAGCCACTAACTAATGCGAGAACAACCATGGGCCTGACACTATTTTATTCACCATGATCTGTAACAAAACCACAAACTGCAACGGGCTATCCGGCTGTGTCAGATAGCAATATCACAGGATGCCAGGCTGCCCTCATGTCATGAATATCTTGATCGGATCTGCGCGAGCTGAGCACTTAGCCGCGCTACAATCTATTGAATTAGCATCGTTTGAAACGTTACGCAACGAAGGTGCCGTTGCCGGATCGCCTGCCGCAGGCAGTATTGAAGAATTCAGCAAGCTATTGCATGAAGGGTTGCTGCTCGCTGCCTTTGCTTCAGGAGAAATTCCGGTCGGGTTCGCCGGTGCCTTTATTGTTGATAACTGGCTACATATCGCCGAAGCTGATGTCCATCCAACCTGGCAGCGTCGGGGGATTGGCCGACAATTAATGAATGCGCTTCTTTCAGAAGGGAAGCGGCGTGGCTTAACGGGTGCCTCGCTGACAACCGATCGCTATGCGCCATTTAATGCTCCTTTTTACGCCTCGCTTGGGTTTCAAATCGCCGAAGGTAAGGTCATTCAGCCCCGTCTGAGAGAATTGCTCACAGCGGAAGTCGCATCAGGATTAAACCCGCAACGCCGTGTTGCGATGCAACTCTTCTATTGATGTCGGGTTGGTTTTCAGGGCACTCAACAATAAATGGCGGTCAGCGGCGAAAAGCGCGGGTGTGCTGCGCGTTACGCCGCATCTTTTCTTTCCTACACCTCAAGCAATCGCAAAAGAGCATCCAGTGACGCTACCGGGCCGCTGTGATTCCTCTCTGAACGGGTTGTATCCCAGGACTTTGCATCATCCGTGCAGTAATCAGCGATGCAGGGAATATTTGTATCCTCATCCAGCAAGCCTACAGGGATCCATACGTAAGGCATTCCCCTTAAGATATTAGGAACCGTTGAGCCACACGCCGAACAAAAATCGGTGCGGTAACCGCCTGGTTTTGTCCAGCTTTTGATCGCGCCCTCACCCTTTATCCAGGCAAAGTTTTCCAGCTTAACCAGCGTTGCCAGATTAAAGCCAACTCCCGTTTGCTTGCGACAGAGTGAACAGTGACAGCGATAAAATGCCTTCGGCGGGACGACTAATCTAAACCCTACGCTGCCACACAGACATGAACCATCCATTAAAATGCACTCCATACCGGCTATTGTTTACTGACTGCCAGCGTATTCCCCCTGACCTCTCACCCCTGTCAGCATACGTCTGGCATTCTCCAGGCATTACATTAGCTTATATATATCAATGCATAACAGTTTAATTTTTGGTAGCGTTTACGCGTGATTCATCATATTCAATGCCTGTTGCACAATGCCCGCTGCATCAATACCGTGCCAGGCGCGCATGTCTTTACGGTCGGCGGCAATTGCATAGTCTCCATCCGCAATGCCAAGCCGTTTTAGTTTCGCGCCATGACCATATTCGGCCAGTACCTCGGCCACAATGCTGCCGACGCCGCCGTTAACGTTATGTTCCTCAACGCTTATCACCCTATCCATTCCGCGCAAACTCTCGCTAAGCGCCTCACGATCCAGCGGCCTGATGGAAGGAACGTTGATCACACGGGTGGTGATCCCCTGGTCAGCAAGCCGCGAGGCGGCGTCAACCGCCTCATGAACCGTCGATCCCATCGCCACCAGCGCAATATCGTTACCGTCGCGCAGGAGATCGATTGCCCCCGGGCGGAAGCGATATGATTCATCATGTAGCTCCGGCAGGGCTTTACCATCCAGACGAATATAAACCGGGCCAACATGCGCCAGGGCATAATCAATAATCTGACGGCACTCCAGCGGCGATGACGGCGCGAAGATTTGAATATTGCCGAATCCCCTTACCACTGAAATATCATCAATAGCATGATGCGTGCTGGCCAGCGGCCCATAACTGGCACCGGCATTCAGCCCAAACAGCTTAACGTTAGTGTTGTTGTAGCAAACGTCCACCTTGACCTGTTCGTTGGCGCGTGCAATAAGAAATGGCGCGGCGTTACAGGTTACGGCGATTTTCCCCGCCAGTGCTAATCCAGCGGCGGTGCCTACCAGCGTCTGTTCAGCAATCCCAACGTTAACGATACGGTCGGGAAACTTTTCGATAAAGGGCGCGATTTTTGCGGTGGAGGTAGAATCAGCTACCACAGGGATGATATCCATGCCCTGCCCGACGGCATCAATAAAAGCCGTGACCATGACATTTGCCAGATGTTCTGCGTTATTCATTTTCATTACCTCCCTCAAAGATCTTTCAGCTCATTCATCGCCAGAGTAATTTCATCGCCTTTCGGCACCCGGTGGTGCCATTCTGGCTTACCCGCGATAAATGAAACTCCGGCGCCTTTGGTCGTATGCGCAATCAACACATGCGGCTTGCCGCACGGCGTAAGACTTTCCAGCGCTGCCACCACGGCGTGCATATCGTTGCCCTGACACGCTGAGACCTCCATGCCGAAGGCGCGCCACTTTTCATCTAACGGGTCGGTATTCAAAATCTCTCGCGTTGCGCCCGCCAGCTGTAATCCATTTTTGTCATTGATGATCACCAGGTTATCCAGCTGATAGTGCGCTGCAGCCATCGCCGCCTCCCAGTTACTGCCCTCCGCCAGCTCGCCGTCCCCGGTGATCAGGAAAATGCGACGCTTACTGTTGTCACGCTTTGCAGCAATGGCCAGGCCCACTGCAACCGGCAAACCGTGCCCCAGCGCGCCAGTATTTAATTCAATACCCGGCGTTTTCTGTTTTACCGGATGGCCGGGCAGATGCGAATTGGCGTGCTGATAGGTTTCCAGCCACGCCAGTGGAAAATAACCCGCCTCCGCCAGCACGCAGTAATAGCAGCCCACCGCATGCCCTTTTGACTGGATATAGATATCGCGATCGCGGTCTTCCACTCTCTCCGGTGCGCAGTTAAGAATACGGAAATAGAGTGCCGTCAGCAGTTCTACCTGTGAAAGATCTGCGCCGGTATGACCGCCAGCAGGACTATTTGCGTTAAGGTTGATAATATGACGTCGCACCGCGCGCGCCTTTTTTTCCAGTTCTGGTACTGACAACAAAAATGGGTTCATCATACGCCTCCGAATAGTTATTCTTCTTTGAATATTTATTCCATGCTGTAAAAAAAGGTGCCTGACCAGGGTCTGGTGGAGGCACATCACTAACAAAAAAGAGGATTTGCGATCATTGAATAAATATTCATTAATGATTTTATATTCAAAGCATACGATCTGTGTTCATTCCTTGTCCAGCACCTTGCTGGATGTTTGATAAAAGTTTGAGGTTAATCACACTTAAACTCTATGCTTTTTCGCGTATCATGGCCCGCTAAAACATACTGACTGCAATAAAAAATGCGTTGAGGAACAGCATGGCTAAACAGGATGAACAGCGTCTCTTGGTTAAAATTGCCACCCTTTACTACCTGGAAGGAATGAAGCAGTCTGAAATCGCGCAGTCTTTATCGCTTTCTCAATCGTTCGTCTCACGCGCCATTACGCGCTGTCAGAAAGAAGGTCTGGTTAAAATCAGCGTGATTCAGCCGTCTAATATCTTTTTAAACATAGAAAGAGGGATTGAAGAACGGTACGGCATTAAACAGGCAGTTGTAGTAGACGTTGCTGATGATGCCCCGGACAGCGCGCTTAAACGCGCTATCGGTTCCGCTGCCGCGCACTATATTGAAACCCGCCTGCGTCCCAACGATCTGGTTGGTATCTCTTCCTGGAGCTCTACCATTCGTGCCATGGTGGATGAAGTGCATACGCCAAATCTCAAGGCCAGCGGCGTGATCCAGCTGCTGGGCGGCGTTGGGCCAAACGGCAACGTTCAGGCCACTATCCTGACGCAAACCCTGGCGCAACAGCTAAACTGCCGCGCATGGCTGCTGCCAGCGCAAAGTATTGAAGGCTCTACCCAGGAGAAAGCGCGTCTGGTTGCCAGTCAGGATGTGGCGGAGGTGATTGCCCGCTTCGATGAGGTAAATATCGCCATTGTCGGCATCGGCATTCTGGAGCCGTCGCAGCTGTTGAAAACCTCTGGCAACTACTATCAGGCGGAAATGCTTGAGCTACTGGCCGAACGCGGCGCCGTCGGAGATATCTGTTTGCACTACTACGATAAAGATGGCGCGCCGGTATTAGCGGAACATGAAGATCCGGTGATCGGTATGGCGCTGGATAAAGTGAAAAACTGCCCGAACGTTGTGGCTCTGGCGGGCGGCAGCGATAAGGTCGCGGCAATCAAAGGCGCGCTGAAAGGCGGCTATATCGACGTTCTGATCACCGATTACCCCACCGCCAGGGCGCTGATTAAAGAATAGTTCTTTTGTCGCCCATTCTTGTTTTGGCGTTGGCCTTTACTGTTCAGCAGTGGCAGGGCAACGCCAAAATCTCTTTATAAATTAATCAATAACCTCGTTTCATCCCCTCCTGCCCGCAACGGTTAATGCGTAAAAGAAATGTGATAATAAGCACATTAGGCAACTTTGCCTGTAGCTCCGCTCGTGGAATCTGGCTATCGTATACAAATATATAATCAATATTGAATATATATTCAGAAGCGAACAGCAGAAGTTGAACGGTGTGCGTGTCTGCGTCTGAATGATTATTGTTTTGGAGAAACGCTCATGTCGGCAACAAAAAACATCATCATTGCGCTTGATGAAGGCACGACCAATGCGAAAGCTGTCGCTCTGAATAACGCGGGAGAAGTGCTGGTTAAGTTTTCTCAACCTTTGTCTATCCAGACGCCACATGAAGGCTGGGTGGAACAATCGGGAACGCTGTTAATTGACGCCTCTGTGCAGGTTCTGGCTAAAGCGATTAAAGCAGTCGGCGCAGAGAACGTTTGTGCTCTGGCGATCAGCAATCAGCGGGAAACCGCCATCGGCTGGTATCGCAGTAACGGCACGCCGCTGAATGCGGCATTGAGCTGGCAGTGTTCACGCACGGCCAGCTTCTGTGAAGGATTACGTCGGGATAATCTTGAAGCCAGGATAAAGTCTGTCACTGGCCTGCCCGTTGCGCCGCTTTTTTCCGCCTCGAAGTTACGCTGGCTGCTGGAATCGGTACCGGGCGGCTTTTCCCTGGCAGAAAAAGGCGAAATTTGCCTGGGCACCATCGATAGCTGGCTGCTGTGGAACCTGACCGCCGGCAAATCCTTTTACTGCGACTATTCCAACGCCTCACGTACCCAATTACTGGATCTGGTGACCGGCGACTGGAACAACGAAATGCTGGAAATCTTCCAGATTCCGCGTGCGGCTCTCCCGGAAATCAAGCCTTCCAGCGGTCTGTTTGGCTTTACCAAAGGCGTGGACAACATCCCGGACGGTATTCCGATTATGTCGATGATTGGCGATTCTCATGCGGCATTATTCGGTCATGCGCTGGGTAAAGCGGGCTGCGTCAAGGCCACTTATGGCACCGGCTCTTCGGTGATGGCACCGATTCATTCGGCACAGTGCAATATTCAGGCGCTGGCGACCACCATCGCCTGGCATAACGGTGAAAAACTGGTTTACGGCCTGGAAGGCAACATCCCTCATACCGGCGATGCGGTCGCCTGGATGGCAGACAGCACCGGGCTAAGCGAACTACCGGAAACAGAGCTGAACCATGAACTCAATACGCTTCCTGCTTCGGTGGAAAACACCCTCGGCGTCTACTTTGTTCCTGCTTTAACGGGCCTCGGCGCGCCCTGGTGGGTGGACAATGCACGCGGCCTGATCTGTGGCCTGAACCGGGGCGTAAAGCGCGCGCACCTGATACGCGCGGCGCTGGAATCCATTACCTATCAAATTGCTGACGTCATTGATGCGATGCGTCAGCATCCCGATTTTACCTTAACAGCGTTAATGGTAGACGGCGGCCCAACTAAAAACGACTGGCTGATGCAGTATCAGGCGGATCTGCTGGGTTGTCCGGTGATGCGCAGCGACATACCTGAACTTTCAGCGCTCGGCGCGGCGCTGCTGGCGCGCAGTGCGGTCAGCCCGCTGTCGACGCAGGAGATGTTAGCCATGCTGCCGGTACATCGTACCTTCTGCCCCGATATGGCACGTCACCAGCGATTACAACAAAGATGGCGTGAATGGCGTATTGCCATCGAAAAAACCTTATCCCAGCCGATGTCGGCGGCGTAACGATTCGTCCCAAAGGCGAAACAGTAATATCAGCCGTTAGCAAATAAAAGGAGAAAAACGGCACCCTGGTTTATTTCTGGGGCAATACCAGCTTTAGGTTATCTCACCCTACCCAACAATAACGACACAGAGAGAACATCGTCATGAAATTACATTTAACGCTTCTGACTGTTGCAACCCTGAGTGGTCTTTCTTTTTCCGCCCAGGCAGTAGAAAAAGGCACGCTTATGATCATGGTGAACTCACTGGATAATCCCTATTACGCTTCTGAAGCCAAAGGCGCCAGCGAAAAAGCCCAACAGCTGGGATATAAAACCACCCTGCTTTCTCACAATGAAGATGTAAAAAAACAGAATGAGCTAATTGATACTGCTATTGGGAAAAAAGTTCAGGGCATAATTCTGGATAACGCAGACTCTACCGCCAGCGTCGCGGCAATAAAAAAAGCGAAGGACGCCGGAATACCCGTAGTATTAATCAATCGTGAGATTCCCGTTGACGATATCGCGCTGGTACAAATTACTCATAATAACTTTCAGGCCGGTTCTGATGTTGCGAACGTGTTTGTCGAGAAAATGGCGGAAAAAGGAAAATATGCCGAGCTAACCTGTAATCTCGCCGACAATAACTGCGTTACCCGCTCTAAATCTTTTCACCAGGTTATTGACCAGTATCCGGAAATGGTCAGCATCGCCAGACAGGATGCCAAAGGTACCCTGATTGATGGCAAACGCATCATGGACAGTATTCTCCAGGCGCATCCTGACGTTAAAGGCGTCATCTGCGGCAACGGGCCGGTAGCCCTTGGCGCTATTGCCGCGCTGAAAGCAGCGAACCGCAACGATGTGGTGATAGTAGGCATCGACGGCAGCAACGATGAGCGTAACGCAATCAAAGCGGGTGCCCTCAAAGCAACGGCGATGTTGCAGGCACAGGCCATTGCCGCTCAGGGCGTTACCGAGCTTGATAACTATCTGCAAAAAGGCATCAAACCACCGAAACAGCGCGTCATGTTTCGCGGCATTTTGATCACGCAAGATAACGCAGACAACGTCCAGGATTTCAATTTTAAGTCCTGAGTTCCGGCTGTTGCGTCCCGTCAGGGACGCAAAGGAGAGTGTTATGTACAGAAAAGCCTGGCTGGCGTTGGTCATCGTTGTCCTGGGAGGCTGCCGTATCGTCTCTCAGCAGGAGCTGGCTGACCTGAAAACGCCGCCGAATCCGCATATGAGCAATATCGATCGGACATGGCAGGACAAGATTGTGCCCCAGGTTGTGACACAAGCGCGTCCCGTAGCTGAATTAACCACAGCGCTGAATACTGCTGAAGATTTCGACCGCGCCTGTAACGCAATGGGTTATCGTTCACAGAGTGAAAACCCGTGCATTTTTTATGTTCGGGTAGCCGGCACAATCGACAATATCAATACCGCTTCACGCAGCGGGAAAATGACGCTACGCACACCAGCGGGTGAGAATGTGGCAGTGCAGATCGGGCCTATCCTGCGCGGCACTCAGCTGCGCGATGGCTATAAAGGGGCCAGCTATGCCGATTTTAACGATCAGGTGCTTTTTGGCGAATATGGTCGCGCTATTAACCAGCAGGCAGTGAAAATGATCCAGGCGGCACAGTTAAAAACTGGCGAATCCATAGAGGTTTTCGGCGTGTTTTCCGCATGGGATAAACCCACCAGCGTACCGCTTATTACGCCTGCGAAAATCATCCGCCAGGGGAGAAAATAATATGTCGCCTTCAGCACCTGCCGCATCTGCTTTAGCGGAATCTGAGGTTATTATTGAGACTCGTAACCTGTCGCGTGTTTATCCGGGCGTGGTTGCATTAAATAATGTTAATTATCGCGTCTGGCGTAATAAGGTCAATGTCCTGATTGGCGAAAACGGCGCCGGTAAATCGACCATGATGAAAATGCTGGCTGGTGTGGAGAAGCCCTCTTCCGGGCAAATTTTCCTTAATGGCGTCCCCGTTACTTTATCTTCTACGCATCAGGCGGAAAAGCATGGCATCAGCATTATTTTTCAGGAACTCAATCTTTTCCCGAATATGAATGTGATGGATAACATTTTTATTGCTAATGAATTTTTTCAGAAAGGGAAAATCAATGAAAAATATCAATATGAATTAGCGAAAAATCTGCTTCAGCAACTGGAGCTGGATGTCGATCCTTATACTTCGATCGATGAGTTAGGTATTGGTCATCAGCAGCTGATTGAGATTGCCCGCGCATTGTCAAAAGATACGCGCGTGCTGATTATGGATGAACCCACCTCTGCGCTCAGCCAGTCAGAAGTCAAGGTGCTGTTCAATATTATTGAGCAGCTCAAGCGCCGGGGCGTCACCATTATTTATATTTCCCATCGTCTGGAAGAGCTGATGGAGATTGGCGACCACATCACTATCTTCCGCGATGGACGTTTTATCAGCGAACGCAGCGTTGATGAAGCCAGCATTCCCTGGATCATTGAGCAGATGGTGGGGGATAAGAAAAAACAGTTCGATTATCAGCCCGCCCCGAAAGGCGCAAGTGTGCTGGAAGTAAAAGGCCTGACCGCGCTGCATCAAAATGGCGGCTATAAGCTGAACGACGTCACCTTTAGCCTGAGCAAAGGGGAAGTGATCGGCATTTACGGCTTGCTGGGCGCCGGACGCACGGAGCTCTTCAAAGCACTGACAGGGTTAATGTTCTGTCAGAGCGGCAGCGTGCATCTTAACGGGCAGTGCCTGGCGAAGGCGCGCTTTCAGGAGCGGTTAAAAAAAGGGCTGGCGCTGGTGCCGGAAGATCGCCAGGGCGAAGGCGTGGTTCAGATGATGTCGATCCAGGCCAATATGACCCTGTCTGATTTTAGTCTGCAGGGCTTCCGCCATGCCTGGAAATGGCTCAATCCGCACCAGGAGAGTGGCCGCGTCAAAGAGATGATCCAACAGCTGGCAATCAAGGTCAGCGATCCTGAACTGCCGGTCACGTCACTTAGCGGCGGCAACCAGCAAAAAGTCGTGCTCGGCAAAGCGCTGATGACACAGCCGCAGGTGGTATTTCTTGATGAACCCACGCGCGGCATCGATGTCGGTGCCAAAACAGATGTTTATCACCTTATCGGAAAAATGGCGCAGCAAGGACTGGCAGTCATGTTTTCTTCCTCCGAGCTGGATGAAGTGATGGCGCTTGCAGATCGTATTTTGGTGATGGCCGATGGCCGCATTACTGCCGATCTCCCTCGCCATATGGCCACGCGTGAAAAGCTGATCGCAGCGGCGACCCCTCAAGACTAAACAGGCTGGAATTCACTATGAACCAGAAATATATGTTTTACATGTACCTGCTTAAGGCCAGGACATTCATTGCCCTGCTGCTGGTTATCGCCGTTTTTAGCGTGATGGTGCCTAACTTTTTAACCTTCTCAAACCTGTTGATCATGACACAACACGTAGCGATTACTGCGCTGCTGGCGATCGGTATGACGCTGGTGATCCTTACCGGCGGCATCGATCTCTCTGTGGGGGCGGTTGCCGGTATTTGCGGCATGGTGGCGGGTGCGCTGTTAACCAGCGGTTTGCCGCTGTGGAATGGAGAGATCGTCTTCTTCAACGTGCCTGAAGTGCTCCTGATAACCCTTATATTTGGCACCCTTGTTGGGTTTATCAACGGTTCGGTGATTACCCGCTTCGGCGTTGCGCCCTTTATATGCACGTTGGGTATGATGTATGTCGCCCGTGGCGCGGCGCTGCTGTTCAATGATGGCAGCACCTACGCCAATCTTAACGGCATGGCGGCGCTGGGCAACACCGGCTTCGCCACGCTCGGTTCCGGTACGCTGCTGGGTATCTATATCCCTATCTGGCTAATGCTCGCCTTTCTGCTGCTGGGCTTCTGGCTAACCAGCAAAACGCCGCTTGGCCGCTATATCTATGCCATCGGCGGCAATGAATCTGCCGCGCGGCTGGCGGGCGTGCCGCTCGTTAAAGTGAAGCTTTTCGTTTACGCCTTTTCCGGCCTCTGCGCGGCGCTGGTAGGCCTGATCGTTGCCTCACAGCTACAAACCGCCCATCCCATGACCGGCAATATGTTTGAAATGGACGCCATCGGCGCCACCGTACTGGGCGGCACTGCGTTAGCGGGCGGACGCGGACGCGTCTCCGGTTCCATTATCGGTGCCTTCGTCATTGTTTTCCTGGCAGATGGCATGGTGATGATGGGCGTCAGCGACTTCTGGCAAATGGTGATCAAAGGCGTGGTGATTGTCACTGCCGTGGTGGTGGATCAGTTCCAGCAAAGCCTGCAGAACAAGGTCATTTTAATGCGTCGCCACGCCGAAAAGGTCGCATCCGCCCCGCCCCACTCCATGAATACGGCATCCAGCTGATCCGGTTCCCGCTATCGATAATTCAGCCGGGGCATTTTCCCGGCCTTACAGGAGTTGATTATGCAGAGAGATTTCCACAATAAAACCGTTGTTATCACCGGCGCCTGTCGCGGCATCGGCGCCGGTATCGCGGAACGCTTCGCTCACGACGGTGCCAGGCTGGTCATGGTCTCCAACGCAGAGCGCGTACACACCACGGCAGAAGAACTACGCCAGCGCTACCAGGCCGACATTTTGTCATTGCAGGTGGACGTCACTGACGAAGCGCAGGTGCAGATGCTGTATGAACAGGCCGCGGCGCGCTTTGGCACGATTGACGTTTCGATTCAGAACGCGGGCGTGATCACTATCGATTACTTCGATCGGATGCCGAAATCTGATTTTGAGAAGGTGCTGGCGGTTAACACTACCGGCGTCTGGCTGTGCTGCCGCGAAGCGGCCAAATATATGGTTAAACAGCAGCGTGGCTGCCTGCTCAATACCTCTTCCGGGCAGGGACGCCAGGGCTTTATCTATACCCCGCACTATGCCGCCAGCAAAATGGGCGTGATCGGCATTACCCAAAGCCTGGCACATGAATTAGCGCCTTCGGGCATTACCGTCAATGCCTTCTGCCCCGGCATTATCGAAAGCGAAATGTGGGACTACAACGATCGCGTATGGGGTGAGATCCTGAGTTCAGAACGCAAGCGTTACGCTAAAGGCGAGCTGATGGCGGAATGGGTTGAAGGCATCCCGCTCAGGCGCGCCGGTAAACCGGAAGATGTGGCTGGCCTGGTGGCTTTTCTGGCCTCTGACGATGCGCGCTATATCACCGGCCAGACGATTAACGTCGATGGCGGCTTAATTATGTCGTAATGCCTAACCAATCGGAACCCGACTATGATGACCAAAGATTTTGCTCAACGGCTGTTTAATCTCACCGATCGCGTCGCCTTCGTTACCGGCGCTGGCAGCGGTATCGGCCAGACTATCGCTCTGGCACTGGCCAGCGCGGGCGCTAAAGTCGCCTGCTTCGATTTACGTGCCGACGGCGGTCTTGCTGTTACCGTGAAACAGATTGAGGAGATGGGCGGCGACGCCTGCGCCTTTACCGGCGATGTGCGTAAGCTCTCTGACCTGCGCGAGGCAATTAGCACGGTGAAAAATCGCTATCGCCAGCTGGATATTGCGGTCAATGCTGCCGGCATCGCTAACGCTAATCCAGCGCTGGAGATGGAAAGCGAACAATGGCAGCAGGTGATCGATATCAACCTCACCGGTATCTGGAACGCCTGCAAAGCCGAAGCGGAACTCATGACACAGTGCGGCGGCGGTTCGATTATTAATATCGCCTCAATGTCGGGCGTGATCGTTAACCGTGGACTGGAACAGGCACACTATAACTGCTCTAAGGCGGGAGTTATCCATCTCTCTAAAAGCCTGGCGATGGAATGGGTAAACAAGAACATTCGCGTTAACAGCATTAGTCCTGGCTATACCGCCACGCCAATGAATACGCGTCCGGAAATGGTGCATCAAACCCAGGCGTTTGAAAGCCAGACACCGATGCAGCGTATGGCGCGAGTGGAAGAGATAGCGGGGCCCGCGCTGTTTCTCGCCAGCGATGCCGCCTCTTTCTGTACCGGCATCGATCTGCTGGTGGACGGTGGTTTTGTTTGCTGGTAAGCGAGCAGGGGCAGTAAAAAGCCGCCTGCCGGAGGGGCTCTATTCCGGCAGGCGGCGGGGCCGTTTTTCCGCCTTACTGGCGCGCCAGGCCTACCGCCTCACCCAGTTGCCACACCGCCATCGCATAGTGATTACTGTGGTTATAGCGGGTGATCACATAGAAGTTCGGCAGGCCGTACCAGTACTGATAAGATTTTCCCATATCAAAACGCAGCAGGCTCACCTGCGGATTACCGTTAATAGCGGCTTGTGGACGCAGTCCCGCTGCCGTCAGGCTGGCCAGGCTGTAGCGGGTTTTAAAGCCATTCTCCAGCCCCGGCGCCTGACCGCTGGCCGGTACCGCAACGGTTTCACCCGGCTGCCAGCCGTGCTGTTTGAAATAGTTTGCTACGCTGCCAATGGCATCAACCGGATCCCAAAGGTTAATATGTCCGTCGCCGTTAAAATCGACCGCGTACTGTTTTTCAGAAGAAGGCATAAATTGCCCATAGCCCATTGCACCTGCATAAGAACCACGCAGATCGAGCGGATCCTGCTGTTCTTTACGCGCCATCAGCAAAAAGGTTTCCAGTTCGCTGCTGAAAAACTCCGCCCGACGGGGATAGGCAAATGCAAGCGTAGCCAGCGCATCGATAATACGCGTTTTACCCATGACGCGGCCCCAGCGTGTTTCCACACCAATAATGCCAACAATGATTTCCGGCGGAACGCCATATTCCCGCTGCGCGCGCTGTAGCGCATCCTGATACTGATTCCAGAAGACCACGCCGTTCTGTACGTTATCTGGCGTAATGAATTTATTGCGGTAACGAATCCATGCGCCGTTCGGCCCGGAAGGCGGCTGATAACCGGGCGTCGGTGCCTGGCGATCCATCAGGCGCAGCACCCAGTCCAGGCGTTTTGTTTGCGCCAGCACATCGTGCAGCTGTTGGCGATTAAAACCATGCTCCCGCACCATTTTATCGATAAAGCGTTCAGCCTCCGGGTTACCGGCAAAATCACCGCTTAAGGGATGAATTTCATGTGCGGGCTTAAGTAAAAAACCACCTTCTCCCAGAAAAGGGTTGCCGCTTTGCGGCGGGGTCGGCGTCGGTTTGCTGCTACAGGCAGCCAGGGTCAGAATCAGCGGTAGAAGAAGGCGAGCATGACGCATTACAAATCCATATATTCAGCGATAAAAAAGAATTAATGGTAATCATGGATTGGTAATACGTAAAAGAAAATTCCTGATTTACTAAAAATTTCTGATTGCGTGGAGATAGTGCAAATAACCGGCGTTGCGGGGTAATACGCAAAGCGCTTTGAACAGCGCGGCAAGGTGGTCAGCGTGGACATCCTTGCCGCTGTTATTACGGATGGTCGCGCCGAAACAGCGTCCACTCTTCAATACGCTCGCCGCCCGGTAAACGACAATAGCTTTTCTCGCCTTCCACGGTTTGCACCCTTTCCAGCGTGCCCCCCTGCTTAATACAGTAAGCCGAGGCGGGATTTGGCATGCCAATCGGCGGTTGCCCCTTTTGCGGCGCTGATTGGTGGCTGCACCCTGTTACCGCCAGTGCAGTCAGCAGCATGATACTTTTTTTCATATTCACCCCGTTGTCAGGGCGGCGTGCCGATCGCTCACCGCCAAACCTGTTTATTGCGTAACCGCGTCGTTGACGGCGCTATCCGCCTGCCACAGGCGATATTTCACCTGAACGTCGGCTGGCGTATAAACCACAATCGGTAGCTTGCTGTTATAGCGTTGCAGACTATGGGCACCGATATTGGCGGTAATAAATGCCTGATGTTTGCTGCCATTGATACAGGCCATCCGCGTAGAGGCCGGAGGCGTCAGGCTTTTAACCACATAATAGTCGTAACCCCAACCGTTCAGCGTCTGCTGCTCTATCTGCGCACCCATCAGATGTTGGTTACAGTCTACTTCCAGCGTTTTACCGATCAGCAGTTCTACTTTATATGACTCTTCGTTTTGCTGCTGCGGCAGCCAGATCACCTGCCGGACCTGGCCTTTTTCCGCCGCCGGATAAGGCGCAACGCTTTCCAGCTGGGGATGACCCTCCGCTTTCTTCGGCTGCTGCGCGCACGCTGATACCGTGACACAGAGCGCACTAAGCAATATTGCTTTCATTTTCATCTTCATTTCTGCCTTTTATTGATGCATTTATCCAGGCTAACACGAAACAGCCGTAGTTAATGCTGAACCTAATCAAAAAAAGGGTAAAAAGCCAGCCTGCGTTATTCGTGAGCGATGTGGGAAATTGTTGCGAGCTGATGCAACGAAAAGAAAATATCTGTGACATAGAGCGAGATCTGCATCACAAAACCTCCCCCACCAGCAAGAATATCCATCTCTATGGACCATTTAACATCACGCCCGCCGCCAAGAATTTTGTATGTTGCCCTATGGTGCAGTAAATAAATCTGGAGCGGTAAATGTCTTACGTTAACAGTAATTTAGATATAGATGATATGCACAGACGCAAAGTGCGTCGTATGAATCTGTTTATCTCTGTTTCCGCCGCGCTGGCTGGCCTGCTGTTCGGGCTGGACATCGGCGTGATTGCCGGGGCTTTACCTTTTATTACCGACCATTTTTCCCTGACCAGCCACCAGCAGGAATGGGTGGTCAGCAGCATGATGCTCGGCGCGGCGCTGGGTGCCATCTGTAACGGTTGGGTCTCTTCACGCCTGGGGCGCAAATATAGCCTGATGGCGGGCGCAGTACTATTTATCCTTGGCTCACTGGGATCTGCTTTTGCCGATAGCCTTGAAGTGCTGCTGGCGGCACGCGTGGTGTTGGGCGTAGCGGTAGGCATCGCTTCTTATACCGCCCCGCTCTACCTTTCTGAAATGGCCAGCGAGAATATTCGCGGCAAAATGATCAGCATGTATCAGTTGATGATCACCTTCGGCATTCTGCTGGCGTTTCTTTCCGATACTGCGCTGAGCTATAGCGGTAACTGGCGCGCCATGCTGGGTATTCTGGCGCTCCCGGCGGTACTGTTATTCGGCCTGGTGATTTTCCTGCCAAACAGCCCGCGCTGGCTGGCGGCGAAAGGCTTACATATCGAGGCGGAAGAAGTGTTGCGTATGCTGCGCGATACCTCAGATAAAGCCCGCGCCGAACTGAATGAGATCCGTCAGAGCCTGCAGATGAAACAGGGCGGCTGGACGCTGTTCAAACGCAACAGCAACGTACGCCGGGCTGTGTTTCTGGGCATGCTGCTACAGGCGATGCAGCAATTTACCGGCATGAACATCATCATGTATTACGCACCGCAAATTTTCAAAATGGCAGGCTTTAGCAATACGCAACAGCAGATGATGGCCACGGTGGTGGTTGGATTAACTTTTATGCTGGCTACGCTGATTGCGGTGTTTACCGTGGACAAAGCGGGCAGGAAACCGGTGCTGAAGATCGGCTTTTCGGTGATGGCATTCGCCACTCTGGTGCTGGGCTACTGCCTGATGCAGGCTGGCAAAGGCGATATTACTCCCGGCCTCTCCTGGCTGTCGGTGGGCATGACTATGATGTGCATCGCGGGTTATGCCATGAGCGCCGCACCGGTGGTCTGGATCCTCTGCTCAGAGATTCAGCCGCTGAAATGTCGTGATTTTGGTATCACCTGCTCCACCACCACTAACTGGGTGGCTAACATGATTATCGGCGCAACTTTCCTGACGCTGCTGGATGTGATTGGCGCTGCGGGCACGTTCTGGCTCTATACCGGTTTTAATCTGGTGTTTATCGCGATCACTTTCTGGCTGATACCTGAAACGAAAAACGTCACGCTGGAACATATCGAAAAGAATCTGATGGCCGGTAAAAAGCTGCGGGATTTAGGGCAGTAACAGTTTCGATCTCCTGTCCCAATGCTGTATCACTTACCTTTGTACCGTTCGGGCCTGAACAGCAGGTCCGAACGTTTTTGCATGATGGCATCACCGCTGCCGCCCCTGCCTGCTTATCCCTCCTCTTAGTATGTTGTAACTAAGAAAATGCGCAGCGTTGTGCATTCGCCAGCGCCGTCACGCTTTCCATTATTTATTCCGTTGAAGCCACCCTTTTTTGATACTGCACAACCTGCAGCTACCCATATAGAGGTATACAGGTGTGTTTTTTTTAACGGACGCGACGTTCATTAAATAAATAATTATAAACCAGGAGGTTAGATGGCGAGGAACAAGCGCTTTTTACGCTTCGCATGGCTTAAAAGCTGGCGAATTATGGGGCTGTTACTGCTGGGGGCGATAGTGGGCGTTGCGGTATTAGCCGGCAGCGTCACGATAATGCATAAAACCAGCGACAGCGAGTTTTGCGTTTCATGCCACAGCATGCAGCGTCCGCTGGCGGAATATCAGGGCAGCATTCATTTTCAAAACCCGGCGGGCATCCGCGCCGGGTGCGCTGATTGCCATGTTCCGCCTCAGCCGGTGGATTATATGCTGACAAAAATGGGGGCGTTAAAGGATGTGGTCGGCGAGATCAGCGGCAAGATCGATAGTGAGGAGAAATATAACGCCCATAAACTCACGATGGCGGAATCGGTCTGGAAAACCATGAAGGCCAACGACTCAGCAACCTGCCGTAGCTGTCACAGCTTTGATGCGATGGATGTGCTGGCTCAGCGCCCGGAAGCGCGTAAAGCGCATCCCGTCGCCATCCGTGACGGTCAAACCTGTATCGACTGCCATCGCGGCGTCGCGCATATTCTGCCGGACATGAGTGCCAGCAATGCCAGCGGTGCCACGCAGCTGCTGAACGCCGCCGCCCATACCCCGGTTCAGGCGACCCGCCTCTATGCCGTCGCCACGCAGCCGTTCCGTCTCGATCCTGAATCTGACCAGACTGACGGCACCCTGTTCCCTTCCAGCGAAATCACTGTGGTAGAACGCAACGGCGAACAGCTGCAGGCGCGCCTTAACGGCTGGCAGCAACAGGATGTGCCCGGTGCCATCTATGCCGCGCCGGGAAAACGCATTATGAGCGCGGTGCTGGATGAACATGCCGCCGCACAGGTGGTTGTGCTGAACACACAGACCGACAGCGAAACCGGCCAGCAGTGGGATCAGGTCTCGCTTACCTTCTGGCTGCCGCAAAAAGCCCTGATTGATGACCAGCAGAAAATCTGGCAGTACGCCGCCGGACTGATGTCAGCCAACTGTACCGGCTGCCACGGTCTGACCGCGTTGGATCACTACAACGCGAATCAATGGATTGGCGTGATGAAAGGCATGGCACCGCGCACCTCGCTGGATCAGGAACAGCTGCGCCTGCTGACCCAGTATGCGCAGAAGCACGCCAGCGATATGAACAACAGAGAGGGACGTGAAAAATGAAAAAAAATCTCACCTCCGGCTGGTCACGCCGACGCTTTTTACAGGCGGGCAGCGGCCTGCTGGCCACCAGCGCACTGCATTTCGGTTACAGTAAAACCGCACTGGCTAAAGCGATTGGTCAGGCACTGCCACAGTTTACCGCCTTGCGTCCGGCGCAAAAAGGCATCCTTACCGCCGCGCACTGGGGCGCTTTCGAAGCAATTATCGAAAATGAGCGAATGGTTGGCGTACAGCCGGTTTCGGACGATCCGGCGCCAAATGAGCTGATAGCGATGGCGCCCTGGCAGGTTTACGCGCCTAACCGCATCAAAACACCAATGGTGCGTAAAAGCTGGCTGGAAAACGGGCCTGGCAGCCATGCTGAACGACGCGGACGCGATGAGTGGGTTGCAGTCAGCTGGGACAAGGCGATCGCGCTGGTGAGCACGGAAATTAAGCGACTGCAGCAGGATTACGGCCCTTCCGCTATTTACGCTGGCTCTTACGGCTGGAAAAGCACCGGTATGCTGCACAACTGCCGCGCCCTGCTACAGCGTTTAATGAACCTGTGCGGCGGCTTTCTCAGCTACAGCGGCGACTATTCCACCGGCGCAGCCCAGGTAATTATGTCGCACGTGGTCGGCTCTATGGAGGTTTACGAGCAGCAAACCAGCTGGCCCAACGTGCTGGAGCATAGCGAGCTGGTGATTTTGTGGGGCTGTAATCCTCAAACCACGCTGAAAAACAGCTGGAACGTGCCGGACCATGTGGGTCTGGAGGGCTTTGCCCAACTGGCGGAAAAGGGCGTCAGGACAATCGCTATCGACCCGATTCGCCAGCCGGGGGCAAAAGCGCTGAATGCCGAGTGGATCGCGCCGCATGCCTATACCGATAGCGCAATGATGCTGGGCATTGCCCATACTTTGCTCAGCGAACAGCTGCATGATGAGGCCTTCCTGAAGCGTTACACCGTGGGATTCGATCGCTTCCGCGCCAGCCTGCTGGGCGAAGATGACGGTGTGGTGAAAAATGCGCAATGGGCCAGCGCAATTTGCGGCGTTGAAGCAGAAACCATCCGCCAGCTGGCGCGTGATATGGCCCAAAAGCGCACCATGATCATGGCTGGCTGGGGCATTCAGCGTCAGCACCACGGCGAACAGCCGCACTGGCTGCTGGTTACTCTGGCTGCGATGCTGGGTCAGATTGGCCTGCCCGGCGGCGGCTTCGGCTTTAGCTAT
Source organism: Pantoea alhagi (assembly GCF_002101395.1). Taxonomy (NCBI): domain Bacteria; kingdom Pseudomonadati; phylum Pseudomonadota; class Gammaproteobacteria; order Enterobacterales; family Erwiniaceae; genus Pantoea; species Pantoea alhagi. The sequence goes on along the minus strand of NZ_CP019706.1, from coordinate 3,042,247 downwards.
CACTACTCTTCCGGCGGCAGCCCCACGGCGCGCGGCGGTATTATTTCCGGCATCAGCGCAGGTGAAGCACCCCAAAACGCCCCCGCACCGATTCCGGTGGCGCGCATCGCCGACTGTCTGGCAAACCCCGGCAAGACGATTGATTTTAACGGACGTCAGATAACGTATCCGGATGTAAAAATGGTCTATGTTGCGGGCGGCAATCCTTTTCATCATCACCAGGATACCAATAATCTGCTGCAGGCGTGGCGGCGGCCGGAAACCATTGTGGTGCAGGAGCCTTACTGGACCGCGACCGCCACGCACGCGGATATTGTGTTGCCCTGCACCACCAGCTATGAACGCAACGATCTCGACATGGGCGGCGACTACTCCCGGCTGTACGTTTTCCCGATGCGCCAGTGCGTTGCGCCACAGCATCAGGCTCGCAATGACTTCGATATATTTCGGGCAATCGCGGCGCGCCTCGGCGTGGAGCAGGCCTTTACCGAAGGCCGGGACGAGATGCTGTGGCTGAAATCGATGTACGATAATATGAAAGGCCAGGCGCGTACCGCAGGCGTGGCGCTGCCGCCTTTTGATATGTTCTGGCAGTCAAACAGCTACATCCGTTTTCCTGTTCCTGAGGCTAACAAACAGTGGGTACGCTTCGCCGATTTCCGCGCCGACCCGCTGCTTAATCCGCTGGGTACGCCTTCCGGCAAGATTGAAATCTTCTCGCAGCGTATCGCCGCGATGCAGTACCCCGATTGTCCGGGGCTGCCGGGCTGGCTGCCGCCGCAGGAGTGGCACGGTAGCCCGCTGGCTGAACGCTGGCCGCTGTCGCTTAATACTGCCCATCCTGCTCTGCGGCTACACTCACAGCTGGATAATACCCCGCTGCGCGCGAAGCACGCGGTCGCTAATCGTGAGGAAATCCTGATCAATCCGCAGGATGCCGCCCGACGCGGGATTCGCAGCGGCGATCTGGTGCGCGCCTTTAATTCGCGCGGACAGATCCTGGTCGGCGCGCTGGTTACAGAGGACATTCGTCCCGGCGTGGTACGGATCAGCGAAGGTGCCTGGTACGATCCCGCCGATCCCACCCAGCCCGGTACGCTATGCCGCAACGGCAACGTAAACTGCCTCACCGTTGATATCGGCACCTCCATGCTGGCGCAGGGCAACTGTGGCCATATGGCACAACTGGAGATTGAGAAGTATCAGGGCGATGCACCTCCCAACATGGCGCACGCCATGCCGTCCGGCGTGGTCTGATCGCCAGCTACAGAGCTACCCCAACGCCGGGGCGGCTCTGCTCCATCTTCTTGCCCGTTCCTGCCTTTTCGCCCGCTTACCGTTAATCATGCTAATTTTATTAACATCTGTTGATTCCGCGCTGAGCATAAGGAGTACGCATGCATATCCGTCCATTTACTGAAGCCGACCGCCCTTTTTTACGCACGCTATTTCTGGCCTCGCGTAAGGCAAGCTGGACATGGCTTGATCCCGACGGCTGGCAACTGGAAGATTTTGACCGGGTGGTGTTAGGCGAAAAGGTGCTGGTTGCCGAAGAGGAAGGGCACCGGCTGGGTTTTGCCGCCTGGCTGGAAAATGACAATTTTCTGCATAGCCTGTTTATCGATCCACAGTATCAGGGGCGTGGCGTCGGCAGTGCGCTGCTCCTGGCGATTCAGGCACGCTTTACCTCTACCGGCGCACTGAAGTGCCTGCTGGCGAATAAATCTGCCCAGCAATTTTATCTGCATCATGGCTGGGAAATCATTTCGGAAGGCGAAAGTGAACAGGGACGCTACCTGCTGATGCATTATCCGAAAACGACGACGCTACGCTACGTGCAGCAATAGTTAACTTACTGATAATATTTAACTATTTCACTTAACACAGCAAAAACGTGAGCTGTCAGGCGCGTTCCTTACTGCCAGTGCCAGCTTGCCTGTACGGGTGACCGTAACGGAAAGGTTTCCCCGGACTTGCTCCGTTAGTTTTACCTCTATCAATCGAATGACGCATTTTCAGGCTGCCGATTGCGCTGCGGGTTCCGGCGCAGGCAGGTTTTAGACCTTGATGGAGATAAACATGAGTTTTCAACTGGCATTACCGGGCATCAGCCTGCATGGCTATGAAGCGATTGCCGATATGGCGCGCCTGCTGACGCAGAAAAACTGGGGCAAGGCGCTGATTGTGACCGACGCGCAGTTGGCGCAGCTGGGTTTAACCCGCAGCCTGACCGAAAGCCTGGATCAACAGGCGATTCCTTATGCCCTGTTTACCGGCGTCGCGCCCAATCCCACAGAACAACAGGTGCAGGCCGGTATTGCCGCCTTTCGTGAGCAGCAGTGCGATTTTCTGATCGCCTTTGGCGGCGGCAGCCCAATTGATACCGCTAAAGCCATTAAAATTCTCACCGCCAATCCGGGCCGCGCGATGGATTACGCGGGCGTCGGCAAAGTGCGTCAGCCCGGCGTGCCGTTGGTGGCGATTAATACCACCGCCGGCACCGCCGCCGAAGCCACCAGCAATGCGGTGATCACCGACAGCGATCGTCAAATTAAGCAGGTTATTATCGATAGTCACCTGATCCCTGATATTGCCGTTGACGATCCGGCGGTGATGCTGGGCATTCCGCCCGATGTCACCGCTGCAACCGGTATGGATGCGCTGACGCACGCGCTGGAAGCCTATGTTTCGCTGGGTGCGCATGTTCTCACCGATCCTTCTGCGCTGGAAGCGATTGCTCTTATCCACCGCTGGCTGCCGATCGCGGTTGAGGAGGGACAGAATCGCGAGGCGCGCGAAATGATGGCCTGCGCGCAGTATCTGGCGGGCATGGCTTTTAACAGCGCGGGACTGGGTCTGGTGCATGCGCTGGCCCATCAGCCGGGCGCGACTCACAATCTTCCGCATGGCGTCTGTAACGCAATTTTGCTGCCGGTAGTGGCGGCCTTTAACCGCTCCGCCAGCGTGGCTCATTTCGCCCGTATTGCCGTTGCGCTGGGGGTCGATACGTCCGCTATGGACGATGAGGCTGCCAGCCATGCCGCGATTCAGGCGTTGCGCCAGCTGGCGGCACAGGTTGGCATCCCTTCCGGCTTCCGCCAGTTGGGCATTAATGAAAACGATATTGAAGGCTGGCTGGATAAAGCGCTGGCCGATCCCTGCGCGCCCGCGAATCCCCGCCCCGCCACGCGTGAGCAGGTACGGGAACTCTATCTCCAGGCGCTGTAACGGTTACAGGGCGCGGAAAGCGATGTCGCCAGGGATAACCTCTCCCTGCCAGTAAAGCTCAGCCGCCACCGCGCCCGCCAGTTGACGATAGATCCCGGCAAATTCACTCTCCGGACGGCGGATCACCGTGGGCTGACCGGCATCAAGATCTTCACGCAGCGTAATATGCAGCGGCAGCTGGCCCAGCAGGCGGGTATGATATTTTTCCGCCAGCATCTCTGCCCCGCCGCTGCCGAAAATCGCTTCATGATGGCCGCAGTTACTGCAAATATGCATGCTCATATTTTCCACTACGCCCAGCACCGGCACGTCAACCTTTTCAAACATCACAATCCCTTTGCGGGCATCGATCAACGCCACATCCTGCGGCGTCGTTACCACTACTGCGCCGGTCACCGGCACGTTTTGCGCCAGCGTCAGTTGAATATCGCCAGTGCCCGGCGGCATATCCAGCACAAGGTAATCCAGCTCTGGCCACAGGGTTTCATTAAGCAGCTGCATCAGCGCTTTGCTGGCCATCGGTCCGCGCCATACCATCGCATTATCTTCGGTAATCAGATAGCCGATTGAGTTGGTGGCCAGGCCATGCACCATAATCGGCGCCATATGCTTGCCGTCCGGTGAAGAAGGACGCTGATCTTCGGTGCCCAGCATGGTCGGTACCGAGGGGCCGTAAATATCAGCATCCAGAAGACCGACGCGTGCGCCTTCCGCCGCCAGCGCCAGCGCCATATTTACTGCGGTGCTGGATTTCCCCACGCCGCCTTTACCTGAGCTAATGGCAATTATATTCTTCACACCATTAACGCCCGGCTGGTTTTTTACCCGCTTCAGCGTGGCGATATCATGGCTCAAACGCCAGTCGATCGCCTGCGCGCCGGTAATACGCAGCAGATCGGCGCTGGTTTGCTCCTGTAACGCTTCAAAACCGCTGCCCCAGGCAAAGGGCATTTTGATTTCAATATGCAGCTTGTTGTCCATCAACGCGACATGGTTCAGCGCTTTCAGCGCGGTGAGGTTATGCTTCAGCGTCGGATGGGTAAAAGTTTTTAATACGCCTGCGGTCATGGCGCGCAGCGTGTCGGGCGCTAAGGCCCCCTGGGAGTGTGAACTCATCCCTTCTCCTTGTGTTCGGGTTGTTTTATGTCCGGGCTTGTCGCCTGTTTCGACAACCAGCGTTTTCCGGGCATAAGTTGATGTTTCTAAGCATACCAGAAGCCCGTACAAATCGTATTTGCCTGACAACGCGCGAAATCCCTTTGTTTACGTCAGGTCGGGCTTTCGGTTACCATCTAAAGCCCTTTTTAACCAGAAGAAATAAGTCCCGCTATGACTCAAGTCGCGAAAAAAATAATGGTAACGTGCGCTCTGCCGTACGCTAATGGCCCTATCCATCTCGGCCATATGCTGGAGCACATTCAGGCTGATATTTGGGTCCGTTACCAGCGAATGCGCGGCAATCAGGTTTGGTTCATTTGTGCCGACGACGCGCACGGCACCCCGATTATGCTGAAAGCACAGCAGATGGGAATTACGCCTGAGCAGATGATTGCTGAGATGAGTCAGGCGCATCAGAAAGATTTCGCTGGCTTTAACATCAGCTACGACAACTATCACTCCACGCACAGCGATGAGAACCGCGAGCTGTCGGAGCTGATTTATACCCGTCTGAAAGAGAACGGGTTTATTAAAAATCGTACTATTTCGCAGTTATTCGATCCGGAAAAAGGCATGTTTCTGCCGGATCGCTTTGTAAAAGGCACCTGCCCGAAATGTAAATCGGCCGACCAGTATGGTGATAACTGCGAAGTGTGCGGCGCAACCTATAGCCCGACCGAGCTGATCGATCCGAAATCGGTGGTTTCCGGCGCGACGCCGGTGATGCGTGATTCTGAGCATTTCTTCTTCGACCTGCCCTCCTTCAGCGAAATGCTGCAGGCCTGGACTCGCTCCGGCGCATTGCAGGAGCAGGTAGCAAATAAAATGCAGGAGTGGTTTGAATCGGGTCTGCAACAGTGGGATATCTCCCGCGATGCGCCCTATTTCGGCTTTGAGATCCCGGGCGCGCCGGGTAAATATTTTTATGTCTGGCTGGATGCGCCGATCGGCTATATGGGCTCGTTCAAAAACCTGTGCGATAAGCGCGGCGATCTGAACTTTGACGAATACTGGCAGAAAGACTCCACTACCGAGCTGTATCACTTTATCGGTAAGGATATTGTTTACTTCCACAGCCTGTTCTGGCCAGCCATGCTGGAAGGCAGCAATTTCCGTAAGCCGAACAACCTGTTTGTTCATGGCTACGTGACGGTAAACGGCGCCAAGATGTCTAAATCGCGTGGCACCTTTATCAAGGCCAGCACCTGGCTTGAGCATCTGGATGCTGACAGCCTGCGCTATTACTATGCGGCCAAGCTCTCTTCACGCATCGATGATATTGACCTTAACCTGGAGGATTTCGTCCAGCGCGTTAATGCCGATATCGTCAATAAAGTGGTTAACCTGGCTTCACGCAACGCCGGCTTTATTGCCAAACGTTTCGGCGGCAAGCTGGCAGACCACCTGGCCGATCCGGCGCTGTATAAGACCTTTACCGATGCCGCTGACAGCATTGGCGATGCCTGGCTCAGCCGCGAATATGGTCGTGCGATCCGTGAAATCATGGCGCTGGCGGACGTGGCTAACCGCTATGTTGATGAACAGGCCCCGTGGGTGGTGGCGAAGCAGGAAGGCCGCGATGCCGATCTGCAGGCGATCTGCACCATGGGCATTAACCTGTTCCGCGTGCTGATGACCTGGCTGAAGCCGGTACTGCCATCGTTAAGTGAGCGCGCGGAAGGCTTCCTGAAAACTGAACTGCAGTGGGATGCAATCGCTACGCCGCTGCTGGATCATGAAGTCGCCACGTTTAAAGCCCTTTACAGCCGTATCGAAATGCCGAAGGTAAACGCCCTGATCGAAGCATCGAAAGAAGATGCCGCTGCCGCCGCAAAACCGACGGTCTCCGGCCCGCTGGCAGACGATCCCATCGCTGACACCATTACCATCGACGATTTTGCCAAAGTGGATATGCGCGTGGCATTGATTAAAACCGCCGAGCTGGTTGAAGGTTCCGATAAGCTGCTGCGTCTGGAACTGGATGTGGGTGGTGAAACGCGCCAGATCTTCTCCGGTATTCGCGCCGCTTACCCGGATCCGTCGGTGCTGGTGGGGCGTCATACCATTATCGTGGCTAACCTGGCACCGCGTAAAATGCGCTTTGGCGTATCGGAAGGCATGGTGCTGTCGGCTGGTCCGGGTGGTAAAGATCTGTTTATTCTCGGCGCGGAGGGCGCTCAGCCCGGCATGCCGGTAAAATAAATAATCCGTGATGGGGAGCGTTAAAACCGGCTCCGGTGCCTGCGCCGGGCGCTCCGGCCAATGGTAAAGACGCCCCCTGACAGCCTGGCCTGCGGATGTTATGCCGCAGGCCGCTTTACTCCTTGATCGCTCTTACAGATAAACGTGACCGGTAGCACGAAAAGGGGTTTCAGCGTATGATTATCAGCGCTAACCACAGGAGTCTGCCATGTCAGTTGTGCTGTCTGCCTGCTGGCGCTATCTGCGCGCCTTCATCATTATTTATCTCTGTCTCTATGCCGGTATCGGTATTTCATCCCTGCTGCCTATCGTGATCCCCGGCAGTATCATCGGCATGCTGATCCTCTTTTTACTGCTGGGATTTCAGATCGTCCCGGTAAAATGGGTGAAACCTGGCTGTTATCTGATCATCCGTTACATGGCGCTGCTGTTTGTACCGATCAGCGTCGGCGTGATGAACTACACCGATATCCTCACCGCCCAGTTCGGCCCGATTATGGTTTCCTGTGTGCTCAGCACCCTGCTGGTATTAATGGTCGTCGGCTACAGCTCGCATCGCCTGCACAGCAAGCCCATCGTGGGGGAAAATAAAAATGAGTGATATGTGGTGGTCGCTGCCGCTGACGCTGGCGGTGTTTTTTTCTGCCCGCTGGCTGGCGGCGCGGGTAAAAATTTCCCTGTTTAATCCGCTGCTGATCTCAATGGCGGTGATCATTCCCCTGCTGTTGCTGATCAATATGCCCTACGCGCGCTACTTCCAGGGCAGCGAGATCCTGAATAGTCTGTTACAGCCTTCCGTGGTCGCGCTGGCCCTGCCGCTCTATGAGCAAATCCATCAAATTCGCGCCCGCTGGAAATCGATTATCGGCGTCTGTTTTATTGGCAGCATTACCGCCATGGTCTCCGGCACCGCTATCGCCCTGTGGCTTGGCGCAACGCCGGAAATTGCCGCCACCATTATGCCGAAATCGGTCACCACGCCGATTGCGATGGCAGTTTCCGCCTCACTGCATGGCATTCCGGCGATTAGCGCTATCTGTGTGCTGATTGCGGGCGTACTGGGCGCGGTATTTGGTCACATGCTGCTTAACCTGATGCGAATTAAAACCAAAGCCTCACGCGGACTGGCAATCGGCAACGCGTCGCATGCGCTTGGCACGGCACGCTGCGCCGAAATGGACTATCAGGAAGGGGCATTCAGTTCGCTGGCGCTGGTGATCTGCGGCATCATTACCTCGTTGCTGGCACCGTTTCTTTTTCCTGTGTTGCTCGCCCTTTTTGGCTAAAAGTTGCGAGAGATCGCGCAAATTGTAATTTCATTTCATACATTGCATTGCCGTAGCGACACAGATCACATATAACCCGTTGTCGGTGCTTTACAATTTTGGGATATCCCTTTTATAAGAGGCATGCAATGCATCCACGTTTTCGTCCGGCCTTTGCCGACTTAGCGGCTGAACTTCAGACCGCCCTTCTTCCCATCCTTGACGCTGAAGATTTTGCCGCCTTTTTAACACCCGACCAGGTCGATTCTTTATGCCAGCAGAGCGGCATGGATGCAGACGCTTTAGCACTGGCGCTGCTGCCGCTGGCTGCTGCCTGCGCCGTTACGCCGCTGTCGCGCTTTAATGTTGGTGCCGTTGCGCGCGGCAACAGCGGGCACTGGTATTTCGGTGCCAATATGGAATTTACCGGTGCTACCATGCAGCAGACCGTGCATGCGGAGCAGAGCGCGGTGACCCACGCCTGGCTACGTGGCGAAAGCGGCCTGCAAACCATTACGGTCAACTACACGCCCTGCGGTCACTGCCGCCAGTTTATGAACGAACTGAACAGCGGCACGGCGCTGCGTATCAGTTTACCTGGCCGCCCGGTGGCAACGCTGGGCGACTATCTGCCGGACTCTTTTGGCCCACGAGACCTGCATATTTCCACCCTGGTAATGGATGAGGTTGATCACGGCTATGCGCCCACAGGAGATGCGCTGGCTCAGGCGGCTATCGCGGCGGCCAACCGCAGCCATGCTCCCTACAGCCAGGCGCATAGCGGCATTGCGCTGGAAAGCGCCAGCGGCGCAATTTATCACGGCGGATATATTGAAAATGCGGCCTTTAACCCCAGCCTGCCTCCGCTACAGGCGGCGCTGATCCTGCTGAACATGCATGGCGAAAGCTGCCAGCAGATCGCCCGCGCCGTACTGGCAGAATTGCCCGATGCGCAATTGCAGCAGCAGCCTGCGACCGCCGCCACCCTTCAGGCGCTGGGCTGCGGTACGCTTCATACCGTTACGCTAAAAAAAGCGTAACGCCTGGCGCAAAGTGTCAGCTTTTGTTATCGAAAGTTAACAAAAGCTGTACTTCTGCGAGAATTTTCTTAGGATCGTGGCACCCCTTATCGTGATAAAACACGGGCCACTTCCCCAAAGAGAACGTGCCTGTAACCGGAGCAAACACTGCATGGAACTCGATTACGAGAGTAAACGTCCGCTTTATATTCCCTACGCTGGTCCCATTCTGCTGGAATTTCCACTCCTCAACAAAGGCAGCGCCTTTACTATTGAAGAGCGTAACGACTTTAACCTTAACGGCCTGCTGCCGGAAACAGTGGAAACCATTGAGGAACAGGCGGAGCGTGCCTGGCGTCAGTTTCAGGATTTTAAAAACAATAACGATAAGCACGTCTACCTGCGCAACATTCAGGACACTAACGAAACGCTGTTCTATCGCCTGCTCGACAATCATCTGGAAGAGATGATGCCGATTATTTATACCCCGACGGTAGGGGCTGCCTGCGAGCATTTCTCCGAGATCTACCGTCGCGCACGCGGGCTGTTTATCTCCTACCCCAATCGCGCCAGCATTGAAGATATGCTGCAGAACGCCACCAAACAGAATGTGAAGGTGATCGTGGTCACCGACGGCGAACGTATTCTCGGCCTTGGCGATCAGGGCATCGGCGGCATGGGCATTCCGATCGGTAAACTGTCGCTCTATACCGCCTGCGGCGGCATCAGTCCGGCTTACACCCTGCCGGTGGTGCTGGATGTCGGCACCAATAATCAGCAGTTGCTGAACGATCCGCTCTATATGGGCTGGCGTCATCCGCGTATTACTGGCGAAGAGTATGACCGCTTTGTCGATGAGTTTATTCAGGCGGTGCGCAGCCGCTGGCCGAACGTGCTGCTGCAGTTTGAAGATTTCGCCCAGAAGAACGCGATGCCATTGCTGGAGCGCTATCGCGATCAGCTTTGCTGTTTCAACGATGATATTCAGGGCACCGCCGCAGTAACGCTTGGCACACTGATCGCCGCCAGCCGTGCCGCAGGCAATCGCCTGCGCGATCAAAACGTGGTATTCCTCGGCGCGGGTTCCGCAGGTTGCGGCATCGCCGAACAGATTATCGCCCAGATGAAATCGGAAGGTTTGAGCGATGAAGAAGCGCGCGCCAAAGTCTTTATGGTGGACCGCTTTGGTCTGCTGACCGATAAGCTGCCTAACCTGCTCAGCTTCCAGAGCAAGCTGGTACAGAAAAGCGAAAACCTTAACGACTGGAATCTGCCCAGCGACGCCATCTCGCTGATGGATGTGGTGCGCAATGCCAAACCCGATATTTTGATTGGCGTATCGGGCCAGCCGGGTCTGTTCAGCGAAGAAATTATCCGCGAGATGCATAAACATTGCGCGCGTCCGATCGTGATGCCGCTTTCTAACCCAACCTCCCGGGTAGAAGCCACGCCAGCCGACCTGCTCAGCTGGACCGATGGCGCGGCGCTGGTTGCGACCGGCAGTCCGTTTGCGCCGGTAACCTGGCAGGGCAAAACCTATCCTATTGCCCAGTGCAATAACTCCTATATTTTTCCGGGCATAGGTCTGGGCGTGATCGCCTCCGGCGCAACGCGCGTAACCGACAGCATGCTGATGGCGGCCAGCCGCGCGCTGGCAGACTGCTCGCCGCTGGTAAATGAAGGCGAAGGGCCGGTGCTGCCGGAAATCAAAGATATTCAGGGCGTATCAAAAGTGATCGCGATGGCGGTGGGCAAGGCGGCGCAGCTGGCGGGCGTGGCGGTTGTCACCTCGGAAGATGTGCTTTCCCGGGCGATTGCCAATAATTTCTGGATGCCGCAGTATCGTAACTACCGTCGCACCTCGATTTAAGCGACGCCCTCACCGCCCGTGTAACGGCGGAGATTGTTTAAAAAAGCCGCGCCCGACCGGCGCGCGCTTGCTTCATGTTAACGCCTCAAGTAGCCTTGAGACATTCTTTCCGCCCCATCCTGAGCAATGCCGAACATGTTGAAACGCATGACATATGGTCTGATTATCATCCTGCTGTTGATGATCCTGACCGCGCTCGGCCTCGATCGCTGGATTGCATGGAAAACGGCCCCGTGGATTTATGAAGATCTGACTTCGTTGCCGCATCGTCAGGTGGGCGTGGTGCTGGGCACCGCCAAATATTATCGTACCGGCGTACAGAATCAGTACTACTACTACCGCATCCGGGGCGCAATCAATGCCTATAACAGCGGCAAAGTTAACTATCTGCTGCTTAGCGGCGATAATGCGCAGCAGAGCTACAACGAGCCGATGACCATGCGTCGCGATCTGATCGCCGCTGGCGTCAATCCTGGCGATATCGTACTGGATTATGCCGGATTTCGTACTCTCGATTCGATTGTGCGCACCCGCAAAGTGTTTGATACCAACGATTTTATTATTATTACCCAGCGCTTCCACTGCGAACGCGCGCTGTTTATCGCGCTGCATATGGGCATCCAGGCGCAGTGCTACGCGGTGCCCTCGCCGAAAAATATGTTAACGGTTCGTGTGCGTGAAGTGGCCGCCCGCCTTGGCGCGCTGGCCGATCTTTATATTATGAAGCGGGAGCCGCGTTTCCTTGGCCCGCTGGTCTCAATCCCGGCAGTGCATGAAGTGCCACAGGATGCGCAGAGCTATCCGGCGGTGACGCCGGAACAGCTGCTGGAGCTGGAGCAAAAACGACAGAAGAAGTAGCGGCTTCTCTGTCGCCTCTTATAACATTGCCTTGCTGACGGGCAGCGAATGAAACTCAGAGCCAGCGCTGCTGCGGATAAAGCGAGACGCGGATATTGAACAAGTGCACCATGGCCGCAAAGGTAGCCGGGCAGGTAAGCGAAAGCGTCTCCAGCTTTTTCAGTAACTGATTCAGTTCATCCAGTAAATCCTGATGCGGCTGGGTCTGTAACACCTTCATTTTGCGCCGCAGATAGAGGCTCAGCTCGTGAAACATCTGGCCGCTGTCAATCTGATGCTGTTGCAGCTCCGTGTGATAACGCGCGTAAAAGTCATAGCAGTTAGCGCCAATCCAGGTTTCAGCGATCAGATCGCCCGCCGCACTCAGCTCAGCATCCGGATCGAGCCGTTTGCGCGGCAGAATGATATTGACCCGGTCGAGCATGCGGATAATAAAATGCTGACGCATCAGCAGAGAAGAAGAGTTCCTTTCCACCGCCTTAATGAACCCCAGCAGATCTCTTATTCCCATGGAAAACGCGCGGCGGGCAATCCAGGAAGGCCGCCTGTTTCTGATAATGGCGCAAAGCGCCACGGCAATGATGATGCCGGTCAGAGTAGAAATACCGGCATTCAGCGTCACAATCAAATTGGGTACATAGTGATGGCTAAGCCCAATAAAGCCGGGCAGCTGAATGGCCACGCTCAGCCCTATCAAATTGGTAGCAGGCCGCGCCAGTACCAGACCCAGCACGAACAACCCGGGAAACAGGCAGATGATCAGCGCCTGTAGCGTATTGGCCTGCGGTATCAGCACCGCGATATAAAACAGGCTGATCAGCAGCGCAATCACCACCCCTTTAATAAACAGCCGCATGGGCGTGACCGGAGAATCGATGCTGGCAAAAAAAGAGCTGGTGATTGCTGCCATCAGCGGCGCATTCGCTCCGTCAGCCCAGCCGCTGCCTATCCAGAACAGCGAGGAAAGGAAGGTCGCCATAAATGCGGTGACGGCCGAAAGCAGCAACAGACCCTGGTCGGTATGCCGCATATTCGCGCTGCTCTTAGACAAAACGGCATCGCTGCTGCTGTAGAGATCCGCTGCACGGGCGGTCACATTATGCCAGGCGTCGTCAATACGGACAAAATTCCCCAGCCGCTCCAGTAGTCCAGTGAAAAGTAAAACCTCCTCCGTGCTGATGTTTCCTTCGCGCCACGCCTGTTGAAGAGAAGACTGGCATTCCGTGAGCCGATACTGCATCAAGACCGTATTGCGGGAAACGTCAAAATTCAGCCATAAGAGGAAATGTTGAAAAACATGCGTCACGCACGGCGGAAACGGGATTTTCAGTTCGGCCAGCAGCGTGAGCCGGGTTTCAATCGCGGTCAGCGTTGGCAACAGCCAGGTTAAATGCTTGTACTGTACGCTGACCAGCCTGATCACGTTGCGCGCGGCCTCGCCGTCATAGATACAGTGGGTAAGAAGCGTTTCAACATTTAGTGGATAGTTCGCCATGCCAATCAGGATATCTTCCCGTTCAGGCGAACGGCGTCCTGAGGTATGGGTAATTAAATCATTACAGAGTTTCTGTGCCGTTTTATACCAGTTGTTTACGCTCTGGCTTAACAGATGATGCATGGGAACAGGCAGTATCAGTCGGTGAATCAGCGAGCTACAGACGATACCCAATGTAATCTCTTCAAGGCGCGAAATCACCGTCCCGGTAATGGCATAAGGCGAGCTGACATCAGGGAATCCCATGATAGCTGCGCTGTATCCGGCCAGCATAAAAATATAGCTTTTAGGCGTACGCTCTTTCAGCGACAGATAGAGACAAACTGACACCCATAACGAGACGCTAAAGCTGAAAAACAGCGGTGACTGCACCGTTTCGGGATAAATCAATAAAATAAAGAAACCGCCAAGCAGCGTTCCCAACAGGCGAAACACCGATTTTGACAGTGTGGAAGCGGCATATAACTGCGAAGTAACAAAAACCGTTGTGACTGCCCAGGCAGGTTTTTCAAAGTTAAGGAGAAGCGCAATCGATAAAGCCAGAAACGCGGCGAGAGACGTTTTGCATGAAAACAAAACCGCGCTTTTTGTGAACCACTTCA